>NZ_JBHUEL010000001.1:0-86542 GCF_042680825.1 Sphingorhabdus buctiana
CATCTCTTCGGTCTCCTATTGCGAGCTCTAAACGCTCAGGTGACCGGCGCAAAACCGTTACAAGTCCAATCGTGTTTTTGGAAGGCGTGTTCATCAGCGGTTGAGGAGAGTGACAATGAAGTGGAAGCAACTTACCTGGGGCTTGGCCGCAGCGCTTCTGGGAAGCGGCGCATCGCTCGTCCTGGCATCGAACACCAGCGGATATGTGGCATCCGAGACGGACAAGTCCGTGCTTGCCCAGCTAAAGCAGCGACTTCCCAAAACGCAGGTTTCGCGGATCAACTGCCAAATTGTCAGCGGTGTTTGCGAAGTCACCGCTGGTTCGCAAATCTTCTACATCGATCAGGGCGCGCGCTATTTGATGATCGGGCGCATATTCGACCTCGAAACCCGCCAGGATCTGACGGCGGCCCGGCTGGTCGACGTCAATCCCGATCTTCTGATCGGTGGCGCTGCGGGTTCACGCCGTGAAGCGGAGACCAGCCAAGCACAATTGCGGGGCCAGAACAGCGCCATGGGCAGAGGCATGGCCAAGACCTTGTCGCTCGCCAGCCTGTCCGAGGCGGGCGCGATCATTTGGGGCAATCCGGCGGGTAAGACGGTCACCGTCTTTTCGGACTTTTCGTGCGGCTATTGCAAAGCACTGACCGTCACGCTCGAGCAACTCGACGTCCGCGTCATGGAACGGCCGATTTCCATTCTCGGCAGCCGCGCCATTGCCAACCAGGTATTTTGTGCGCGTGACCGCCGCAAAGCCCTGAAGGCTGCCTATTCCGGCCAGAACATCCCAGAGACACGCAATTGCGACACCTCGGCACTTGATGCCAATGAGCGTTTTGCGCGTGACAATGGGATTTCGGGTACGCCGGTACTGGTGCGCTCGGATGGTGCGGTGATCGAGGGCTATCGTCCCAAAGAGTATATCGCGAAGTGGTTGAACGAGGTCAGGTCATGAGCCGGTTGCTCTCTCGCACCGAAACCCGACGCCTTGCAGACGCGATCGCTGCGCGGTCGGGCCTGCGTCTTACGCAGTCGCGCCCGGCCTTGAACGAAGCTCAGGCTGTAGCATTGTGGCGGGCCGTTTGTGCGGAAGCGCCCCTCGTCACGAGCCACGACCCTAGCCGCGTTCAATTCCTCGGCGCGGAACAGATGGCGAGGCTCAATCCGGCGTTGACGTACCAATCGCGCGGGTTGCTGCATTGTGTGCACGCTCGGGTGACGACCGTTGAAGCCCATGCCTATTGGCGCATCGCCAGCGCGGTGTCGCCATCGCCGGTGTCGCGTGACGGAAAACGCTTCGCGCGTGGAGGCGGCGCCGTTGCGGCCTGCCTTGCGGCGTTGCCGCTCGCTGCCTGTGCGACGTTATTCGGCGGAAATGTGAAAGGAAATTTTTCATGCTCGGCGCCTGGCGGCACCTGTGCCCCGTCGACGGTGATTGACGATGCGGCTCTTGCCACCATTCAGAATGCGCGTCCAATGACGCCGTCTTCGGGTCGATGGCCACAGCCGCACATTCGCGGTGAGGGTAAGATCATTACAGCGGCGAACGGCGTTGTGCATCGTGATCGGCGCGTTGTGAAAGTTGTCTTCCCTTCTTATGTCGACCAGCGCGGCTATCTCCATGAAGCCCGAGTGGTCCATGCAGTTGCCGACGCAGGTGGCTGGATGGAGCTCGGCGCTGCTGGCCCTGGACCGCAAGCACCGACACCCATGTCGCGTGAGCAGGCGGCTCAGATTGCGCCCCTCCCTGCGGAGCACGGCGATTCCCAGGCAGGTTCGGCGGGTTGGTCGCTGGCGCGGGTTCAAGGCGGGCCCAGCACACAGGAACCGGATGGAGGGGGCGTGGATGCACGCGCGCCCGATCCCGCAAGCGTCGCTGCGGCGCGTGCGCGCGGTCTTGGGCGGCGGCCGACGACGCCAGCTGAGATCAAGGCTGCCGTCGACGAGCAGCTAAGCGGCAAAGCACAATCGGTCGCTGCCGGGCCCGGGCTGGGTGCTGGGGGTTTGACCCAGAATCCTCAATCGATGCCGACGGTCGGACCGGACTCAATGCTACCGGCCCGCGAAACCGAATTGAGCGGCGACAGCAAACCCAAGACCAAACGCCCAGTAGATGAGCAACCAGCAGTTGTGAACCAACCCACAAGCTTTCCCGGTACGGTGGAGCAGGACTGATGCCACAGGGCGCCGGCCTTTGGGATCGTTTCCTCACCATGTGTTTTGGTGACAGCGCCCAGCCCGAAGGCGAACGCGGTCGCTTGGGTGCGCCTATGCTGGCAAGCTGGGTGCCCTATCGCTCCTACGACACGCGCACACGGATGTTCGTCAACACCGACTCGCTCGGCTTTGTGCTCGAAACGGCTCCCATGATGGGGGCTGACGAGAAAAGCGGCGAAATACTCACCCAATTTCTGTCCGATGCGGTGCCTTCGGGTTGCCACATCCAGTTCATCCATTGGCAAAGCCCGAGTATCGGTGAAAAAATCGCTGACTGGGTGATGCCGCGGATCGTCGCCAAAGGTGTTTACGGACGCGCCGCCCAACATCGCGCGCGCTGGCTTCGGCGCGGCGCTTGGGAATCGCTGTCGCGCGATGCACCCTTTTATTTGAGGAATCACCGGGTCTTCATCAGTCTTGGTGCACCCTTGGACGGGGGTGTGACGCCCGAGACTTTGTCCAGCGTCCGCGACAGTCTGTACGGCACGTTACAGGCCCTCAGCATCCCCCACCGCGACGTCTCGCCTGTGGAGCTTATCGGCTATTTTGACGATTTTCTGTGCGCAGCTGTCGACAATGGCGACAAGCCCGAGACCTATAGCGAGCTCGATCCGATCGCCTATCAATGCGTGCGCCGCGATCTCGAGACACAGGTCACGCCCGACCGGTTGCTCTTTCACGCCGAACGCTTCCGCGCGACCGGCGAAAGGATCGATGGCGTACCGATCATTGGCGAAATCATCCCCGACCAGTTTGACTGGCGCTTCTTTTCGGTTCGCAATTTTCCAAAGCAGTGGGCGCCATGGGACGTCCAGAAGATCATCGGCGACATGATCAATGACAAGCTGCGCTTCGGCTGTAACGTGATGACGGTCCTGGGGCTTACCTATCCCGATGAGGAATCGGCCACTTCCAAGGCCGGTTTCAAGGTGATGCGCACGACCAGCCTTGCAGACACCAAATCCGCACGCTTCCTCCCCCAGCTCGCCGACCAGCGCGACGAGTGGCAGCATGTCCAGCAAGAGATGCGCCAGGGCCGGAAGCTGTGCCAGGCCTATTATGGCGTCGGAGCGCTGTCGCCGCTCGGCCGTGGCGACATCAACGAACGGATGCTCAAGAGCGTCTATAAGGGTGCCGGCTGGGACCTGATCGACGAGCGCTATTTGCAGCTGATGGGGTTGCTCGCGGTGATGCCACTGTCTCTCCCTAACGGGCTGAGTACCGACTTGGCGCGAATGAAGCGGTTCCGCACGATGTTGACGACAACCGCCGCCTCAATTGCTCCCATCCAGGGCGAATATTCGGGTGGCGCCATTCCGCATGTCCTGCTGATCGGGCGGCGCGGTCAGCCCTTCTTCTGGTCGCCTTTCCAGAACGCAGCGGGCAACCACAATGTAGCGGTGTTCGGCAAATCGGGCTCGGGCAAGTCGGTCTTTCTGCAGGACATCTGCGCCGCCATGGCCGGAGCCGGTGCCAAAGTCATTGTCATCGATGACGGCCGTTCGTTTGAGCATATGGCCCGCGCCTTTGGCGGCGCCTTTGTCGAGTTCAGACTCTCTTCAGGCTTTTCTTTAAACCCATTCGACATGATCGACGTCGATGCACTCGATCATGCCGAAGATGGCGAGGATTATGAGATCGAATGCCTGGCAATGCTCAAATCGATCATTGGCCAGATGGCACGGCAGCAGGATCGATTGAGTGACACCGAGCGCGGATTGATCGATGTTGCGGTTAGCCAGGTGTGGAACGCTCGCAAGCGCGAAGGAACGATTGACGATGTTGTTGCGGCACTTCGATCACAGCCGTCACCCTATGCCAATGACCTTGCCGACGCGATGTCACCCTTTGTGCGGGGCGGGACCTATGGCAAATTTTTCGATGGTCCCTGCTCGATCGATTTGAGCGCAGGGCTCACCGTCTTCGAGCTGTCGGACCTTTCCTCCAAGCCTGAGTTGCGGTCGGTCTCGCTGACAGCACTCATGTTCCTGTCGCTGCGCGTGATGCGCCAGATGGACCGGTCTATCCCCAAGGCGATGATGATCGATGAGGCCTGGCAGCTGCTGGGTGGTGGCCAGATGGGGCAGGCGATCGAGACCTATGCAAGAACCTGCCGTAAATATGGCTCTTCGCTGATCACGGCCACCCAATCGCTCAATGATTTCTACAAGTCCGAAGGCTCGCTCGCCGCGCTTGAAAATTCGGATTGGTCGGTGGTTCTCCAGCAAAAGGAGGAAACCATCAATGATCTCGCCAAACACCAGCGGTTCGAGATGGATCATTATACCGAGGCGTTGCTCCGATCGCTCAAGCGCAACGGGGTCGAGTATTCCGACGTGCTGATCAAAGGGCCCGAAACGCTGGCGGTGGGCCGCCTTGTCCTCGATCCCTATTCGGCGACGCTTTACTCGTCGAGCCCGAGGATATTTGCCGACATTGAAGCGCTGGTAAAAAGTGGAGTTCCCCTTGCCGACGCGATCGAACGGGTTGCCTTCCCGCATCATCAGCCAGAGCCAGCGGCTGAGTTCCTGGAGGCGGCAGAATGAGCGCCCAGGCTGCAACAACGCCAGTGCAGGCCGCAGGGCAGGGGACTCGCTTCTCTTTGCTCCACGGCATCCGCGTCGCGGACCTTTGCTATCTGGCGTTGCGGCTATCGGGTTGGGTGGTGGTGACCACCTGCTGTGTCGTCGCGGTCTATGTCGCATTCTTTTGGATGCTCGGAAAGTTCAGCCTGGCCGGTTTGATCCTGCACTTCGATAATTTCGGCGACCGTTTCCTCGCTGCAGACGCAGCGCGGCAGGCGCGGTTTGAAGCGGACCTTGCCGGCCTGAGTGCAGCCCTTTTTGCCCTGATCGGGTTTTTCCGGCGGCATTCATTCCCGCCCCTTTTTGCCGACAAGAAGGAGATAAGTGATGTCAGCAAGTAAACCTAGAACGCCGGTTTCGGGTGACGGTCCCCTGTTTGAGGGCGTGACGACGATAGCTGCTGCAACCACAGCGCATTCCATCAGCTGGGTCCCGGTTGCGGCTGTCTGCGCGCTCGTATGCACGGGACTTTGGGGCGCATGGGTCACTCGCGAACTGGTCAGCAAAGAGCATATCGCCCCCATGGCACGTATTCAGCTGTCAACGATGGTCGGCGAATATGTCCAGGCACAGGCGCGTTCGGCAACGCCGCCCGACCAGGTCACGGCAGAAACCAAGGCGTTCATGGCCGAGGTTGAAGGCAATCTCAAAGCCAGAGGACAAAAGGGCCAGATCATCTTGGTCGGTGAGGCCGTGCTGGCGGGTGACGTCCCCGATATCACGGCCGAAGTGCGAAAGCAGGTCTTTGCCAAGGTGAAGATGCCGCAACCGGCCCAGGCCCAGGCCGCCAGTGTGATGGGCGCGATGCAGCAGGCAATGGCCGATCCGGCCATGCTGCCGCCGGTGGGGATTGGCAATGGACCGCGCAACTAAGCTGCCCGACCACAAGCGCCGCTATCTGAGCATTGCACTGCTTGCTGCCGTGCTGGCAGGCACACAGATGCTTGGGGCTTGGCGCGACGGTCACGCGCTGTTCATCAACAGCAGTGCGTCACTCGCGCATTGGGCTTTCTTTGTTGAAAGCGGGCAGATGCCGAGAAAAGGCGACCTTGCCTTTTTCCGGGCACCCCAAACTGCGCTTGTGTCCAGGCATTTCGGGCGCACAGCGCCACCATTTGGCAAGATCGTCTATGGTGTCGCGGGCGATGTTGTGAGCCGTTCTAGCAATATTGTCGCTGTAAACGGCAAACCCGTGGCGATGTTGAAACCCGCGTCGCGGTTCGGAGAGAGGCTGCTGCCGGGGCCCACCGGCGTGATCCCCGATGGATGCTATTTCATGGCGACGCCGCACCGCGATGGGCTCGACAGCCGCTATGCCGATATTGGCTTTGTGTGCCGCCGCCAGATTATCGGCACCGGAAAGGCGATCCTGTGAAAAACAAGATCGCCATCGCCTCAGTGTTTGCCTTGTGCGGCACTGCCGCGCTCTTATTCGCCGCCCATGTCCAAGCGCATGACTTTGGTCAGATGGGCGAAACCTTCCCGATCATCGAGCAGGATTTGCTCACGACGATAGAGGCCCGGCTGAGGAATCTGGAATCGTCGGGGAAACTCGAAGCCCTCCAGGCGCAAATGCGCGAACAGGCCGTCGCCAGTGTCCGGCGCCCCAAACCCGTCGCCGGGCTCAGCGCAGCGACGCAAAAGCGCGCATGGCTTTTTGATCCGTCCACCGTCGTCACAGAGGACATTCGCGACGATAAGGGCAATGTCATCGCAACACGCGGGCAACGCGTCAACCCGATGGCTTTCGTCAAGCTGACACAGGATCTGGTATTCGTCGACGGTCGCGAAAAGGCGCAGGTCGACTGGGCGGTCGCGCGGTGGAGCACTTTGAAAGCAAAGATCATCTTTGTCGATGGTTCTCCCTTCGACCTGATGAAGCCCTACCAGCGCCGCTTCTATTTCGACCAGGGCGGGCAATTGACCGGTCGGTTCGGTATCCGGCACACGCCTGCGGTCGTCACCGCCGCAGGCGACATGCTCAGTATAAGTGAAACGCCGATCGGAGTATCTCCGACATGAGACGGCATGTGCTCCTCGAATTTATGGCGACGCCCATGGCTGCCCCCGAAACACCTGCATTGCGCAGGCTTCGCTGGGCTTGGGTCACGCTGTGCGCCTGCCTGTGCGTGGGCGTCGGCCTGATCCGCTTCTGGGCAGGGATAATTGGCCTTTGGGCTTCGGTCGCGGTTATCCTGCTTGCGATCGCCACATTGTGGATCGGCTGGGTCTACTTCACCGCCAAAAACCGTGCTGATGCGGCATGGAATGCAAAAGAGCCTGAGGCATGATCGGGCGTCTTTTCAAGCCTGTTTGGGCAGCACTGGCGTGCATATCAGCGTTTGTTGCGGCGCCCGCACAGGCGCAGAATGTGACCTGTCACGGCAAATTTGTGAACCCGATCACCGATATCTGCTGGTCCTGCCTTTTCCCGCTGTCGATCGGCGGCCTTGACATCTGGAAGGGCGACCGACCCGATCCCAAAAACCCCGCCAATCCCATCTGCGCCTGTGGCAGCCCGGTCCCGCGCATCGGTATTTCGGTCGGGTTTTGGGAACCGGTGCGGCTTGTCGATGTCACCAACAAGCCCTGGTGTTTTCCCAATCTTGGCGGGATCAAGCTCGATCCGGGATTCGACATTGGCCATGGCCATGTCCAGGGCCGCTCACAAATCGGCGGCAAGACGCAAAACTCGTCACAGTGGCAATCGCATTATTACATCTATCCATTGCTTTACTGGATGGAAATTTTGGTCGACTTTCTCTGCTTCGAGCAGAGCAGTTTCGATGTCGCCTATGTCACCGAACTCGATCCTTTATGGCAAGACTCGTCGCTCACCTCGATCATCAACCCTGAAGTTGCGCTCTTTGCCAATCCGATTGCGACCGCAGCCTGTGCCGCTGATTGTGTCCAGTCTACGCGCAAACTTCCAATCGACCAGCTCTTCTGGTGTGCCGGATGCAATGGCGGAATGTATCCGCTCAATGGCCATGTCGCGGCCCATGTAACCCAGGTACAGGCTTCGCGGCTGGTTGCTGAACGTATGCTCTACAAGGTGCATCGCCAGGCATTGGCCTGGGGTACCATGGGCTCGAAGGCGCTTTGCAGCAAATATCTGATGCCGGTGATGCGCAAGCAGCAATATCGTTTGCAGATGACCAATCCGGTCTCAACCACAAGCGGCAGATACGCCTGTGCACCGATCGGCGCCACCACCATCATCCCGCAGACAGGCAAAGCCTATCCGGTGAAGGGCGAGGATTTTGGCTATCTGGTCTGGCGCAAACGCAATTGCTGCATGCTGTGAAGGGGGAGGGACCGATGAAGTCAGCAATTGGATCCGCCGCTGCCCTTCTCGGCATCGCACTGGTGTCTGCCGCCGTCGCCCAGAATGTCGAAGGCATCGATGGGACCGCCATCAAGGCAAAGACCGCAGCAGAGATGAAGGAAGCTGAGGATTTTGTCGCGGGCGTCCTCGATCGCGGCAAGGCTTTTGAGGGAGAAGCGCAGGAGATACAGTCAAACGGCATGGCAGCACTCGCCAATATCCGGCCCGAGGATTTGCCCAAAGGCCCAACCGGCGACATTGATTTTGATGCCCTTGTTGCAGGTGCCGCAGCCAATGCCGACGCCCCTGACGGCAGCGGACCACTCTTCATTGTCTTTGCAAGCCTGTCGATGCCTCGTGAAGCGCTCTCGCGTTTGATCGTTGATACAACGCGGGCAGGGGGCGTAGTCGTTTTTCGCGGCTTTCCTGGCAATGACGCCAAAGCCTTTGTGAAAGGAATGCAGTCAGTCCTGAGCGGACCAGAGCAGCAGGCGCAAATTGCGATCGATCCGCGACTGTTTCGTGCCTTCAAAGTATCGGCAGCCCCTACCTTTGTTGCTGTGTCGACCGATTTTGAGCTGTGCTCAGGATTGAACTGCACATCGGCTGTGCCGGCGCATGACCGCATGATTGGCAATGTCACGCTTGAATATGCTCTCGAGTCCTTTGTCGATGGCCGCGGGCCTGGTGCTTCTGTTGCCGGGGTCGCGCTTGCCCGATACCGAAAGCAAAATTGATGAGGGTCGGTGCGCTCGTCTGGACGGCAATCCTGCTTGCCCTGCTTCCTGGCCAGCCCCTCTGGTCGCAAAGTCCGATCTATGTTCCGCCGCCGGTCGACCCGGTGGAGCCCATTGTCATGGAGCCAGATATCGATCCCGGCTTGCCCCTACCTGGCAATCCGCCTCCGCCAGCGACGGCGCTTCCGATGACAAATGCCGAAGCCAAAGCAGAGGCAAAGGCGATCGGTTCACAATTGCGCGAAAGCTACAAAGACATTCCGCTCAAGCCCGGGGCGGCAGGGCAGATTCCCTTTTATCAGGACGGTGTTCCGGCCCAAGCTCGCTATTATGATGATGCCGACGCCTTGTCGGGAGATGGCGTCGTCGCCAGCCTGTCGAATGAGGCTTACCAAACCGCCAACGACCCCAACCGCCCTGTCGTAGCGATCGCTCCTACCGACATTGCGCGCGCTGTTGCGATTGAGGATGCACCACAGGACTATCTCGAGGGAGAAAATTTGGGGTCGGGGACGGGCAGCTGTGTGCCTTTGCCGCCCGGCGGCGGCAGCACAAATTATGCCGAATGGACGTGCAACATCGGCTCGGCGGTAATCGATCAACCGCAGTCTTGCCGGCGCAGCCTGAGTGTCGAGGAGTGGAACGGGACCGCCTATCAATATCTGTGCGCCTATGGTGGCGGATTTGACAATTGTGGCTCGCTCGCAGGCAACTTGCAGTGCCGCCGCACGCAGAGTTTTCCTATTCCGGATTTTGGCATCACCATCGACTACTATGATTGTGCGACGCCGATCAGCGATCCCAATGTCTACCTTTATGGCACGACGATCCTACCCCCGCCACCCGGGGCGTTTGAGGTCAGCGACTCTGTCTATCGTTGCAACAATGAAGGATTGACGGGCGCATTCAACGTCGATCCGGTCTTTGGTTTCATCAACGGCTATGAAACCGGACTCCAGTCCTGCGCGCCAATGGCGGCAAGCCCAACCTGTACCAGATCTTCACCTTCAGCTGCGGGCGTCTCCGAGCGCACGCTCTGCAAAACGGTTGATTTCGTTGGCGACCCCTTCAGCGGCGGGTACCTGATATGCGCCGAATTTGCCGCGCCTGAAGAGATTTACCAATGCTCTTCGGCGATTGCAGGCGCGGTCGCGGAACGCAGAAGTTCGAAGTGGTTCACCGAAAGCTGGACCGAGCCGCCATGCAATATTGATCCCGCGCACTGCACCTACGCAAGCGAGCAGTGCACAGCAGGCGTCAACGAAACGCGGATCATAAACGGCGTCGCAATCACACGCAGCTGCTGGGAATATTCCAAAACCTATCAATGCCAGTCGATCGTTGGTGGCGGCAATGACTGTACAGCGCTTGCATCCAAACCATCCTGCGTGCTCGATCGCGAGATCTGCCTCGACGATCCTGCAGACGGCGCGTGCCAAGTCTCCGAACGGGTCTATCGCTGCCCAATTCCCGGAACAACGCCGGAGCCGGCGCAATATATCTGTGGCGACGATGTCTATTGCATCAACGGCGATTGCGAACCGATTGAACGTGAAGCGTCGACCGAATTCAAGGACGCGGTCGTTGCTTTGAATGCACTGGGCCAGGCCAATGCCGAGTTTGATGAAAATACGCTCACCCTGTTTCGTGGCACCCGCGAGACCTGCCACAAAAAGGTTTTCGGCCTGAGCAATTGCTGCTCAGGCAAAGGTGTTCCGTTGCTCACGCCGTTTCTGTGCAACGCGGCCGAACGCCAACTCGACGAGAAGGACGACAAGGGTCTCTGCCACAAAGTTGGCACCTATTGTTCCGACCGGGTGCTCGGCATCTGCGTAACCCGCAAGGATGCCTATTGCTGCTTCCAGTCCAAGATCAGCCGGATCTTGCAGGAACAGGGGGGGCCGCAAATTGGGAAGCCGTGGGGGGCGCCCAAGACCGAAAGCTGTCAAGGCTTCACCATCTATGAGTTTCAGCAACTCGATCTATCGGTCATGGACTTCAGCGAAGTCTATGCCGAGTTTCAGGATGCAGCGCGGCTCCCGGACGAAGCCGCAGCCCTGTCAGACATCCAGGCCAAGATCGAAGCCTATTACGCCAATCATGGGGGCAGGAATTGAGCGTGGCAGACAGGAACATCATCCCTTTGGGTCGTCACGGTCTGGTCACCGACATGTCGGTGACCGAGTTTCTTGTGGGCATGGCCCTGTGTCGTTGTGGCCCTTCTTCCTCGACCGTTATCGCGCGCGAAGTGTCCGGATGGCTCGATTGCAAACTTCGGGTCGCTGAACTGCGGCCGACATTGACCTCGGTCACGGCGCGTGGCTGGGTTCTCGCCGATGCGGGCGTCTACGCCATTGCCGATCCCGGCAGCGAGGCGGTGAAGGGTGTGTATGCCGCCGTAATCCGGCTGCTCGACCGCGGACAGCGCTTCCTCGATGTCGGGGTGTTCATGTCGATCATGAAGGATTTTGAAAGGAGCCTTGATCATGAAGTTGGGTGAACTGTGCACGACAGCCGTGATTGTTGCCTTGCTGGTCTCGAGCCCGATCGCGGCAAGCGTCGAAGATGGTGTGGAGGTCAGGCACCAGGAAGATGCGCTCTACTGCGCTGAGCGCAAGCTCGGAACCTGGTTCTATTGCGAAAAACCGAAGCCTCAAACCAAGCCGTCGCAGACCCCCCCAATGGTCTCCGCCAAAGCGCGGCTCGCGGCGATCACTGGCCAGCTCGAAGAGATGAAGGCGGCAGCGATTCTCGATCCTTCGCCGGAAAATGTCACCGCCTATGTCCGTTTCCAGCGCGAACAACTTGATCGATCGTCGCTCTTTGCAGACGTCTGGCAGCGCGCGTTGTGGCAAGATCCTGGCCTCGACTATACACTCCAGCGTCCCGTCTCGACGCTCGGCAAAAGGGCGTGGCTCGACCAACGCAAGGTCGATCGCGATATCATCCTGTCGCAATTGTCGCAGCGCTACGGCGTCTTCTATTTCTACTCTTCGTCGTGCGGCGCATGCGACATTTTTTCGCCAATTCTCAAGGCCGTCAGCGACAAATATGGACTGTCGGTCCTCGCCGTGTCGATGGACGGCGGCCCATCTGCGGTCTTTCCCAACTATATGGTCGACTCCGGTCAGTATGAGCGGCTCGGGCTCGGCGATCAACGCCAGGTCCCGGCGCTCGTTTTGTTCGACAGTGTGACCAAGCAACCCATGCCCATCGGCTACGGCATCCTGTCGCAGGACGAAATCATCGATCGCGTGTTCCAATTGACGCAAGTCGAGGCCGGAGGAGATTATTGATGTCTGACACCTGCAAGAGCCGTCGCCGGCTCAGAATTGCAAACTACGCCAAGCACATGGGTGCGAGCTTGGTTGCCTTGTCGGTGGTGTTCGCATCCCCAACGCCGGCATTCGCCAGTGTCGATGGCGAGATGCAATCCTTCATGAGCGATATGGGTGTGCAAGCGAATGCCACCGGACCGATCGCCTATCAGGGACAGGCCGCGGGCTATTACTCACTCGGCAATGTCTGGTCGCGCTTTCCCCAGAAGAATGTGCAACCCTTCAACCTGCAATTACCACGCGCCCGTGCAGGTTGCGGGGGGATCGACCTGTTCGCGGGCAGTTTCTCGTTCATCAACACGGCCGAATTGGTGGCGATGCTCAAAGCAACCGCCAATAACGCGCTCGGTTTTGCCTTCAAGCTCGCGATCGACACCATCTCCCCCGAGATCGGCAAGGTCATGGATGAGCTGGCGCAGAAGGTTCAGCAGATGAACCAGATGAACATTTCGAGCTGCGAGTCTGCCCAAACGCTCGTAAATGGCATCTGGAAAGGCGAGGCTGCGAGCAGCATCGTCTGCGAAATGATCGCCAACAGCCAAGGGGCGGCAAGCGATTGGGCCAAAGCCCGCCAGAATTGCAACAATGGCGGGCAACGCGAGTCCATAAAGTCGGCCAACAATGACCCCGCGATGGAAGACCAGCCATCGATGAAAGCCAATTACACCTGGAAGGCGCTTCAAGGAAAATATGGGGCGTTCGACGACGAGTTCAAAGAGTTTCTGATGACCATGGTCGGTACCGTCATTTATGTGCCAGCCGAAACCGACGGAGCCAGACCGCAAATCCGTTATATCGGCCCCGCAGACGCCTCCCTGATTAGCGCCATGCTCGATGGAACCAGCGCGGTTGGCTACAAGCGCTGGAAATGCGATGGCGGGAACGATCTTTCGGGCCGCTCCACCTGCCTCAATCCGACCCAGGTCGATCTGGTCATTTCAAACGGAGCGGCGATCAAGCCGCGTGTGCGTGCGCTCATCACCAGCATGGCCAACAAGGCACGCAATCCCAATCTCGCACTCACAACGCCGGAACTGCAGCTGCTGGGGATGGCGAGCATTCCCGTCTATAAGATGATCACGGTGAGTGCTGCTGCCGAGTTCGGGCTTTCCAACCAGCAGATCAACGACTTGTCAGAAATTGTCGCGGTTGACTTGGTCGGAACCATGGCGAGCCGGTTCATCGAGATCACTCTGAATGCCAAGTCCGATTTTCAGGGAGCAGACCAGGAATCCTTGAGTGACTGGCGCGAGCAGTTGCAGGCTGCACAGCGCAATCTGCAAGGGATATCGGCGAAGACCGCGGACCGGTTCGACCAGACGTTCCAGCTGATTCAGCGGACCCAGATGCTGGAGAAGACGCTCCGCACGCAGATGACACCGCAAATGACGGCATCTTTGCGCTTTTCGAAATCGCTCAGTTCGCAAATGCAATGAGGCAGCGTCATGCTTGAGGTGTTCACGGTCGGCGGGGGTGACTACCTCGTCAATACGTTCAATGCTGTTTCAGCATGGACCGGCTCGGGCGGGTTCAAGTCTCTGATCCGTGTTGTTATGGTGATGGGGCTGATTTTTGCGCTCACTGTCACCGCATTCAATCTCGACTGGCGGGCCTGGTTCCGATGGTTCCTTCAGGCAACGCTGATTTACAGCTGCCTGATGGTGCCAACCGTGGACATCAAGGTCACCGACCGTATCAATCCAGGTCTTGCCCCAGCAACGGTTGCAAATGTCCCGTTGGGCCTTGGTATGATGGCTTCGTTCACGAGCCAGGTCAGCGACTATTTCACGCGCCAGGCAGAGACAGTGTTCGTGATGCCCAGTTCGCTGCAATATTCGAATGGCGGCATCGTCTATGGCGCGCGGCTTTGGGACAAAGTGCGCAGTTTCGAGATCAAGGATCCGGTGTTTAGGGCCAATCTCGATGCGCATTTCAAGCAATGCGTGTTCTACGACATCCTCTACGGCAATATAAGCATGCGGACGCTCAGCGATTCCACCGACATGTGGGTAGAGATCGGCAACAATCCCGCCGTCAACCGCGCCCAGAAATATATGCGCGAGACGGGCGGTACTTTCGACATCGAGTATGTGACGTGCCGCGACGCCTACTCCGCATTGACGCAAAGCTGGAATACCTATCTGACCGCCAATGTCCCCAAATTTGCGCGAACCTTTTATCCCAAGCTGACCGAGGCGGCCGCGAACGCGCGGTTGGCCAACGATGTCCCTGTGGTGAGCCAGTTGCTGCATGGAACCGCCAAGACTGCTCCAGAGGTCTTGCGACAGAAGTCGCTGGTTGACGCCTTTGCAGCCGCCCAGCTCGATTTCGGCAATGACGAGGCGGATGGCTTTGCGCTTGAGCGTGCCGACACACAGGCCCGCAATTCGATGACCTCGGTAGCGCAGCAAGCGATGGTGTGGGTCCCGGTGCTGAACATTGTCCTCACGCTCGTCTTCTATGCGATGTTCCCGGTCATATTTCCTCTATTTCTCTTCCCGCGCACCGGCATTCCGGCACTTAAGGGCTATCTTGCAGGCTTCTTCTATCTGGCGGCCTGGGGCCCGCTCTATGTTTTGCTCCACATGTTCATCATGGACAGGATCGCAAACGAAATGGCGGCCGCTGCCCCTGGCGGCATTTCGCTCGCAGGATGGGGTGGGATCCAGGCGGTCAATCAGGACACTGCAACGCTTGCTGGATTCCTGATCATGTCGGTCCCGGCGCTCGCGGCCATGCTCGCGCGCGGGGCGATGGCAGCATCCAACAGCGCGGCAGGGTTTCTCCAGTCGGTCCAGAGTGGCGGCGAGGCTGCAGCGCTCGAACGCACAACAGGCAATTATGCTTATGGCGATGTCAGCTTCTCGAACTTCAACGGCAACAACCGGCAGGCCAATCAATGGACCGAGGCGGGCAATTATTTTGCCGGGGCGATGCGCAATTCGTTCAGGGGCAGTGATGGCGTGACCTATTCCGAATATGGCAATGGCCGCACTGTCATCGACTCCTCAGGTGGCATATCTCAGCTTCCGTTCAAACCAATGATGACGGCTGGCTATGCCAGCGACCTGCGGATGCAGGGCCAGAACTATCTCAATGAAGCCGACCGGATCGAGAATGGCACATCGACCACTTGGTCATCCTCCAAGTCGGCGTTCACCTCGGCCGTCTCCACAAATTCGAGCGTGACCGGCGATCGGAGCGAAAGTGGCAAGCAATCGAGCTTCACCAAGGATCGCAGGGAGCATCGTGGGACCGAAGGATCGGTCGGCGTTTCGGAGCGGACATCGACCAATAATGGGCTGCGGATTTCCCAAGGGAACAACCTGAGCAGCACTTTCTCTGCAACCGACACAACGGGCTTAAGCGGTAGCGCATCAGCGAGTGCAAAGATTGGTACGCCACTTGGAGGAATTGTTGGCTCGGAGGCGAATGTCGGCATCTCCGGTTCTGTGTTCGCCCGGCGTGAAAACACTGATGTGTCGTCGCGAACCAACAGCCGAGGTCTTGAAACATTCACCACCCGCGCAACCGACAATTCGGAAGACAATAGCGGTCGTTTCTCACTTGGCACCACGGATTCATCGACCTCATCTTCCGGCAGTTTCACACGGAATTCCAGCTACAGCGATAAGAGTCGCAGCGAGAGTTCGGCCACCGGCACCGAGAGCCGCACAAGTGAAGCGGATGAACGACGCGTCGCGGCTTCCCGTTACCGCGAAATCGGGAACCGGTTGGTCGCGGAAGCAAGCTACGCCCAAAGCAACGGATTCCAGATGTCCTCGGACCTCTCCAATCTGGTACAGGACCGCTATGAGGAGTTGCGGCGCCAGCAGCCCGAACTGCACCTTCCCGACCTCGCCAATCCAAATCTCAGCCTGACCGAGATGCAGCGGCGTGATCAGGGCGTTACTGCCGTCATGGCTGACCTCTTGTCTGATTTGCGATCGCGAAAGCTTTCAGAACTAGGCGATGTCGCAGGTATTGGTATTATCGGTACGTTGGGCTCTAACGCTGACCTCGGTATGCCGTCCGCGTCAAGCATTAGGTCAATTGCAGTGGACGAGCCCGGATCGGCTGCGTCACTGCCAGATGCTCCCGAGAGTAATGTCGATGGCCGGCCCTATGCGCGCGAACTTGGCATTGGACTTAAGCGAGGAACCAATATCAAGAGCATTGATGGCGATATGATCCCGGCAATGGCGGCGGTTGCGTCCGAAGCGCAGCGGCTAGGTCTTCCCAAGCCAGTTATCACGTCGGGCAACGATAGTACGCATACAAATGGCTCAGCTCATTACGACGATCGCGGGCTCGATTTTCGAGGCAAGACCATAACTGTTGAGCAGGGAAGGCAATGGGCTGACGGTGTTTCAGATACTCTCGGGAAGGGCTATGGCGTGCAGTTCGAGGTTTTCCCGAACGAGCCCGATCGCAATCACCTCCATGTCAGTAGGCGCAAAAACTAAATCGTGAGAAAGAGATAGGCTAGCAAGACAAACAATACTGCCACGACCGCTGTGCCCAAATAGGGGATGTGAGGTTGGTTAGTGTGCCCCCCAGCTAAATCCGTCTGAACGTAGGCAGGATCGGTGATATCGCGGGTAAGTGGATCTGCAGACTCAAGAGGCAGGATGCCGTCTTTACCGATTCCGATATACATTGATGGATCGTGTTTCATTGACCATGCTCGCTTGCTTCTGAATGCTATTCCTCCTCACTTTCCGAGTCAATTCTCTACTATCTTTCATCACCGCAAGGTGTTCCGAACCTGCGCGACATTGACACTCCGACTCCGACGCCGACTGCCGATTAAACCATGTGCATTACGGGAAATCTCGAGTGGGATCTAAAGCGGGAGTTTACCTGGTTACCAGAATGCATAGCTGAACTTAGCAAATATCAAATATCATAAACTAGACATTGGTTTGGGAATGTGCCAAAACACTAAGCATGGCTACGCGTTCCGATAGCAAATTAAACCGACTCCAGCAGGAACTTCCCGAGGGCCTTCTGGTCGATGCTGGCTGGCTGGAAGCCCACGGCTATTCATCGGCACTCCGTAGCCAGTATGTTCGTGCCGGATGGCTCGATAACCCGGCGCGGCGCGTTTATCGCCGTTCGCGAACGCCGCTGACATGGCAACAGGCCGTCATATCTCTCCAGACCTTGCTGAATTTACCGCTCGCCGTTGGCGGGCGCACCGCGCTCGAACAACTGGGTTATGCGCATTACCTCTCGGCGGAGCTGCAGGAGGTCCATCTTTACGGGCCGAAGCGAGCGCCGACATGGTTGGTCGATCTGCCGCTCGACGTGAAATTCCAGTGGCATAACAGCATACGGCTGTTTCCGAGCGATGCCGATGCACCGCCAGAGCCAAGTCCCGTCATGTTAAGCGCCGCAGGGATGCACTTGCCGATCCGATATTCGAGCAAGGAACGGGCCGTGCTGGAATTGCTCGACGAGTTGCCCGAGCGCGAAAGTTTCCACCAGGTCGATGCCCTGATGGAAGGGCTGAGCGACCTCAGCCCGCGCCGCCTGCAAACCCTGTTGGGAGCGTGCGCCAGCGTGAAAGTGAAGCGGCTATTCCTGTTCTTTGCCGACCGCCACCGCCATGCTTGGCGATCCCGGCTCGACGTGTCCCGCGTTGATCTCGGATCGGGCAAGCGCGTCCTCGTTAAAGGCGGCAGGCTCGACCCCACTTACCATATAACCTTGCCTTCCGATCTGGGAGGCAAGTGAATTTATGGCCTTTCTCGATACCTACCGGCAGCAGGTCGCACTTCTCATTCGCACCATTCCTTTCGTGGCGAAGGAAACGGCATTCGCGCTCAAGGGCGGCACAGCCATCAACCTGTTCGTGCGTAACATGCCGCGCCTGTCGGTGGACATCGACCTGTCATATCTGCCCGTCGAGGACCACGCCACATCACTTGCCGCAATCGACGCAGCAATGCTGCGGATCGCCGAACGGATCGAAGCTGGAATCCCCGGCGCGAAGGTCAACCCGTCCCGCTCAGCGGATGAGAAAATCGTCACGAAGCTAATCGTTCGCGCCGGAGGCGTTCAGATCAAAATCGAAATTACGCCTGTGCTGCGCGGCACGGTTTACGATCCAGTGGTGACACCCGTGATGCCGTCGGTGGAGGACGAGTTCGGGTTTGCCGAAATGGAGGTCGTGTCCTTCGCTGACCTCTATGCAGGCAAAATCGTGGCCGCGCTCGACCGCCAGCATCCGCGCGATCTGTTCGACGTGCGCGACCTGTTGGCACATGAAGGCATAAGCGACGAACTGCGGCGCGCTTTCCTAGTCTATCTCATCAGCCACAACCGGCCCATGGCCGAGGTCCTGGCACCGACCCGCAAGCCACTGGCAGAGGAATTCGCGCGCGGTTTCGTTGGCATGACGCAAGATCCCGTTGCCCTTGCAGATCTTGAAGCCGCGCGTGAGGCGATAATTGCGGCAATGATCGCCGACTTGCCCGACGCACATCGGCATTTCCTAGTCGGCTTCAAACGAGGGGAGCCGGACTGGGACCTTCTCGGCATACCGGGCGCCCCGCACTTGCCTGCCGTGCGCTGGAAGCAGCACAATTTGAGCAATCTCCCCGCTGACAAACGCCGAAAACTGGTCGAGGCATTGCAGCGGGTACTGTTTGGCTAATAATCCTTGCGGTTCCTGCTAAAATTCCCTCGCAATCCGGTCAGACGATATCTGAACGCGAAAAGAACGCGCAGATTAGGCCGAGCCTGAGCCTTATTCTCGCTGCCCAAATGCATCACCATAGAGTTGCTCGACCTGAACCACCTCTTCATCGGTCAGTGCTTCAAACTCTCGCGTTCTTGCCCGCTGCGAGAGGCGGCCGTCATTTTGTTGCAGAAACTTTTGCAAAATTTCGATGCGGTCAGCAGGCATATCGACGATTTCCTGCACACCTTGGCTGAAGCGATCAAAGGCTTCAAGGAAAGCCACTTCTGCTGGAAGATCTTCGACGATGGTCTGTTCGACGCAGCTATAGAGAAATTCTGTATGCGCGGTGGCATCGAAAAACCGATAAAACCCCGCAGTGTCATTCAGCACCTCAACATTGCCCTTGGCGGTTCGTTTCCATTCGATTTCCGGGAGAAGTGGCCTGGAATAGCTCTCGAGCACAGCGCGATAATCATCGAGGCGCCGCAATATTGCGGCGCTCACGGGGAAGACGAGCCCCGGGGGGTTATAGTCTGCAGCTGCGAGAGCGTGGTGCACAAGCCATCGGTGCAACCTGCCATTTCCGTCGACATAAGGATGAATATAAACAAATCCGAAAGCGAGCACGGCGGCAGTCGCCACAGCATCGAGGCCCCCGGCGCGGGCTCTTGCAGCATAAGCGACCAAGCCCTCAACAAGGTCGGTTAGGTCTTCGGCGCGCGCGCTTATATGGTCGGGGAGGGGATCACCGCTTTCGCGATCATGGACTCCTACAAAACCGCCTTCATCGCGTAGCCCCAATCGAACGAAGCGCGCGTCGCCAATGACGATGCGCTGCAGGCGATCAAATTCGGCGATGCTGAGCGCGCTGTTTCCGGCCTCGGAGATCGCTTGCCCCCAGCGAACCGCACGGTTTCCCGAAGGCCGCTCGCCTTCGATGGCAAAGGAAGATTTCGAGTCGTTGAGAAGTAGGAACGCCGCAGCGCGTGCGATCAAGTCGGGGCGCACCCGGCCAATTTGCGCGCGTGCTTGCGCATCGAGCTGTTTGTCTTCCGCTTCGACCAACAAATGCGAACGGCGCACCATCGGACAGAAGCTCGGCGTACCGGGCAAGTTGTTGTTGACCCTGTGGCGAGGTGATGGTTCGCCTCGATCAAGGCAGAATTGTTGCTCTTGATCGACGACAGCAGTGTACTTGATTTTGCCCGCATCGGGAATGTCCAGCTGCCTGCCGGTCAACCATTCATAGAGAAACCAGATCCTGCGCGCGAATATGCCCGTGGGTGTCGCTTTGATGACAGCGGTTATGGTCGCGATTTCAACATTTTGGAAGAGCTTGGCGAGAACGGCGAGATCAATCCCTTCCCATTTGATGGCGAAGGTCAGCTGGGCTGCAAGATTTGGGTCAGGCCGGTGGCGCGGCGTAAGCAGAAGCCAGTCCGCAGTCGCAACCGGATGGTGTCGCTCCGCGATGGCCGCCAGTCGCGGCGGGAGCGGAAGGGCGAGATCAAAGGCGGCGATCAACGCAGCATAGCCGACTGGCGTCGCAGGCTCAGGGAGCGCCCGTGTGCGAAAACTGTTCACCGCCTGTGATGGCCATTCACCCATATACTTCTCCGCGAAAATCAATCACCTCGGCTGCCGTCTCTCGCGAATCTCCTTCACCTTCTGCGAAACGCTATCACATGTAACAAATTTTGTGAATATTTATCACCACTCCATTGTCATGGCGCAGCTGTCAGGGCGGTCCGAGGTATTGGCGGTCTAAATCGCAAATCGCCCTCGGGGGACAGGCTGCTGACGCAGGAAGCATTCCCCATTGGCCGGAGTCCGGGCGATGTTTCTGGCTTGCGCCCGCCACAGAAGTGTATTGGGATCGGGATTATTCCTTACAATTGCGTGTTGGGACATTTTGGTTTCCTGCATCAACAGCTTATCATATGAGACATGCTCCCAGTTCTTCGCATGACATATCATTTTTAATTGAACTTTTACACATGATATGTCATGTATATAAGCATGCCCCGTTCATCTCGAGCCGCCAGCGGACTGCCGCCCCAAAGCCATCGTGCCATCGTTCAGCTTGGCAAGGATATCGCTTTGGCCCGTCGCCGGCGCAAATTGCCCCAACGGCTTATGGCGGAACGCATGCTTGTCTCGGTTCAAACGGTGCAGCGGCTGGAAGCGGGCGATCCAACCGTGGGGCTGGCCGTCCTTGCGAGTGCGCTGCACGTCTTCGGCATGACGCAGCGCCTTGCAGCACTGGTCGCACCTGACACGGACCTTGCAGGAATCAGCGAAGATCTGGCGCGCCTGCCCAAGACAACCCACGCCGCTAGTGACGACGGGCTCGACTTCTAGATCATGGCAAGTGTGCGCTCCTATGTTTTTGTCCATCTGCGCCATGGGGCGGTCCCTGCTGGATTGCTCACCATGACTGATGAGCCGCGGAACAAATTTGCGACCTTTGCTTATGGTCGCCGCTATCTTGAGCGGTCGGACCGGATTGCCGTCGATCCATTATCCCTGCCACTCCACGATTCCAGCGAAAGCCAGACCTTTCGGACGCAGGAAGGCTTTGCAGTTTTTGGGGGCATTCGCGACGCCGCGCCTGACGGGTGGGGCCAATATCTCATGTACAAGGCCCTGGGCGACCGAACACCAAGCGACATTGATCTCATTCTGGCATCGGGTGACCACCGCGTCGGCGCATTGGCCTTCGGACCCACTTTGGAACGGCCCGAGCGCCTAACGCCCTGGGGCGATGCCGATGCACCTGGGGAATATTTCACACTCGAAGAATTGGCAGAGGCCGCAGAACGCGCGCAGCATGTCGAATTGCTTGATGAGAATCTGCGACGATTGCTCACCGGATCGTCCCTTGGCGGAGCCCGTCCCAAGGCTGTGACCGAGATCGGCAAGCAACCCTGGATTGCCAAATTTCAGGCGCGCAATGACAGCTTTCCGGAATGCCGGGTCGAGCTCGCGACGATGCGTCTTGCCGCAGAATGCGGGCTTGATGTCCCCGCACTGGATTTCAAGCGCGTGCTCGACCGCGATATTTATTTGATCAAGCGCTTTGACCGGATTGCGCATGGCAACTGGATGGAACGGCGCCATTTTGTCTCGGGACTGACCATGCTCGGGGCGCATGAAAGCGAAGTCAGTCGTTATGGCTATGCAGATTTGGCAGCGGCGATCCGCCGCCATGGAACGCAAGTGCGTAAGGATCTGCACGAGCTGTTTCGCCGCATGGTCTTCAACATCCTGGTGACAAATGACGACGATCATCTGCGCAATCACGGCTTCTTGTGGGATGGGCAGGGGTGGCGGTTGTCGCCGCTTTACGACGTCGTGCCAAAGCCTCAGGTCGGTTTGGAACGTCGGCTGGTCCTTGCAGTCGGCCCGGCGGGGCGCGCGGCCACGATTGATAACGCGCTCGCTGGCGCTGCGGTTTTTGACCTTGGAGCGGTCGAAGCGAGGTTGATCGTCGACGAGATGCGCAGCCTTGTCGCTTCCCGGTGGGAAGCGCAATTTGAAAGCGCTGGTTTGAGAGAGGCAGATCGGCGTCGATTTGCGACCTGCTTCAGGCTAGCTTGCAACGATGGCTGAGAGCTCAACCACCAAATCGATTTACCTCGAGGTGCGCTTTGCAATCCTGCAAGGAGCTTATCGTCCAGGCCAGATTCTGGACCGCAACGAACTTTGCCAGGTCTATGGTTGCAAGTCAGCGATCGTCGTTGATGCGCTCAATGTTCTGGTCCACGAAGGCTATCTCGACATTCCCAAGCGAGGCGTCTTTGGCGTTCGCACGTGGAGCACGGTTGAAGTCAATGACCTGTTCGACATTCGAGCAACGATGATGGCGATGGCTGCGGCGCGTGCTGCAGAGCGGCGAACTGACCTCGAAGTCGGCATTCTGGGCCGCGCCTTGGAGTTCGCAGCACCCTTTGATTATTCGGATGCAGATGCCACCGAAAGGTTCATAACCAGCTGCGCCGGACTCCAGAATATGGTCGTGCAAATGGCGCGTGTTTCAACGATTTCGGAGATTGCTCGGAGCATGGGGCCCAATGCCTTGTTTCGAAAAAGCGTCTGGTCGCAAAACCCCCGACAGTTGAACAATATGTGGAAGCGGATGGAGCAAACCTGTCAGGCGATTGCCCACCGGGACGCCAATGATGCCCATGTTAGGATGACCGAATTTGTCGAGGCAACGCGCGCGCCGCTTCTTGTGTCGTTGAAGACGCTTCCCAGCGCCGCCTGGCCTGAGTTCCCCGCCATTTCACGCATAAACTGCTCGATCACCGTCAATGATTGTCGCTACGGCCCTGGCGACCGCGAAGTCGGTCTCGATGGCCGGACCATTCCATTTGGCGCACACCAGTCTCGGCAATAACCACATTAAGCCTCGAGATTCAGTGCTTTGAACGCCGCCCAGGACAAGGGCTCGCGCATGCCGCGATCGAAACGAGGGAGGTGCGCATCCGTCGTCCGGAACAGCGGTGCAAATGAAGTCATACCAAGGCGATAGTCGACTTCATCTTCGCGGGCGAGTGTGTTGAAACCCTCGTTCGCAGCGGATACCATGGGGGTAAAGGCTGCGAATTGATGGTCGAGCAACGCCCGACCTTTGGCGGTATCGCGTGCAGCCAGAGTGTCGATTAGCTTGGTCATGTCACCAAGCATCGAGCGCAGCCCCTCGCCGTCAAGCGCCGTTATAACCCGCCGCCGCAGCGCCGGGGGCATTCCCGTCAGCATCATCTTGCGGAAATTACGGACTTCAATCGTCGATATGATGGTATGGAAAAATATCCACCATCGGATCTGGAACGCCTCGACCTGTCCCGCCGTGATTGGATCACGAAACCCAAAATCGAGGGCTTCGCGCAGATGCGACAAACCTTCTTCGTCTATGCGCGACATGCATTTATCGATCGCAAGTCCGATCAGGTCATGACAAGCTTCGATGAGATCGACAAGTTGCTGGCTCGTCCAATGCACGACGCGCGCGGCTTCTGCGGACTGCATGGTCAGATAGCCATGATCGGAAAGCGCTTGAAAGACAGCGCGCGAAAGCGATTCTGGGACACCTGCCGCTGCTGCCAATTTGGCTGCGTCGATCAGCTGTCGCGGGGCAAAATGCGCCGTCAGGATCTGGTGGCGTACGTCAAGGAAGAGGGAGTCTCCTGTCGGGCCTAGGCTTTGCTCGCTCTCGAACGAGAGCATCTTGTGCTGCGATCCGACCACGCGGGGCTCTCCCATGAAAATCTGCCGACTTTGCCATGACCACCCGAACCGACTGTGAAGATGTCGTGAATGCATGGCAATAGCTCGCCGCAAGATTTTCGCCATGAGTGGCTGTTCTTTAACAAAAAAAACAAAACCCAACCGTGTCGAAGCCGAAAAGATGATCAGCCGTGACACTTTACCTTCGGGTAAAGTGTCACGGCTGACAAAATGCACGAGATCCAAGAAAGGGGATTCACAGGATTCACCTTTTGTGCTCAATACTGGTCCATGCAGAACCACACGCACTTTTCGGGCATCGGCTCCATCTTTGCGACGCTGGCAAAAGTGTCGGCGAGGCCACGCTATGCCTTCATGGTCCTTCAGCTTGTTATCGAGGCTGCCGACGCAAAGGGCAGGGCCGGACCGCTGGTTCGGGATGGCAGCAACCAGCCGCTTTACCTTCGTGACTGGCTATGCACCCAATTGCTGCCGTTGAGCGAACGCGATGATCGCCGGTCTGCGCTTCGAGCTCGTGTTGTCGCATCGCTTGGCGACCGTCTGACGGGCAACATCGAAACCGATGAAGCCATGATTGCGGAAGCCGTTGAAGAGCAGGTGCTCGCGGCGGGCAGAAGCAACATCAGCCGCGCGATTTCCGATCTGGTCAAGGCTGGCATCCTGAGCCGCCATTATGCTGGCTACGCCACCAACCATGCAAATCGAGGCGGCGGAAGGCATGCTGTCTATGTCGTCCAGCCCCAAATTCTTGGCGCGCTGCGACCCACGGCACTGCCGACGCCACGCGCTGTCAGTCGCATTCCTGCGCAGGGACAGCTGTTCGCGGTCGGATAGGTTGACCCAAGCTGAGTTTGAAGAAATCTGGGGACAAAAGTTTTGGCATTGGTTCCAATTGTTCAGACAGCCGTCTCCATGGGATGCAAAGGAGCACCATCGGTAGGTCGAGCAAACTGACACTTGAGACCGGTTTGAGCTACCTTGGCATTCTGGCTATTTGGCCACGTCTGGTGCCTATGAGTTGGCACTCGCTGCCCTTCCAAACATCGAACCGGGAAGCAGACACAATCGAGGCCGTTGGCTCGAAACAGGGTCCGTCCAGATCCCCAGCCTGTTGGTGACCGTCTGCTCCTAATGCTGCAGGAACGGCTGCAACCGGTTGAGCACTTCGTTCCATCCGGCGCGCCGTTGTTCGGCGGTATCCGCATCATCAAGCAGAGTGATCTGATCGCTAACGACGAGTTCACAGCCGTCGGCGGCCTCGATGAATTCGACGGCGATTAGCGATGTCGAAATTAGTCGACCGTCGCCAGCAAGAATGCGCTCAGAATTGATGATATGCTGACGGGTCCGAATATCCAGATATTGCGATTCTTCGCGATATGGCGCCTCTCCCTCGGGCCCGAAGACCGCACGTTTCATGCCCCCGACGACAAAGTCATGGGCTTCGATGCGGCTGGTCCAGTTGGCATCGCCGGGATAACACCATGCTTCGAGCTGGTCGGTTTCCTGGTAGGCCCGGAAAGCGTCACCAATCGAAGCGTCAAGTACACGGCGGACGATGATTGTGTCATGCACCAAGGTCATGTTCGGTCTCCCTTAATATGCTTCTCAAGCCGGTCGAAGCGACGATTCCAGTGCAGCCGTCGTTCGGCGAGCCAGTTTTCAGCGAACGCCACGCCGTCGCCATCGAGCCGGCACTGCCGCACCCGGCCGAGCTTTTCAGTCTTCACCAATCCGGCCCGCTCAAGCACGCCAAGGTGCTGCTGGACTGCGGGCAAGCTCATCGCCAGCGGTGCCGCCAATTGTCCTAACGACGCTGGACCTACAGCAAGGCGATCAATCATGCTTCGCCGCCCCGGATCCGAGAGAGCATGAAAAACGCAATCTAGCCGCGACTCACACTTAAGCATTTGCTTAAGTTATGTGATAGGACGTTGAAAGTCAAGCTGTGCCGTCGCACTTATGAGATACATTTGTCGATCGCGGGATGCCCTGAGGACGACAGCCTTCTAAAACCATGCAACTCCTGCATTTTGAGGCTCTACCCTGCTCTTCAAACAAGAGGCACCGATCCAGAGATCAAAGTGCGATAACAAAGATTATGTTAAATAAAATCAATGGTTTGTCAATTTCGCCTTATGCCGTGTGCCAGGCAACCGGTTGCCTGGAGAGACTACCACATGCGCCGATCCCTTGAAAGCCATGCGTTCAGCGAGAATTGAAAGCTCGTCGGCAGAGGCGCGACCATTGCTATGATAGAGCGCAGTGCTCATCGTCTCGGTATCGGTCAGGATGACGGCAGCGATCGGGCTGTCATGCGCGAGGTTCATTCGCATACCCTTGATGAAATGCCGCTCTTCCTCAATGCATTGGGTAACAAGCGCCAGATCCTCAGATGATTCAAAAGGGATCCATTGCTCATTGACCGGCATCAAGGTGAGCTCGCAGACATGCGGATAGTCCGCGCGGCTCATCTCAAACGTGGCACATATGATAAGGTGAGATCCCATATTCTGTGCCACCAGCTCGATCTCACGCTCGAAATTGCTCCGCAGGCGTCGTGCCAGGACATTGTTGAGGAACAAATTCCAGTCGGGCAGATGTTTGATGACGATCCGCTCGCCATTGATCGACACGTCGAAGCCTTTGACCTCGCCGATGATCATTCCGAGCTGCTTGGTGTGCTGCTGCGCGCGGGCGGTGATCTCGCGCCGCCTGCGCGCGATCTCATATTTTTTGGCCGCCTGAAATGGCTCAGGTATATAGAGCATCTCGGAGAAATGCTTTCCTTTGGTGATCTTCTGCTCGGCCGCGCGCAAAAGTTCGTTGCGCACCACGGCCCATCCCCTTTTGCCCTGCATTCTCGGATGCCAATGGGTCAGCTGTGCCTCGTTCCAGAGATAATGGAGCAGGCCGCGGATCGAGAGTTTGGTGCCATCGGATTTGACCGAAGGCTTGGTTTCATTCGCTGAAGCCATTGCCAGGCGGGCGGGACCTCGGCTCATCGGAAAGGCGAGCTTCAGCAATGTTTCGCCGGTCGCTTCATCGTCGATAATCGCCTGTCCGCGGAGCTGCCCGAGACCGGTCAGATCATCATGAGGTTCATAATGGTCGCAGCCCGGAGCATGGCCTGGCCCGCTATTGGGCATGCGTTTGAGATGATATTTCTCGAACCGGCGGGCGACATAGACTTCAATCCCGTTCCCGCCCGGCACGCACATGCATAAAGGCCGGATCCGGCGCGAATGGGCCATTGCGACCCGCGACAAGAACTTCGCATCATCGCTTGCGAGGATTTCTTCGCCAAATTTATAATGCTGTGACATGGGCTCTCTTCCTTCCGATCACATGAGCAGCAAGCCAAAAAGGGCGAGACCGATAAGCAGCAAACCAAAGGCACATTTGATTGAAGACTGGCGGCGCGCGGCCGCGCCGATATAGGGTCGCTGCCCACTGCGCATATGGCCCGAGCGGAGCCCCAAAAGGCCATCTGCAAGATCTGTAACTCCCTGGAGCACGAAGGCTGCAACACTTGCGCCAACAATCCAGCCAAGTGGTAAAAGCCGGGCAACGAGCGCGATGAGCAGCACCGAAGCCAGAAGCGCCAGGACCATGCGCACAGCTGCAAAAAGGCGAATGAGCCGATAAAGCTTGAAGGGTTTTCCCCTGACCCGGAGCATCAGCATCGGCCGCAAACATCGTTCGCAACATTGAACGAGCTGATGCTGCGGCCAGGATGTAATCCTGACCGCGCATGAAGGGCAACATACGCTGCTATTAAGCGCAGCATTCATCGCAGTGCCATCTCAGACCAAGCTGGCTTGGTCGGGGCAATCGACGCAGTCGAGCTTGAGGCTTGAACGACGCGTCTGGATAGTCTCCAGGCAGCGATCGTCGGCGCATGTTTCGCAGTCGGCACAATCATCGCATGCGTCGCAAACTGGCATGGTGGGGCCGTACCGACCGATCGAAACCGCATTGCGGTGCGCAGGTGCGGCTAGCGCAAGGGCGGTCTCTCTGAGCGCTTTCGCAACAGCGTCGCTACCTCGCTCTTCGCAGGGCCAGCCCCGCGCTTCCTCGCCATGCATCAAGGCGTGATCGGCAACAAACTGCTGCACTGTCGCGGCTTGGCTTAAGGCGGCCCCGATACGGTGCTCCACGTCGCCTCGAGACTGCGCCGTGGTTTCCCGAGCCAAGGCTGGTGTCGCCGACAGTGCGGCGGCACAGGCACAAATCAACGTCATCTTCTTCATGTCACTCTCCTTCAGTCTCACGAGAAAAAGCCGGTCCGACGGCCATAGGTAAGATCGCTCCTTGCGCTGTCGCCAAGCGCTGAGCGGCGGACACTCAAGGTCACGCCGCGGTCACCGCGATTGCGGATATGAAGATCAGCCAGGTCGATATTGTTGCGCTCGGCCCACTCGCGGGCGTCATGCTCCGACCCAAAATCACCTGCTTCATCAAAATCAAACGCCATTTTCTTGCTCCTTTCTGTTGGTCGATTTGTCGGTCATCACATGAGGTCGAGCCCAAGCTTCTTCTCAGGCACGGGCAAAGCGCGCGGCGCGGCTGCCGGACGTAGGGCCTCGATCTTGGCAAGCAGTTCCGGGCTCATCGCAAGCGGCGGAACGTCGCTCTTGCGTATCTGGTCAGCTGGCTTGGGATCAACGGCAAGATGGCCCAGCGCCTCGAGCGCGGAGGTCTTGTTGCCGGGGGTGCGATCGAGCTGCGTCTTCAACCGGTCGAGATTGTCGGTCACCACCTTGATGTCGTCGGTCGCCCTTGTGTTGAGCACATTTTGGGTGCGCTGGGTGGCAAGGTTGCGCTGGTAGGAGCCAATCACCTCGATGCTCTCGGGCTTGGTCATGCCCTGTGCCATATGGGCATTGAGCGCATAGCCAAGATCAAGTTTGGCGAGCATCGGATCCCTGCTCGCAAGCGTGAATTGGCGCTTATCTGCCAGTTCCACCGTTACGCCGTCACCGTCTGCTTTCAGCACTTTGGCATAGGTCGACTTTTCGACTCCGCGCGCGGAATCGCGCTCGCGCCACAATATCGTCTCGCCATTGTGAAGCCTGAGCGCGACGCGTTCGGACAGCACCATGCGGTCATGGCGGTTCTGGGGATCGATGCGTTGAGGATCGAATTTGAATGTCTTGCGGCCGTCATTCAAGGATACCCGTCCACGCTGGTCAATGCCAGTGACGGTATAATTTCCCTTGGCCAGCCCTATTTCAGCAACCGCTCTACGCACCTCGAAGATCTGCCCAGCCCGATAGGTCGAGCCATGCCGCAATTCTTCGCGGCTCGCATTGACGCTCTGGAGTGTTGTAACCTGATGCCCCTCGCCGGAAAGCTGCCCTTCCTTCAACAACCCTGCCTGCACCAGTTGGTTGATTTGCGCCCGATCGTCACGCCCGGCTGTGAATATGGCGGTACGCTCACGCGCCTCGGGCGACAGCCCCAGCCAGATTTCAGCCGCCTTAGCGACATGATCCGTCCCATCCTCGATCACGCGGCCATGGGCTGCCAGCAGATCGAGCGCCTGGGCCGCAAAGCCCTCGTTCGACAGTCCTGCGACGGCCAGAAGCAGTGGCGAATTGCGCTGGCGGATATTCTCGTCCATTCGCGCCATCGGCGCTCCTGCCGCTTGCGCCACGGCAAAACTCTTGCCCTGCTCGATCGCTGACAATTGCTGGCGATCGCCGATGAAATGGAGGCCGTCGATCGCGAAAGCGTTGGCGATTTCGCTAAGCCGCAACATATCTCGCGACGAGACCATCGAGGACTCGTCGATCAGCAGGACCGTGTTTTTGAGCTCGGCGCGGGCGGCCACAAATTTCGCGCCGCTGCCACGACTGGCAAGCCCTCCATAGCGCCCAATGAAGGAAGCGATGGTTTGCGCCTCAATGCCCTCCCCTCGCCCACCATCTGGCTGGGCTGGGCCGCGCAGGTCGGCAACCATCTTGTTCTGAAATGCCAGGCCAAGCACACGGACGCCTTCGGCATCAGCCGCGCGGGCAACGGCATTGATCATCGTCGATTTGCCGGCACCGGCAACGCCCTGGATCAGCGTTGAACGGTCACTCGACGACAGGATCATCACCGCGGCTGCGGTTTGCCCGGCATTAAGTTGGCGGCCTCCTGCCGCCTCCTGCAGACGATCGAGCACCTTGTCCGCTGACAGGATGACTCGGCCTTGTCCCTTGCCGGCATCGATATGCTCGAGAATGGCTTGCTCCATGGCAAGCGCAGCCGGCGTCGTCACCAGATCGACATGGCCATCCGCCCTGTCCGATTGGCCCGGAATCAGCCGACCAGTGCCGATCAATTCTGTAATGCGCTTTGTAACGCGCTCTACTTCGACGCCCTTGATCTGGAAGCCGAGCGCCGTCTTGATGATCTCGCCTTGCGAAAAGGCCGCTTCGCGCTCGGATAGATGCCGGACGGCCGAGGCTACGGCATGCTGCGCCTTGATTGTCTCAGCTGGCAGGAACAGCGCCGCGGCACCCGACACTGCAAGCGGATCGCTCGGTCGCAGCAACCCGCCCAGACGGTCGATCAAATCGGCCATGGTCGCAGCGGCCGAGCCAACCCGGCCTGGCGCTGGACTGTCTTGCGCGGCCTCGCGGGCCGCTCTTTGAAGGGCTGCGCCGTCAAAGCCCAATGCTTGGGCACGGTCTTTCCAGCTTGCAACCAGCGCGCCGCGATCTTCAACCACGCGTTTGTCGTCACGGGTGTTGATCACCACCTGGTCGCGCCCTTGCGGTGAACGTATTCCCAGCTCGCGGGCCTTGTCGTCGATCACCTGCTGGCGTTTGGAAAATTGGTCGCGAACCTCCTTGGGCACACCCTTGATTTCAAAGCCGCCATGTTTTCCGGCCGCTTCGGTTTCATAACCAAGCCTTTGCAGTTCGGCGCGCAAAGCTGCGTGATAGACTTGTCCGATAACCGTATTGTTCTTCCAGATTTCGCCGTTCCAAAGCGCCTTCCAGCTGCCGTTCACCAGCCGCGTGACATTGGCGACCACGGCATGGATATGACCCTGCGGGTCGAGCGCGCGGCTCGTGTCATGGGGGAAGAGCGCATAGACAAGCTTGCCGGTCTTTACCGGTTCGCCATTACGGTTGCGATCGTAGTTCCGGGCTTCGGCATAGGAGCGCTCGACAAAAGACATGGTCTTCTCGACCGCGCGCATATTGGCGCCAAGGATGCGGTCGTCGCCTGCAACATAGGCCATGACCGAGGCAGATTTGGGCATTGAGAAAGTGAGATCGAGACCTGCCCGCCTACCCTCGATCTGCCCGACCTTCTCGCCGCCCGGCAAATGGCCGTTGAGCACGGCCTCGAACATGTCCTTGTCGACCATGCCCTCCAGCCCGAGATCGCGCGCACCCGCCCCGCCCCAGACTCCCTTTTCCGCGTTCTCCTCGGCTGTGTAATAATTGTCCTTGGCAAAATAGGTTGCAGCACCACCGGACGAGCGAACAGGAGCAATGGAGTGCATGACGCTACAGCTCCGGCCCGTCAGTGAGCCCTATATCGGGTGCAGATACGCTGCGTTCGGTCCGGCTTTCCGGTTCGAGCGCTTCGCCAAGTTCGCGGCGTGCCAGATCGAGGCGATATTGATCCTGGACCGACGGCAAACGGGATCCGGCTATATGGGCGCCAGCCTGTTCATCTCCTGCCTTGGAAGCTGCAGCGGGATGACGTGTGTTTTCAGCTGAGCCGATATCGCCTTTGAAACTTCGGTCAATAAATGCCTGGCGCGCGGCAGTCAGCAAAGCTGCTGGACTGGCTTTCGGCTCAGCCTCCGGCGAAGTCTCGGGGTCGGGCTCGTCGGCCAAACCGGTGCGCAGCGCGGGAATAGAGAGGGCTGCGGGCTTGTTTTCAATCAGGATTTCGGGCGTTGCATTGCCTTCGCGGCCGCCCGCGTCGTTTTCGCCATTCTCGGCGGCGTCTTCTGCCAGAAAGTCCAGCGGCTCTACATTCTCGCGCGGTTCATAAGGTGCCGCGAGGCTAGGAAAATCCCTGTAGTGAAGTTGGACGCGTGCGGCATCAAAGCCTTCGGGAAACACAAGGAAGCCGCGCAGCGACGGCAATTTCATGATGTCATCGGGGAGAACGAGCGGCTCGACCTGCTGGCGCGGGGTAATTGTCGCCGCATCGCGGATATTGGAATAGCCATAGCTATAGGCCTCATCCATCATGCGCACTTCGCGGTGACCGATATAGTCCGAGCAGCGCTGCGCGGTGTCACGATCGGCGGTTGCGAGAATGAGTTTGGTGCGGGCGAGCGATGCGAGATTTTGCGCACCCTCTTCGCCGTAGGTTTCGGACAATTTGGCAAAGCTGTGAATGCCGAGAACAAAGGCGCCGCCAAATCCGCGCGCCGTTTGCAGACCATCCTCGATCGCCGGCAGACGGTGCAGCGCATGGACTTCGTCGAAGAAGAACCAGGTCCGCAAATCGCGCGTGCGCGGCAGCCGCATGAGGCGATGGACCGCGAGGTTCATCCAGACCGTCAGCAGCGCGCGGTTGAGCGCGAGCTCGTTATGCATTGAGGTGATGAACAATATGCTGCCAGGATTGTCGGTCTTGCCGATCCAGTCGCAGATCGAGAAAGGCGGATTGTCTTCGGGCAGGAAGCGAAGCGCCTGCGCATTGGTGTTAAACACCGCGCGGATCGATTCCGCCATGCGCGCTGCCTCTGGCGCGGTCAGCGGATCGGCCACGGTGTTTTCGAGGAGCTTGTGGACCGTTTTGAGGTCCGCCATCATTAACCGGCTCGCAAGATCGCGGTTGGTTGTCTGGCCCTTTTGTTTGAGTCGGATGCAGGTTTCGACAAAGAGCGTGCGCGCCGCGAGGATCCAGAAGGGTTCGGACGCCCCGCCATCGATGGGCATCAGCGCTGCCGCGACGCTGCTGAAATCGGCATGGTTCTGGCATTCCAGGAAGACCGACCAGGACGGGCATCTTTTGTCCATCGGGTTCAGGATGATGTCGGTTTCAGGGTTGTAGAAGGCCTCGACATAGGCGCCGGTCAGATCGAAGACGACCGCCCGGTCCTGGCGCGCGCGCATTTGCGCAATCATGTCGCGCATCTGCGTGGTTTTGCCTGTGCCGGTCGTTCCGATGAGCATCGTGTGCGACTGTTCGGTGCGCCAAGGGTAGCGCACGCCTGCCAGCTCATAGGGATGGTGCACACCGCAAAGCTTGCGCTTGATGAAATCCATCGCAAGGACTTCGCTCAGGCTGTTTTTGGGAAAGCAGCGCTGCGCTTCCTTTTCGAACTCCGCCATATTGTGTGCAGCAATCACAGCCGACAGGTCGTCAGCGTCAACAAGCATCGCGCCGCGCTGGTGGCGTTCCTCGAGAATCCCGCGCCCGCGTTTGTGTGACAAATCGACAAACCAGATGGTCAGCGGAACCGCGATCACGGCAGACATGAAGGCGGATCCCCAAAAAGCACGCATCAACCGCGCCCAGGCATCGATCACCGCCGGATGGCTCCCGACCATGTTGACGGGGGCAAGGATTGTTTCGCCGGACGGCAGTGTGAGGTTTATGACCTTGGCTGAATTAAACTCCATGAACTGCCATCCGGCAGCATAGATTTTCATGAGGATCATCTGCGCCTCATTCTCGTGGATCACGAGAAAGGAGGTGATCATGAAGGCGATCAGGAACAGAAAAAACCAGACGGTGAGTGGAATGCGCACGGAGCCAAACCACATCATGAATTCATGAGTGATCAGCTGGGAACCCCGGGTGAAGTTTCCCGCATTGCGCGGCATCGCTCCGCGCGCCGAGTGATGCGTCAGCTTCCCCGAACGACCGGTATCGGAATAGGTGTCGGGCCTAGGCACAAAGAGCTTTCGCCCGCGCAGCGGCTTCGTCAAGAATGCCTTGATAGGCGCCGTTATGCTTTTCACGGATGATGACGTCGAGCGCGAGGTAGATGAACTCGTCGGCCATCAGCCGGCGATATTCCATCTCGGATAATATGGTGTTCCGCTCGGCGAAGAAGTGCAGCCCTTCACGCATGATATGCGCACGGGGCTTGCCGCGCTTCTTGGCTATCGCGTCGAGTTCATGAAGCAGCTCGGGCTTGAGCCTGAGCGGAACATATATCAATGCCATCCATCCAGCTCCTATCGCGGAGCTGGTGGTTCTTACGCGCGTCTTTGGTAGCCTCTGTTCGGCAACATTGCAACAAGGACGTGATTTGGGTCTTGGCCTGGCGCCGGTCTAACAGCTCTCGTGTTAGACCTTTGTCCCAATGTTAAATGGCTGTCATCGATGCGCGTCGCCGGGCCTTGAAGAGGCAACAACGCGATTTCTTTGTAGAAGCGCGCGCCTTCGGTGGACCATTGTGACCGCCCTGTCCGGGGACCAAATAGCACGCAGATTGGCGGATCGCTTGTGTTCGGCATAACTATCTGAATATAATATATTTATCCACCGAGCGGTACAGCGAACACAAGCGGATCGCTCAGGGGCTCTCCTGGAAACCTCAGGATTTCTGGGATTTCTCAAAACTGCCCGCAGTGTAGGGTGTACCCCCTTATCCAGATTTTCAAGTCGGTTCATATTTCGCTTGTGGGAGTGCTCGTGTCGCATGACGCGGGCATTGACCGGTCGGCCCACAGGCGCCCTGACAGTAATGCCAGAAGGCAAGCAACGGCGTGGCTCAATGCCGCGCCGGGGCTTTGGGTTTCGCACAAAAAAGGGGGAAGGAGCCGTTCGGCCCCTTCCCCTGTCTGCGTTCAGAATGGGCAATCCTCGGCATCGAATTCGAGGTCGATCCCGGCGGCGATATGGGATGCGCGGCTATAGTCGGGAAGGTCGAAATCGTCTGCCATCTCCCCGGCTATGCTGTGGACAATCCGGTCGATCATCTCCTGCGTCAAGCCGTTGTAATCGCCTTCGTCGATGGCGATGAATCCGGCCTCCTCGTCCTCTATGATATGCTGGTCAAAGAAGCTGTGCTGGGCCCGGATTGATGCCGTGCGATAGGCTGCGTCATAAGCGGGCTGATTGAATGTGGCAATGGTCTGAACGGCAAGTGCTGACATGATAACCTCCTTGTTGAAAATCGAAGAGGCTTCGTGACCGAAGATCGGAGCTGGTCCGGGTCAAGGACCGAAGGCCGCGATAGCGGGGCGCGGGGGTGCCGATTTTTTCTGGAACGGAGCTCGAGCGCAGTGGAGGAAAAAATTGGGGGGACCGCGCATCCTTGAGGCGGGTCAGTTCCGGTCTTCATCCTAGGAGGTCTTGCGAGAGTGTGTGTTTGGGTTTTGGTTAAACCACCCTCCCCCGCACCCGCGCCGGACAGGTGCGAACGAACAAAAAAGGGCACCAGGCCAAATGACCTGGCACCCTTGGTGGTGGGGCTGCGGCGACCCTCAGCCGTGCATCGCCGACCGCTCGCGCAACACATGAAGCGGCACGCCTGCGGTCCGCAACTTGTCGGCGAGATTGGCCTGGATACCGGTTCCGCTGCACACGATCGCTTCCACCGGGCGGAAGCCAACGATGCGGTCATTGCGCACAAAGGCCGCACGGTTGCCCAAGGTACGGTCGAGACGGCACAGCACGACTTTCACGTCATTCTTTGCAGCCCAGCTTGCTGCGATCACGTCGGCGCCCTTGTTCTGCGAGGTAGTCGCTAGGATCATCGACGGGATGCGCGCCTTGATGCAGTCGAGATATTCCCAGATCAATTCATGGTCAGCCCATGTCTGACCGCCCGAAAAGGCAACGACGACCCCCGATGGTGCATATTGTTCGCGGCGCTGTTGGGCCCGGCTGGCGATATAGTCGCGTGCTTCGATCATCGATGCGGTCGCTTTGGAGGCAACCCGTGAGCCGCGCACCGGCGAGAAAGGCCTGCCGGTTTCGACATGGTAGATGCGGGCCGCATGTTCGCGCATGCATTCCATCGCGTCACGGCATTCGGACAGGCTCCGTGCTGTCATCGTCAGCTCCTCAACCTCGGTCTGATAGACTTCCGACGGGTCCCAGGTCTTGAGCAAGTCGGTGAGCTTCTGGCTCGCCGCATCCTCCCGGTCATCGAGCCGCTTGGCAACGACATGGAAGCTGTTGGCAATGCCCCATGCAACCTCGCCTGAGAAGTCTTCCATGCGGGTATCGCGGAACAGGTCGAAGACCGTTGCCATGATCATTTCCATGGCTGCCTGCGCCTTGTCCGGATCGGGCATCTCGGCTGTGGTGGGTTCCTCTGCGATCGACAGCCGCGCCATCTCGGTCTGTTCCATAAATGCGGTGCCATAGTCGGGTGTTGCGATCTGCTCGGCATAATGATCGGCGAGATCAGCGAAATTTGAAAAACGTTGGGTCATTTGATCCTCCAATTGAAACCCTCTCATCCCCGATGGATGAAAGATGGAGATCAGTTGGACGCTGGTGCCAGGCGGTCAGGGACGACGCGCGGCACGCGCCGTCGCGGCCCCGCCCGCCAGTGGGGGAACCGATTTTGTGCGCGGACAAGCGAAGCGGTCCGATGCGCAAAATTGGGGGGACCGCTGGTCCTTGACCGCCGCCAGCACCCAAGCGTCATGCTATGGCGATGAAGCGTCAGCCTGATGGCGAGATGAGAGAGAGAAATGGATTTGCCTGGCCCGCTTCAGCGGGCAGGTTAACAGCAAATCACCGTTTACTTTAAATCTGGACTAACTGCGCCTACAGTCTTGTGGATGGCTGGCTGTCCGCTTCTCTGTCTGCCGCGCTGAAAAAATTCAGGAGAAGTCATGTAATGTACCGTTTCAGCGGTCGTTTAGTTTGCCCAGCCTTCGGTGCAGGTCAGTAGCAACTTTGCGCTCCTGATGCGGTTGTGCGTTTTTCCAGCTTTGGCACTCGGGCTTGGTGCGTCCGCATCCTCGGCACGAGCCCGTACGCCCGTCAAATGAACAAAGATCAATGCACGGCGATTTCATCAGCTCAACGCATTTCGACAGTGAGATGCGCCAGCTCGTGAACAGGCGTGAGACGGGCACGGATCATGTCGCCATCGACCCCCTGCCGGCCGACCACACTTACGATTGCCGCATGAGCCTCCGGGCCGATCCGCCAGACGTGTAAATCGGTGATGCGCGCGTCGCCCGGCGCTTCGACCAACTCGCGCACTTCCTCGGCAACATGGTGGTCGGTCGTGTCGAGCAGTATAGAGGCGGTGTCGCGCATCAGCGCCCATGACCAACGGGCGATGACAATCGCACCGACGATGCCCATAACAGGGTCCATCCATCCCCAGCCAAGATAGCGACCTGCCAGCAACGCGGCGATCGCCAGAACTGAAGTCAGCGCATCAGCGAGGACATGGACATACGCTGCACGCAGATTATTATCATTGCTCTGCCCCGCATGGCTGTGATCGTGTCCGTGATGATGATCGTGCCCATGTTCGTGATGGTGGCCCCCGGACAGGAGGAGGGCGCTGACGATGTTCACGCCCAGCCCGACCACGACGATAATCGTGGCGGTTCCGAATGCCACGTTGATTGGCTCGAACAACCGCAGGACAGACTCGGCGCCGATCCCGAGCGCGATCACGCCTAGCATTAGTGCAGAAGCGAACCCCGACAGGTCGCCGACCTTGCCCGTCCCGAAGCTGAACAGCGGGTTGTTGGCGTGCCGTTTCGCATAGGCATATGCTCCCGCAGCGACACCCAGCGCGCCAGCATGGGTCGCCATGTGAAACCCGTCGGCGAGCAGCGCCATCGAACCGGTCATATAACCGGCAATGATTTCGCCGACCATCATCACAGCGGTAAGCGCGACCACCCACAGGGTTCGCCGTGCGTTCTCGTCATGCGACGAGCCCAAATAGACATGGTCGTGGGTATGGCCCGCAATGTGGGGCAAGGTAGCCAACAGCTCTTTCCTTATTTCGAGTAGCGACGGATTGCCGCAATGAGTTCCGCGGCACCTGAGGCGCGCTCGGAGTCGGTGAGATCGGGACGGGCCACATGTTCATGAACATGCGCCTCGATGATTGCGTCCATCAGGCCGTTCATGGCGCCTCTCGTCGCCGCTGCTAGATGGAGCATGGTCGCACAGTCTTTCCCCGAAATCAGCGCGCGCTCGATTGCAGCAACTTGTCCTGCGATCCGCTTCGTCCGCTTCAGCAGTGCTTCGTCGTTTGCAATATGTCCCATAACCTACCCCCCTATCCTATCTAGCTCAATCTGTCAAATATTGCACTGTTGGTCGCTACCGAGTCGTGCATAGGTCGCAGCGCTTCATTGGTGGTGTCCGGAGGTCTGACGAACCGATTGTGTCCAGCGGGAGCGCAGATAGCTGGACGGTGGACGTCCAAAAACTCGCCGGAAATTGACATCAATCAACCACGCGGCGGCACCGGCCCGCCATTTGCTGCAGCAAATGTCTCAAGCCGCTCAAAATAGCCCGCCTCGCAGATCGTCAGCACGACCCGGTCATGCTTGGTGAGCGTAACGGGCTGTACCAGCGCGAGATCGAGAAACTCACCGGTGTTGTTGTGAAAGCGGGTCAGAGGCACACTGACGCGCTCCCGCGTATCTTCTCGGCCTTTCTCAACCACGATCGAATCTCCTGGACAGTCTTTGCACCAAAATAGCAATTTTGGCCAATATGGGAAGAACGCTCGCGCTTCCGCAAAGAGCAGAAGGCATGAAAAAAGCGGCACTGCCCCGAAGGGCAGCACCGCCTGACGCCGGTCGGTTCGGCTTAGAGGAAGAGAACTTCCTCGGCGATGATTTCGACCGAATAGCGCTCGACCTGCTCCTTGTCGGTCCATTTGGAATAATGGAGCCGGCCCTGGACTTCGACCATATCGCCCTTCGCCTTGTGCTTGGCGACGGTCTGGCCAAGCCCGTTGAAGACGGTGATGCGGTGAAATTCGGGGATGGTCTCGGTGTAGCCCGCCTCGTTCTTGACGGTCTTGCCGTCGACGATGCGGGGCCGGTCGGTGACCAGAGTGAAGTTGGTGACGCTGGTGTTACCGCTGTTGCGGGTTTCGGGGGCCGAAGCGATGCGCCCGATGAGAATGACCAGATTTTTCATGACAAGTACCTCCTTGGTAAAACTCGCCGGAACTGCCCGGCGATGAACAGGAGGAGCGGCGGGATAAGGGGCGGAGGCACACCGCGCAAAGCCGCGGGGAACCGGTAAAGCGAGGAGTGGTGCGGCAAGCCCGCAGGGCTTCCCGGTCCGCTGCTTTACCGGTTGTGCCCCGACCTGACCGCCGCATGGTTCATCGCAACGCACGGGCAGATGCGGCAGTTTTCAAGTGAAGCCCGAAAGTGAAAAGATGCGTCATCCAAGCTTCGCGATAAGTCCACGCACTGCACAGGCGATAGCTCCCAGCCCCACTGTCCGGGCGCCGGATCGCCGCGGTTGGCAACCCGTGCTTCAGAAGGCGAAACCGCCATCCGATTCCATCGCATTTCCGCTGGGATGGAAGAGCGTCAACGCTCGGCCGAGGGGATCCGAAGTCCGAAACGGCACAGCATGGTCATGGACACAAAGGATCAGGCAATCGCGATCTGGAAAAAGCCAAGGGCCCGCTCGCCGAAGCGAACGAGCCCTTGGTGGAGGTGCTGGCTGTGCCCGGGAGGGATCAGGCGTCGACCAGCGGGGGGAGCGCGTCTTCGGTCTTGGCACCGGAGCCAGCATCGACATCGGCATCGACGCCGGCCTTGGCCTTGCCCTTGCGCGGGCCTTCGGCGGTGCTTTCGCCCAGGCCGTCGCCGCCCCGGTCTTCGGGGCCGCCGCGATTGTCCGCACCGTCGAACATGTCGCCTTCGCCATAATCGGCGGCCTCGAGCGTGGTCGCGCGTCGGCGCGTCGGGCGCTGCCAGGCAACGTTGAACGAACCGTCTTCCTGCGCGAACAGCGCGATGTAGAGCGGGCTCGCCATGCTCGGATCGTCGATCTTGCCCTGGTAAAAGCTCTCGCCAGTGGCATTGGCGGTGAGCTCGAACAGGGCTCCCACCACGACCCATTGGCGGGCGGCGTTGAGTGCCACGATTTCGAACTTGGGCGCGCGCGGATTGTTGCTCATCACGCTGCGCAGACCAACGGTCAGCGTGACAGCGAGCGTGCTCACCTGGCCAATGAGCTGGCCAGCGGCGTTCTTCTTGATCGTTCCGATATTCATCGATTGTCTCCTGATGGATGTTCTGGCCAAACCCTTGTCTGACCACTTTCCCCAATCCCCCTTCCCTTTCGGCCGCACGGCCGATCGCTGCGCGCTTGCCAGCGCGCAGTTTGACTTTGTGATGTGCTTGAAGGGCTCTCCCGCAACGCGGGAGGAGAGCGAAGGCCGCTAGATCGCTTCCCAGTGATAGTCCGGGGTGCCGGCCCAAATCAGCCGGAACATATCGCCCTGCACAACCGACTGGACGACATTGGGCCACAGCGCTGCGATACAGGTTCCGTGCTCGTGGCGGACAGAGGGATAGATGATCCCATTATGGCCCTGCGCACGTGCCGAGGCAGCAAGCGCATTGCCCGCCGCATAGCCAGTGGCGGGATCGGGATCGAGCGCCGGGTGGCCCGCTGCCCCGCGCAGGTCGATGAACAGCCCCGACATGCTCGCAAGCATCTCGCCATATTCAACCACGGCATTGAAATCGCCTGCATCGGCGAGCGCTTGCGTCAGATGATGACCGACCTCGGCGATACAGGTCTCAAGCGCGAGCGCGGCATACCAGGCACCCCGGTTTGCCGGATTGAACCGCATCGGCGCGTGCGGTTTGGCATAGGCGAAGCTTGCATTGATGAAGCGGGCATGGGGAATACCGTGGACCAGTTCATCGGGAGCAAGCGCGCCGACGCCGCGTTCCTCGGCGATCAGCCTGGCACTGGTCGCACTCTCGATTTCGGCAAGAAGGGCAAGTTCGCCGTCGTCATCGGCCAAGGGCGCAAGCACGGCTTCGCGCAACCGTGCGCTTGCCACAAGCCGGATTGTGCGCGGAAAGGCTTCACGGACCAGCGGCGGCAACGCCGCTGCCTCAGAGCCCGCCACGCAGCGCGTCGATATAGAGCCGGGTTTCAAGCATCCGCGGGATGCCGCCTTCGATCATGGCCGCGATGGGGGATTTGGAAGCAAATATCGGCCCCCGGTTGGGCAGGCGCGGCCAGCGATCGGCCATTCCATCAGCAAAAAGCAAATGGAGCCCCTTGAAGACGCCAATGAGCGCGGACGCGCGGGTCAGCTGGTCCTGATTGAGCGTACCGTTCCATGTCCCGGCCTTCATCCGGTCCCAGGTGCTTGGCGACACGCCGAGCAGCGCGGCACCTTCCGCATTGTCGCTGCCCCAGGCCTGGACAAGCCGGAGCACGGCTTTCACAGCAGCAGCGGTCAGCCGCCTGCGATCATCGTCACCGGCAAAGTTTTGAAGCCCGGCGGGTGCGGCAGGATGTTTCTCTTTGAGCGCGGCACTGGCCATAAAAACGTCTCCTGATGCGGATATACACATCATGTGGTGCGATTGTCAAGACATGTTGATCAACCGCCCATCAATATCCCCCTCTCCTCTCCCGAATAGAGATAAAGGGAGGACCGGAGCGGAGCACCTATTGAAGCGTCCAGCTGCTCATATTTTTGGGCAAGCGGTGTTCATCGTCGATCACCTGCAGCCGGTGCGGAAGAGCGTCTGACCAGTTGAAAAAGATCATGTTCCTGTCGCGCGCATCGGCCCTTGCGGCAAAGCTTGGCACAATGATCGCAGCAGCGCCTTCGGCGCGCAGCCGTTCGGCCAGCGCCCAGCTCGGCGGTTGCTTCTTTTGCCGAGCGAGATCTTCCCAGGCGCAGGCAAGAACCGCCATGTCCGACTGGCACCCAGCCAGCACATTCGGATCAGTCAGATCAAGCACATCGGTGCAATCGACGTCATAGGCGCACAAAGTCAGCGGCTGCGCCTTGAAGGCGAAGCCCTGCTGCGCCTCGGTCCAGGCGGTTTCGGGCCGCAAGGCGGTATAGAGTGTCGGCAGGCCCGGGGCGTTGAAGCGACCGCCAAAGCGTGCGGCACCAGCGCCCGACAGCGGGTCATAGGCCCACATCGGATGATGGCCGCGATAGACCGTGCCGGTAAACCGGCCGAACGGCAGGGTCACGCAAAGCCGCCTGCAGCAATCCGGTCGAGATAATGGCGTACATCGTCGGCTCGGCCGTCACGGACCAATTGTTCGGGGGTGACATCGCCGAACGATGGCAGGCTTTGCGACCGGTACCATGCATAAGCGGCGAGCGGTGAGCCTGCCCAAGGCAACACACGGTTGAGAATCTCAACGAGTTCGCGCAACCGCGTCTGAACGGTCACCGTTCGCACACGGTTCGACTTCGATACCGCTTCGCGCGGAATGCCCAAAGTGGCAGCGAGCTCAGCCTGGGTGATGTGAAGCACGTCAGTGATTCCGCCAGGAACGACAATGTCGCCAGCAAAGGCATTGGGGAAAATGGCAATGTCCATGCAATAAGCTCTCTTAACGGCCATATTTAGGGTCTCTATAAGAGACATTGTCGGTAAAATCAAGGCAGAATGGCCGCAGCCACAAAATCCCCCTCCCCTTTTCGTCCACGCCGCAGGCGCTGAACCGCTTCGGACATCCACTGTCCCGGCCTAGGCCTTACCGTCACCCGCAGGGCTGAGACCGGCGCAGCCGGGCTCAGTGAGCCTGGCCGCTTGCCGGCCAAAGGCGAATAGGGAAGGTTGCCCGAGCGCTGCCGAGAGGCCAGCGCGAGGGTCCTCCCCCAATGCAGACCAAAGCTTGTCTAAAGAATGGCTGACAAACCATAGTCCTTCCCCGCTGTCACCCGCATCCAGACCATCTGCGCGTGCCGACAGATCATGTCGGCACGCGCAGGAGGCCCGACGGTTGCTTGCAGCGAACCAGATGATGGAAATCCCGGTGCCAGCGACCAAGTGCGCGGGAGCGCATCGCCGGCGCTGGCCAGACCAAAACGGCACCCTGACCGGCAGGCCGGATCAGAGGCCAGGCGCGAAGGATGCGTGTGCCAGACGGGCGAAGGTCGTCTGGTCCGCACCCGAGCAGCAGGCCTCCCGGCAGGACGGCAGAGTGCCTGCGCGGTTTCGGATAAAGCCGCCCCCTGGCGCAGCGCAAGCGAAGCCAGTGGGCGACATCAGCCCGCGCACCTTTGTCGATCGCACGATCGCGACAACGAGAGATGTGACGGATAGGCTTTGGGAGGAAGGACAGACCTAAGTCTGGGGTCCAAGCCGTGGCAGATCATGCCAGCGCACCTGAATTTTGCCGCGCTTGGCTCGCGGCAGATATTTGCGGTCGATCAGCCGGCCTGCGATTTCAAACTCGGCATTGATCTTCACAACGAACAGCTGGCTGAAATTGCCGCTGGCCTTCACCTCGACGACATCGGTGTTTTTGAAAGGGGTGATTGTCTTCACTTCAACATGATCCTTGCCCAATCGGCCATCGGCTCCAGGGGCATAATTGCGGTTGAGTTTCATGCCATGGGTGATGGCGCAGAACAGCTCGCCGATGTCGCCATAGACCTGCAAATGGCTACCGGTCGCATTATGATAGTCTTCTGCAAGCGACAATAGGCCTTCGAAAATCGGAATGAGCGACCGATCCGCATTGGGATATTTGGCGCCCCATTCCTGATATTGAAGCTGCTGGTTGATCTCGTCCCAGCTCACCCATTCGCCATCGTCCCAAATGGCATTCTCCGGTCCGAGCATGCTTCCCTTTCGTGCTGTTTCTGAATCGGCATCTACCACGGTGCTGGAACCGATCCTCGGCTAGGCCTGGGGGCCAGACTGGGCGCGTTGGCGGTGGCGCAGAAGGTAGACGCCAGTTGCCGAAGCGATGGTAACGACCAACTCAGCCTCTTCGAAACTTGGTTCGCGGCCTTCGACAATGTGCCGTCCCTGCTCGGAGGCAAATCCCCACAGCTTATGGAGCGCAACATCAAGTGGTGGTGGGAAGGTCAGCCGAGCGATAATTTTGCCGAGCGTATCGGTGGACCCATCGATCTCACGCGCGACGCATTCCAGCGAAGCCATGGCATGCTGGATTGCACCCGTCACATCGGCATTTGGTCTGCGGGAGATGTCTTTCAGTGACTCGTGGATCTCCTGAGCAGCGGTCGGCATGCCCGCATTTTGCATGACGGCGACGGCGTCGCGCGTTGCCAGCGTGAAGGCTTCCGATCCGCGAGCGACCAGCTTGCCTTGTTGGAGTTCCCATCCGACGCCGAGCTCTCGGAAGCTCCGGTTGAGGCGTTCCTCAAACGAGCGCTGCCGATCTCCGGAAAAGTCGCCCTTCCCAACTTCGAGATAAAGCCGCTCAGCGAAATCGTAGATCTTGTACCAAGGCGCGCTGTCAATCAGGCGATGCACCTCGTTCTCGATGTTTCCCGGAGACCAGTTGCCAGGATCGGGGCGTTTGAGCAGAACTTCGCACAGGAGGTCGCGCATGCCGCCAGGTCCGAGATCAAAGGCATAGCCGAGCATAGCCACTGCACTACGCATCTCTTCAGGTGCATCTTCGCGGATCGTGATCTCGGCATCGGGTGAGTGAAAACCGAATCGCGCTGAAAAGGGTGTGTTTCCGTCATGCATTGCCCAGCTATAACAGATTGAAATGCTTGCGCACCGCCCGAATGACTGTTGGTGATGTGCTTCTCGCTCTTCAATGCATTTCAGGCTTTGGCCGTGTTTTTGTTCACATTCGGTGCTTATGCGGGAACAACTTGTGGGGAAGCGAGAAACAGTTCATCTGTCGGCGCAGGAGGGAAGTACGCGTTGTTCATCAACTGGTGCTATAAGGGAATCGCAGAGAGCGCGAGCTTCGATGATGCGATGGCCGAGCGGGTGATTGCCGACACTGGTCTGCTGAGCAATTGGGTTGTCGCGAATGGCGCCGCCGTTTTGGCAAGTGCACAAGGAGCATCGCAGAATGCGCTGTCGGCCGCCGCGCTCGACGATCACGTGAACGATTACAAGAAGGTTGCGGCGACGACTCCGTACATCTCACTCGGTGCCGGATGCGTCGAATACCAGGGGCGAAAGATGCCAGCTATGGTGGTGCCGGCACTGGCTACCGCGCTCAACTTCGCGACGCGCGGCGGAAGAACACCGGGCTATATTTTTCGATTGTGGGTTGTCACCACGCCCAAGCCAGCTGCTGACATTCCGGGGCTCGCTGAGGATGTCCGGGATTTGAGGCTATTTTCCGGGTTTCACAAATATCACTATCAAGGCGAGGTGACGGCCAAGCTCTACGTGCCGCGACGTCAGGTCGCCTGGGTCATGAAGGTTGATGCTCGGGGTGATCCTTTGGACGCGAGCTGGACGGGCGGTGACAGTGTAATTGCCAACACGGATTTCATTGCGCCACATGCGGTTTCAAATGTGATCGGTTCGCTATGAGGCTGCCAGGCACCGAAAGCTGGTCGGACGCGGACATCGAGGCGGCACTCGCCTTCGCCGACAATCTACGCGTCGCGACCGTGTCGATCGTGATTGCAGTGCGCGACAAACAGCTGCCGGGCGGTCCGATCGCTGCTGATGCGTGGGAGCCCACCGATCTCGTTTACCAGCTCGGTGACGCTGCTGGCCTGGCCTTTGCGACTGGAAGGGTTCGCGATGGCCTGGTGATCGCGTCTTCGCTTTCAGAGATCGGCGGTCCGCCGCCCCGCATGACACTCATGCAGACGATTTTCGCTGCAACGCTTGGAGCGATAGCAGGTACCATTACCGTTACCATGGTTGAGGATGAGGTGAACATCGAGATGGGCGCAAGGCGCGTCTACGTGAGTTTCGACCTTTCCGACCATGGGCTGGCGCGTCGGCGGCATCTCTTCGAACTGATAATTCCCGCCGCATTCGCTTCGCCGACTTTTCTAGACAAAATTCATGGGTTGGCAATCGGTGGTTTTGATCAGCCATACCATCTCCCCCCGCTCGATATGTTCGCGCGACTGTCGCCGATGGTTCGTTTTGCGCGCGACTGGAGGCGGGAAAGTCAGATGGACCAAAGGCTGCTTTTGGGCAGCCTCCTTGACTATGAAGGCTATATCGGAATCCTCCAGGCAGATAAAGAGGCCTGGATGGAGATGCCTTTTCGAGGCTCTCTGATCGACTGGCCGTTGCTGGCGATGCTAGTCGGCATGCATCGCTGGTCCGACACGCCGGCGGAGAACGATCTCGTGGTCGGCCCGGCCACCCGGTTTCTGCATGATCTGGCAAGAGAGATCGCCGCGGCGACTTCCCCGAAGGAGGAGATGGGTGCCCCAGCTTAAGTCTGCTGACCGAAGCGTCCGTCATTCCGTCACTGGCGTTAAGGGCTACCGGTCGCGGCCTTCAAGTTCCCGACACCTTTCAAGGTCTGCCATTCGCCTTGGGCGAGAATGCCGCCAGAAATGCATGGCTGGCCGGGTCGGCAACGCTTGCGGGTTCCGCTTCGCGGTCATTTGCAAGGTGGACCGCCAGTCCCTCGGGTATCGTTGCATAGGCTGCGGCAAGATCAACAGCCGCTTCGGGTGTCGGGAGCGCGCCGGGTGCTGTTCCTTCCCAGACGAGCGGCAAGAGTTCGGTTGCCTCGCAAGGGCCGCGACCGTCGTCGTCGGGGACCCCGAAGACGATGACAAAATAGGTCGCAAGCGCGCGGTCCCAACCAATGGCGACCTCGTAAACCGTGCCGAGGCCCGTCAAGGGCTTCAGGCTGTGACGGCTCATGTCGGTGGTTCCTTGCCCATGCTCAATATTCGCTGACGAGCATGATGGTGAGGACGCGGTGGGTCTTGGCGAGGTCGGTCGGGTCCTCCGAACCAAAGCTTAAGCTCGGATCATAATAGTCGATCTTCCAGAAGAGCCGTTTGCCCCGATGCTCAAAGGCACCGAAATCGCGCTCGCCATGCGGATCATCGCCTTCGGCAAAGACATGCCCGCGCACCTTGCCCAGAAGTTCGGCCTGCACCGCAAACAGGCTCAGGCGATCGTCGGGATCGCAAAAGGCGTCAATGCACCCCCTGGTAAAGACGGTCCGGGACTGTTTGAGGGTCCCGGCGCGGCATAGATCGTTGAGACGCGCGCATTGCTGCGCCCGAGCTGCCTCGCTGTCAGTGGCTGTGGTCGTCGTCATCGTCACACTCCTGTTGGTTTGAACAAGAACGGCCGCGCACCCACGCGTCCCACAACGAGCCCACCCCCTTCCCTCTCGCCGTGATTGACGCGCGGTCTATGTTCATGTTATGTTTCACGGCCAAACAGGAGATGAAGATGGACCGGCACCCGCAAATTCTCGCCGATTTTGACCTCGATATCGGTTTGCGCGATGCCGCCTGCGACCCGGAATTGCTGCCGCAGCAACGGGTTGTCGCCAATCTCAGCCTCGGCATGGAGATTGATGATGCCTATCTGTCGGTCCGCGAGCTGCACCAAGCCGTGGATTGGGTCCATCACGGCGTGCCAGAAGGCAGGGCGAAGCTGGCTGCGATCCTCAGCAATGGTTGCGATGATTTCCAGCGGGCGCTTTACTTTGCGCTTGCCGGCCGCGGCGTGATCGAAATGCTCGATACGCTTGAATGGCTTCAAGGGCTGCTCAAGGCACGCGGGCGGATCGCCGCTTCGTTGAGCCGGGCCCGGATCGCGCGGCGACCGCTGGTGACACCTTATGTTGCAGCAGAGCCTGACGGCCCGCTGGTTTCGGCCGACAGCGAGTTCGAGCTTGGCGCTGCCTGGTCGGTCGATCAAGGACCGCGAGCCTGCTGAAACACCGGCTCGGTCGTGGCCGTGTATCATCTCAACCTTGCGAACATTTGACGGTGCGCGAGACGATATTTCCGGCGACTGCGCAATTGGCGAGCACAACCCGGTAAGGCTGGACCGGGTTACCGGTACGCACCACGACCGTGTCACTTTGCGCATCATCGGCGACCTGGACTGCGAGGCGGTTGGCGTTTTCGATACTGCACAGCCGTGCACGCAGCGGTGAGCGGCCGGCGTCCTTGGGGCAGGTGGTCATGGGCAATCTCTCTTGAACCCGTGGAACCAGGATCACTGCTTGGTGGTAGAACCGGGCACAAGCGACCAGCGCCGTTCCATCAGCCGGGAAAGTTTGTAGAGGACACGCGCGTCGGGACGCTGGAGCAGGATTGCGCGCTGCCGGCGCACAACCTCAAACTCGCGACCTTCGTAACCGTCGGTGAACCGGATGGGTTCAGGGAAAATCAGCCGGTCGCCGCTTTGGGGTTGTTTGCGGCCCGTGAGCAGCAGCCGCGCCCAGCAGCGTGCCCGCCATTCGCGAGCATAGTCGTTCGCAGGCTCGGTGAGCAGATCAAGGATCCGTGCCGGGCATTGGCATTCATTGGGGCCGCAGCTTTCGTCCATATCCTTATAGGCAAAGATATAGCCATCGCGCGCCTTGGGGTTCCACCGGGTCAGACAGACCACCGCAAAGACCGATTTCGAGCTATCCGCATCGTAATTTTCAACCGCGGCATAATAGACCTGCCCGACCATCGACGAGCGCAACACGCGCAGGCCGGTGGGTCGGTCCTTCGCTGGGTCGGGCGCGAAGGTGAGCTGTGCATCGAGATAGGCCTTGGGCCGCTTATGGCCGCCCATTCCGGCAGCCGTCATCGAGAGCCAACCCATGATATGTCTCCTTTCAGAGGTTCGCCCGAAAGTCCGGGCGCGGGAATGTGGGCGCTTTCAGGCAGCCGTCGCGGTGGGAAGCGCGTCTTGCCGGGCGTTTCCGGGGGCGAGACAGAGCTCGCGCTGCAAGGTTCTCGCGAACCGCGCCGCATCGATGGCCAAAGCGATGTCGGCGAAATGGTTCCGGTCGCCGCAATAATCGCGCCGTCCCTTGCAGCGCCTGTAGAGGATCTCGCGCCCTGGCCCCATGATGCCGCAACTGATCTGGACATAGAATTTCTCGGAATGGAGCGTCACTTCGCCCGAAACCGCGATACCGCCTACGTTGATGCGCAGGTCATAATCGTCCGGCACCAGCCCCAGCTGGCGCGCAAGCGCTGCCAATGCCGCCCGGGCTTCGCGGTGAAAGGCGCGCTTGGCTTCCGGGTCATAACCAACACCGCGCCGCGCGAGCGGGACCAGCGCGGGCTTGGCGCGCAGGTCGGCAATCCGCTCGAAACAGGCCTGCCGTATGGCACCGTCCGCCGGATAGCTTTCCGCTGGATCGAGCCCCGATGCGACGCGACCCAGATGGCGGCCAAGCAGGATCACTGCGGGGTCACGCTCGATCTCGCAGCCAGCGTTTCGTGCGTCTTTCATGGCATCGACCAGCGCGGCGCAGGCATTTTGGATCGTTGTCAGCCCCTCGGGCTGGAGCGCGCGGGCAAAGCGGAATGCTAGGTCATAGTTCATTTGGGGTCTCCCCGCCCGTCTCGCCCGGGCGCACGAACAAAGTTCCCCCTCGCCTTTCATTGTCGCTCAGGCGGCGAGCTGCGCAGTCGCAGCGTCGTTGGCGGTGCAGGCGCGAAGCCAGGCCACCGCCTGCTCGGCCTTGGCGGCGGCATGGATGATCGCGGTCTTGTCGCGCTCGAGCACTTCAATCCATGATGCGATATAGGACGCGTGGCTGTCGTGAAGGCTGGCGGGAAGACCGAGTTCAGCCGAAATGAAGGACTGGCCCAGGCAGGCGACCAGCTCCTCAAAAGCATAGGCCTTGTCGCCGAAGCGCTTGCCGAACTGGCGCTTCAGCCGATGCGTCGCGCCCGTCGCGTGGACGCATTCATGCCCGCGCGTCGACCAATAATGATCGAGCGACTGGAAATGCCGCGCCCGCGGTAACTGGATATGGTCGCTTGTAGGGCTGTAATAGGCACGCTCACCGCCATGACGGACGGGCACGGGAATGGCGTTGAAGAAGTCCTCAATTCCTGCGCGCTGCTCGACCGGATCCTTGAGACAATCAGCGGGCTCGGGATGATAATGCGCCGGCAAGCCCTCAATCTGGTCTGCGTTGAAGACCGCATAGCATTTGAGGAAGCGGAAGACCCGGCCACCTTGCTCGGCTGTTTGCGCGCGAGCAGCCGCCTTTTTGGCGGTCGCATAATAGACGCTGATCGCGTACCGCTCGCCTGCCCGGACTTCGGCCCCGAGCTCGGCTGCCTGCCGTGCGGTCATCCAATAGGGGCTGGCAAACCCGCGCGCATCGGCGACCGCCCAGAGATAAAGCGTGTTGACGCCTGTATAGGGCAGGCCGTTATGGCGCGCCGGGCGCATCCCGGTCGTCGACCAGGGTCGAACCCAAGGCGCCGTTCCGGCACGCAGTTTGTCGAGAATGAGCGCGGTGACGGTCGCCGCCGCGTCGATCTTGCGAAAGCGCATATTGGGCTCCTCAGCTGCGTTGAAAGCAAGTGCCGCGCCGCCGCTCAAGCGAACGGCGCGGCAAAGTCGGATGCGAGCGGTCAGGCTTCGACAAAGTCCTCCACGTCAAGCTGTTCCTCACCTGCGCTCTCGACAGGTTCGGCGACCGGAGGCTCCACCGGATCACCTGCATCGCGGGCATCATCGCTGACAGCTTCAGTTGCCGCGCCGAACCGGATTGCATCAGGGACCCAAGCAATAGCCGCAGTCTTGACCTCCGTCGCGACGATGGTCTCGCCTGCGAAGAGTTTCTCGCAGGTCTGGGACAAGTCGCCCTTTTTGCTTGCCATGTAGCTCGCCGCCATCGTCGTCCCGCCGATGTCGGTGATGTGGCGGAGCAATTGCTGTTTGCCGACCCGGTCAAAATAATTGGCTGCGGTTGGGCGCCAATGCTGGGCCGCATCGATCTGCATCAGCCCGGCCAAATGATCGTGCAGATCATTGCCGCTCGGACCCTGATGACCAATGCGCGGACCGCCGATGCTGGGCTCGAGCGATTTGGCAACGACATAAGCGAGCCAGCCAGCCTTGGCGTCATCGTCGAGCCCGGCAAAGGCCTCGAAGCGGGCGACGGTGGTTTCGTGTTCGGTCCAGCTCGGATCCAGCCCGTCGCGGACCTCGGCAAGTTGCTCGAAGGCTGGCGAAGCCGGATAAGCGTCGAGATAGCAGGAGGGTTCGGGCGCGCGGATTGTCGTACCGCGCTCATCGCGGCCATAGGTCGGGGTGCGATCGGCAATGGCAAATATCAGCAAATCGAGCGCAACTGCCGGGTTAACCGCCAGGTTGGCGGCGAGAATGTCGCGCCGTTGGACCGACAATTCGCCAATCAGCCGCTGTGAGAGCGGCTTGATCGCCACCTCGCCATTTTCGCCGTCGCCCGTGCCGTCGCCAGCCCCGCTTCCATCGGTGCTGCCGTTCATTGCTGCCGTGCTGCGTTGCTTGCGTGGCGCAGTTTCGCTGTAGAGCGTTGGGTCGATGACGGGCATGCCTTCAGCATCCAATATGACAAAGCAGCCCACGCTTGGTTTGAGGTCGTCGGACACAATACCAGGCTTGTCCTGGATGCGCGCGAGTTCAGCCTCGAGTTTCGCATACCGGTCCTCGAGCGCATCGGCATCGCCGTCGTCGTCGAGACCCTCCTCAAACTTGGCTTCGATCTCGGCCATTTCGTCCGCGATGGACGCGATGCGGGCCTGTTCGTCCTCGCTCAAAGGTGCGGGCTCAACATGCACGGGATGCAGCGCTTCAACAGCGGCATGGTCGACCCGGGTGCCAACGAGCGGACGTACCCAGCCATAGCCAGTCTTGGTCGCGACCTCGACCGCAAAGGCCTGCAGTTTCTCGCCAGCGATCCGCAGGGCGATTTCGCTGTCGAGCCACTTGTCACCGGTTTCGGCTTGGAACAGGTCGGATTCGATCCGACCTCCGGCTTCGCGATAGGCGGTTTCGCCGACATAGCGGGCGATGGGCGAGGTCGAGGGCAGCGATGCATGTGCGATCATGCGGCGGATGGTGTCGGCATTGTTGCCTTGCCAATGGTTCGCCATCTGCTCCCACACCATCAGCTGACGCTCATGGCTCGCGGTGCTTGCATAGGCTTTGGCGATGTCGAGCGTGATCGTGCCTTCATCAAGTGCCGCAAAAATCGGCTCGGCCAGATCGGCAAGCCGCAGCCGCGCTTCGATATGGCGGCGGGTCAGCCCCAGACGCCGGGCAATGGCATCGACATCGCTGCCTTCGTTGATGAAATGCTTGAACGCGCGGATTTCGTCGGTGACGGTCATCTTCAACTGCAGGAAATTCTCGGCAAAAGAGACTTCGCTTTGCTGCGCCGTATCGCCTTGGAGCGACCGGCAATCGACGCTCGCATCTTTGGGCCATTGGTCCAGCTCAACAAGCCGGTTCATCGCGCGCAGGCGACGACCGCCTGCGGTCACGCAATAATGGCCCTTGGGCTTGGCCATCGGGGCGACGACAAGGTTCTGCAAAAGGCCGTTCTCACCGATATTCGCGGCGAGCTCGTCGATGAAGAGCTGGCTGTCATTCTTGCGGACGTTGGCGGGCGAAAGATGCAGCTTGGAAAGCGGAATCTGGATGATGCTCATCTGGGGTCTCCAATCAGGGTCAAGGCGCGACACATTGCAGCGCCACTCCTACCCACCCCCCTCCCCTCTTGATGTCGCAGGTGCCCTCAGGCGAGCAACTGGGCGAGGATCTCAGGTGCCGCATCAAGCGGAATGAAGACCCGCGTCTTGTAGGCGATGATTTCGGTAAAACAGCCCATCGCCTTGAGGTGCGGCAATTGTGCAGCTTCCAGCCCCGCAATCTCGAGCCGCTTCTGCCCATTGACGCGCGCTGTCTTGATTGTCGCATTGAGCGGGTGTTTGAGCGCGTAGCTGCGCCCGGCAAGGATCGCTTGCGCGAGCTTGTCGGGGGCGAGCACCACCCGGTCACTGACCCCGAGCCGGTCGAGCACGCCCTCGACATAGATGTCCGGAATGCGCCGCCCGAGCCAGCCATTGCCGGTCTCGTCGAGAATGCGCATCACGGACAGGTCTTCCTTGGGGAGAGCACCCCAGATGGGCAACAGCAGGCCCGTCGCCAGATAGAGCGTATCGGAAACCAGATCATTGGCATCTTCTTCGAACTCAACCTGCCAGGCAGCCTCGAACTCGGATTGGGTTATGATCTCCCAGGCACTTTCGGCCAGGTTGCGTTCGAGAATGAACTCGCTGCGCAAGGGCCGGACCAGCTCGAAGCGGATGAGCGTATTGCCCTGATCGTCCATATGCGGGTGTGCGGGGATGCGGAGCGCAACCTTGCCGCTGCGGCCATTGCGCAAACAGGCGGTGCGTTTCATCTCTGTCATCGCCTTGAGCCGATCCAGCGCCAGCGGCTGGCGGCGGCGCTGGGTGAGAATTTCAAGGAGGTGCGAAGTCGCCCCGGTTTGGGGATCGGTGCGGATGATGGTGTCACCCAAGAGTTCGCAGCGCTCGACAAGCAATGTCTCGACCCCGACATCGAAGGTGCCTGCGTCCTTGGCAGCCGAGACACGGGTTTCGACAAGCGCGATGAACTCGTCGAATATCGCATTCTGGGTGGCGATCCGAAGCGCCAGCAGCCGGTTGAGCCAGCGCTGGATCGGCGGCAGATCTTCGCAGATCACGCCGTCTTGGTCGGTCAGCTTCAACCCTGTGTCGCGTTCGAAGCTCGCAAGCGTGCAGCTCTGGAGCTTGCCGCGCACCAGCAAATGATACCAGTCGATGAGCGCAGCCTTGGCGTAATCGCTTTCAAGATTGTCCGAAGGATCGAACAGATTTTGCCCGCCGGTCTGGCGCTGGCCGCGGGTGAGCGCACCCAAGGCATCGAGACGCCGCGCGATCGTACTGGTGAAGCGCAATTCACCTCGGCAAGTGGTGGTAACCGGACGAAACAATGGCGGCTGCGCCTGATGGGTGCGATGCGTCCGGCCCAGCCCCTGGATTGCCCGATCCGCGCGCCATCCCGGCTCGAGCAAGAAATGCACACGCCGCGCCTGATTTTTGGCGTCAAGGCTGGCGTGGTAGCTTCGCCCGGTGCCGCCGGCATCCGAGAAGATTAGCACCCGTTTGGTGCCGTTCATGAAAGCCTGGGTCTCGACCAGATTGGACCGGGCCGAGCGGGATTCGAGCCGCTGGCCGCCGTCAGCCGATCGCATCAACCGTTTTGACCGGCCCGTCACTTCGGCAACCATGTCGGGACCGAAGCGCAAGAGGATCGCATCAAGCGCTGAATGGATGGGCGGAAGCGCGCAAAGTTGTTCGATCAGCGCATCGCGCGCCGCTTCGGCCTGGGCATTGTAAACCGCGTTGCCACCGGCATCAAACATTGGCCGCGAGCGGGTTTCGCCGGTCTGGTCCTGATATTCGACCATCTGCCGGGTCGGGAAGGCACGGACCAGATAGTCGATCACCAGCTCGCGCGGCGAAAGATCAAGGTCGAGTTCCTCGCGCGCCTGCGGATCTATATCGGCAAGCCGCCGGTCGAGAATGGCCTCCGCAGTCGAAACCAGCTGGATCACCACGCTGTCGCCCTCGTTCAGATGCTTGTCGATCGCGGGAAACAGCGATGGCAGTTTCATCGACAGCAATATCTGCCCGAAGAAGCGCTGCTTGGCGCTCTCAAAGCGCGATCGCGCGGCGGCTTTGGCCTGTGAGTTGAGCGTGGCATTTTCCAGCGCATCGACAATGCCGGTGATCTCGAGCGCTTCCTCCATATTGCGGTGAATGATCGACCAGCCTTCAGCATATTGGTCGTATATATCGATCTGGTCCAGGGTCAGATCGTGCTGAAGGATGTCATATTCGACCCCGGCAAAACTGAGCGCCCGCGAGAGATAGAGCCCGCTCGCCTTGAGATCGCGGGCTACCAACTCCATCGCTGCAATCCCGCCTTCGCGGATTTCGGTGATGAACTTTTCGCGGGATGCAAAAGCGGTTCCGGGACCCCAGAGGCCAAGCCGCACGGCATAAGCCAGATTGTTGATGTCGGACGCGCCCGTCGCCGAGGCGTAAAGCACGCGTGCTCTGGGCAAGCGGTTTTGGAGCATGACGCCAGCAATCCCCTGCAAAGAGCCATCTTTTTTGCCTATCGTGCCTTCGCCACCGGCGACCCCGCCGAGCTCATGGGCTTCGTCGAGCACGATCACGCCTTCAAAATCGGCGCCCGCCCAGGCAATGATCTGGTCGAGACGGGTCTCATCGACCCGCGCTGATCGGAGCGTTCCGTAGGGCACGAACAAAATGCCTTCGGGTGCCGAAATGGACTGGTTGATTCTCCATGCGGCCAGCTCAATGAGGTCGGCAGACAAGCCGCCGAGCGCTGTCCAATCGCGCCGTGCATCCTCGAGCAAGGGCGCGTTCTTCGAAATCCAGATGTGCCGACGCTTGCCGCGCAGCCATTGATCCATGATGCAGGCGGCGGCCTGCCGCCCCTTCCCGGCGCCAGTGCCATCCCCCAGAAAGAAACCGTAGCGATAGGCGTCACCATCGGCGGTTTCGCTGATCTGGACCGATTTGGGATCGACGACAAAGCGGCCCGGTAGCTCGCGCGACCAGGCGTCGCCTGCATAAACTACGGTTTCCAGCTGGGCCGCCGACAGCAGCCTTTTTGTGACAATCTGTTCGGGAAGTCGCGGAACATAGACAGGCTTGGGGGCGTTGATCGAAGCCATGGCGGCGGATTCAACCAGCATCGTTGGATGCTCGCCCGCGTCGGTCAACACCAAACGCGAAGGGCGAAAGCATGAATAGACGCCCTGCTGTTCGCCTGCAGGAGCAGGTTCATCAAGCACGGTATAGCCAACATCCGCCACTTCATTGCGCTGTGGCGCGCGCACGATGACCGGACGTGGTGCTGCAGATTTGACCGAACGGAAGAGCGAGAGCTTGCCCGATCGCGGCAAGGCCGGTCTTTCCGAAGGGGCCAGCAACGCCCGGGGGGGCACTGTGGAAATCGCATCAAGCAGATTGGCGGGGGTCGCGCGGTTGATGGTCACGCTGGAGAGTGAGCCCGGCACCTTGTCGATCACGTAGAGCCGCACCGCAACCGATGTACCGTGTTTGGCATAAGCCCCCCGGTCGAGGCGCAAGGATTGAACAACGCGCATCCCGTCGAGCGTCGTGCGAAACACCTGCTCCATGCGCGGGCCAGAGGCAAACCAGTCGGGCATGATTGCAACGGCGCGGCCACCGCGTTCGAGCCGGTTGAGGGCCGAGGCCAGATGGCGGGCAGCTGCATTGCGGTCACTGCCGCGCCCCAGCGATATCGAGAAAGGCGGGTTGATGAGAAGGACGCTTGGCCGGCGATCGACTGCGCGCAGCGTCGCAATCCGGGCACCGTCATGTTCGCTGACGTCACAGTCTGGAAAGATCTGGCGGAGCAAATGCGCGCGGACCGGATCATATTCGTTGAGTTGGAGCGAGGCCCCTGCCCGCTTGGCGAACGCTGCAAGCAGACCCGTCCCGGCGCTGGGCTCAAGCACAATGTCGGATGGTGTGATGGCGGCGAGGTGAGTCGCAAGCCAGCCAATGTCCGCAGGCGTCGAGAATTGCTGGAGTTCATATTGCGCTTCGCTGCGCACGGTTTGGGTCGGAAGCCGGGCAAGCATTGCCGTGATATCAGCAAGCTCCGCCCTTGGATCGCTTGCCCGAGCGCGCTGCATCACCCAAAGACAGACTGCCGCTTCTAGCGCCTCAAAGCTTTGGCGCTGCGTCCAGGCCCCTGTCGCATCAGTAGCCCCAAAGGCGCGTTCCATGGCCGCATTGAGCGCAGCTCGGGTTATCAATTGATCTGTATAGATAAGGCTGTGGATGTCGCGGGCGGCAAGGTCGAGCCCCTCCCCCAAGTCTGTCATCATGCGCATGGCTGGCCTCCTGATGCCCGTACCGATCGTCCGGCACGCCAGGCCCAGCCCCCCTTTCCTCACATAAACAGTTGGTCGGCCCAGTCATTTGCATGAGTCGGTGGGGGCGCATGTTCGACCTCCAATCCCTGGGCACTATAGGCGATCACGGCCTTGCGCTCGGCCGCCTCGCCCTCGGGATCATTGTCGCGCAGCAAAATGACCGTACGCACTTCAGACGGAAAACGGACCTGCGGCAGCCGCCGCGCCCCCATGCTCGACCAGGCCGGGATGCCGTGCAGTTGCGTAAAAGCAGCCGCAGTCTCGAATCCTTCGGCAAGTGCCACAGTTTTGCCCGCAACATCGTTGGTCCAGGCCGCGCCGATGGATTGGCCAAGGACAATCTTGGCGGTGCAGCGCGCGGTAGCAGGATCAAGAAACAATCGCTGGATTGCCGTCAATCGGCCGCCAAGGTGCATCCCCACAATGACTGCCGGTTCAAAGGTCGCGGCTTTGCCTCGTCCGCGCGGACATTTTGGGTGAAAACGTACATTGTTCAGCGGCTTGGTGAGCCTGCGGACGTCGCATAGATAACGCTCGCCCAGCGTTCCTGCGATCCTCTGTGAACCTTGCCAAATTGCCCAATGGGGGTTGCCCGACACTCTGGTTGGGCGCTCGATTTTCTCTTTGTTGGCGGAAAGAATGGGTGCCAATCGCGCGATGGCCCTGAGTACATCTTCGCTTGCACAGCCGGCAAAGCAGGTCACAAGAATCGCGCGGTCGCCCTGCCGGATGCTGAGCGACGGCGTACGGTCTTTATGTGCTGGACAGCGGCACATCGCGACATTTCCGTGCCAGGTGCCCCCTAGGCGGGCGACGAGCTGCAGGGTCTGGATTGTAGGCTTGTTGGCAATCGAACGCATGGTGCACCTCCTGCCTTACCGATCCCCCTTCCCTCCCGTCGCTGGTTGCCCGCAGATATTGTCGTTGGAGCGCCCAAGGTTGGGGGTTATACCCTTCAAATCCAATCCATAAAAAATCCCCAAACGCAGTGCGGGAGTTTTCCAGATTCAGGGATTCTAAGATTCAGGGCCATATTTTTGAGCAAAGCCAATGCGTTAAGGGCCGTCTTCATGAGGCCGCGGGGGCTGTAGCATGTGCGCCCGGGGGCTTCAAAATGTGGAATCGGGGGACAGATCGTGAGCGATTGGGGGATTATATGAGATATCGGGGGCGCCACCGATTCTGAATCAACTCAGCGCCATAAGCGACTGATTCACAGGGGCCTTGTTCAACAGTTAGCGACGATATTGCGCCATTCGATTCGTTTTACATGAGCAATTGGGGGTAAGCTCCGATCGAAGGCAGCTTCTTATGAGCGGATGGGGGCTGGTCGTCGACGAGCTGTTCAAGCCAGGCGGAAAATCGTGGATGATCTATTCGCGCGTCATGTTCATGTGAGCGATTGGGGGATGGCGCTAAAACCGCCTATTTCCGCAGCTTTGCGAAGGCCTTCATGTGAGTCGGCGGGGGTGGCCCGATTCTCGATCAAAAGGGGTATTTTCCCGGCATCAAGAAGCCCTCGTCATTGTGAGAAATCGGGGGCTTTCGGCCAAAAGCCGCAGGAATCCAAACCCTTTATATGAGCAATCGGGGGCTTAGAGTGAGTTGCTTAGTGTGAGCCACTCATGCTAAGAGACTCACATGGAGGTTGAGGCACTAGTCGAATCAGACTCGCCACAAGTTGGCCTGACCCTTCGTGTTGCCGAAAGGATCACGAAGAGCAACCAGGATTTTGTCAGCAAGCCAGGCGAGCTGGTCGAATCCGAGTTTGAAACCGGTTCGTTGAGCGCTGCTGCCCGCAAGGCATTTGCACTGATGCTGCGCAAAGCCGGAGGCGACGCGGCCGAAGACCGTGTGTTCACCATCACCAAGAAAGAACTGCGCCGCTCGCACAAGGGCAATGAGCGCATTCAGGCAGTGATGGACGAATTGATCCGCGTCATCGTCCGTATCAAGACCACGTCAAGCAAAGGTCGACCAGCAACCCTGTCACAGTCGCTTCTCTCGCGCTGCGTTGAGGAAGTGGCTGAGGATGGTTTGAGCGTTGTCGAGTTCGAGCTGTCCGATGCACTGCGCACGGTTCTGCGCGGCTCTGATTATTATGCGCGGGTCAATCTGGGTGTGACCCTGTCGCTCCAATCCCGTTATGCGTTGACACTCTACGATCTTGGTTGCCTGGTCATCAACCGGCAGAACCGCACGGTCAAAATGTCGATCGAGGATCTGAGGCGCCGGCTTGGCGTTCCCGATGGCAGCTTCAAAAATTATGCCGAGTTTCGGCGCGACGTCCTCAACAAGTCCAAGGCCGAGATTGACCAGCTGGCTGATTTCACTGTCGAATGGAACGAGATCAGGGGCTCGGGGCGCGGCAATCCGGTGAAGGAAGTGATGCTCAACTTCATTCCCAAGCCGAACGAGGATCAGGAGGCAGCGGCGCGTGAACTCGATCGGCCGCGCATCGGCCGCAAGGCGCGCCGCGATGGAACGGTCGAGCAGATTGTCCGGACCCCCCTCCCCCGGATCACCCAGGAACCGCTATTCCCTTCAGACTCGCTCCATTTTTGCGGGGACCAGAAACTGCTGACGATCGTATCCGACCATGGCGGCGGGTGGGACAAAGACATCGTCGCTCAAGGCTATCGCAAGTTCATGGGCGACAAGTTGCAAACGCTCCGCGGAGACAGGCTCTACAAATCCTGGGAAGGCTATTGCAAAGGCTATGTTAGGTCGCACGGCCGGCCTTGAAGTTTCAACGCGATGTAGAAATCGTTAGTTCGCTGAAAATTTTGTTTGCGCTTTTCACAGCCTAGGTGCTTCGAAATCTGCCAATTATGATTCAACGGGCGGTGTTCAGCAGCGCTCCTTCGCGTCCGATCGTGAAAGAGATAGCCTTCTACACCCGCCAGCATCTCAACCTCGATATCGATTTGCCTCCATCGCGAAAGCAGCTCGTTCTGCTAAACAAGGATGAAGTCGATGCCGCAGTTGCGGCTGCGGAAGCGGCAACGGTCGAAGCTATGCGCAAAAACGGTCATCTCGCGGAATGATTTCGAGACGCGCGGCACCAAATTGGCCGGTCCGACGCGGTGCTGCAACCAACCAAGCTAGAACGCTTCTTCGGAGCAATTATCGGGCTATTTCGCTTCCGCGCATTTTTGAACGTCTTTGGCACAATCGGGGGTGCGCTCCGGCGGCGGGATGACCGTAGTAGCCTTCGACGGTGGCTCTAATGCAGGCTGTTGGTTTGCTGGCGGTCTGGCCTGTGTCCGCTCGATAGGAGATGGATTGGCCTGTGGAACCGAAGTCAGCACACGTTCTACAACAATAACTTTAGGCACCGGCAGCTGCTGCACCGTATTGCGAAAACCCATAGCGTAAAAAAGCGGATCGAGCAGCAGCAGGAGGACGAACGTACCGAAAGCCCTCAGAAGGTGTTCATGAGTCACTCGGATGCGGGTGATCTTGGCGTTAGGCGCCCGTGATTTCGGAGAGGCGGAATTCGCCGCACGGGCCGGAAAGCGACAAGCCCGCGGGATCTCCTTCTTCCATCACCAGCTCGTGCTGCGGCAAATCCTCGGTGTTTAGCCGGATGAATGGCAAACCGCGACGGCGCATCTCGAGTACGACAAAATCTGTCGTGACATCGCGCTTGTTGGTGACGAGCAAGATCAAGCCGAGTTGCCCGTTCACCAGTATGGGTTCAACGCCTCGTCGTCTCGCTCTTGCTGGACGTCGGTTTTGGTTGTCCGCGCCGGAAGGCAGAGCGATGCATCTTCGTCGTCCGCCTCTTGGCGAACCTTTGTAAAGGTCCCCGTTTCCATCGATCCAAACTTCGCGGCATCGTCATCGTCGACCTCGACGTGTGTCATTGTCTTGCTTTGCGTCGCGACGAGCGAACCGCCTGCGACTTCGATGATCGGAACTTCTCCCTCCTCACTATCGATCACCCACACATCCAGCTTCGACGAATAGCGGCCTGGCATCTCCGCCTCGGCAGAGCGCGGCGTGGCAAAGCGGAACAGAAACGGATCAGGAGCGGTGATCGACGAGTGAAAGCTCATTTGCTTCAGTCCCTCATAGCGGTTATCATTTTAGAACGTATAGAGAATGCGGGTCGGGAAGGTAAGTGCCTAGATGATCAATTCGGTTCGGAAGAATGGTAGATGACGTTTTCTAAGTCTTTTTCGTCTATCCAGAAAAAGATGTCGTTAGTTTTGATTGCGTGAAGCCGGCTGAACTCCGCCAGCGCGTCCAGCGCTACATCCATGGCGACTGCAGAGTCGCAGATCTCGACCGGATCTTTTTGGGTTTGCGCGACCACTGCTACGGACTTGCCACCATTCGAGAGATTGGCGACTTCGTCGCGCATCGCAATCAGCGGGAAAAAGGGCCAGTAACCGACAAGATTAGAGACATCCAGCTTAGCCTGGAGTCCTGGCTCAAACAGGGCGAAGGCCGTTTTCCTGACCTAGCAACGGCCAAACGGATCAGTGCAGCCAACCTACGGACAGCCACTGATGCGCAACTGGATGCACGTCTGAATCTAAGGCGCGAAGTAGTGAAATCCGCTCTCAACCAAGCCATCAAAAAGATGCAGAGTGATCGCTTCGAGAAGCTGACACAGCGGGAGCGAGCGGTCTTCAACTACCTCTCGGCCGCATTCATCTGGAACCCGGCGTTTACAGATGAACAAGTGACCGAAGATTTAGCGGCCCTACTCATCAAGTGCGGGGCCCTGTTGGAGGAAGAACGTCACGCATTTGATGCGAACCAAGCCTTCCTTGCGCTATATGTCACAGCATTGATGCACGATTCGACGGTGGTCATGGATGGCGGCTCACGGTTCGAGCTTGTCGCAGGCTTTGCCAACGATGAGAACCGGATCGAGGTAAAGGCGCGCATCGAGCTTGCGGGTTTTAGCAAATCTGTCATCGCTCCAGTCTGTGTGTTCTGGACCAAGCTGATCGGCACAGAGCACTGTTCAGACGATCTTGCCGCAGCGCCCGGTGATTGGAGTGGAGCGATAGAGATTGATCCCTCGGGTCGCCTTGCACGCATCGTCCGAACGTGATCGCTATTCCATGATCAGAGACTTAGTTGGCGTCGTGCATCAACGCTTCGGATGCGGGCCTCCGGCCTGTGGGTTTGGAAACCAGCTGTGCCCTGCCCTCTGCGCCAACAGTGTTCGTTCGAAATTTTCGAGACTCTCCAAGTAAATTTGCTCACATCGTCCCAGAATTCTGCGATTGAATCAGAGAGTTAACGGAGATGGTCCATACGCAGCTTTATGCACTGAGCGCTCGGTATCGATGTCTTGGTTAGGTCAAGGTTCGGTGCGACATGTCCGGAATCCGCCTACATATTTCGGACATGAATAAATGGACATTGTCCGAAATCCTGCTACATATTTCGGACATGAGCGATGTGCCATCCGGTCTGAAAGCACAAATTCTCGATCGTATCGGCCGGGGAGCACAGGGTGCTGTCTGGACACCGTCCGATTTCCTCGATCTCGCCGGGCGTGATGCCGTCGACAAGACGCTCCAGCGCTTGGTCAAAGGGAGCGATCTGCGCCGGATCGACCGAGGACTCTATGACAAGCCGAGCTTCAACTGCCTGACACAAAACGACAGCGCCCCCGATCCTCGGGCGGTCATCGATGCCGTCGCGCGCCGTGACCAGATTCGTGTACTGGTCGATGGCATGACGGCGGCAAACGATCTCGGCTTCACCAATGCCGTGCCCGCGAAGATCGTTGTGCATAGCGAGGCGCGCCCGAAGTCGATCAAGCTCGACAATCTCACGATAACCTTCAAGCAGACCGCGGCCAGCAAGCTGTTCTGGGCCGGGCGCCCCGCCATGCGCATCGTCCAGGCGCTGCACTGGCTGCGCGACACCATGTCCGGCGGCGAAACCGACCAATGGCGCGGCCGGCTATCATCCCTGCTGGCCGACACCAGGCACGGCGCTGTGCTCAGGGCCGATCTTGCTGATGGCCTGACCACGCTTCCAGCCTGGATGCAGGATATGCTGCGGCCGCTCGTGAGCAGCGAGATACCTCTGGCATGAATGCCGCTTTTGACGAAATCCTGCGCGCAGACGCACGAACACGCAGCGGGCTGTTCATCGCCACGGCTCAACGCCTCGGAACGACGCCGCAGAATGTCGAGAAGGACTTCTGGGTTTGCTGGACGCTGGATGCGCTGTTCAACGGATTGGGCGCGGGACCGCGCCTGCTCTTCAAAGGCGGCACCTCGCTCTCCAAGGCATTTGGGTTGATCGAGCGATTTTCCGAAGACGTCGACGTGACCGTCTTCCGCGACGATCTGGGCCAAGCGGCATCGATCGAGGAACTTGCGGCGCTCAGCGGCAAGAAGCGCCAAGCTGCTCTCGACGCGATACGCAGCGCCTGCGAGGCTTACATAAACGGGCCACTGGCCGAACGACTGGCCGATATCTGCGCCGAAACCTGCGCGCGCGCAGGATTTGGAAAGGATGCCATTCGCGTCGAGCCTGATGCGTACGACGGCCAAACGCTCATGCTGGTCTATGCGAGCGTGACGCCGACCGATGCCTATATCGCCAAGTCGGTGAAAATCGAATCCGGAGCCAAGTCGGCGCTCGACCCGCATTCACGCCGGACGATCACGCCCTATGTCGATGCCGATGTCCCGGATATTGACCTCGCTGTGCCCAACGTGACCGTGGTCGATGCCGAGCGGACATTCTGGGACAAAGTGGTCATCGTTCACGGGCTGCGCCGGTGGTATGAAATACGCGACCAACTGCGCGGCAACGGCCAGCGAATTTCGCGTCACTATTACGACCTTTATCGCCTGATCCACTCCGAGACTGGCAAGGCCGCGACGGCAAATCTGGAGCTTGGCGAAGACTGCGTTGTTCACGCCCGCATGTTCTTCAACCGGCCCGACTTCGACCTGGCGTCCGCACGCGTCCCGACATTCGCGTTATGCCCGGAAGGCGCCATGATCGATCAACTGCGACAGGACTATCAGGCAATGAGCGGAATGATCTTTGGCGATCCGCCTCGGTTCGATGATGTGATCGAGGCCATTGCCGAGCTTCAAAATTCGTTAAACGCTGCCGCATGAAGGGGTTTCTCAAAGGATTGTTCGGCGGTGGCCGTGAAGTGGAACGGGCAGCTCAACCCGGTCGCGCCGTACCCCTGGAAATCGAGCCATTCGGCCACGGGCTTGTCAGCATTCCCAGCCTCGACTTCTTCGGCCCACATGCCGCATCGCCCAATGGCCGGTTTCATCTCATCTGGCAGGACCGAAACCCGGAAGGCACTATCAGCGGCCATCGCTATGAAGGCCACGGATCCTGGTCCTTGTTGAGCGGCAATGGAAATAGGCTGGCTACGGGCCGTCTCGAAAGGCCGCAGCATGGTCATGTCGCAGACACTGGCACGTTCATCCTGAGCGACTGGATGTTCGGCGATGGCTTGAGCGGCAGGCTCGTCGCCTTCCGCGCCGATGGTCACAAACTCGTCGAGCGTGAGTTCTCGGCCAACCTGGCAAGCAGCGACGTCTCCGCCGATGGCCGCTTTGCAATCTGCCAGACCGCCAATGCACCAGGCAGCGCTGACAGTTGCCGCTATTTCCTGTTCGATCTCGACCAGGGCTGCGAGATCGCGAACTGGGAGCAGGAAACAGGCTGGAGCGAAGACTATGCGTTCGATCCGGCCAACCGCCGCGTCTATTTGATCGGCAAAGAAGGTGAGCGCGTCGGCTATGATTTCGGCGGAGCAATGATCGATCGCGAGGGCTGGCAGCGCAATCGCATAGCGACCGGCGACATCCGGATCATACGGTCAATCTCGGACGCTGCTGCTGGCGAGCTTTCGCAGGAACAGCGGACTGCCATATTTGCCGGGCTCGACGTTGCGGAAGCTAGCGCAGAGGTCTGGCGGCAGGCGCAAGCCCTTCGCCTGCGCGGCGAGTTGCACGAGCACGCCGGAGAAACCGAGGCAGCGATCGCCGCTTATGACAAGGCGCTTTCAATAGATCCTCAGGTAGGCGTCTCCAGGAAACTGGCAAAACTGCAGCGAACTGCCGTGCCGAAGAACTCGGCGCGCGCGACAGTCAGGATTGGGAAATTCGAGCAGCAAGCCCAACGCTTCGGCATCGAGCATGAAGTTATCCACCTCGAGCGGGGGGCTGGAAAGGAATGGCGCCTGCGCCGGGACGATACGATGAAGCCGGTGGAACTGGCGGCGCTCGATCACTATGCGGCAGATGGGTGGAGCGGTGCCGCAGCCGAGGGCGGGCTAATCCTTACCTTGATAAAGGCAGCATCGTTCAATCCCCTTCCCCAGCGCCATGCCGACACATTCATTGAGGCACTCTATGCCCAGAATGTCGCTTTTCCCGAGGACCGCCTCGATCATGAACAGCTTCTCGGGACATTGGGCAACGCTTCGCGCAGGCAGGTCGAGAGCAACTGGGCGATCATTGCGGCAACCGCGGGTCATAGCCCGGCATATTATCCGGCGGTCAGACGCGAACATGTCCTCGGCCTTTTCGACTGCCTCGGCACTAAGCGGTTGCGCGAGATTGCCGAGCGGTTCGCCCAGGCCCCTTATGATCTGCGTGCTGGTTGGCCGGATTTGACGCTGTGGCGTGAGGGCGAAATTCGATTTGTCGAGGTTAAGGCTCCTGGAGACTCGATGCACGCAAGTCAGGCTCGGCTGATTTCCAAGATCCTCGTGTCGCTTGGATTCAGAACCGGTCTTGCCGAGATCCGGCCAGGCTGACCGGATAGACTTGCGGTTGGCCGCATCCAGCGATCACCGAGACGGCAAATGACGCCGAGGGCGGTGAAGCTGAACCATGGCGATAAAGCGGGCTCCTAGGCCAGAACTAGCCCCAAGTAGGGCTGAAGTTGAAGTATGCCCCTCCCCTGCCCCGGCGTTATGTCTGCGTTTGTTTATAGTGCGCGATCAAGATCATGATCGTGTCTGGGATTGATCGATTCAGCTCGTCGCAAAGCGCATTGAGCGCCGCCTGCTCGCTTGGCTTCATCCGAAAGTTTATCGCCTTGGTCCTGGTTTCCAGGTCCCCTCGCCTCCTGGGGCGCCCTCCCCTGCCCGTGTCTGGCGCAATATTGGCAACCGGAATTGTGGCTGGCAGCGAGTCTTCAATTGGCTTAGGGGCAAAGGCGGAAAGCGTATCAGTCAATGACGGCTTCGAGTCAGCCGATTTGGGCGCCTGTGTCCGCGCAAAGGGATCGGGCGGCGTTGGACGTTCTCCCATGGCCTATTTCCTTTCTTCTGCTTCGGAGGCCTTGATGTCTTCGATTGCCTGGTGCAGTATCTCTGCCGCATATGCCCTGGGCTTTTGGGCGTTGGCTACGCCTTGCTCTGCCACTTCTTCGAGCGTCAGTCCGTAAAGGTCCATCGCGGCATAAGCATCGTACTGACGCAGCTCGGCGTCGAAGACCGGCGCCTTGTTGCGCGTGGCGTTGACGACATGGCGTTCGTTCTTCGACATGATCAGCGGGTTGGTCATCGTAAAGAGGATGCGATGCGGAATGGGCCGCCCTCCCCTCATCTCGACGATCGCTTCCATATCGACATCGAGCAGATTGGCGGTCGCCGCGGCGTCGAGCGACGTTGCTTTTTGCGGAATGATCCACATGTCGGATAGCGATGCGGCCCATTGCATGCGCTGTGAGCGCATGCCGGCAGGATCGACGATCACGAACGGATATTTGGCGGCGGCATCCTTGATATGGGCGCGAATATCGATGTCGCGATTGAGGTTGGAGGCATCGATCACCGTAATCCCGTCCTTGGCCTGCCATTTCTGGTACCAATTATAGGCGCTCAGCTGGTCATCGGCGTCGATGATGCAGACTTCGGACCCTGCCGAGCGGATTTCTGAGGCAAGCGCGAGAACGGTGGTGGTTTTGCCGCAACCGCCCTTCGATGATCCCACGGTGATGACTGGCATAGGAGACTCGCTTTGCATTTGTAACGTGACATGTAACGCGCTTTCGCCTCGGAAAGACAAAGCACATTGCCGTTCGATAGTGCAAGGTAACGTGATAGCGCAAGCGAAAACGCACTATAAAAAGCGTTGCAACGCGAAAGCGCTAGACAATGCGAAGCGCATTGCAAGGCGATAGGTAACGCACAATGTAAAGCGCTTACACTCGGAAAGTCGCAGCTAATCGTCAAAACGATCCAATGTCGCCGGCTCCTCATCGACCGAATAGGACCGAAGCCAGGGCGCTTGTGCCCACCCAAGCCGAAAGCGCTCCACATGTCCATAAGCCGGGGCAGGGGGGCTGTGCCGCGCAAAGCCCGCGGCCACTAGCTGTCTCAACATCTTCCGCGCGCCAGGCTCAGAACAGTCCAGCAACTTGCCAAGCAGGGCAGGGGCCAATTCCCCGATTCCAGCCAGATAGGCATAGGCCAAACCAAGTCGGGAATGGTGTCTAAGCCCGGAAAACTCAGCTTCAAAGGCTCTTTGCCCATGGATAGCACCCAAAATTGCCTCTGAGAGCGTATGGGCAGACCCAGCAAGGGCCGAGCGCAAAGCGCGATCGCGCCATGATCTCGACCGATCAAAGCGCAGCATTTCACGCAGGAAGAGGGCGGGGAAGGGGGGTGACGCTTTAGTGCCCCCCAGGACCTTCATATGGAAAGCGCCGGCGAGGTTTAGCGCCCAGCAAATATCGCGGTCGTCCAGTTCTTCAAGCTTCTGACACCGATCGATCAGCAAGGCGCTACGACCTGTAGGATCCAGATCGACCGGAAGTCGCTGCAGCTGGTCGCAGACCTCAAGGAGCCTTTGCTGCTTCTCTTCAAATTCGCTCACATAGATGAGGCGTTCAGGGCCTGATAGGGCAGGGGAGTGCGCCCGAACCGCCGCGACGGCCGATCGAAGCGGTGCCCATTCGGCCAGCTCATCGACCAGCGCCGCGAACAGACGCAGTTCATAGCCATTGTCGAGACTAAAGAGAGTGCGGCCGTGGCCTATTCCGCAATCAACCCGGTATTGTGCCCAGAGCTTCGACAGCAGCCGGTAGGCCAGGATGGCGGTGACATTGTCGCGGGACGTCTCTGGTAAAAGTGTGAGAAACGAAAGGCTTGCACCGGCATGGCCGAGCATGAAAATGGCAAGGGCAGGGCTTGTCGAGTCGGTGATGGCGATCATCCCTTGCACAATTCCGGCTCCTCGCAGGTCGAGCGCGATGAATTTGGAAAAACCTAACTAGCCCATTGGGTTTGCTCCGTCTAGAGCCTTTCAGCCACTTTCCGTAATAATATGTTACGGAAACTATATACCTGGACAATCCCGCCGCAAACCGGCAAATAGCGCGCTATGAGCACGCTTCTAAAACCGGAGGCCGTCAATCGGCCCTCCATGGCCGCACAGGCTGCCGAGAGCGTTGTCATCGTGATGGCAGGGGCCGACCAACTGCCGGTGCGCCGAAAGGGTGGCGCCAAGCCTGTCAGCGTCGACCTTTTGGCGGCATTGGTGGAAGCGGCGCTGCCCGATGGCTTTGGCGGCGTCAGCCGAATCGGCTTTGAAACCGCGTGGGAAGCCATGGCTCCGGAAACCCGCCGCGCGCTCACCGATGATCTGACCTGCTATCTGGGCTGGAGCGCTTCCGAAAAGCGGCAGGCCTTTCCGGCAGACCCCGAAGATCTGGTGCGCTACCTCAGATGGTTGGAGCAGGGCAGGGGGTTCAGGCCTGCAACGCTCACCCGCCGCATTGCCAGCATCTCCCGAATCCACCGCATGCTGTCGCTCTCCTCCCGCGACACCCTGCCGACGCGCGCGGCCATGGTCGCGGATGCGCTCAAGGCTGCGCGCCGGCGGAGAGGCAGCCAGCAGCGACAGGCCGCAGGCGTCAGGCTGGGACCAATGATGAACCCGCAGGACGAAGTGGAAGGCGTGACGCTCGCCATGCTGTTCTCTGTTTGCACAAGTGATTTGCAGGGCTTGCGCGACGGTGCGCTGCTCGCGGTCGCGTTCGAGTCCGGGCTGCGCGTCAGCGAACTGGCTGCGATCCACATACGCGACGTTGATCCGCAGGCCGATGGGCGCGGGATTTTGACGATTGGCAAGACCAAGACCGATCAGGAAGGGGAGGGGCGCTACGCCTGGCTTTCGGTTGATACGATGCGGCGGATCGGGGCGTGGTTGGAGGCGTCCGGGCTTGAAGACGGGCCTTTGTTCCGCCGCGTGGGTGTGGACCGGCGTCAAGGTCGCCCCGCGCGCGCCCCACAGGACTATTTTAGCATCCCGGGGCATACCAGACATTGGCAGGAACGTTTGCAGGGCAGGCCCGCTGAGCCGCCTCTGGCGCGCTATGCCATTGGCGAGGGGCCGCTCACAAGGCAAGGCATTGGCGTGATCTACAAGCGGCTGGTGCGCGCGGTGATCGACGAAGGCATGGTCGAACTGGAGCCGGGTAGGGAAGGGGACCTTGTCCGGGCTATCAGCACACATTCGATGCGGGTCGGGCTCACGCAAGATCTGTTCGCCAGTGGTGAAGACGGGGCAGGGGTGTGTCAGGCAATTGGCTGGAGGTCGGTATCGACCGCGCTGCGCTATGTCCGCAAGCAGTCAGTCAAGGGTGGGGCAGTGTCGCGGGTGATGGATGGGCTGCGACGTTGAAAAATCCGCACTTAGGTAACGAGTTCTATAAGTTTTAGATAGTTCTATACGAATCATGTAGAACTGGGTAAAAGGCCTAGATATGGATCCACGACGTAATCCCTTTGCCCCAGGTGCAGGCAGCAGACCTCCCGAGCTAGCAGGTCGCGAATCTGCCATGGAAGGGGTTGCAATCGCGCTAGATCGAATCCGGAATGGCCGTCATGCCCAAAGTGCGATTTTGATCGGATTGCGCGGCGTCGGCAAGACTGTCCTACTTAACGAAATGCGCCGCGCCGCCGAAGGCGAAGGCATTGTTACAGTCCCTATCGAAGCTCCTGAGGGCCAATCCTTGCCTGCAATGTTGGTGCCGGCATTGCGGACAGCTTTGCTCAAGCTTGACCGCGGCCAAGCTGCGATGACTTTGGCAAAGCGGGGCCTGGGAGCGCTGGCCAGATTCGTGAAGGCATTCAAACTCAGTTACGGAGAACTGGAAGCATCGATTGATCTCGGTGAAATCGGCATTGCCGACAACGGAGACCTCGAATCTGACCTGATCGATCTCATCGATCTGGTGGGGGCTGCTGCGGGGGAACGAGGGACTTCGCTGGTCCTGTTTATTGACGAGCTTCAGTATGTGCCCGAACGGGAATTAGCTGCGCTCATAACGGCATTGCATCGCGCCAGACAGAATGATCGCCCCATAACGATGGTCGCAGCCGGCTTGCCGCAATTAGCAGGCCAAATGGGCAAGGCGAAGTCATACGCTGAGCGCTTGTTTTTGTTCACCAGTATCGGACCGCTCGATACGACCGCCGCAACTGCGGCAATTGTTCATCCGATCGAAGCAGAAGGCTGCAGTATCGAACCCGAAGCGATAGCCAGAATTCTTGAAATTACGCGAGGATATCCGTATTTTCTTCAGGAATGGGGAAAGCAATGCTGGGACACCGCAGAGCGGTGTCCGATCACGGCTGAAGATGTAGAGATAGCAAATCCGACGGCAATATCTGCACTTGATGATAGCTTCTTTCGAGTCCGCTTTGACCGGATGACCCCTTCGGAAAAGCTTTATCTGCGTGCCATGGCTGATCTGGGTGAAGGCCCATATAATTCGACAACCATCGCAGAGCGCTTGGGCCGCAAACCATCTTCCTTCGGTCCTGTCCGTGCCTCGCTTGTGGCAAAAGGGATGATTTACACTCCAGGATATGGGCAGTCTTCATTCACGGTTCCGCTGTTTGATGCCTTCATGCGCCGCATTATGCCGCCGTCAGAGGATGGAGCATGAAGGGGCCAATTGTGTTGATAATTGAGAGAGGTCATTGCAACCATTATTCCGCAAAACGTGGTTGATGAGAGCAAGGCGGGGCAACGGTATCGGTTTGCGACAGAATTGCGGACGCAACTGGCACGAAATAATTGTAATGACGCAGAGTGAAGCGTAACTGCGGTGGAGGCGGTTAAGTCGTCAATTTACCGGGGGAACCAGATGTTTCGTGTCTTGCTAGTTGCCATTCTAGCCTGCTCGTCGGTGGGCGCTATCGCACAAGCCCCGCCGTCCAATAGGGATGGTCATTCCCTCTTCGTTTGGACTGCCGACCAAGCGAAGCAGGGCAACGACTTCCTAGCAGTGATCGACGCCGATCCCGCTTCGCCCACTTATGGGAAGCTCATTGCCAGCGTCGGCACTGACATAAAGTCTGTGCGCATCCATCATACGGAATATGAAATGCCGGCGAACGGCATGCTGTTTGCCAACGACCACGACGCCAATCAGTCGGTAATCTTCGACCTGCGCGATCCGCTCACGCCCAAGGTAGCCGCGCGTTTCCAGAGTATGGGCGGCTACAGCATGCCTCACAGCTTCTTGCGACTGCCCAATGGGAATGTGCTCGCCTCTTTCCAATTCACAGATACTGGCGGCCATGCCGATCATGCGGCGATGATGAGTGGCAAGACCGGCGGGCTGGTCGAGATCGACGACAATGGGACGGTTGTCCGGTCGGTCAGTAATGCGGACCCGGTGCTGCCCGACGATGGCCTTTTGCCCTACAGCCTTGCCATCCTGCCCGACATCGACCGCGTCTTGGTCACCAACAGTCCGATGCAGGATCCCTACTTATTGTCCAGCAACACCTATCAAGTCTTCCGCTTGTCGGATCTCAAATTGCTCTGCACGCATCGCCTCGATCCGGGCTCAACAGGCAACGGCAATGTGGCACCAGAGGAGGCACGCGTTGCGGCCGACGGCTCGGTATATGTCCAGACATTATCATGCGGCATCCAGCGCATCACTGCTATCGATACTCCAAGGCCGATAGCGAAACTGGTCCACAAGTTTCCAGGCGATTTCTGCGGCGTTCCAACAATCGTTGGACGTTACCTTGTTCAAAGCGTGCCCAATTTCCATGGCTTTGCAGTACTGGATATTAGCGATCCGACAAACGTCCGCGAAGTCTCGCGTCTTACGGTCAGTGATGCGTTCAGCCCGCACTGGACAGGTTGGGACAGCAAGGCGAAACGCCTCGTCGTCACCTCGGGCAAGGAAGGGGATCGCCTTTATTTGCTTAAGCTCGATGACAAGACCGGTGCGCTCAGCTTCGATGAAACTTTCCGCGACACCGACGGCAAGGTCGGCTTCAGTTTCGCCAGTCGTCAGTGGCCACACGGCTGGTCAGGGGAAGGAACTCCTCATGGCGCGGTCTTCTCGCGTTAATGCTTTGGGTACGGACAGCGGTGCTCGCGTAACAAATTTGCATCATAATATCGAACATAAGGCCCAGCGCGCTTCAAAAGCGAAGAGTTGCAAAGACTGACGCACTGGCCTGGTTCAGCCGCGTTACAGAAGAGGGGATTAGTGACATGTCCGTCTTCTGTCGGCGCAAATCGAGCCCATAAACAAGACTTCCACGACGCTCTGTTGGAGCTGCGGCTAGCATGAAAGCAAAACCGGATGATTTTCGTATGCCGCCGGATGACAATTCGATCATGCGGTCGACAGTCGAGCGGCGACCGGTGGGCCCTGCGTCAAAGGCTGTCAAGCCAAGCCAAAGCCGGTCATCATGCGCGAGAATCAGGCCAGCCGATCGCTCGACAGACACAAAATAGTGTCGCCCTGGAACAAGCGTTGCAGGTCTGATACGGTCACGCTTCCAGCCCGCAAACAGGCTCAAACTGTCAGATTGTCCGATATCCATCTCGAATGCTGCCATCGTCGATAGTCTTGAGCTTCGCCTTGGCAGTTCTGGAATCAGCGAACGTACTTGACCTTTTTTGCTGCGTGCGACCGTGAGGACCAACCGCGTATCGCCAATGTCGCCGACAACGGATCGAGTCTTCATATTTTGCTCGCCGTGTGCGCCCGCTATCCGGCTGCTGGACGAAGGTGTAAGAGGCAGCCCTTGGCGAGGCGCCTGCTGCTCTGGTCTGACTGCAAATCGTTGATTTTCGATAGCACGACCTTCTGGGGTCGCTGATATTTGGGCGCTCGCAGCATCCGGGCAAAACAGTGTTAAGGCCACAATAAACGCATAGGCCTGCACCTCGAAAATTCTGTGCACGGTTTCTTCCTCCTCGGCAGCAACTGAAGCCGCTGTAAAGAAGACGTTCTGCGTTTGTGATATCCGCATGTGGCAACCGAAATGCGAATAAAGTGCGGAAAATGCCAGTCGCTGTCGTCAGTCCTTCATGGATACGGACAGGAGACTGAAAATGCGCAACAGGATTATAGCCGCATTGGCGCTCGTTGCAGTTGTGGCTCCGCTTGCCGCCATGACAAATACGCCAACAACGCCGGACGTTCTTGGCTCTGCCAAATCAGTTGAAAGTCCAGTAGCCGGCCCGGTTTCTATTCTCACTTACAATGTCAAAGGGCTTCCCTGGCCGATCGCAATCGGGAGAGCGTCTGCGTTCGAATCAATCGAACAGCGGCTCATCGGTTTACGTGCGGTTGGAAAGCAACCGCATGTCGTCGTTTTACAAGAGGCTTTCACTGGAAGGGCCAAGCAAATCGGCGTTCGGAGCGGTTACCCGTTTCGTGCAAATGGGCCTGCGGCTGGTGACATGGCCACCAATGAAACGGAAAACGAAGGTGCTGATTTTCTGAGCAACGCCTCATCTTTGAAGGGCGAGACTCAGGGCAGATGGCTTGATAGCGGGCTGATGCTATTTTCCGATTATCCAATCATATCCGTAAAGCGGGCTGCGTTTCCGAAAGCTGGATGCGCGGGCTATGATTGCCTTGCCAATAAAGGCATTTTGATGGTCGAACTGCGTATTCCCGGTCAGGATGTGCCGGTAACCGTCGTAACCACTCACCTCAATTCAAAGAAGGGGTCCGGGGTTAGCCAAGGCCGGTCACTCGAAGCCTATCGCCGGCAGGTCGCGGCTCTTTCAAGTTTCATGCGGACCTATCGAAACCCGGATAGTCCCTTCATTCTAGCGGGAGACCTAAATGCGAGCTCTCCTGCGCGGAGGCAGGTATTAACCGACGCCCGGTTAGCTGCTGAAGCAAGTTCACGGCCGCTACAATCCAGAAGCGGTCTGGATGCCATCCTGTTTCAGGGTGGATTTGCCAGTCACCTCGCCCCCGAGGCGAATTTCATCTCCAAAAGGGGACGCGATTGGCAATTTTTTGGTGACGGCCGAAATGCTTCGGTTCGACCAAGCAATCTGGAAATCCCTTTCGGCAAAGAAGCCGACGGTTCGATGCTGTCGGATCATCTCGGCTTCTCTATTACTTACCGCCTTACGCAGAAAGTTTGAGATGAAAGCGTTTCGCTGGATGGGCGGTCTGGCCGCCGCGATCGTACTTTTTGGAGCGTTGGCAGCGGCGTCGAATGCTGAAACTAGCCAGGATCCGCGGGCTGCCATGATGCACAAAGTCGAGTTGCGAGGCAAATCGGGGCGGATCAAACAGGATCGGTATTGGCACGACGCGCTGGCCGCAATGACGAAGCTTGACCGCGCTGACTTCGTGCCTTCGGACCAGCGCATCTCTGCCTATCGTGACACGCCACTGCCGATTGGCTTTGAACAGACCATCTCCGATCCCTTTGTTGTTGCGGTAATGACCAGCTTGTTGCGCATCGAAAAGTCAGACCGCATTCTCGAGATTGGTACCGGATCTGGCTATCAGGCGGCTGTGCTTGCGGGATTGGCGCTAGACGTCAGGACAGTCGAAATCGTAGAGCCACTGGCACAACGCGCAAGCGAAACGCTTGCACGCCTCTGTTTTGACAATGTGACCGTCCGAGCAGGCGATGGCTATGACGGATGGCCCGACGGTGCCCCTTATGACGCGATTATCGTTACCGCAGGAACCCCACGAATACCGCAGCCCTTATTGGATCAGCTTAAACCGGGAGGGCGGATGGTTATTCCTGTTGGAAAGGGATTCTGGGACGAACAACTCTTCCTTGTCACCAAGAGCCGCAAAAACAAGGTGACGCAGAAGTCCATCGGACCCGTCATGTTTGTCGATTTTACCGGCAAGGTGCGTGGGCAGCCCCAGCGATGATCGAGGTGCGACATTGCGCTGCTGACGGCGTCATTCACAGCATGACGGCTCATCATATGCACGATAGAAAAAGGATTGGCTTTGTTAGATGATCATGGCCCTAGTCCTTCATGTCAGATATCCATAGCGTCTCGCAAAGCCGCGAAGGGATCCGGCCCCTCACTATGGGCTGCACCCTGCGACAATGCTGTTATCAACGGCATTGACAGCTTGCCGCCTTTGGCGCGGATTCAACATAATCTTCTTGCAGCCCCTGAACGCAAGATATTGAACTGGCTGTGTGCCATTATGCCTGAAAAAATTATGCCCGATCATCTAACGATAGTTGGCTTCTTTGGGACCATGATGATTTTTCTGGGCTATGTTGCCAGTGAAAATAGCCCATATTGGTTTCTGGTCGCGATCGGGGGATATGCGATAAACTGGTTTGGAGATTCTCTGGATGGGAGCCTGGCACGATACCGGCATATGGAGCGCCCAAAATTCGGCTATTTCATCGACCATAGCCTCGATGCCGTTGGAAATCTTCTGACAATGGTGGGTTTGGGCTGTACCGCGTTTGTGCGCATGGACGTCGCTTTGCTGGCAGCCTCATGCTATTTATTGCTGTCTGTGCATACATTTCTTGCAGCCAGAGTCCTTGGCACATTCCGGCTTTCCTATGGTCTGATGGGGCCTACTGAACTTCGACTCGTGTTGATCGGATTGACGGTTGCGATGTTTTCACTTGACCCAATCGTTCCCCGATTGGGCGGGCATTCGGTGTTCGATCTTTTTGCGACTTTCGTTTCTGCGGCGCTGTTTGTGCTTTTTGCAAAGCAGACATTCGTCCTTGCTCGCGCGCTCCGCCAGTCTGAAGGCGGCTCGCAATAGATTAGGCCTAATTAGGCCCAGGCTGGGCGAAAAAACGAGATGATCGGTGCGGATTAGCCGCTGCTTCGGCGTCAATGCACTATGAACGCAGCAGCGCATTCCTATTTTGAGGTTCCGGCAGAGCCCGCCGGGTCGCAGCAGCCGCCATTCGTGCATGACATTGGATGGCGGCTGCACTATTACCGTAGGCATGATAAATTCGTTGAAACGGGTTGTTTGAAGGCCGACGGCGATCTTGAAGCGGTTTTCACATCAAATCGTGCCTTGCTGGGTCGTTTTGTGCGCGCACGATTGCGCGCCGATGACGCAGTCGACGATATTCTCCAAGAATTATGGGTCAAAGTGCACGCGCTGGAACCCGGTCCTATAGCAGAACCCTTGGCGTATCTTTACCGGATGGCCGATAACCTCGTCCTCGATAAAAAGCGCGCGGCTGCAAGGCAGATGGCTCGCGATCACGCCTGGTCAGAGCGGCGGTCAAACGGCGCATTACCCGATTCAGACCCGGCCCCTAATCCGGAGCGGGTCGCCGTGGCGCGCGATTTTCTGAATCAGGTCAATGCGCGCCTGAAATTGCTGCCGGCGCGCACAGTTGAAATTTTTCATGCCGTTCGGATTGAGAAACGTCCGCAAAAGGAACTTGCAGCTGAACTCGGGGTAACCATTAGCGCGATCGAAAAGCATCTGCAGCGAGCGTACCGAGAGGTAATTATCGTCCGCGAAGAGTTGGAATGCGATTCGGTGGCATCCATCCCTGCAGTTTTAGAGGGCGTGGCTCATGATGCCTGATAATGATTTACTCGATATCGCCCTTGGCTGGCACGCCAAGCTTGCGTCTCCGCAAGCGACTGGAAGCGATTGGGCCGAGTTCACCGAATGGCTTGAGGCCGATCCTGAAAATGGCGCGGCATATGACCGGGTCGCGTTGGCTGACCATGCCTATGACGAAGCCTTGGCGATCGACGCGCAGACACCTGTCGTGGCGCAGAATGATAATGAGCCAGAAGCCTGGTATCGCCGCAAGACTTTGTTCGCCGTAGCTGCCAGCGTCGCTTTGGCTCTGATCGCTGGTCCGCTGATATTGAACAATCGGGACTTGCAGACGATCCAAACGGGTCCTGGCGAAAATCGCGAGATAGCGCTTGGCGATGGTACGCTGGTCGCCCTGAATGGTTCCAGCAAGATCGAGATTGATATGGAAGGCAAGCGTTTTGCAAGGCTTGCAGAAGGCGAGGCGCTATTTTCAATTAAGCATGATCCGAACCGCCCGTTCACGGTGGAGGTGGACAATCACACTCTGGTCGACGTCGGGACCGAGTTCAATGTCCGTCAGGACAAAGACGGTATCGAAGTTGCCGTGAGCGATGGGGCAGTCGAGTTTAATCCCGATGATGCCGCATTGGTCGTGCGCGCCGGCAACCAGGTCAAGGTGGCGCGCAATTCTGCAAAGCCGATATTAAGCAAGACCGAAACTACCAGCGTTGGTGGTTGGCGCAAGGGCAGGCTGGCCTATAGCGACGTGCCGTTGAGCCGGATCGCCGCTGACCTGTCCAGATTATTGGGTGTGCCGGTGACAGCCGATCCGGCGGTGAGCAACCGCCGCTTTTCCGGTTTGATTCAAATCGATGGAAATCGCGATCAATCCATGCGACGCATGCAGGCACTGCTTGGAGTGACTGTGCGGCGAAACGATAAAGGGTGGGTCTTATCCAATTGAATTTATGATCCGCTACCTGTTCGTTCCATCAGTAATTGCAGCAGGCGTTGCTACACCATTAGCGGCCGCAGATACACGCAACTTTGCAATTCCAGCGTTGCCCATGGATCAGGCGTTAATGCGGCTGGGCGAACAGGCCGGGGTTTCGATTGGCGGGAGCGATCCCCGCATTCAATCAACGCGGTCAAGGCCGGTACAGGGCAGAATGACGCTGGCGAATGCCTTGCGTAAAATGCTCAAGGCAAGCGGCCTTACCTTCGTCATTGTCGATACTCGAACGGTGCGGATCGTAGCTATGCCTGCTCAGCGCCTGCGGCCAACAAAAGCAATTCCGAAGCCGAAGCCTCGAGCAAAGCCAAACCCTCCAGCCGATCGCGCGCCTGAACCTTTGGCCGAGCCTAAGGAAATTGTTGTTACAGCCAGCAAGCAAGGCCAACCGCTATCGCGTTATCCAGGGACCGCACGCGTCGAGCAGATCGGCGCTCCCGGCCTCAACGCTGAGCGCGGAACCGCCGCGCTTGTGGGAAGGCTCCCTGAACTATCATCGACCAACCTCGGGCCAGGACGTAACAAGCTGTTCATCAGGGGCATCTCTGACAGCAGCTTTTCGGGGCCGACCCAATCCACAGTTGGCCTTTATCTCGGCGATATGCGGTTGACCTATAACGCTCCTGATCCTGATCTGCGCTTCTATGATGTCGAGCGGATCGAAATCATAGAAGGGCCGCAAGGGACCCTTTATGGAGCGGGCGTGCTCGGCGGCATTGTCCGGATTATGCCCAATCGCCCGGATCTCGAGAATTTCGAGGCGCGGGCAAGTCTCGGCTCAACACATACTTATCGGGGTGCACGGGGTTATGACGCCGAAGGCATGATCAATGTTCCACTGTGGAAGGACCGGGTCGCGCTGCGTATTGTTGGCTATGAACAGGTTGAAGGTGGTTATATCGACAATCCGCAATTGGGCCAGCGGAACACCAACCGAACCACCATCGATGGAGCCCGTATCTCGCTCGAGATCGATCCCGGCGATGACTGGCGGCTTTCGGCGATGGGCGTCATTCAAAATCTCGACACAGGTGATGGGCAATATGCCCAGCGCGGTCTGCCGAAACTGAGCCACAATGCAGCGATCAGCCAGCCACATGACAATGACTTTCGCGGACTGAATGTCGTCATTGGCAAAAGCTGGCGTGACTTCGAACTGACCTCGAGCTTTAGCATCATCAATCATATACTTGATGAACGTTTCGATCCTGCACGTGTAGCAGGGCCGGGCACTGCATTCGACCGAATGAGCCGGTACAAGATGCTGGTGCATGAAACGCGGCTGTCGTCGCGGCCCGGAGCCTGGATAAGCTGGGTAGGGGGTATCGGCTATACCGATAGCCGCGACCGAACGGAGCAATTTTTGGGTGCATTGCCCGATCCGCCGCGCATCAGTTCGGTCCAAAGCGAGAAGAGCGAGATCGCTTTGTTCGGCGAAGCCACCGTTCCCGTCAGCCAACGATTGTCGATTACCGGAGGCAGCAGGATCGTTCGCGCCCAGGTGTCAGGCGAGATCCTTGGCAACGAAGCTGAACCCACGCGCCGGCAGTGGCGCGTTCTGCCTACTGCTGCGCTCTCGTGGCGGCCGCATGGCCGGCTCCAGGCATTTGCCCGCGTTCAAACCGGTTTTCGAAGTGGCGGGATTGCTATAGATCCGGCCGGTAGTACCAACCGTTTTCAGTCCGATCAAATCTACACTGTTGAGGGCGGCGTTAGATTTGGCGATGCGGCCCCACTATCCGGCACGCCAATATCGGGCTCTGCAGCCATATTTCACACAGGCTGGAGCGACATTCAGGCGGATTTGCTAGATGCCATTGGACTGCCGACAACGCTTAATATCGGACACGGACATATCGACGGCGTGCAAGCAGCGATCAACTGGCGCCCCGATCAAGAATTATCCTTCGAGGGAGCTGCGTTTGTGAACCAAAGCCGCCTCGACAGTCCCAGCGCCGAATTAATGGGTCTCGACAATATCCCACTGCCAAATATCCCACGTTATGGCGGCAGGCTATCTGCGCGCTGGGCCCGCAAGCTATCGGACGATCTCACCTTTCAGACCGATGCGATTATGCGTTATCGAAGCGGTTCGAATGTCGGAACCTTACCGCCATTATTATTGGAGCAGGGCGAATATGTCGAAACCGATCTGGCGGCATTGTTGCGCTCTGAAAACTGGCAACTGACCCTCGATATCACCAATGTTTTCAATGCCCGGAAAAACAGCTTCGCTTTTGGAAATCCCTTTACCGCATCGCTTGGCGATCAAATTACCCCGCTCCGGCCGCGGTCGCTGCGTGTAGGAATTTCATTTGGCTTTTGAAGCGCGTCCGGCGCCCAAGCTCAAGCGATAAACTGCCTGATAACAATCGACAGCATGGCCAATGCGAGAACGTGAACGGTCCATAACGAATTATTTTAAAGCAGTTCACTGAGCGAAGCAGGCATTAATTATATCCGTGCTTGTTATCTTTTCCCGAATATCATGAATGCGGCTTCAACCGGCATGAGACGCCCGCTACATCCGGTAGCAGCGGCCCTACATATCCTATACTGCTGCGATATTCTGCTTGAAAAATGACGACTATATGTGATTAATGCGAACGAGAGATGAAGTCAGAAAAACGATGGGCACTCTGTACAGCGAAAAACTTGGCTTGGATCCAGAATATCTGGGACGCGGGAGGAGCAAAGATATTTTCGTCAATCAAGGGAGTTTCAAAATGAAAAAATACGTAATATTGATGGCTACTTCGGCAGGGCGCAAGCCATCATCCAACAACGCGAAAGGATAAAACGACAGACCATCGAATATCGGCGCTTGCAACACCGCAAGATCGCCGCCTAATATCAACCCAATAGATGAGGCCAAGGCTCCACTAATTTACGCAGCCATCAGTGCCAAATGTTCTGACGACGGACAGATAGTTATGGATATCAAGGTAAGATTTCCATTTGATGACACGAAGCAGTGCTTGGCTGCGCTCGACTTCCCGCGTGCCGCTGGCACCAGTAACGCGCTCGGACATCCTGAAAACACAATCTGGAATGTCATACTTTTGGCGGGACAGCGTCCTGGACCCGACCCGCTAGCCAAGCATTTTGGCACCGGCGGCAAGGCGAGCATTCCGATCAACGGCAAGCCAATGTGGACATATGTGCTCAAAACACTTCTGGCGACTCCTCAAATTGGTAAAATTGTCATTCTGGCCCAGGACCGCTCGATGGTCTGCGGACCCGGCACAAGAGGCCTTATCGACAGCGAGCGAGTGATCTTTGCTGAAAGCGTTGGCGGTATCGCCCACAGCATTTCTTCGGTCATTGGCAAACCACCTTTGACCTGGCCAATCCTGATCACGACCGCAGACCATCCCTTGCTGACGCCTGCGATGGTCAGCGAGTTTATCAAAGGGGTCGGAACGTCCGATTTGGCTGTGGCAGCAGTCGAGCGCCGCACCGTCATGCAACGTTACCCGATGTCCAAACGCACGTGGCTGAAGTTTCGCCACGGTGCATTTTCAGGGGCAAACCTCTTTGCACTGAAAACTCCAGCCACAATCAAGGCCCTCGAACTATGGTCAAAAGCCGAACAAGACCGAAAGCAGGCGCTTAAACTTTTTTGGCATTTCGGGCCCGTTCTGGCGCTGCGTGCGCTGGCGCGGACGATCAGTTTTCCGGCCGCCCTCCAATCTGCCGGACGAAAGCTCGGTGTCAAAGCGTCTCTGGTTTTGCTGCGGCAAGCTGAGGCCGCAATCGATGTCGATAAAATAAGCGACCACAGTCAGGTCGAAAGCATCTTGCGCGAACGAGCCAAGACCGGAGAAAAAAGCACCGCCTTCAGTAATGGCGCGCTGAAACAGGTCTCAATCTTCGATCTGGACAGGACGTTGACTAGGCAACCTACATATACGGCATTGCTCGCGTATATTTCGTGGCGTGTTGCCCCATGGCGATTGTTGATGGCGCCCTTTGTCATTCTGGCCATGCTCGGTTATTTGTGCAAATTTTACTCGCGCAAGCGGGTCAAAGAAATTGAGCAGTGGCTCCTGCTGGGGAGCGGTTTGAAGCAATCGGTAATTGATCGTGAAGTCGGACATTTTGCTGACCGCTTGGTGGTTAGCGGACTGTTCGACGAGGGCCGCGCGACGATCGAGCGGGAGCGCGCTGCCGGGCACCGCGTGATACTGGCAACTGCAGCCAACGGATTTTATGCACATGCTCTTGCCAAGCGGCTAGGTATTGAAGACGTTGTGGCCACACCGTCGCTTTGGAAGGATGGGAAGCTCACACCGAAAATTGATGGGACAAATTGCTATGGTTCGGCCAAGCGCGAAATGGTTGAGCGTCATCTGCGCGCAAAAGGCTTAAAGCGCGAAAATCTTCACATCAGATTCTATTCGGACCACATTTCCGACCTACCAATGTTTGACTGGGCCGACGAACCGATCGCTGTCAATCCATCCATAAAACTGTTCAAATATGCGCTTGCTCAGAACTGGCGGATAAAATTTTGGACGTGAATATTGGCACATGGCGTAAAGCGGAGACGGCCCTGCTTAGAATCGGGTTTTTATTCAATCACGACCAAATACACCAGATTGCCCACAGCTTACCGGTGGCCAACGCGCTCGCCGCCAGATTACCCAATGCGTTGATCAGCTTGGCTGTTACGAACACTCGCATTGAACATGAGGTGAAACGTCTTTTGGGTTCAAATTTTCCGGCAAATTTGGAAGTGAAGAGGCTGGGAATTCACACCGCCGGCTCGCGGCTTTTGACCAACGCGCTTGGGAAATTGGTGCCCGCTGCGAAGGTGCTCCTGTACCGCGACAATCTGGCATATTTCAGGGCGCTAGACGCTCTGGTGGTCACCGAGCGCACATCCTTGATATTGAAACAGCATTTCGGCCTTACAAGACTCAAGATGATCCTGATCGACCATGGTGCGGGCGACCGCGCTATCGGCTTCGGCGCTTCAACCGCGAAATTTGATCACATCCTGGCATCCGGTGCAAAAATTCGCGACCGTCTGATTGCGGATGCTGGAGTGACGCCGAATAAAATAAAAATTGTCGGCTACCCGAAATTTGACGCCGCGAAGGCTGACCGAGAAAAACTTCCATTTCAGTGCAATGGCAATCCCACCATCATCTACAATCCCCACCTGTCGCCGCATCTCTCGTCCTGGTTTAAACACGGCCGCGAAATACTCGATTGGTTTATTACAAATCCCCAATATAATCTGATATTCGCGCCACATGTCATGCTGTTCCAGCGGCGCGTTGTTTTTACCGTGGACAAGTTTCGTGTGGCATTTCCTGGCAAACTGGACAAAAAATATCTCGAGGCACCCAATATTCATATCGACTTGGGCAGTGTTGCTTCCACAGATATGACATACACGAATGCCGCCGACATCTATCTGGGCGACGTGAGTAGCCAGATCTACGAGTTTTTGCGTTGCCCACGCCCTGCCATATTCATCGATAGCCAGGGAACGGATTTCAAGGATGATCCGAATTACGCTCATTGGCGGGCAGGGGAAGTCATTCGGACGGTCGATCAGCTGGGACTTGCATTGGATCGGGCCGACGCGCTCCATCGTGCTATGTATATAGCAGCGCAGAAGACATTGTTCGATTACACGTTTGAACTAACCAGCGAGCCATCGTCGCACCGCGCCGCGCGAGCTATCGCCGAAATCATCGGTCATGGATGAGGCCGCACTCCAGCATCGCGGCATAGTCCGGCGCATTTACGGAAATCTGGGGCTGCTGCTTGGTGGCAAAGCTGCGGCCGGAGTGATCAGTCTTGTCTATATCGCCATTGCAGCCCGGGTCCTCGGTCCTGAAGGCTACGGCGTACTGGTCCTGATCAATTATTATGCCATGTTCGTAGGAGGCCTCATTGCTTTCCCGGGATGGCATGCCATCGTTCGCTACGGCGTATTGGCATTGGCAGACGGTGACGAGGCAAAGCTGATCCGGCTCCTTCGCTTTGTCGGTGCCATCGAAATTGCCGTCGGCGTATTGGCGGTCTGCGTAGCAGCTTTGCTAGCGCCGATTGTCGGTGGGTATCTCGGCTGGACCGCGCAAGCGCAGATGCTAGCCATACCTTACAGTCTAGCTGTTCTGGCCACGGTGCGCGCAACCCCAGGAGGCTATCTTCAGATATTGCGCCGGTTCGACATATTGGGCGCTCATAATATCATAACACCCATAATGCGCCTGATCGGTACGCTCGTCGTCGTCGCATTCGGCTGGGGGTTGAGCGGGTTCATCATTGCATGGTTGATCGCCGCGCTGACTGAAGGGATTAGCCTTTGGCTTTTGGGCATATATTTGGCGCGACGCCATATGGCCGATCAGCCGTTGCTGGGTAAACTAACCGATGTTCGAAATGAACATCCGGGCCTGCTGCGTTTCACCATCTCCGCCAACACCGATATCATGCTCAGCGAGCTGGTGAACCGCATCACACCGCTGGTGATGGGATGGGTGCTAGGACCTGCGGCTGCTGGATTATACTCGATTGCTCACCGCACGACGGTGGTCATCGCCCAGCCTGCACAGATCCTGGGTCAAGCCGCGTATGCCGAACTTGCAAAGCTCGTTGCAACCGGCGCGTCGGGCAAGAATATCCGTCACGCATTGATGCGATGCGTGGGCATATCTTTTCTCGCGGCGCTGCCAATCATGCTGATTCTTGCGTTCTTCTCCGAACAGATCAGCATACTGATTGCAGGTCCGGCGTTTGCAGCAGCAGCCAGCGTGATGATCTGGCTTGCCTTGGCCCGGGTCTTGGCGCTCAGCGGACCACCGACAAGTGCCGCTCTGATCGCGCTGGGGCGACCTGGCTTATCAGTATCGTCCAACATCATCACCAGCCTGGGACTGTTGCCGTTGCTCCCGCTGCTGACAGCGGCGTGGGGTCTGGAAGGCGCAGGAATGCACGCCGTGATCCAGTCTATTCTCGCGAGCGGGTTGCTTGGCCTGCTTCTTTGGCGATGCACGCGTGAACAGGGACATACGGGGTGATGCCACTCGGTACGACAATGTCGTGCCGGAAAACAGTTAAACAGGAATCTAAGTCTAGATGAGAAACTCAGCTATTGCAGCCTTAGTCGCGATTGCGGCACTATCAGCCACCCCTTTGGCAGCTCAGAACGGGGCCTGCTCGGCAAGTTCCGGACCCGCAATTCATGTGGTCATTACCGGCTTGAAGCACAGGAAAGGAACGGTTCGCCTTCGGCTGTTCAGCGGAGACCCGAAGACCTATTTTGACAAGCGCTTCGCTCTTCAACGCGTTGAATTTGCGACGCCCGACAGTGGAAGTGTTGAATATTGTATCATGGTCCCCCGCCCGGGGATTTATGCCGTTGATGTCCGGCACGACACCAATGGCAATGGGAAATCGGACACAGCCGATGGGGCCGGCGTATCGGGAAACCCGAAGGTGTCGGCGCTCGATGTCGTTCTCAAAAAGAAGCCGCGTGCGGAAAAAGTTCAGATTAAAGTAGGCGATCGAGCCGCATCTGCGACCATTGCCGTACAATATTTTAGCGGCAGTAAGTAGTGAATCGAAATACTATGCCCGATGATACTTCAAAGTGCGTTAGCGCTTTTTCAAGCAATGATCCGTTGAAGAACTCCCCAAACAGGCTCCGTGCTCCATGTTATTGCCTTGATCCCAAGAAAAATATGAAAGATTCTTCGGGCCCATGGTTGAGCATCCTTTTACCTGTCTACAATGTTGAATCCTATCTCTCTGAGTGCATCCACTCCATTGTTCAGCAAGCTTCTGACGATGCCGGCATCGAAATCATCATCGTTGACGACGGCTCGACTGATGGCTCTCGTGGCCTTGCAGAGCGACTATGTGCGCAGTTTTCGCAACAGTTAAAGCTTGTATGCCACAACCGAAACCTAGGCGTGAGCGCCGCACGCAATCGGTTGCTTGATGAGGCGCGCGGCAAGTTTGTCTGGTTCATTGATCCCGACGACTACATCCTCACAGGAGCTATCGAAAAACTGCGCTCAGTCGTTGGGCGTCATGATCCCGATATGATATTGTGCGATTACCGCAAGAACCGCTTCTGGAAGCGACGCGCCTTTTTCGGTCCAGCGAGGCGGCTATCAGACGACAAAAGACAATTAATTCGAGGTGTTTTCAAAAGCCGGAAAATGTACTGCTGCGTTCGAGTTAGTAAACGGCTGATTTGGGGAGACGACTTACGCTTCCCAGTCGGCCGGGTCTTTGAAGACATTGCGACTACGCCCTTGCTGCTCCTGCGCACGAAAAACTTTTACTACATTCCTGAACCGTGGGTCCATTACCGGCAACGAAGGGGCAGCATAATGGATAGCGTAAAGCGACAGCCTGATGTTTTCGATGAAATGAAGCACCATGATTTAGCGCGCGCTCTTCTAGGTTACAAGGATCAGCTAAATAAATGCCTCATCAGCCGCGATGCTTCGATTGATTATTACGTGGCTGATTATTGCGCCAAGGAGTTTACGAAAACCGCTATCCGGATGATGCGAGCGCAGCAGGATGATCTGGCATCGATATCAATGCCCGAAAGGATGACTAAGCTATGCTCGTTATGGGAAGCATGTTCGCCAATTTCTTTCGAGCAGTTGACGGGGCACTATCTAAAACGGCTTCGCCTCGTACGCTACTTAATGTTGCACTACTTTCTGTTTGTCCGTCGTCAGAACATTTGGCACTGATGGCTGCGTAAATTAGTGGAGCCTTGGCCTCATCTATTGGG
>NZ_JBHUEL010000002.1:0-161091 GCF_042680825.1 Sphingorhabdus buctiana
TGGCATTCGTCTTTTCCTTCCGTGTCCAAAATAACATAGATTTTGGACCACCCAGAAGGGGGCAGATCAACCCGTCGCGTATGTATGCCCTATAAATACTAGCAAGGTGCTCTTTAATCTTCCCTATTGTCTTTCCGTGAGGAAATTTTCTGATTTTTTCGAGCCGAACTTCGGTATAATGGCTATTCTCCGCAGCCTCGATTGATACTACATCAAGTTCTTCGATGCTATCCGTTACAATCTTGTCAATGTCAAAGAAGACCGTCCGCTCTACGCGCTCTCCCAACGCGGTAGATCTTACGCTCCAAGTGGGGGCGAACCAGCAAGCAGCACTTTTCATGCCCATGCCAAATTCGGACAAGCCAGACGCATCTGGTGGTATTTCTGCTGGACGGAAGGCTCGTTGGTAATCAGAAGATGCTATTCCAGCAGCATTGTCGCGGATAGTGATGCGAGAGTCGGCAAGATCGAAATCAATGTCAACTCGTAGACTATATCCCTGGCCATCGGCAGCAATCAGTTGTTTCTTCCGAGCAACACTGCTTTGGATAGCATTATCTACGAACTCTGCGAGCGCAAACCAGGCTTTATAGTTTAAATGGGGCAGAACAGACAGAACGTTTACGCCAGGCCGGATATTTACCGAGTCAATTCTAGCCATCGTTATGCTGCACTCTTCAGTAATTGAACTTCATCTTTATCTCGGGATACTAGAGCGTCGAATATCGCACGGACGACGTCTACATTAACCGCGTTACCAAAAGCTTTGTATGCGCTACCTTTTGTACTTGGTAAGTGACGCAATTGTCCCATGCTCTGCAACCTGCTACATTCTCGGGGAGTCATAAATCGCTTTTCCCACGCGATAACTGGGACTTGGCTTTGAGTCATAGCTACTAGAGAAGGAGCGGTGTCAGGCTTTTTGACCCTGACCCCACTTGCACGAAATTGTATTACATGGTTCCAAATATTCCGTTCACTACCTTTACAATTCCACTCTAATTTCTGAAAACTTGGGGCGAATTTTTTAACTTTGTGAAGCCAAGGATCGATGATTGATTTATGTTTTTTGTAAAATTCCCTATTTTTTTCTATAAAATCTATTTTCCAACCTGGGAACTCTTTTAACTGCGTTCTCGCATAATTAGGAAGGCTCTCCTTGACTTCCTCAGGAGTTAGGCCCTGCAATTTTACGCCAAAAGCTCCCTTATATTGGCTAAAGCCTTTGTATCCTCGAGCATTAGGAGATTGACCGCGTATCGGATAGTTCGCGCCAAACTCCATCGCCCAAATAGGGAACGACGGCAGTTCCAGTTCCAAAGGGAAGACGTCAATAAGTTCCTGCCAGGTTGACAAATAAAGTAGATGCCTTTCGCTTAGAGGTATCGCGTCAATAGGTGAATTGTCTAATATGTTTTTGATAGAAAGTGCTTGAGTGGCGGTTGGCTTCGGCCATTCGAACCCCTTGAGACCGTTGAGATCGCCAACGATGAAGGCTCTTTCGCGCTTCTGTGGGATACCAAACATATGTGGGGACAATCGTTCAAAGGAAATTTCATATCCCAGTCCCATGAGTTGGCTACAAATGATGGACCAAGTCATCCCGCCATTATGCCGAATAAGATTGGGCACATTCTCGATTATAAAAAAACGAGGTCTTTTGATGCGGAGGATTTCAACTACATAGTCAAACAAGTTCCCCCATTGCGGACATTCTAACCCTCTTTGCTCGCCCGCCTTAGAGAAGGGTTGGCAGGGAAATCCTGCGCAGAGTACGTCGTGTGCGGCAATTGACCCAAGGTTTACCTTCGTGATGTCGCCAACTGGACGCAAACCAAAGTTTTTTTCATAAAGGTCAATTAGATTGAGGTCTAATTCTGAAGCGAAGACGCACTCAGCTCCTCTCGAAGCTAAGGCTTGATGAAATCCCCCTAAGCCAGCAAAAAGGTCAATAAAGCGAAGTCGCTGCATCTGATACCTCTCACTTTTTGTAGCCTTTACCGAGGCCAACGCTAGCTACTGCTGAGTTGCAAGGCTCCACCTAGAATGAAGAACGAGCCAGAAAGGATAGTTCCTTGATGCACCTAGCAACTACAAGATAAAAACAGTAGATGTTAGTAAAAGTAAATCATTATTCGTGGCTCGCGGCCCAAATTTCTATTATCTGCTGTCAAATACGGATTTAAGACTAAGGGTTCGCGCGCCCGCCCTTTTAAGGGCATCCGCAATTCCGTCGTAGTGTTGGCAACTTCGAGTTGGATCAGTTTTGGAACCTTGTGGAACCCAAATGATGCTGCCTAGCCTCGCCCTAGTAAGCAGCACTCGATATTTGTTTAAGGCCCAAGTTCGGCCGGCATGTTGGTTTATCGACTGCCACTTTGCGCCATTTAAACGGCGTGGCGCCCAGCATTCGAGCTTTGCATCCCATAGCAAATCGCCGTCCCAGCACACACCGACATAATCGAGTTCTAAACCTTGGCAGCCATATTCATTCGCAGTTACTTCCAACGCATATGACGATCGAATATCTTCCCGTCCCCTTAAAAACCAATGCGCAAGATCATCTAACTGAGCAGCTCCTAAGCTGACGCCGAGACCATCAGCGCGAATTCGTCGAGCGCCTGAACTTGCGACCAAACCACATCTACGATTTCCTCGAGCTGATCGGGTCAGCCATTCTTTGGCTTCGTTCAGGCTACGAGTTAGGTAAACTGGAAAGTCGGGCTCGACCTGCGAAATGCGAGCAGCTTCTCTGAGGTTACCTGCCAGAAGAGAATTTACCCAAGGGGGAACGGAGGGACTTCCATAAGATCGGATTGACGAATTGAGGTGAAGGCTTGGTTCGCGTTCAGCCCACGCTGCGGGTGGGCCATCGAAGAGCGTTTGCCACGCTGTTGCCTCTCCACCATCAAGCACTTCAGGTGATGCCACAGCGAACCAATGAGGCGTGTTTGGATTATCATTTTCAACTGCCAACGCTCGGCCCCACTCTGAGAGCCCAAGTTCCCCTTTGTTTATCTCCTGGCCACCCCCCACAAGCGCGATAATCACCGCCCAGTCATCATGCCTACCCATGATTTCAAGGAACAAAGAGGCTTCGGATTTCGGCCGATCAAACTTTTGCTTCCCGTAGGCGGCATCCCATGCTCGCTGTGCCTCATCAAAAACCACCACATGATCTGCTGGAGCGTTATCCGGACGTGCGTTTAGATATTCTCTCAAGAAGTTCATTAGAGTTTGTACAGAAGCGTTAATCCGCCGTTTGGCCTCTTTGGCATCTATGCCTTCCCGCTTTCTGGCATCCAGGGCTAATGCTTCCTGAAGCACTTTCACAAGAGGTGTATTGCCTGAGAGATATGCGCCGGGATTTTGACCGGCGTTACTAAATCGCTTATCGTGCACGGCATTTAAGCCAACTAGGGTTTTTCCTGATCCGGGAACGCCAGTTACAAATATGACCAGGTGCTGTTTTCGATTTCTCGCACGTTCAATCAAATAAATCAGAGCGTCTGTAGTTTCCCCTAAGTTTCGGCGATCGGCTGCCGCTGCCGCGATTTCAGTCACGTCATGCCCAGCGAATAAATCCTCAGCAGCTTGCACGATAGTAGGTACCGGACGATAGGCACCAGCGTTCCAAATCTTAACGTCGATTTGCTTTCTGCCGTCTTGGTAAGCTGCATTGGACAGAGTTGAAAGCACCTCGTTCAAGCCCTCAGCGTTAGATGTCGCCACCTCACCCACACCTTGATCAATAGCGGAAAGCTTGCCTGGCGGACCTTCGGTCACGCAGAGTAATGGCCATATCCGCAAACCGTGGCTACTTTCATGAAAATCACGCAGCCCCAACGCATAGTCCTCTACCTGCCGTTTATCGATTGAATTGTAACCACCATCACCGACCTTGAACTCAATAACTGTGACGATGTCCCCAGCGAGTACAATTACGTCGAGCCGACGCTGTAAACGAAGCAGAGGATACTCGATAATTATACCCCAATCGGCGGCATTCGGGTCCGTTTTAATGTGCTTCTGTAGTTTGGCCTGAAGAATGCGAACTTGTTCACGCCACGCATAAAGTTGACGTTCGTGATCGCCTTGAAAATGCTCGATCAGGCGCGTCGCGAGTTGATTAACGATGGTTTCCGGTAATGCTGAGGTAAATTCATCAGCTTTTGAAACGTAATATCCAGCCAAACTCTCTCCAATCGATGCCATTGAACGGGGCGAACTACCTTCAAGCGTCTATGCGGGTTCCAGAGGCGCTATCGATGTTAATGCATGATGTGCAGCGACGCGCAAACATCAATATTTCGGTTAAGTTTGTTTCAATGTAATTTGGAAGAGGCAACTGTTTTGCTCATGTGACGCTCAGTATTGCAGTTCGAACGCGTGAAATCATATGCAAACTAAAAGGAACTGTGTCCTAAATATAGAAATCAGGGGTGATTAAACGTGGTGGCATTAGGCTTTCAAAGGCTGACTCGGGATAGAAATCCCCAACACGGCAGAAACGCAAAGGAGGGATGAGATGATTTTCAACTTATTTGCCGCATACTTGGTATTGGGAGGTCAGGAACCACAGCATTCTGAAGCCGACTTTGCGCGCATTGCTGCGGAAGTTGCGGCGAAAACTGTGAGCGCGCAGCCCGAAATTTCTTCAACCCAACCTGCTTGGGCTGACAATTTGGAGAAACGGCGAGAGATCCAGCAGGGATACAGATTGGAGCTAACAAAAAAATTTGAAGGTTCTGATGCGTCGATTGGCAAGTCTGTGGAATTTATAGCGCTAGTGGACAAAGAGTACGAAACAGCTTTCACGAACTGGATCGCTTGTGGACAAAAAGTATCGAGATCATTTGCAAAATCTAATGGAGCGGCGGGTGATGTGGCGATGGCAGCGGCAGTGCACTGCCGCAACTGGCGACAAGAAGTAGGAGCGTGGCAAAATTTTCGCTTAAAGCTTCAAGGAGCGCAGAATAACTCGAATAAGATTGATAACCAAATGCAGGAAGCGGAGACAGAGTTGATCAAATCGAACACATATCTTATCGTAAAAGAGAGGTTGGATCGTTTGCACCAATAGCCAACGAAGACGCCGAAATCTCGCAAACTGTTAAAGGTTTACAATCAGATAAGTTTCGCCTGTACGCGGCAAGCGGAAGAGAATTTCGGTCACACGATCGAGAAACTCAAGCCTATCAAACGACAACTTGTTAAAGAAAACAAGCTGCATGTTCACTTGCATTCGAACAAAAACTTTCAAACCGTTCGTTTGAACAAAATTGTAAGATAAACGACGATATGGGTCCCATCTCCCGAATTGGGGGGGGCAGGGGTGGTAGGGTTGAAAATTCAGCGAAATACAAAGGGGGGGGCTGGGTGTCACGAACTTAACTGCTTTGCTATGCATTCGTGATATGCCAAGTTGTCCGTCAAATGTCCGACCAGTGCTGGATGTAGCCAATAATTCGCTTTTGTAATATATTGAAAAAACGGTGAGAAATGGTAGACGCTGAGGGGTTCGAACCCACGACCCGCTGATTAAGAGTCAGCTGCTCTACCAACTGAGCTAAGCGTCCCCATTTCTGGCGCGTGGCAAATTCCAACGCACCGTTCGGAGGCGCGCCAATGGCGGGATTCGGGGTAAATGTCAAGCCTTGCTGCGACCAAATGTTGGCCTCAGCTGAAGGCCCTTCTGCCCGGATGGCGTTCGATCGACATGATGATGCCGACGCAGATCATCATGGTCAGCATTGATGAGCCGCCATGGCTGATAAAGGGCAGGGGAAGGCCGGCCACGGGGGCGAAACCGACCACCATCAGCAGGTTGACCATGATGTAGAAAAAAATCGTGCAGGTCAGCCCGCCTGCAACCAACTGGCCATAGCGATTGGTGCTTTCCATCGCGACCTTCAGGCCCCAGCGCATCAACAAAACATAAAAGCCAATGATGATGAGGCCGCCGAGCAGGCCCCATTCCTCTGCCATGGTCGCAAAGATGAAGTCGGTATGGCCTTCGGGCAGATAATCGAGGTGGCTCTGCGTGCCATTGCCAAAGCCTTTGCCGAACACGCCGCCTGATCCGATCGCGATTTTGGACTGGGTGATGTGATAGCCAGCACCCAGTGGGTCTTTTTCCGGGTTGAGGAAGATTAGGACGCGGTCCTGCTGGTAAGGCCTCAAACCGAAGAAGAAGACCAATGGTGCAAGCACGGCCACCGCGACGCCGCCACCGATGAAATAGATCAACGGCCAGCCAGCGAGGAAGCCAACCACGGCTGCGCAGAAGATATAGGCCAGCGCCGCGTCGAAATCTGGCTGGATGATCACAAGGATGCTTGGCACCACCAGCATGATCGCAACCGGCCAGATTGCATCCCAGCCCGTGATCTTTGATGGTGGCAGGCGATCAAAGAACCAGGCGGTGACGAGCACCACAGTGGGCTTCATCAATTCCGAAGGCTGGAAGGTGATGATGCCGAGATTGATCCATCGCTGGCTGCCGCCGCCGGCGAAACCGATCAGTTCCACAGCGACCAGCATCACCAGCAGGATGAGATAGAGCGGGAAGGTGATCTTCTTCCAGAAATCGAGCGGCAGGCGCGACATCGCGACCGCCATCGTCATCAGCACGCAAAAACGCAGGAAATGATTGCCTGCCCATGGGCTGAGGCTGCCCCCGGCCGCCGAATAGAGTACCAGCGTTCCGAACGTGGCAAGGCCAAAGAGCACGAAAATGACACGCCAGGGAAGCGCGGCGATCGGGGCCGGAACGATGCCGTTCACATCTCGCTCCGTTCATCCGCTGGGACGCCCTGGCCAGCCTGGAAGGCAGCATATTGGCGCGCCATGCGTTCGTCGATACCACCGCCCCAACCAGCCTCTAGCGCTTCGAGCGAAGCCATCGCCTTTTCGCGATCATACAGGAAAGTCAGCACGTCCTTCGCGACTGGCGCTGCCGCACGGGCGCCACCCATGCCATGTTCGATAACAACTGCCGCTGCATAGCGCGGCTGCGCGACCGGTGCGAAGCAGACGAACAGGCCATGGTCGCGGTAACGCCGCGCGCCGCCTTGCCCGCGCTGGCCGCCTTTGATCGCGCGTACCTGCGCGGTGCCAGTCTTGCCGCCCATAGTGATGCCCGGGATTTCCAGCCGGCTGCGCACGGCGGTACCCGCGCCGTTGACGACAAGATCCATCCCGTCGCGCACCACCTGCAGATGCTCGTCAGGGAAAGGCAGGTGCGCACCTGGCTTGCGGTTCTTCAAAAGGATTTCGGGTTCGAGCATGCGACCCGAAGCGATGCGCGACGCCATGACGGCGAGCTGGAAGGGGCTGGCAATCACATAGCCTTGGCCGATGACCGCGTTGAGCGAATCCGACCGGCTCCATTCCTGATTGTATTTTTTCATCTTCCAGGCGCTGTCGGGAACGGTGCCGTAACGCTGCGACTGGAAAGGCAGTGGGAATTCCTGCCCAAGGCCCAATTGGCGCGCAATCGGGGCGATGGCATCATAACCCACCCGGTTCGCCATCGCATAGAAATAGGTGTTGCAGCTCTTCATGATCGCAGAGCGCATATCCATCGGACCATGGCGGCCTAGGCATTTGAACACGCGATTGCCGAGCCGGTAACCGCCGCCACAGACGACCTTTTCCTCGGGATCAATGCCATGCTTCAGGAAGGCAAGGCCCGCCATCGGCTTCAGCGTCGATCCAGGCGGGTAAAGCCCCTGAAGCGACTTGTTGAGCATCGGGATGCGGTCGTCCGAATTGAGCATCTTCCATTCGAGGCGGCCAATGCCTTCGGAAAAGCTGTTGGGATCGAAGCAGGGCATCGAGACCAGCGCGAGGATATCTCCTGTCAGGCAATCGATGACCACGACCGAACCCGATTCGATGCCAAGACGACGCGCGGCATAATTATGCAGGTCGATATCGATGGTGAGTTGTACAGGTTTGCCCGGCGTATCCGGCCTGCTCGAAAGTTCGCGCACAATCTTGCCGCGCGCGGTGACCTCGGTGCGTTTGGCACCCGGCTTTCCGCGCAGCCGCATTTCCATGGTCTTTTCAAGACCCTGCTTGCCGACCTTGAAGCCAGGCGTGATGAGCAGCGGGTTCTTGTCGAGGCGATATTCCTCTGCCGAGACTGTACCGACATAGCCGAGCAAGTGGCCAACGGCTGCGCCGCTGGGATAGAAACGCGAAAATCCCTGCCGTGGGCTTACGCCGGGCAGGTCGGGCAAGCGCACGCTGACGCGGGCGAAGCTTTCATAGTCGAGTCCCGCTGCAACCTGCACCGGCTGGAAGCCTTGTGCTTCCTTCAACTCCTTTTCGATGCGCTCGACATCTTCCTGCTTCAGGTCGAGCAGCTTGGTCAGCGTGCCCAGCGTTTCTTCGCGGTTCTGCAGCCGATCGGGAATGATATCGACGCGAAAGTCGGCGCGGTTGGTGGCGATGGGCTTGCCGATACGATCGATAAACCAGCCGCGCCGGGGCGGGATAAGCGTCAGGTTGATACGGTTGCTTTCGGAAGCGAGCTTGTATTTCTCATTCTCGGCCACCGCGATATAGGCCATGCGCGTGGCCACAACGCCCCCCACCAATGCCTGCACGCCGCCGATGAATAGCGCGCGCCGAGAGAAGGTGAATTCCAGTTGCCCCGAAGTCGGCCCGCGCTTCTCGTTCATGTGGCCAGTCGCCAGCCATCAAGCCGAGCGCAGAGCCTTACCGCGAGCGGATAGAAAAGGATCGAGACGACAATCTGCGGCAAGATGATGCGAACCTCCGGCGCTGGCTGGGCCAGCCCCGATATGCCAAGCCCTGCAAGCAGCGCGAGCATAATCAGCACCGATGCGATTAGCCAGTCCCGCATATAATCACGCCAGACCCCGCGCAGGTCGAGCAACTCGATCGCGATCATGCACAGCGACCACACCAATGCCGAGCTGCCAAAGGGTTGGCCGTTGTAGAGATCGTCAAACAGGCCGAGCGGCAAGCCGATCCAGGCGGGCCACATTCCAGGGCGCATCAACCGCCATGCGAGCAAGATAAGGAGGCCAAAGGGCGGAAGCAGCGGCGATCCGGCAACCAAGGGCAGGGTCGATGTCGCCATTGATCCCGCCATCACCGACAAGATCGGAACGAGCAGCATGCGCGCTGGAGACTGCTCCCGATCGATCCGGCTTTCATATTCGCGGCTCGGGCCAAGCAGCTTGCGCCCAGTCGCAAGCAACTGGTTCATTCGTCTGCCCCGCTTTCCGGGAGCGCTTTCAGCGTTTCATCAAGAACCTTCTTCGCCGCTTCCTGATAGGGTCGCAGGACCATGACATGCTCGCTCGAGGCGGGGCTGGCGATCGGGCGGGCAAGCGCGCCGTCGCTGGTTTTGCGAACGATGGTCGCAAACGGAATGTTGGGCGGATAAAGGCCGCCGCTGCCTGAGGTTGCGACCAGTTGGCCGCGCTTGAAATTGTTGATGCCAAGGTCAACCGGGCGGATTAGGATCGTGCCATCGCCAAGCCCGCTGGCAAGCGCGGGCAGGCCATCGGGCACGCGGATCACCGGGATCACATTTTCAGCATCTGAAAGCAGCAACACCTTGGCGGTATTCGGGCTCGTCTCGATCACCCGGCCAATCAAGCCGCGTGCTGCGCGCACAGGGTAGCCGACGGCAACGCCGGCATTGCTGCCAGCCGAAAGGATTGCGATGCGGCGGCTGCTCGACGCGGTGCTGCTGACAAGGTTCCCCGTGGTTACCACCTGGTCGCCCAATTCCTTTTGCAGGTTGAGCAGCGTCTTGAGCTGCGCATTTTCGGCGCGCAGTGCATCTGCCTCGATCAGCTTGGTGCGATTGGCGGCAACCTGCCTTTTCAGTTCGGCATTTTGCGAAGCCGCATCGAAATAGGCCGAGGTGTTCTCACCAATGTCGGCGATGCTACGGCGGAGCGCGTGGAAACCACGCGCCACCGGCGCAGTCACCTCTGCCGCACCGGCGCGCAGTGCCGCAAAGCCGGTCGGGTCTGCAATCGAGATGAGCAGCAACACCCCGCCAACTATCGCGCCGGCAATCGCCAGCAGATAGGTAACGAACAGGCTATACTGCGCTCTTCGGGAGAAACCCGGGCGCCGATGCCGTGGCGGCGCCATCCCCTAATCCCTGCGTTATGCGGTCAGGAGGACGCCGCGGAAGACGGGGTCTTCCATCGCACGCCCGGTGCCGATGGCAACGCAGGTCAGCGGATCTTCGGCAACGGTAACCGGCAGGCCGGTTTCGTCGCGCAGATGCTCATCGAGACCCTGCATCAACGCACCACCACCGGTGAGCACGATGCCCTGGTCGACAATATCCGCCGCGAGTTCGGGTGCAGTGTTTTCCAGCGCAATGCGCACACCTTCGACGATCGTGCCGATGGGTTCGGAGAGCGCTTCGGCAATCTGGCCCTGGTTGATCGAGATTTCCTTGGGAACGCCGTTCACAAGGTCACGACCCTTGATGTGGATTGTGTGGCCGATGCCATCGGCAGGTGCGCGGGCAGTGCCGAAATCCTTCTTGATGCGTTCAGCCGTGGCTTCACCGATCAGCAGGTTGTGGTGTCGGCGGACATAGGAAACGATCGCTTCGTCCATCTTGTCGCCGCCGGTGCGCACCGACGTGGTATAAGCAAGGCCGCGCAACGAGAGGACGGCAACTTCGGTGGTACCACCACCAATGTCGACGACCATCGAACCGATGGGTTCGGTTACCGGCATGTCGGCGCCGATTGCGGCAGCCATCGGCTCTTCAATCAGATATACCGCGCTTGCACCGGCGTTCGATGCTGCGTCGCGGATCGCGCGGCGCTCGACCGAGGTCGAACCCGAAGGCACGCAGATCACGATTTCAGGATAGCTGAACATGCGGGGTTTGCCGTGCACTTTATGGATGAAGTGCTTGATCATCTGCTCTGCGACATCGATGTCAGCGATCACGCCGTCGCGCAGCGGGCGGATCGCCTCGATGCTGTCAGGCGTCTTACCCATCATCAGCTTCGCATCGTCGCCTACGGCCTTGACGCGTTTGATGCCATTGATTGTTTCGATGGCAACCACCGAAGGTTCGTTGAGGACAATACCCTGGCCGCGCACATAAACGACAGTGTTGGCGGTGCCGAGGTCGATTGCCATGTCCTGCGAGGCAAATCGGAAAAATCGGTTCAACATTCTCTAGTCTTCCACCCAGAAAGAGGTCTTGAAGGATTGCGGGCTGAAATGCCTTTGATGATGGCGCGGCGCAATCGCGTCGCACTACAGGAATTTGCTGCCTTTCAAAACAGCAAAATACCAGTTTTCCACTATGAAAGGATTCGCTTGGAGGCGGCGCTTGGGCTAGGTGCGCCCAGATGTCAATAAGAAGGCTCCCCGAAACACTGATCAACCGGATCGCAGCCGGTGAAGTGGTCGAAAGACCGGCCAGTGCGTTGAAGGAACTGGTCGAAAACGCCATCGATGCCGGCGCGCAGAATATCTCCATCCGGCTGGGTGCGGGCGGGCTCGACCTCGTTGAAGTAACCGATGATGGTTGCGGCATGACCGCGGATGAAATCGCGTTGGCGCTGGAGCGGCATGCGACCTCCAAACTGCCTGATGACAATATCGACCAGGTGATGACGATGGGCTTTCGCGGAGAGGCTTTGCCGTCGATCGCAAGCGTATCGAAATTCTCGGTCGAAAGCCGGGTGCGGGGTGGAGAAGGCTGGAGCAGGGTGGTCGACCATGGACGATTGCTGTCCGAGGGCCCGGCGGCAATCCCCCCCGGTACCAGGGTTCGAGTCGAAAACCTGTTCGCCAATATTCCGGCGCGGCGCAAATTCCTGCGCAGCCCGCGCGCCGAATATGCGGCTGCGCTCGACGCGGTCCGGCGGCTGGCGATGGCTCGCCCCGATATCGGCTTCACGCTCGAACATGACGGGCGGCGCACCTTGGCGGTGCAACCGGGGATGGACCGGCCCGGGCGCGTCGCCGCGCTGACCGCGCCTGAGCTTGCCGAAAACAGCGTTGCCCTCGATTTCCAGCGCGAAGGGATCAGCCTTGGCGGCATCGCCTCGCTGCCCACTTACAATCGTGGGGTTGCCGATCACCAATATCTGTTTGTGAACGGACGCCCGGTGAAGGACCGGTTGCTGGTCGGCGCGGTGCGCGGGGCCTATGCCGAAATGCTGGCGCGTGACCGCCATGCCGTGGTTGCGCTGTTCCTCGATCTTCCGCCGAGCGAGGTGGACGTCAACGTCCATCCGGCGAAGACCGAGGTGCGCTTCCGCGATCCGGCGCTGGTGCGCGGGATGATCGTATCGGGCCTTCGCCACGCCATCGATCAAGCCGGATTTCGTAGCGTGCAACGCCCGGCAGAGGCGGCACTCGCCAACTGGCAGCAAGAGCCGGTGCGGACGGTGCAAGGCGATATCTTCGCTGCCCCATCGGCAGCCTATCAGGGCGATTATTCGCGTCGGCCATCTTATCCTTCGATCACGGAATCACGCTCCAGCTTTGCCGACCTTGCTGGCATAGCAGGCGAGGATCTGGCGCCATTAATGGGCCGCGCCGAACCTTCGACCGCAGAAGTGCCCGAGGCCGTGCGCCATCCTTTGGGCGTGGCGCGCGGGCAAGTGGCGGCGACCTATATCGTCGCCGAGGCGGAGGACGGGCTTGTCATTGTTGACCAGCATGCGGCGCACGAACGGCTGGTGCTCGAACGGATGCGCGCGGCGACGGCGCAGGGCAGGGTAGCAACCCAGGGGCTGCTGGTGCCCGAAGTGGTTGAGCTGGAAGAAACAGCTTGCGACCGCCTGGAAGCGCAGCTGGGTGAATTCGCCGACTTGGGCCTCGAAATCGAACGTTTCGGCCCCGCTGCAATGCTGGTGCGCAGCGTGCCGGCCTTGCTCGGTACCAAGGATGTGCAGGCGTTGGTTCGCGATCTCGCCGATGACCTTACTGCTTATGACGAAGCCATCAGCCTGAAGGAACGGCTCGACCATGTTGCCGCGACCATGGCCTGCCACGGCTCGGTCCGCGCAGGCCGTGTGCTCAGTGTTGCCGAAATGAATGCGCTGCTCCGCGAGATGGAGGTCACCCCGCGATCAGGCCAATGCAATCATGGCCGACCCACCTGGGTGAAATTGGCGCTGGGGGATGTCGAGAAGCTGTTCGGGCGGAAGTGATCAGTCTTCGGCAGCTTCCGGATTGCGCACCCGGATCAGCCCAGTCGAAACCATGGTCATCACCGCAACATCATGTTGGTTGAACACCGTCGTGCGACCTTGGAACATGCCCATTTCGGGCCGGGATTTTGATCGGCGTTTGGACAACACTTCGCTTTCGATGCGGAGCGTATCGCCGGGATAAACCGGTTTCAACCAGCGCAACTCATCAATGCCCGGCGAACCAAGCCCGGCCTGCTGGTTGACCTTCATATTGTCTACCATCATCCGCATCGCCATCGATCCGGTGTGCCAACCACTGGCGGAAAGACGGCCAAAATAGGTTTGCGCTGCGGCTTCATCGTCGAGGTGAAAGGGTTGCGGATCATATTTGCTGGCGAATTCGATCACCTCTTCGCGGGTGACTTCATAGCACCCATAGCTCGATTTCGATCCTACGACGATGTCTTCATAATGCAGCATAAAGTGCCTGTTCCTATTCAATAATCGGAATTTGCGGTGCGGCCTCGCGCGGCAAGTGACCGGTCAGGCGCGGGTCGGGGAAAGTTTCGAGTTGTCGCTGGTAGGGCCGGAATCCGCTCTTGATGTAAAAGCCCAAAGCACCGGGGGCATCGAGCGTGCAGGTGTGGACCCAAAGCCGCTCCACGCCTTTGCGTGCCCACGCCGCCTGCAACGCCATCGCCATCAGCCAGCGGCCATGACCCTTGCCGTTGAGCGCGGGGATCAGCCCGAAAAAGGCAAGTTCGCATTGCCCCGCTTCGCGAAAATCGAGTTCCAATATGCCGACCTCGATCCCGCGCCGGTCGCTGACCGCCCAGATCATAACATCGGGATGATGGATGATCGCCGCCAGTTCATCATCAGGCATCACCAACCGCGAAAACCAAAGCCACGGCTCGCCGACACGGCGATAGAGCAAGCGGTATTTTTCGAGGGCAGGCGCCTCCCACCTCTCCAGCCGCAACTCGCCCGCTGGCATTGGGCGCAGGGGCGGCCGCTCGGTCATTTCGAGCGAGGTGACTACAGCGGCGATATGGCCGTCTGGAATTGGGGAGTAGGCCAAGACTTATTCCCAAACCACCTCGGGCGGCAGGCTCATCAATATGGCATCGACATTGCCGCCGGTCTTGAGGCCAAAAGTGGTGCCGCGGTCATAGACGAGGTTAAACTCGGCGTAGCGCCCGCGCCAGATGCGCTGCGCCTGCTTTTCGGTTTCGCTATATTCCATGCCCATCCGCTTGCGCACGATCTTGGGAAAGATGTCGAGAAATGCCTCGCCCACATCACGGGTGAAGGCGAAATTGCGATCGAACATCGTGTCATTTTCGCATTCGAGATGGTCATAGAAAATCCCGCCCACCCCGCGATGCACCTGACGGTGGGGGATCCAGAAATAATCATCGGCCCATTTTTTGTAGCGTTCGTATACGTCGGGGCCATATGGCGCGCAGGCTGCGCGCAGCCGGGCGTGAAATTCCTCGGTATCCTCATCATAAACAATGGGCGGATTGAGGTCAGCGCCGCCGCCGAACCAACGTTTGGTAGTGGCGAGGAAACGTGTGTTCATGTGCACGGCGGGAACATGCGGATTCGCCATGTGCGCGACAAGGCTGATTCCGGTGGCAAAGAAACTGGGGTCTTCGGCCGCGCCATGAATCGTTTGCGCAAAATCGGGGTTGAATGCGCCGCCAACGGTCGAGACGTTGACCCCGACCTTTTCGAATACCTTACCTTTCATCACCCCGCGCACCCCGCCGCCGCCGGGCGAGCCATCATGGTCAGTCCGGTCCCAAGCGAGATAATCGAATGAAGCATCCGAACCAGCCTCGCGCTCGATCGCTTCGAATTCGGCGCAGATACGGTCACGAAGTGCTTCGAACCATTCGCGGGCTGCGGCTTGCTGGACGTCGAGCGTCAACGTCATCGGGTTTTCTCCAAAGGCAATTGCCCCGTTTGGCGCAGGGCTTCGGAAAGTGCGATGCCAGCCGAAACGGCAACATTCAAGGAGCGAAATCCCGGCTGCATCGGAATCCGGATGCGCAGATCGCATGCCGCATGGACATCGTCAGGCACGCCCGCACTTTCAGAGCCAAAGAGCAGGATATCATCGCTCTCAAACTGGGTTTCATAGAGCGAGGTCGCCCCTTTGCTGGAAAGCAGCGCAATCCGCCGACCTTCGGCCTTGGCTTTTGCGTGGAAGCTTTGCCAGTCGGCAATGCGTTGGATTTCAACCGCTTCGGCATAATCCATCCCCGCCCGTTTCAATGCTTTGTCGGAGAATGGGAAGCCGCAAGGCTCTATGATATCGCATGCCACGCCAAGGCACGCGCCGAGGCGCAAAATCGTGCCGACATTGCCAGCGATATCCGGTTGGTAGAGTGCGATTTTCAAGGCCGATTCCGTTTTTTGCAACTTATGCACAGTTCAATGTCACATATTGGCCAATTTCCCGGTTGGCAAATCGTGCGCAACGCGTCTATGAGGCCGCGGAATCATAACAGGCAGCACCCTGCCTGCTGTGCAATAACAGAAAAAGTTACGGGGGATTGCCGCATCGCTGGACAGGCAAAAGTGCGGATTATAAGGGCTAAACATGGCTACGGTCGAACAGGCGGAAAGCATGACAGAAACAAGCAAGGTGGAAACGCTGGGTGAAGAAGGCGTTCGTCGCCGGGATTTCATTCATATTGCTGCAGTTAGCTGGGCGGGCGTAGGTGCCGCTGCAGTTGCACTGCCGCTCGTCAACCAGATGAACCCGAGCGCCGATGTGCGCGCGCTGGCGTCAATCGAAGTCGACGTTTCGGCGATCGAGCCGGGGCAGGCGATCAAAACCAGCTGGCGCAAGCAGCCGGTTTTCGTCCGCAACCTGACGCCGGCCGAAGTTGCTGAAGCCAACAAGGTGGCCATCGGTTCGCTGCGCGATCCGCAGACGCTCGCCGAACGCACCAAGCCGGGCAAGGAAAACTGGCTCGTCACGCTTGGCGTTTGTACCCACCTCGGTTGCGTCCCGCTGGGCGCTGCTGCCGGTGAAGTGAAGGGCGAATTTGGGGGCTATTTCTGCCCCTGCCACGGTTCGCACTATGATACCGCCGGTCGTATCCGCAAAGGTCCGGCTCCGCTGAACCTCGAGGTTCCGGAATTTGCATTCATTTCCGACACTGTCGTGAAAATCGGTTGAGGAGCTAGAAAGACATGAGCTTCCCTTGGGCCAACGAGTATAAGCCGCAGCATCCGGTGATGCAGTGGGTTGACGAGCGTCTTCCGCTCCCCCGCTTCGTTTACAACGCCATTGGCGGTGGATATCCGGTTCCGCGCAACCTCAATTATTTCTGGAACTTCGGCGTCCTTGCGGGCGTTGCACTGGTTATCCAGATCATCACCGGCATCATCCTTGCCATGCATTATTATGCAAGCGTCGATGGCGCGTTCAACAGCGTCGAGCACATCATGCGCGACGTGAATGGCGGCTGGTTCCTCCGCTATGCGCACATGAATGGCGCAAGCTTCTTCTTCATCGTCGTCTACATCCACATCTTCCGCGGGTTGTACTTCGGTTCCTACAAGGCACCGCGCGAGATGATCTGGTTGCTTGGTGTCGTGATCTTCCTGCTCATGATGGCAACCGCATTCATGGGCTACGTGCTTCCTTGGGGCCAGATGAGCTTCTGGGGTGCGCAGGTGATTACCGGCTTCTTCTCGGCCATTCCGGTCGTAGGTGAGCCGCTTCGCCAGTGGCTGCTCGGCGGTTTCGCGCCTGATCAGGCTGCGCTCAACCGTTTCTTCTCGCTCCACTATCTGCTTCCCTTCGTGATCCTGGGTGTTGTCATCCTGCACGTTTGGGCACTGCACATCCCGGGTTCGTCAAACCCGACCGGTGTGGAAGTGAAGACCGAGAGCGACACGGTTCCGTTCCACCCATATTACACCGCGAAAGACGGGTTCGGCCTTGGCATGTTCCTGATCTTCTTCACGCTGGTAACCTTCTTCGCTCCGAACATGCTGGGTCACCCGGATAACTATATCCCGGCCAACCCGCTTTCGACGCCGGCGCACATCGTTCCTGAATGGTATTTCTGGCCGTTCTACGCGATCCTGCGTGCCTTCACCGTCGACTTCCTGTTCATCCCTGCGAAGTTGCTGGGCGTGATCGCGATGTTCGGTTCGATTGCACTGCTGTTCTTCCTGCCTTGGCTGGATACCTCGCCGGTGCGTTCGGGCAACTATCGCCCGCTGTTCAAGAAGTTTTTCTGGTTCGGCCTGATCCCGTGCATCATCATCCTTGCAATCTGCGGCGTGAAGCCGGCGGAAGGCAAGTGGATCCTGCTCGGTCAGCTCGCCGGTGCCTATTACTTCGCACACTTCCTGATCATTTTGCCGATCGTTTCGCGTATCGAAAAGACTGAGGCTCTGCCCAATTCGATTACCGAAGCTGTCACCGGCCAGCCTGCCGCTGCCTAACAGGGGAAAGAAAGCATCATGGTTCGTCTTATCGCTTTTCTCGCCGGCCTGTTCTTCAGCGGCTGGCTCATCGTTTCGGCAGGTTTCACCACCTACGAAATGATCACCGAACCGGCCCAGCCGACGGTGGAATCGAAGTTCCACAAATATCCCAAGGCTGTGTCGTTCGCGCATGATGGCCCGTTCGGCAGCTTTGACAAAGCCCAGCTGCAACGCGGTCTCAAGGTGTATTCGGAAGTCTGCGCCGCATGTCACAGCATGAAGCTGGTCGCATTCCGCGACTTCGAGGCTCTTGGTTACAATGAAGACGAGATCAAGGCTATTGCCAAGGGCTGGAAGACCGAGGTTCCCTCGATCAATCCGGAAACCGGTGAAGCTGCGACCCGTCCGGCAATCGCTTCGGACAAGATTCCTTCACCCTATCCGAACGATGTTGCTGCCCGTGCTGCGAACAACAATGCCTTGCCGCCTGATCTTTCGCTGATCGTCAAGGCGCGTGAGGGTGGTGCTCCGTACATCTACTCGCTGTTGACCGGCTATGCGCCCGTTCCGGCAGCATTGCCCAAGGAAAATCGTCCGGGTGTAGGCCTGCACTACAACCCCTATTTCCACAGCCTCAACATCGCCATGGCGCCGCCACTGACGGCTGACGACCAGGTCACCTATGATGATGGCACCAAGGCAACCAAGGATCAGATGGCCAAGGACGTTTCGGCCTTCCTGACCTGGGCTGCAGAACCGAAGATGGAAGCACGCAAGACCGCCGGTTGGTCTGCTCTGATCTTCCTGATCATCTTCACTGCGCTCACCTATCTGTCGTACCGCACCATCTGGGCCGACAAGAAGCACTGAGTTTTGAATTTCACGAAAAGCCCCGCAGCGCGCGATCGCTGCGGGGCTTTTCATTTGCATGGCTATTGACCGAGGCTTGCCGCAATGGCATTAGCGCCGGCACTGGACCGGGCGGGTATAGCATAGTGGTAATGCTCTAGCCTTCCAAGCTAGCTAGACGGGTTCGATTCCCGTTACCCGCTCCAGAATCCCCTCAATTCGACCCCGTAAAGCCGCGTGTGCGGCTGTTACCATTTGCGACAAATCAGCGGGCGCTTCGCACAGTTCTGCGACCTATACTTCCTAAATGACAGGCAACCGGCCATAGCGGCTCTATGGATGTTATGAAGGTCAGAACTCATGAACAAGAAATGGCTTATTAGCGGCGGAGCGGTGCTCACGGCCGCGGTCGCCACTGCGGTGGCTTTTGCTGCTCCCGGCCCGATGGGCAAGGCCGACAGCGATGGAGACGGCGCTGTCAGCAAGGCCGAGGCCGTTGCCATGGCCAACAACCACTTTGCCAGGATGGACGTCAACAAGGACGGTCAGATTAACGCAGCCGATCGCGAAGCGAAGCATAAAGAGCATTTCGCCGCGATGGATACCGACAAGAATGGCAGCATCAGCGAAGCTGAATTCACTGCTGCACACGAAGCCCGCAAGGAAAAGCGCGAAGCAATGCGCGAAGGCCATAAAGGCATGGCCGGCCATGGCGCTGAAGGCCATGCGATGGAAGCTGGTCCGCGCCACAAGGGCGGTCGCGGCCATAAAGGCGGCGGTATGATGATGCTCAAAATGGCGGATGCCAATGGAGACAAAACCATCACCAATGCCGAGATGATGGCTGCGGTCGATGCCCATTTTGCCAAGGCGGACAGCAACAAGGATGGCAAGATTTCAGCCGAGGAACATACTGCCATGCGCAAGGCCATGCGCACGCATATGAAGGCGCAGCCCGCTCAATAACCCTTTGCAAGCGGGGCGCCTGTCTTGATTGCTGCCCCGTTTCCCTTTTCCCGATGGCGCGATAGAATCCCCCATGCCCAAAACCCGCCCGCATATCTTGCTTGTCGACGATGAACTGTCGATCCGGGATCCGCTCGCGCGCTATCTGGAAAAACAGGGGTATCGCGTTACCGAAGCCGGCAATGCCGCCAGCGCAAGGAACGCGCTCAAAGGTTATGATATCGACGTCGTCCTGCTCGATATCATGATGCCGGGTGAGGACGGATTGAGCCTGACGCGGCATGTCGCCGAGGTTGGCGGGCCGCCTGTCATCCTGCTGACTGCACGTTCGGAAGAGGCAGACCGGATACTGGGGTTGGAAATCGGGGCAGACGATTATGTCGTAAAACCCTTTTCCCCGCGCGAACTCGTGGCGCGGATCAAGGTTGCCTTGCGGCGCACCTCGGCAGCCGCGCCTGCAAACGGCAATGGGGGTGCCATTTGGTCGTTCGATGGCTGGCAATTGCGCACAGCAGAACAGCAACTGTTCGATCCGCACGGCGCGCTCGTTCCCTTGTCATCGGGCGAGTATCGCCTGCTTGAGGCGATGGTCGAGCGGGCAGGGCAGGTGCTCAACCGCGATCAGTTGCTCGACCTGACCAAAGGCCGGGTGGCCGGGCCCTTTGACCGGGCGATTGATAACCAGGTGAGCCGGTTGCGGCGCAAGATCGAACCTGATTCCAAAGACCCAAAATATATCAAGACCATCTGGGGTGGCGGCTACCGCTTCTCTGTCGAAGTGCAGCGAAGCTGAGCATGGCAAGGGGGCTGCGCATCTTTCCGAAAACACTGACCGGCAGGATCATGCTGGTGACGGCGCTGGGCATTTTCCTTGTCCAGGGCATCAACAGCTTCATCCGGTACGAAGCGATGAAGGGCCGGGCAGTGGTAGAGGCATCGTCGCTGATCGTCGCCGTGACCGCCAACCGGCTCGATTTCGGCGCGATAGAACCATCGCGTCCGTTGGAAAGACGGCCTGCGGTTCGAACCTTGCGGTCCACTGCACCGCTGGTTGTTGAAGGTTTCACCACAACCGAAGAATTGGCGCAGCGCGTCGCCATGCATCTGCAGTCAGTCTATCCAGAGGTGCAGGCTGTGCGGCTGTCGGTCGGCCCGATCCGGAACTTGCCCGAGCAGCTCAAACCCCGCCCGCGACACATGCACGCCATTCGACGCTCGGACATCATCGAACGATACCGGCGCGGCGAGGCCGCATTGCTCAGCCTGAAGCTCGCCGATGGCAGCTGGCTGCACTCGACCACGAAGATCCGCACGCGCGGCATGCTGCCGCAATGGCCGCTGCTCATAGAGACATTGCTTATTTATATCGGGGTCCTCATCCCGCTTTTGCTTGTCATCCGGCAGATGTCGAAGCCCCTGCAACAGTTGAACAACCGGCTTTCGAATGCGGGGCTCGCCAGTGATGAACCGCCGCTCGAACCGCGCGGTCCCGATGATGTTCGAAGCCTGATCGAAAGCTTCAACGCCGCCGAACAGCGCGTCAACGCCATGCTGACCGAAAAGGATGTGATGCTGGGTGCGATCGGGCACGACCTGAAAACACCACTTGCGTCACTACGCGTGCGGATTGAATCGGTTGAGGATGAAGACGAACGCGCCAAAATGGCAACCACCGTCGAAGAGATGGTTCAGATACTCGACGACATCCTGATCCTTGCCCGTCTGGGTAAATCGTCGGAAACTCCGGTGCTCACCGACTTGTCTGCGCTGGTTGAAATGGTCGCTGACGAATTAGGTCCGGACGATCGGCTTGCTGTCGCGGAAAGCGCGGAGAAATGCCGGGCGATGGTCCGGCCCGTCTTGCTTCGGCGCGCGCTGCGCAACCTGATGGGCAATGCGCTGAAATATGGCGGCAGGGCCGATATTGCCGTGCGCTGCGACGGTACATTTGTGGCAATCACGATTGAAGATGAAGGCCCGGGGGTTGCTGCCGATCAGCTTACAGGGCTATTCGAACCATTCGCCCGCGCCGAGAATTCGCGCAACCGCGCATCGGGTGGAACGGGGCTTGGGCTGACGATAGCACGCGCCATAGCCCGGGCGCATGGCGGCGATGTTATCCTTGAAAATCGCAGCGAAGGCGGGTTGCGCGCAATCCTGCGGGTTCGCCAATAGGAATGCGTTCAGATACCGCTTGGCTGGGCTTTCCAGCTTCCGCTTGCCTGATACTCGCTTTTCACATTGCCGGTGCCAGGAAGGTTTCCGCCGCCATAAACGGCATCCCCACCGCGTGAACGCGCGGCAGCCGAATAATCCGGTGCGGCATAGCCCTGCGTGCTCAGCGCGCGGTAGGGCGTAATGGCGGAATAGGCAGCGGCACCTGTTGCATTTCCGGCGAGGCCTGCCTTGGCAATGGCGTCAGCCTCCGCCTTCATGCGGATCGCAGCAAATTCGCGTTCATATTGCTGCTGCAACTGGATCGGATCGAGCACGGGAAGCTTGTCGGCTGTCCACACACGCGGTTTGGGGCCGGGAATGGGTTCGCGCCCTGCATGGCTGCGGAAAAATGCCGACGGTCTGCCCGCTGCGCCCTTCCAGCGATAGAAACGGTGCGCGCCGATCGTGCCTACGAAATCAAGGCTGGGGGCCCAATAGGGATAGACATAGGTCGCGTGATAATGGGTCGCCATGCCAACGGGCGCATAGACCGATCCGGAAAGCGCCTCCATCGCCACGCGCTGGCCACGCAACCAAGCAGCACGTGCCGGGGTGCGTGCCATCGAGCCATCGCAGCTATAGCTGAATTGGCATCCGGTTGCCCGTTCGGAGCCTTGGTAGATCACCCCGCAAATGCTGTTGGGATAGGTCGGGTGTCGCATCCGGTTGATGATAACCTGGGCAACTGCACGCTGCCCGGCATCAGGCTCGTTCGCTGCTTCATAATAGATTGCGTCGGAAAGGCATTGCAGCGCCCGGGCATATTCGGAAGTGCCGCGCTTCAGGTAAAAGGGTTGGGCCGCCGGGCCAAGTGCGTTGGCGCCCTCGTCCGTTGTGATTGTAGCAGTTACAGGTTGTGCAATTTCCGATTTCAACGCTTCCGCCGCAGGTGCATCCATGTCGGGATCGAGGAAGTAAAAGGCAGAGCCGGAAAAATTCTCGGCAGGTCGTTCAGCCGAATTTGCCAATGGATCGATTTTGCGCTCGTTCGAAGGCAGGCTCCAGGCCCATTGTGCCGAGCTTGGCAACAAAGCGAGCAGCAAAAAGGCGACTGCAACCAGAAACACCTCTCGCCAACCGAGAAAGCGCCGTTTCCTTGGCGTCGGTTTTTGGCGCTTCGCTCGCGCGTTTTTAGGGTCCACTGGCTGGTACAGCATGACTCTTGCAGAAGTTATTGCCCAAACACGAGTCGCCTATAGGCCTAAAGATGTACAATCAGGAGCGCTAAATTGGCGCTGTTCCATCGCGGGACGCCCGGAAACCTTTGAATTAACGCGCTTTGCAAAATGGGCGATTGTAAATTGTTGTGCAGCGCAGCAACAAACTTGCGTTTGAAGCGCGCAAAGGCGCTTTTGCTTGCACCATCGGCTCGAACGGGCCTAGAAGGCCGCCCGCATTTGGCTAAGTGGAGTAAAGTATAATGGCGGCGAAATGGACGCCCGAAAGCTGGCGCAACCATGATGGGAAGCAGATGCCGACCTATCGCGACCAGGCAGCATTGGAAGCAACCGAGGCAACGCTGCGCAATTTCCCGCCGCTGGTTTTTGCCGGTGAGGCGCGCAACCTGACGTCCGAGCTTGCCGATGTGGCAGAGGGCAGGGCCTTCCTGTTGCAGGGCGGCGATTGTGCCGAAAGCTTTGCCGAATTCCACCCGAACAATATCCGCGATACTTTCCGCGTGATCCTGCAAATGGCGGTCGTGCTGACTTTTGCCAGCAAATTGCCGGTCGTGAAGGTTGGCCGCATGGCCGGCCAGTTCGCAAAGCCGCGATCGGCCGATACCGAAGTGATCGGTGATGTCGAACTGCCCAGCTATCGTGGTGACATCATCAACGATATCGCGTTTGAGGCGGCATCGCGTGAACCCGATCCCGAACGCATGGTCAAGGCGTACAGCCAGGCAGCCGCAACGCTGAACCTGCTGCGCGCATTCAGCCAGGGCGGCTATGCAAACCTGCATCAAGTCCATGCATGGACCCACGATTTCATGGGCCGTTCGCCCTGGGCAAAGAAGTTCAAGGACGTGGCCGACCGCATCGGTGAAGCGCTGGCCTTCATGGAAGCCTGCGGCATCACGCCAGAGACTGTCCCGCAGATCAAGGGAACCAGTTTCTACACCAGCCATGAGGCGCTGTTGCTGCCTTATGAGCAGGCGCTGACCCGTCAGGATTCGCTCACCGGCCAATGGTATGACACCTCGGCGCATATGCTGTGGATTGGCGATCGCACCCGCTTCGAGGGTTCGGCGCATGTCGAATTCCTGCGCGGTATCGGCAACCCGATTGGCATGAAATGTGGACCCAGCCTTGAGCCGGACGCGTTGCTACGCATGCTCGACACGCTCAACCCCGGTCGCGTCGCTGGCCGCATGACTCTGATCACCCGTTATGGCCATGACAAGATCGAGGCGGGCCTGCCCAAGCTGGTGCGCGCGGTGCAGCGCGAAGGCCATCCGGTGATCTGGTCATGCGATCCGATGCACGGCAATGTCATCAAATCGGCCAGCGGTTACAAGACCCGCCCGTTCGAACGCATCCTTGCTGAAGTGCGCGGCTTCTTTGCCGTGCACCGTGCCGAGGGAAGCTTCGCCGGCGGCATCCATGCCGAAATGACTGGCCAGAACGTCACCGAATGCACGGGCGGCGCGATTGCCATTACCGATGAGGCGCTGGCCGACCGCTATCACACGCATTGCGACCCGCGCCTCAATGCGGCGCAATCGCTTGAACTCGCTTTCCTGCTGGCAGAGATGCTCAACCAGGAGCTGGCAGAACGTGCGAAGCAGGCCGCCTGATGGCAGGCGAGCGCGTCCGCATCATCCAGCGCGATGTCGTCAAATCCGGCATAGGCTTCGGCAGCGCGCTCGCCATCGTCATCAGCTACACCGCGCACAAATCGGTGCTGTGGGCGATCATCCACGGTTTCTTCAGCTGGTTTTACGTCATCTATTTCCTGCTGACGCGCTAAACCATTGATGCTAAACGCGGCTTATGGGGCCGCGTTTACCTATTCTGTTGTTTCTCGGACTCTCTGCCTGTGCAGGGCCGGTGGAAACACGTGTGGTATCAAGCGGGCAGGGCGTCGATCGTCCCGTCTATATCCTTCAGGAGGAAGCCCCTCAATCAGAGCTGCTATTGCATGCGCATATCGCCGCGATGCACCAATTGGCCGATCGTGGTTTCATGGTATCTGACAAAGCCACGCTGAAATTTGCCATTGCCTTTGCCGAGCGCGATGCATCGATTGCCGTACTGTCCAAATCGGGTGACAAGGTGCAGGCAATCGCACCTGCAAAGCAGAAGAAGCCGCTACAGAATTGCGCTGATCGTGAGATGCGCCTGACGTTGACGCTAACCCGCATCGCCGATGGCGCTGAAATATACCGAGGCAGCGCTTCTGAATATCATTGCAAGGCGCAAGCGGTGGATGTGGTTCCCCAGCTGGTAAAGGCAGCGATCGCCGATTTGGCCAAGCCCAAGGGTGCCTACACGATCAAGCGTCAGGGCCTGGAATAGGTTCCGCAGCCTCGGGCAGGCGCATGCGGAAACATGCGCCGCCCTCTGGCCTGTTTTGCGCCTCCACCGTGCCGCCATGGCGTTGCACAACCGCTTTCACATAGGTCAGCCCCAATCCGCTGCTCTTGATCCGCGCATCGGGTGCGGAATGCGCTGCGAAGCGGGTGAACAGGCGCGGTAACAGATCCGCATCGATACCCGGGCCTTCATCACAGATTTGCAGTTCGATATTCGCATCTCCCATGTCGTGGTGCTTCGAAATGTTGATGTGAATTGTGCCGCCATCCGGGCTGAATTTGACTGCATTGTCCAACAGGTTGGTAAGTGCGCGTCCGAGGCTGTCAGGCTCTGCGCGGACGAATGCGCTGTCACTTTCGTCGGTCACTTCGATGGTCACGCGCCGTTCGTGCGCCAAGGGCCAAAGATTATCTGCGATGTCGCGCGCCAGATCGACCAGGAGCACGTCGGTGCCATCGAGCGGGCTTTCACCCATGCGGGCCACATCGACGAAATCCTGGGCTAGCGCGATGGTGCGGCGGGCATGGCCCTCTATCCTGCTTCGGACATTATCGTCCTTGATCGTCGGGAGCAGCGCGATGATCGCCGACTGGGGTGAACGCATGTCATGCGATAGCAGCTGCAGGGCTTCTTCCCGGTCATTCTCTGCCTGTGCCAGCGCGCTGATATCCGCGAGGTAGTGGATATGGCCGGTCATTGGACCGGCGTCGCTATAAATCGGGGCGCTGCGCATGACAAAATGTCTGCCATCAGGCGAAATGAACCGGACGAAATCCTGCTCTGCATCCAATTCGGTTTGCAAGCATCGCAGATAATCCTCGACGCTGCGCCGGTGTGCCGGTGCGACGATGTCGTCGAGTAGCCGGGACAGTGCGGTTCCGGATGCTATCGGGCCCAGATATTCCTCGATCCGATGGTTGGCCATCGTAACCAAGCCATCCAGATCGGAAATGATCATGGGATCGGGAAGATGCTCCAGCGAATCCGAGACAAAACGGCGCAAGTCGCGAAGCTGGTCAATTGCGGTTCCGAGGGCGAGGCTTTGGCGCCCGACAAGATCCCCGCTTTTGCCAGGTGGAGATGCGAGAGGCACGACCTCCCCCTGCGTTTCAAGATCCCGCAGTTCCTGCTGCATGAAATTGCTGACGGCCTGCAGGCGTCGCCAGCCCCAGAGCGGGTAAACCAGCGCCACGCCCAACAGGGCAGCTCCCGGGGCGAGCCAGATGTTCGCGGTGAGCGCGACTACACTGACGCCCAAAATAGCCACGATACAACCGATTGACACGGCCAACGCGGTTCTGGGTTGCCAGCGCAGGAACCCGGCCATCAGAAGCAGCATCGGCAGCAGCGAGAAGAGCAAAGTCGGCTTCGAACCTGCCGGCTGGATGAAATCGTTGCGGCGCAACGCCCCAATCATATTGGCCATGATTTCAGTGCCCGAAACCACCCCGCCATCCCCGAAAGGCCCGGCGTAATTATCGCCCATGCCCGCTGCAGTTGCGCCGATGATGATATCGCGGGCCCGCACCAACTCGGCCGGTATTTGGCCAGCTATTGCCTCTGCGTAAGAAATTTCCGAATGGCTGTTGCGCGGTGAATAAGGCAGCAAAAGCCGGGCGTTGCAATGCTGCAACCGCTTGAATGCCGGCGATGCTGTGCCTTCGCCTCGATAGACCAGCTCGGCTATGTGCGGCCAGGCACTGCCACCTCCGTCGAAGCACAGGTTCACATGACGCACCAGGCCATCATCGTCAAAATTGATGTTCACATGGCCTACGCCTCGCGCAGCCGCAGCGAATGCCTCCAATGGAAATTCGGTATCAAAGGCACGACCATCGCTGCCCGGGGTCGAGAAATTCAGCGGCAGGTAGACCATGTCCGCCCGACGCATCGATAGCGCTAGCGCTTCGTCACCCGCTGGGCTTCCGTTCTCGCTGAGCAATATGTCGAGCGTGATGCTGCGCGGCTTGGATGCTGCGAGCTTATCGATCAGTTGCGCATGAACCGATCGGTCCCACGGCCATTTTCCGATCGCCTCAAGGCTCGGTTCATCGATGTTGATGAGCAGGATATTGTCGTCGGGTTGCGGCCGCGAGAGTGCCGAAAGCCTGTCATAGACAAGATTGTCGAAAGCTTCGGTTGAACGCCATTGGCTCGCTATGGCGACTGTAGTAATCCCGATCAGCAAAATCAGGCACCATTCGAACAACAGTCGCTGGCGTAGGTTCATGAACCTTGCAATCGCACTGTAGGCCGCTCAATTGGCTGCAACGGTCAGCTTTTCAAAAGCCGTCCAGTTGGCGCTGGCCTCGCCATCGAGATATTGCACCGATCCGACCCGCCAATGATATTCACCATCGGGCAAGTCTGAAAGGATGATTTGCTGCGCTTCCAAACCGGTCTCATCAACCAGTGGAACGCCCTTTATGTCACCGCGGAAGAGCTGGAAATTGTAGCGGATGACGCCCCGGCCTTCACCGCCCCATTTGAAAACCCAACCTTCATCGGCTGCTCCGGCCGACCCGCTGACCGAATTCAGACGGCGCTTGAAAGCATAAGTTGCGGGTAATCCTTCGATGCCGCTGGGCGCAATGGCGCGCGCACGCAGGAAATAATTCCCATCGTCGAGATTGCCGAAATCAACCGCGCCATCGCTTGCGATGCGATCTGCAACCTGTTCTTCGAAGCTAGCATCCTTGGCAATGCTTATGCGTGCATTAGCTGCCGAGGGAAGGGCAAAGCGGACCGTGGCTCCGTTTTGCAACTTACCCGCGCCAGCAATGTCGAGGGGTGGCAGCAGCGCCTCTGTGAAGGACGAGCCATCCGCGGCGACGGCAAGGCCATTACCGGCAGGCAATGCTCGTGTGACACCCTTATCCAACTCTATCGCAAGGCCACCTTCATCGACCTCAGCAAAGTCGCGATTGTTATCGGCATCGAAACGCGTCTGGAAATCCGTCCCCCGAACCGCCGAAACCGCGCGCGGCGTGCGCACCTGGTAACGGTCATTGGCTGATTTCAACGGGGCTACCTTCGATCGGGCACCGCCACGATCGACCTGGAAATCATAATCGAGCGCCGAGCCGAGGAGATAGCGACGCAGGCGGAGGATGCGGATGTCGGTATTGGACGGCACCGAAATGCGTGATCCATCGTCGAGCTGCAGCGACGCAAATGCTCCGCCAGAGGTTTTGAGTGCATTTCCCTCGGATAATGTCTGGCCGGTTCGCGCAGCGCGGGCTTCGCCATCGACAACCGCCATGACATCGCCGCGAACGGCAGAAAGCCGCGCCGATGCCGGTTCATACTTCAAAATCGAACGCGGCACTTTCAGGATTGTCCCAACCGGGATGCGTTTGGGATTGCGGATGCCGTTGCGTTTTTGGACGATGCGATAATCGGCCTGCCGCTTGAGATACTTTCCACCAAGGCCGGTGAGCGTATCACCGGCCACGACCTTGTACGAGATCTCGTCTGCGGCAATCGCAGGGGCACCGATGCACATCGCCATTGCCAGAATGACAACGCTTTGGGCCCAACGCTTCATGCCATTACCGTTTATCGATGGACTCCAGACGATATCCGTAGCCGAACACCGTGAAGATGCGAAAACCGTTATCAGGGCGCAGTTCCAGCTTTGAACGTACGCGCGAAATATGCATGTCGAGCGTTCGCCTTGCCAGCGCCGCGGTGGTGCGCCAGATGGTTTCCATAATGTAATTCCGCGACAGCGTACGGTCACGATTGCGGAAGAACAGGTCCGCCAGTTCGAATTCCTTGGCGGTCATCGCAACCGTCCTTCCGGCCACGGTAACGGTCTGTTCAATGCGGTTGAATTCGTAAATGCCGTAGACCGCTTTGGTTTCGAACGCCCCGCTGCCGGCGCTACGCCGGATGAGAGCGTTGATCCGCGCAGTGATAATCATCGGCCCCGGCATTAAGGGCATCGCTGATATCGCGCTTGGCCGTTCGGTTGGTCAGCATGATTACCGGTGGCTTTTCCTGCAGCGACGTCTGCATCCAGCCCAAGGTCGCCATCCCGTCTTTCTTGGGCATCGACCAATCCATGATTACCAGGTCATAGGTTTCCCGAACTAAAGCTTGCGACAATGTCGCGCCATCGGAAAATGTAGAGGCTGCGTGCCCCATATCTTCAACTATGTTTTTAAGGAAATCGACAACATCACTTTCATCGTCAGCAATAGCAATTCGCATACAACTACCCCATCTACCCCGACGGAACCATTGAATGCTACTTGACTGGTCACGTCGCCCACACACGCTCCAGATAATCCGGATTTACAAACGAGGCTACTGTTTCAATGAAATAGTTACCACCTTTTACAATCCTTTGTTATCTTTCGACTATACCTAACGATATATCCAGTTGGTTCCAAGATGGAACCGATTACAGAAAATGGATTGCCTGTTCGAGGTTGATTTTGAGTCAAAAAGTGCGGATTCTCGCCAATAAAGCTTTGAAATTGCGACTTCGTGTGAATGCACTTTCAACCGTTTTGGAGGCATGTTTGCGCAGCACGAAATGCCTATATACGACTAGTTAGATCGCGTTACATTGCAACCAAAATGGAACCAATTTTTTACCGGATGCCCCCGATTTGACGTCGAATACTCTCACTTTAGGGGTGTTAGCTAACCGTAAATGGATGTAAATTATTATTTCCGGTGGGCGTAAACTCGCTGCAAAAATCACTTTGCACGAATTTGATACGGAATTTGACAAGGGGGCTTTGTGGCTACCAGTTTGCATTCTAGTATCGACGCGCGTGGCGCTGTTGCGTCTGCGAAGCCTGTTGGCTTGCCCATCTCTGATGAGGAGTGGCTGGCCGTGCAAAATGGCCAAAGTGACGATGCTGGCTTTGGCAGCACAATCTTGCGCACCATGACGATGGTATCGGACGCGGCGCTTAACCTAGTCTCTTCCGTAAACCAGATTGTCATCCTGCTCATTGCAGCATTGCTGTGTGTAATCCTCTCTATTCCGGCGCCAAGGCCAGAAGGTGATTCCTCGATCAGCCTGTTCAGGACAGGTGCAGTGCGGATCACCCATACTCCATATTCGGATCGCTGGATGAACGCGCGAAAGCCCATGCCAGCAGGTCGGCGTGCCGTTCTCGCTTCATTGAACAGCGGCGGGGGCAAGCTTGCCCAGATTTCCAATGTCCAAAAAACGGCAAACAAGCTGCTGCGCTATGCCGACGATATTCGCACTTATGGGCGCCCGGATTATTGGGCCTCGCCGGCTGAATCGCTGGCGCTGGGCGCGGGTGACTGCGAAGATTCGGCGATCCTGAAAATGGCCATGCTTGCAGCCTTGGGAATTCCAGAGGACAAGATGTTCCTCACCGTTGGCAACGATCTCGTGTCGCGCAACGCCCATGTTGTTCTGACCGTGGATGTCGATGGTGAACTCTATGTGCTCGATCAGCTTGCGGACGATCTGGTCAAAATGGCCAATTATCGCGACTTCAAGCCCATCATGACCTTATCCGGTAACCGTTCTTGGTTGCACGGCGAAAAAATCTAAGGACAGCTTCGTGAATATCCATGCTTTTATCGACAATACAGTCGCGTCCAGTTTCTACCTGGTTTACGTCGCCTGGTTCTTCGTCAAGCTATTCCTCTACGTCATCCCGCTGGCCAACATCATGTTGTTGTCGAGCGAGAACAAGCGTTTGAACCTGTTCGTCCTATGCCTGTACATGGTTCCCGTGGTGGAGATTGTGGCCTATTTCTACATAGTCACCATATCGCTGCCGCGCATCTTTCAGGATTACGAGAACAAGCATCTGTCGAGCCGGTGCCTGGAATATGGCCTGGCAGCAGGGATTGTGAACATCGTCATCCTGACGCGGCTGACAGACTCTTTTGAGAGCTACCTGACCTTTTACAACTATCGCGATGGACTGGTTACTTCGATCATGAATGGCAGCCTGCTATCGGTGTGGCTTGTTCTCGCCATTACGCACCTGAAGCTGCTCCACGATGTGAAGATCACCTATATCCGGGGAAGAATTTCGGAGTGAGTTTGCGCGGCTTAAGCAATTTGTTTTGTATCAGCCGCGGTCAGCTTGATCTGCGAGTAGCGCTACGAGCTGTCGCACATGTTCGCGCAGTTCCTCAACGCCTTCAGGTGAACGCCCCTGCGCAATGGTTTCGGGCACATGCATTGCCTTGTCGCGTAGCGCGCTTCCCTTGCCGGTCAGGGCGATCATCACGCGGCGTTCATCTTCGGGGTCGCGGGTGCGGCTGACCAGCCCGGCTGCCTCCATCCGCTTGAGAAGAGGGGTAAGTGTGCCGCTATCGAGATATAGCCGCGCACCCAATGCGCCCACAGTTTGCGGCTGCTCTTCCCAAAGCACGAGCATGACCAGATATTGCGGATAGGTGAGCCCCAGCTCGCGCAGCACCGGCCCATAAAGCCGGTTGAGCAGGTTGGTGGCAGCGTAAAGTGGGAAGCAGACCTGCAGGTCTAGCAGCAGGGGATTGTCGTCCTTTTTCTTCGCTGCCACCTTGGTACCTCACCTGGTTGTCACGTTGAGCGCAACATCGACATTGCCCTTGATCGCGTTCGAATAGGGGCAAACCGCATGTGCCGCCTGCACAATCACTTCGGCTTTCGCCTGTTCGAGGCCGGCAATCACGACATCGAGCGTCACCGCAAGATTGAAACCGCCGCCGCCATTGGGCAGCAGGCCAACTTCACCGGTGACTTCGATATCGTTGTCGCGCACCTTGTCAACCATCGCACGGGAAACGTGGATGACGGCATTTTCGAAGCAGGCGGCATAGCCGGCGGCGAAAAGTTGTTCGGGATTGGTGGCGCCGCCTTTGCCACCAAGTTCCTTGGGCATGGCAAGCGGCAGGTCCAATATGCCGTCTTCGCTTTTGATGCTGCCGCTGCGGCCGCCTACGGCGGTCACTTTCGTAGTGTAGAGATGGTTCATGGCTGGCTCCTTGAAATGAGAATCAAGCAAATATATTTCTCACAATATAATAGCAAGCAATTAATAAGGACGCATTTAGGCTGGTGCCGTTCCAGTTTCGCAGTTTTGCGGGAAAATGGCTGGGGTGGCAGGATTCGAACCTGCGAATGCCGGTACCAAAAACCGGTGCCTTACCACTTGGCGACACCCCAGCAGACCAAGCAACACGGGCTTGGGAGAGCGGCCTTATAGCGTCCTAAAAACGCTTGGCAACACGTGCTGTCGCTTAATTTATGCGATCGACCCAACCATGTGGATCAGGCGCGGTTCCGCGCTGGATATCGACCAGTTTTGCGCGCAGTTTTTGCGTAAGCTGGCCGGGTCCGCCGCTGCCAATCGTGAAGCTGCCTTGCACGCCATGCACGCTGCCGACCGGGGTAACGACCGCGGCCGTGCCGCAGGCAAAGCTTTCGACCAGTTTGCCGCTCTCGGCGTCAGCGCGCCATTGATCGATGGCATAATTTTCTTCGCGAACCGTCAGGCCTTCCTCGCGCGCCAGTTCGATCAGCGAGGCGCGGGTGATGCCTTCCAATATCGTTCCACCGGTGGGCGGGGTGATGATCGATCCATCATCAAAGACGAAAAACATGTTCATTCCGCCCAGTTCTTCGACCCAGCGATGTTCGGCTGCGTCGAGGAAAACGACTTGGTCGCAGCCATTGGCGGTTGCTTCCTGCTGCGCAATCAGGCTGGCCGCATAATTGCCGCCGCATTTCGCCGCGCCCGTGCCGCCTGGGGCAGCGCGGGTATAGCTTTCCGAAATCCAGATCTTGATCGCGGGTGCGCCGCTCTTGAAATAATTGCCCGCCGCCGAACAGATAATCATGAACAGATATTCGGAAGAGGGCTTTACGCCCAGGAATACCTCGCTCGCGATCATAAAGGGGCGGATATAGATCGAGCCACCCTCGACCGGCGGAAACCAGCCCTTGTCAGCCTCGATCAATGCCTTGATCGAATCGATGAACAGGCTTTCGGGCAATTCGGGCATCGCCAACCGCCGCGCTGACTGGTTGAAACGGCGCGCATTCGCATCCGGGCGGAAAAGCGCCATGCTGCCATCGGCAAGGCGATACGCCTTGAGGCCTTCAAAAATCTCCTGCGCATAGTGCAGCACGGCAGTGGCGGGATCGAGCGTCAAAGGACCGCGCGGACCAAGCGTGGCGCTGTGCCATCCTTGCCCTTCGCTATATTTGATCGTGACCATATGGTCGGTGAAAACCCGCCCGAAGCCCGGATCGGCGATCAGCCCCGCGCGCACATCATCCGCGACCGGCGATGGGTGCGGAAGCCGTTCGAGTTTGGGCAGGGCGGACTGGGACATGCGGAAATCCATTTTGAAATAAAATTACGAAATTGGCGGCGTTCAGGAAATGCTTGCACTTAGTTATGGGCTGCGTCAAGATACGTCAACATGGCTGTCCCATCTTCTTCGAACGAGCTGTTCACGCCCGCTGCCTCGCCGCTCTTCCTGCGCGAAGACGAAGTGCGGCGTGGCGTTGAGCTCCTGTATTTCGGCTATACGCGCCTTACGCGCTCGGTCGATGAGCTGCTCGTAGAGCATGGCTTTGGCAGGGCGCACCATCGCGCGCTCTATTTCATTGCGCGCCAGCCCGATTTGCCGGTGAACGCGCTGTTGAAGATATTATCGATCACCAAGCAGTCGCTCGGCCGCGTGCTCAATGATCTTTCCGCCAAGGGCCTTGTCGAAACCCGCGCGGGCGAACAGGATCGGCGGCAGAAATTGCTGCGGCTGACCGAGAGCGGACTAGCGTTTGAGGCGCAGCTTTTCGAAACCTTGCGCACCGGGCTCTCCGCGGCCTATGCGGCTGCCGGGCAGGAATCGGTCACCGGTTTCTGGCGGGTGCTGGAAGGGCTGATCCCCGAGGATGAAAAGCCGATGGTCATGAAATTGCAGGGCAGGGGGCGCTGATGGACCCGCGTATCGAACGGTTGGAAGCGGTCATCAAGGCGCGCAAGGGCGCGGATCCGTCGTCAAGCTATGTCGCCTCGCTTTTCGCCAAGGGCACGGCCAAGATTGCGCAAAAAGTGGGCGAAGAAGCCACTGAAACCATCATCGCCGCGCTGCATGAAGGTCCGGAAAAGCTGACCAGCGAGGCCGCCGACCTGCTCTTCCATCTCAGCATTTTGCTCGCCGACGCAGGGCTCAGCATGGACGATGTGCTTAGCGAGCTCGAACGCCGCGAAGGCGTTTCGGGGATAGAGGAAAAAGCCAGCAGGAAAGGATGAAGCGTGCCCGTTGATGCCACCTTGCCGTATGACGACCAGAATATCTTCGCAAAAATCCTGCGCGGGGAAATTCCCAATCGCACGGTGTATGAGGATGAATGGGCGCTCGCCTTTCACGATATCAACCCGCAGGCGCCGATCCATATCCTTGTGATTCCCAAGGGCGCCTATGTCAGTTGGGATGATTTCAGCGCCAAAGCCAGCGAGGCAGAGATTGCCGGTTTTATCCGTGCTGTTGGCCATGTCGCGCGCGAACAGGGTCTGGTGGCACCGGGTTACCGCCTGCTCGCCAATGCAGGGATCAACAGCCATCAGGAAGTTCCGCACCTGCACGTCCACCTTTTTGGTGGAAAAGCCTTGGGTCCCATGCTGTTGCGGTGAAATTTTGTTGCGCAAGCTCAATTAGGCACTAGGTTCGGCCCCAGATATAAATATTGGGGAGAATCTTATGATTTTCGGGCGCGTAAAACCGCTTGATGCGATTTTGGCAACTGCCGAGAAGAAATCGCTCACGCGTACGCTTGGAGCCTTGCAGCTAACCATGCTCGGCATTGGTGCCATTATCGGCACCGGCATTTTCGTTTTGACTGCCGAAGCCGCCAATAAGGCCGGTCCCGCGATGATGATCAGCTTTGTCATCGCCGCCGTGGTCTGCGCGCTGGCGGCACTCTGCTATTCGGAACTGGCCTCGATGGTGCCGGTCTCGGGCTCTGCCTATACTTACAGCTATGCGACTTTCGGCGAGATTGTCGCCTGGATCGTCGGTTGGGCGCTGGTGCTGGAATATGCCATTGCTGCCTCTGCGGTTTCGGTCGGTTGGTCCGGCTACATGGTCAAACTGGCGGAGGAGATATTCAGTATCACCATCCCCAATACCTTCGTCAAAGGCCCGTTCGATGATGATCCGGGCCTGATCAACATTCCGGCGATGCTGATCGGTCTGGTCTGCATGGCCTTGCTGATTGTGGGCACCAAGGAAAGCGCGCGTTTCAACGCGGTGCTTGTTGCGATCAAGGTATCGGCGCTGGCGCTGTTCCTTGTCCTCGCCCTTCCGGCAATCGACGCGGCCAATTTCGAACCGTTCAGCCCCAATGGCTTCTTTGCCAAGGAAGTCATCGATCCCATCACCAACAATATGGTGACGGTGGGTGTGGCGGCAGCCGCGGCATCGATATTCTTCGCCTATGTCGGGTTTGACGCGGTCTCCACTGCGGCGGAAGAAACCATCAACCCGCAGCGGAACATCCCCATCGGCCTCATCGGCTCGCTGGGTTTCTGCACCATCATCTACCTGCTCGTCGCGGCTGGTGCCATTGGTACCATCGGGGCGCAGCCGGGCGGATCGCTCGCGCAGTCGGATGACGCGCTGGCCTTCGTGCTTCGCGAAATCGGCCAGGGCTGGGCTGGTGACCTTGTGGCGATTGCCGCCGGTATCGCACTGCCATCGGTGATCCTGATGATGATGTTCGGCCAGACCCGCATCTTCTTCGTGATGGCACGCGATGGCCTGCTGCCCGACGTGTTCTCGCGCCTGCATCCCAAATATGGCACGCCGCACGTCGTGACCATGTGCACGGGTGTATTCGTCGCGCTGTTCGCCGCCTTGTTCCCCGTGGGCAAGCTGGCTGACATCTCGAATTCGGGTACGCTGTTCGCATTCTTCACCGTCGCAGTTGGCGTGATGATTTTGCGTCGCACCGATCCGACCCGCCATCGTCCGTTCCGTACGCCGATGGTGTGGCTGATCTGCCCGCTGGCAGCGGCTGGATGCGTCTTCCTGTTCTTCCAGCTTTCGGGATACACCGAACTGATGTTCCTCGGCTGGACAGTAATCGGGCTCGTTGTCTACTTCAGCTACAGCCGTTCGCGCAGCCATGTTGGCCGCGGTTCGATCGAAGTACACGAACTCGATCCCGACGTTCCGCCGACTTCGGTTCCGCCGATCAACTGATCGGACCAACAGTGAAAAGGAAAGGGAGGCTGCGGCCTCCCTTTTTTTATAGCGGAATGTGCCGGGTCGTTCCCGGGCGGGTGAATAGCTGCCCGCGCTCGCCAAACAGGATCAGCGCCAGCGCCAGCAATCCGCAGCCGAGAAAGCCCAAGGCAACCGGCGTAACCGCACCGTTGAACTGCTGGCCGATTACGGCGCCGATCAACGCTGCCCAGATCGTACGCACAAAATTCTGGAAGGATGACGCCGACCCGGCAATCGCCCCAAAGGGCTGCATCGCGATGGACGAGAAGTTCGAGCCGACAAAACCGATCATCGCCATGTTGAGCGTGATGAGGGCAAGGAAAAGCGGCATCGAGTGCGGAACAAAGGTTGCCGCCAGTGCCTGTGCGACAGCCAGTGTGATAAAGGCAAAGAGCGCCGTCTGCGAGACACGCCGCGCGCCGAAACGCTCGACAATGCGGGCATTGGTGAAATTGGCGCAGGCAATCCCTATGGCGATGATGCCAAAGCCGATGGGGAAGAAATCGGGAGCTGCAAAGGTCCGGTCGAAAATCTGCTGCGAGCTGTTGAGATAGCCAAACAATGCGCCCTGCGTCGTGCCGCCCGCGACCATGTAGCAATTGGCCGCACGATTGGTGACGACCTGTTTCCAAGCCCGGCCCAATGCGCGGGGTTCAATCGGAATGGCATTTTCCGGATCAAGCGTTTCGGGCAGGCGCAGCGTTACCCAGGCCAGCACCAGTACGGCCATGATCGCGAAAAGATCAAAGATCGACCGCCATCCGGCAAACAGCAAAACGGCTGAACCAACCAACGGCGCGACAATCGGTACAGCCATGAAGACCAGGAAAATGGTCGACATGCGCCGCGCCATGGCGTCGCCTTCAAACTGGTCGCGGATGATCGAGGTGACCAGTACGCCCAACGCCGCGCCACACAATCCCTGCGCCACCCGCATCACTATCAGCATGTCAAAACTGGTCGCGAAGCTGCAGGCAAGCGCGCACAGGATATAGCCAGCAATCGACGCCAACAGGATCGGGCGGCGCCCGAACCGGTCGGATAGCGGGCCGTGGAGCAGCGAACCCGCCCCCATACCCAGCAAATAGGCGGTAATCACATATTGGATGCGATTGGCATCGACCACGCCAAGGCCAGCGGCCATGCGGGGGAAGGCGGGCAGCATGGCATCGATGGCCAGTGCGTTAAGCGCCATGATCGATGCCATCATCACGATCAACTCGCGATCGCCAAGAACTCTATGTTTACGGGGAGAATGCATGGCCCCGCTTATGGGGAAGCCGCGCTGCTATGGCCAGCCCCGTTTTCGGGTCGCGATGGTGACATTCGAATGTTATGGAAGGGCAATGGGGCGGAATATTTGGATTGCGATGGCATTTCCTGCCTGCCGGAGGCGGCATGACGGATGATGTCGTGCCTGTGCGCAAGATCATCCATGTCGATATGGATGCCTTTTATGCCTCGGTCGAACAACGCGACAATCCGGAGTTGCGCGGAAAGCCCGTGGCGGTTGGCGGCTCCTCCAAGCGTGGGGTGGTGGCTGCCGCAAGCTATGAAGCCCGTGCCTTCGGCGTCAAATCTGCAATGCCGTCAGTCACCGCGCAGCGACGCTGCCCCGATCTGATCTTCGTGAAACCCCGGTTTGAGGTGTACCGCGCGGTTTCGCGGCAAATCCGGGAGATATTTGCGCGCCACACCGATCTGATCGAGCCGCTCGCGCTCGATGAAGCCTATCTCGACGTGACCGAAGACAAGCAGGGTATCGGCTCTGCCGTGAAAATCGCAAAGGCCATTCGCGCGGCCATAAATGAGGAAACCGGGCTCACCGCCAGCGCCGGAGTGAGTTACAACAAATTCATCGCCAAGCTGGCAAGCGACCAAAACAAGCCTGATGGGCTGTGCATCATCCTGCCTCAACAGGGCGAAGCCTTCGTTGCGACCTTACCGGTGCGGCGGTTCCACGGTGTCGGCCCGCGCACAGCGGAAAAGATGGAGCGGCTGGGCATCCGCACCGGTGCCGACCTGCGCGCGATGAGCGAGGAATGGTTGCAACGCAATTTCGGCAGCTCTGCCGGCTATCTGTTCAAGGCTGCGCGCGGGATCGACAACCGACGCGTCAATCCGTCGCGTGAGCGCAAGTCGGTGGGCGGCGAGCTTACCTATTTTAATGACAAGCGCAGCAATGAGGAATTGCGCGCGGCGCTGGATGAGATTGTCGAAATCGTCTGGCGAAGGATTGAAAGCAGTGGCGTGCGGGGCCGGACAGTGGTCATGAAGGCCCGCTATGCAGATTTCCGCACGCTGACCCGTAGCAAGAGCCTCACCCGAAATATTGCCGGCAAGGCCGAATTCGCCGCCATCGGCCATGCCCTGCTCAACCAGATACTGCCCGCGGAAATGGGTATCCGCCTGCTCGGGCTGACGCTTAGTGGAATTGACCAAAACGGCCAAAACCATCGGACTGGCGCTGCTGAAGAACCGCTCATCGGCGTGCAGCCGACCCTGCCTTTCGCCGAGATTGAAAATTGAAGCTTTCATTCACATAATCAGAAAAACGTTTTAACCGGGCAATACAGACCCGGTCATGCAGGGAAATTGCTATGGCGCGTCCGCAAACCGATATTGAAGCCGGTAGGCAGGAATTGCTGGATATTGTCGAGGAGCTTGTGCGCAAGCGTGGTGGAGTAGACCTGTCGATGACCGAGCTGGCCACTGCTGCCGGCATGTCACCTGCCAATGTCTACCGCTTCTTTGAAAACAAGGAAGCGCTGCTCGAGGCCGCAGCTGGCCGGTGGTTTGCGCCCAAGATCGCCATCATGGAAGAAGTGGTGGCCGCCGATCTGCCGTCGCGCGAAAAGATGTTCCAATTCTTTGCGCGCCGTTTCGCCTTGATGAGGGATCAGTTCCACGAAGATCCCGACATGTTCAAAAGTTATCTCGAACTGGGTGACCAGCATTTCGAGGTGGTGCGGGGCTATGTCGACCTGGGCGATCACTATCTATCGGAAATCGTCGTGCAGGCGATGGACGAGGGCTATCTGCCCGACCTGTCAATCGACGATGCCGTTTCGCTGATCAACCAGATGGTGCAGTGCTACTGCAATCCAGAGGCTCTGCTTTACCTCGATCACAAGCTTTCCGAAGAGAAGCTGGGGATGATTGTCGATACGATTTTCATCGGCCTCGGCCGCCGTTTCGACCAGAAATCAAGCGCAGGGCAGCCGCATATCAAGATTGTCACCTGAAGCCGGATAAGCGCTTGCGCGAGGGCAAAAGCTCTGGCAAAGGCGCGCTCCTGTTCAGGCAGAGTGGGCGATTAGCTCAGCGGTAGAGCACACCCTTCACACGGGTGGGGCCACAAGTTCGAACCTTGTATCGCCCACCATTTTTGCCTCGGCACCATGCCTTGCTAGCCCTGATCCCGGCCATTCAAGTCGCCACCTTGCAGACCCTTTCGAAACGCATTGGGTGTTGTGTCGAACCATCTGCGAAAGCTGCGGTAAAAGCTTGAGGGATCGGCAAATCCTAGCCGCTCGGATACTTCAGTCACGTTCAGATTGGGCTGGGAGAGTAATTCGACGCAACGCGTTCGAAGCAAAGCGTCGGTGATCGCCTGGTAGGTTTCGTTTTGTGATCGCAACCTGCGCAACAATGTGCGGCTTGAGATATTCCCTTGCTTGGCCAGTTCATTCAGCCGCGGCGGGCGGCCGTTCTCGGCGAGGAATCTTGCTGCCTGGCTCCGCAGGGTGAGCAAAAAGCCGTCCGAATGCTTCTGCTGCGCCTCTTCTTCGCAACGATAGCAAGCAGTGCGCCACAAATCGGCATCAAATGTCATGCTTTGCCGACGGCACAATTCCTCTGGCAAGGTGATCGCATCACGCTCCGCCTGGTATCGAACTTCGCAGCCGGCAGCATTGCTATATCTGTCGCGATACCCCTTTGGGCTGTGCCGCAACTCGATAACCGCTTCATGCGGCGGTCGACCCAGATAACGTCCGGCCAGCCTTGCAAATACCAGCAACGGAACTTCGCAAATAATGCTTCGGCCGGGGCCCAAATCGCCATTGGCGACCAGTTCGATGCCAACCCTTCCACCATATTCGACCTTTGCATGCCGCAAGAATGGCAAGCGGGGAGATGAGTAGCGATCGACCAATTCAAAGGCAGAGCGCAAATCAGGAGCGGTCTGCATCCCAAGGTCAATTCCGCCTTTGAACAAGGGTACGCCAGCCAGCGCATAATCGATGAAAAAGTCGGGTGTGGCCGCATGTTGGGCAATATTGCCATAGATAATCAGATAGTCACTGGATGAGAATCGAGCTGGAATCTCTCCGCGCTTTTCCATCGATGTGCCCGCGAGGAACCAATCTGGCTCGCCCCAGCTTGCACGCAATTCGGCCAGAAACGCACCTGCGCCGACGGTCGAGTTACCGACGTCCGGTGCTACAACTTGAGCCGGCCTGTTGAATGGCATCGAATGTTTACGCCCTATCGGAACCTGTGAATTCCGACCACCAATTGTCATCAAAAGCCATAGATAATGGCCACATCTGATGTTGACCGTCAATGCGGAAAAATTGCACTTGTATCGCGCCTGTAAATTTCTCTCAAATCAGGCTGTGTGAAACAACAATATAAAAATGAACCGATAGTTGAAAATTTAATACACCAGTGGTGTGTCCACCAAATTGGATCGGAAAAACTGATGCGTAAAAAACTGCTTTCCTGTGCGCTGGCCTTGTCGGCAATCGCCCTGTCCACATCGCTTGTGGCCGCCCCCCGGACGGAACGGGTGGCCTTTGCGAAAGGTGCGTCTTCCAAAGTCATCAAGGGCACTGTGAAGGGCTATGACTATGTCGACTATGTGATCGGCGCCCGTGGCGGCCAGTTGCTCACGGTCAACCTGACGACCAATCGTGGGTCCAATTATTTCAACATCATGGCGAAGGGCAATGAAGCCGCTTATTTCATCGGCTCGGCTGAAGGAAATTCATTCCGCGGCCCCGTTCCCGCGACCGGCGATCAAGTTATCCGCGTTTACCTGATGCGGAATGATGCCCGGCGCGGTGTGGTTGCCAATTACACGCTCAAAATCTCGATAGTGGATTGAGGTTCGGCAAGGCCCTGATTGCTGTCTATGCCACCTTGTGTGCGCTGAGCCTGATCCTGATCCCGGTTAGCGTAAATGGTTGGTTTGGGATTGAAGCAGATCCCTTGGCAGCGGTCTACGCGATATTGCTGGCGATGCCATGGAGCCTGCTCCTCGGCGAGTTGGATGTAAAATCTGAAATCATCTGGATCAACATCGCCTTACTTGCTGGGGGCATGCTGATAAATTTGGTTCTGATGTTTGGAATCTTCCGCCTGCTTAAATCGAAATTTCGGGGCAATTGACCAGTGTGAAATGTTTATGGAGGTGAAAATGAAAGCATTTGTTTCGTCAGCCTTGTCGCTGGCATTGGTTACTACGTCGCTGGCGGGTATCGCGCCTGCAGCCGCTCAAACTGCACCTGGCATGGGCGATCTGATCGGCGTTCGTGGTTCATCGGTTGAAAATGAACTGTCTAACCGTGGGTACAGCTTTGCCAAGAATTGGGGTTCGGCTGCGCTGTGGTGGAATGGCAAATCAAAAAAATGCGTATCAGTTTCAGTCGATAATGGTCGCGTTTCCAGCATCGAATCCGCAACACCCAAGGATTGTGGCCATAGTGGCAATGACGAACTGGCAGGCGTGGTCGCTGGCGCGGCGGCCGTTGGATTGATCGCTGCGCTTTCTGCGCCACCACAAAGACCATGACAATCGCAACAACAATGCCAACTATAATGGCGAATATCAGCGCGGTTATAACGACGCGATGTATGGCGGTCATTATGCCACCAATGATTCAGAGGCTTATCACTCAGGCTACATGGCTGGTGAAGCTGAACGTAACAACCGCCGCCACGCCAATTCGAATGTTGCGCGCAGCTTACCTGCAGAGGCCGGCAATGCCTGCATCAGCAAGGGCGAATATGAATGGGGTGTATATCCTGGCAGCGTCTCTGTCGTAAGCAGCACAAGCTATGCTCCGGGCAATTGGCAAGTCACTCTTGCTACAGGCCATTGGCGCGCAACCTGCAAGGTGACTTCCAGCGGCCAAGTGACAAGCTTCAAGGCCAACTGAATTTAAACGCGGCAAGGGCCACGTTCAGTTATACGGGTCGCAACCTCAACACGGTGCCAGTCGCGTAAAGATGCGCGGCTGGCATCCATGGTTCTTGAATCCACGAACAGATCCGGGGCGCACATGGGCTTTTTCCAGATACTAAGGTCGATTGAAGACCTGCTCTATCAAGTCATGACTTGGCTGGTTTTTTATCCCCGCACGATGTGGCAGGTGATCCGCCACCCGGTTTCGATGATCGATTATTCGGACAAGGAACAGGGTGATACTCCGGAACAGCAATATATCGATACGCTCAGCCCACCCTTGTTCTTGCTCCTCACCATCCTGCTGTCGCATGTGATCGAGTTGGGGTTCCAGACCCGGATTGATACGCCAAAGGAAGGGTTAGGGCGCTATTTGACCAATTCAGAGGAAAACCTCCTCATCCTGCGGTCAGTATTGTTCAGTATTTACCCGTTGGTGTTCGCTGTCGGCATGCTGAAGCGGACGGGCACTGCTTTGGATACGATTTCGCTGCGGGCACCGTTCTTCAGCCAATGCTATGTCGGCGCCGTATTTGCGCTGCTGATGTCGATCGCGACCATCCTTTTCCGTTCCGGTATGGAAACTATGCAATGGGCCAGTCTAGGGCTGCTCCTGCTGACGATCATTTGGTACATTTCAATCCAGACCGAATGGTTCGCCCAGCATTTGACAATTGGCAGGCGCCGCGCAGCGGGTATTGCCACGCTCACCTTCGTCAAAGCATCCGTCATCAACAGCGCGCTCGCATCGCTTGTGCTTGTTTGAACTTCAGGGAAAATCCATCGAATAAATCGGTCCTTGCCATTTTTAATCGTCCGATTAAATCTCTCCCCCAGGCATTGGGAGGAGAGTATCGATGCAAGTGAACAACGCCGTATTTCCGCCGATGGAACAGGCGATGGCATTTTTCGGTTCAGGTGATGACGGAGCGTTCGTCATGGTCAACTTGCTCAAGTTCAAACCGAAGGCCGAATATGAGGATGGCTCGGACGCGCACCTGACTGGTGCCGAAGCCTATGCACGCTATGGCGTTGCGGTGCAGGCTTGCCTCGCCGCTGTTGGAGGCCGCCAGGTCTATGCAGGGCCGGTTACCGGCCTACTGCTGGGTGAGGTTGAGGAATTGTGGGATATGGTCGCGCTCGCCGAATATCCCTCACTCGCCGCCATGCAGCAAATGGTGCAGTCTCCGGAATATCAGGCGATCGAAAAGCATCGCAAGGCAGGGCTTGAGGGCCAGCTCAATATTCGTACCAAGCCGGTTGGCCGCTGACCGGCGGCGACGACTGCGATGGACAATCCCTTCCTCGATGACGGGCCGGACAAGGCAGGCCGCCTTGCCGACGTCGAAGGGATTGCTGCCATCCTGCAACGAGCCGCGCGCGAGCGGCGTGCGATGAGCTATTCGGAAATGCTGATGACATTGGGCTTCCGCTTTACCCGGCCCAAGATGCGTGCGCTTTGCAAGACGCTCGACGCAATCGATACTGCGGCGGAGTTACGCGGCGAACCACCGCTTGCCTGCCTTGTGGTTCGTGAAGGTGATGGTCTGCCGGGGCAGGGCTGGTGGGTCTCACGCCACGATTATGGCGGCGCATGGGAGGGTAGCGAAGCGCGCGCCTATCTTGCGCAGCATCAGCAAAAGGCATTCGACTATTGGAGCAACAAATGAGCTTTCGCTTGCCATGACAGACACTGCGCCTATCAAAAATCCCATGGACGAATTTACCGCCAAACTGGCCGCCGTGATGGACCGCATCGTTGGTGAAAAAGCCGCGATTGAAAATCTTGGTCGCTTGTCGGGCGGCGCCAATATGGAAAGCTGGTCGTTCGACCGAGCCGGTAAGGGCTATGTTCTGCGCCGTGCGCCTTCGGCCGCCTTCATGGAGGGGCGTTCCTTTGGCCATGATGTCGAAGCGGAACTGGTGCGTACCGCGCATCGCGGCGGCGTGCTCGCGCCCGAGGTGGTGGGCGAACTGACTGCCGCCGACGATATGGGCACCGGCTATATCATGTACCGTGTCGAGGCGGAGGTGAACCCGGCGAAGATCCTTGCCGATCCGCCCGCATCATTGGTGCATGATATCGCACGTGAACTGGCGCGTATCCATGCGATCAAGCCGACGCCCGATATTCCGATACCCTATATGGATACGGCTGCGGCACTGGCAGAACTCAAGCGACGCTTCCTGACCTATGGTGGCGACCGGCCGGTGGTCGCACTGGCGATCCGTTGGTGCGAGGATAATCTGCCCCCGCCTGCCGATCCGGTGCTGGTGCATGGCGATTTCCGCATGGGCAATGTGATGGCCGATGCGAATGGCCTCGCTGCGGTGCTCGACTGGGAATTGGCGCATTGGGGCGATGCGCATGAAGATTTGGCTTATGGTTGCATGGCGGTGTGGCGGTTTGGCCATTTCGACAAACCGGCCTTTGGTGCGAGCGACCTCGACACCTTTTTTGCCTCTTACGAAGCATCTGGCGGCGGCAAGGTTGATCGCGCCAGGTTCCGCTTCTGGCTGGTTTATCGCACGCTCTGGTGGGCGCTGGGCTGCATGCAGATGGCCGAAATCTGGCGTTTGGGTGCAGACCGCAATCTTGAACGCGCGGTCATTGGCCGCCGCACCAGCGAGAATGAAGTCGACCTGCTGCTGCTGCTAGAGGATGACGCTTCCGAAGCCGAACGGCAACCGATCGAGTTGCCGGCAGTCGCTGCCCCGCGCCGTGCAGGGGAGCCATCTGCGGTCGAAATGCTCGAGGCTATCCGCGAATGGGTTGATACCGGCGTGAAGGCCAAGTCAGCCGGGCGTGAAAAGTTCATGGCAGCTGTGGCGATGAATGCGCTCGGCATGTTGGTCCGTGAGGCAGAAAATCCCGTCGATCCGCACGATGCTGCACTTTCGGCTGACCTGATGGAGGGCAAGGCTTCCTTGGCCACGCCGGGCCTGCTGCCGCGCTTGCGGGCAACCACGCTCGCCAAACTCTCCAATGACAGCCCCAAATATGCGTCGCTCGCCGCTGCCCGGGCGCGTTGGTTGAAAGGCTGAAATGCAGCAAAGCGCGGGTCAGGCCATTGTCTGTGCCGTCCGCCCGCATGGCGAAGTCGGCGCGATTGTGCGCTGCATGACCGAGGAGCATGGCCTGCTTGCAGGCTATGTCCAAGGCGCGCGTGGGCGGGTGTTGCGGCCCGTGCTGATCCCCGGAAATGTCGTGAAGGGCGAATGGCGCGCGCGTGTCGTTGGCCAACTGGCGTCGCTTTCGGTTGAACCCGTGCATAGCCGCGCGCACCTTTTGGGGGAGCCATTGGCTGCAGCCGCTATCGAATGGGCCTGCACGCTGACCGCCAGTGCCGTACCCGAAGCCTATCCCTATCCACGCCTGTTTTCTGCACTTGATGGTCTTCTGGCCGCAGTTGAACTGGCGCCAGCCGCACGCGGTTGGGCACCCGCCATGGCGCGCTATGAGGCGCTGTTGCTATCCGAGCTCGGCTATGGTGGCGAAGACCTCATGAGCGGCGAAGGAACCGCGGCGGCGCTCAAGGCCATGGCTTCCCAGCGCGAGGCTCTCTTGCTGCATGTACTCGGCGAAAAGCAGGTCGATGTCATGGCTGCCCGCGAAAGGCTGGTCGACCGGCTGAAAAGGGCGGTTGCATAAGGGGCTTTCAGGCGGCAAAGGGCAGCCGTTCCTACTGAAAGACAATCATGCTCATTGCCCTTTTGCCCGGAGACGGGATTGGTCCCGAAGTCATTGCCGAAGCACGTCGCGTTCTCGAGGCGCTGGCGCTACCTGGCATCATATTCGAAGAAGCGCCAGTTGGTGGTGCCGCCTATAAGGCCAGCGGCCATCCGCTCCCGCAAGCCACGCTGGATTTGGCGAAACGCGCCGATGCAATCTTGTTTGGTGCCGTGGGTGATCCCGATTGTGACGCGTTGGAGCGCCATCTGCGCCCCGAGCAGGCGATCCTAGGCCTGCGCAAAGAGCTGGAGCTTTTCGCCAACCTTCGTCCGGCGACGCTGTTTCCCGAACTGGCCGATGCCTCTGCGCTGCGCCCTGAAGTTGCACGTCAGATCGACATGGTGATTGTCCGCGAATTGAACGGTGACGTCTATTTCGGTGAAAAGGGCATGCGCCAGACCGTTGATGGCAAGCGGGAAGGCTATGACATCATGTCGTATAATGAGGATGAAGTCCGCCGCATTGCGCGCGTCGGTTTCGAAACCGCAATGGCCCGCAGCAAGAAGCTGTGCTCGGTCGATAAGGCCAATGTCCTTGAAACCAGCCAGTTGTGGCGCGATGTGGTGATCGAAACCGCACAGGAATTCCCCGAAGTCGAACTCAGCCACATGTATGTCGATAATGCCGCGATGCAGCTGGTGCGCAATCCGGGCCAGTTCGATGTGATCGTCACCGGCAATTTGTTTGGCGATATCCTCTCGGATCAGGCATCGATGTGTGTGGGTTCAATCGGCATGCTGCCCAGTGCTTCGCTCGATTCCAACCAGAAGGGCCTGTACGAACCGATCCATGGCAGCGCGCCCGACATAGCCGGGCAGGGCAAGGCAAACCCGCTGGCGACCATCCTGTCCGCCGCGATGATGCTGCGCTATTCGCTCGGCCAAGCCGAAGCTGCAGATCGCATCGAAGCTGCTGTTGCGGCAGCACTTGCCGCTGGCGTCCGTTCGCCCGATCTGGGCGGTAGCCATTCAACGCGTGAAATGGGGGATGCCGTTTTGGCGGCATTGACCTGAAGCACGCTTCATCCGAAAAGCGACCCATGAAGAAAACCACCGGCCTCAATCGCGACATCACCTCCAAATGGCGCCCCGCCACGCAGGCGGTGCGTGGGGGCACGTGGCGCAGCGAGCATGGGGAGACGTCCGAGGCATTGTTCCTGACCTCGGGTTTCACGTATGACGATGCCGAAACGGCGGCGGCGCGCTTTACCGGTGAACAGCAGGGCATGACCTATAGCCGCCTGCAAAACCCGACGGTTGCCATGGCGGAAGAACGCATCGCGTTGATGGAAGGGGCCGAGGCGTGCCGGATGCAGGCAACGGGCATGGCGGCGATGACCACTGCCTTGCTTTGCCAGCTAAACCAGGGCGATCACGTCGTCGCGGCCCGCGCAGCATTTGGTTCGTGCCGCTGGCTGACCGACAATCTGCTGCCGCGCTGGGGGATCACCACGACGACGATCGACTCGCGCGATAATGATGCCTGGAAGGCAGCGATCCAGCCCAACACCAAGGTCTTCTTCTTCGAAACCCCGGCCAACCCGACGATGGACATTGTCGACATGGCCTATGTCTGCGGGCTGGCCAAGGAACATGGCATCACTACCGTGGTCGACAATGCGTTTGCCACCAGCGTGCTGCAACGCCCGATGGATTTTGGTGCAGATGTTGTCGCCTATAGCGCGACCAAAATGATGGACGGGCAGGGCAGGGTGCTCGCCGGTGCGGTTTGCGGCACCGAAAAATGGATCAACGACGTGCTGTTGCCATTCCAGCGCAACACCGGCCCCAATTGCGCGCCTTTCAACGCCTGGGTCGTGCACAGGGGCCTCGAAACGCTGGAAATGCGCGCGATGCGCCAGTCGGAAAATGCGCTGTTGGTGGGCAAGTTCCTCGAAACGCGCGTTCCGCGGATCCTGCATCCGGGGCTGCCGAGCCACCCGCAACATAATCTCGCCATGCGCCAGATGAAGGCGTGCGGGCCAATTTTCAGCTTCATCGTGGATGGTGGGCGCAAGCAGGCGATGGACTTCCTCAACGCCTTGGAACTGGTCGATATTTCGAACAATATCGGCGACAGCCGCAGCCTGTGCTGCCACAATGCATCGACCACCCATTACAGCGTTTCGGCGGAACAACGTGCGCTGATGGGGGTTGAAGAAGGCATGTTGCGGATCAATATCGGTCTGGAAGATCCACAGGATGTGATAGAAGATCTGGATCAGGCATTGCGAAAGGTTGGCCTTTGATTCTCGACGCGCTCTTTACCGACCATGCAACGACCGAAGGCGTCGTGGTGCGCGTCGTCAGCAATTTCCTCGAGGACCAGTCGGTCCCCGCTCAGAACCGCTGGTTCTGGTCATACCATATCCGCATCGAAAACCACCGTGACGATCCGGTGCAACTGCTGACCCGCCATTGGAAGATTACCGACGGCCATGGCAGCGTGAACCATGTCGACGGTGACGGTGTGGTGGGGGAACAGCCCTTGCTCAAGCCCGGCGGCAGCCATGATTATGTTTCCGGTTGCCCGCTCTCGACGCCGTCGGGAATCATGGAGGGGCATTACCGCTTCATCCGCGCCGATGGTTCAACCTTCCTGGTCGAAATCCCGCGTTTCAAACTGGTTGCCCCTGCTACCGCCCGATGAAACGCACACACTTACCCCTCAACGGCCTGCGCGTATTCGATGCAGCGGCTCGTCATCTGAGCTTTACCAAAGCGGCGGATGAACTGGCGGTCACGCCGGCGGCTGTCGGGCAGCAGATCCGCGCGCTTGAGGATATGCTTGGCGTTGTGCTGTTCCGGCGTACGCCCAAGGGGCTGGAACTTACACCCGAAGCGGAAAAGGGCCTTGATGCCCTGCGGGCCGGATTCCTGCAGTTTGAGGAATCGGTACGCGCAATGCAATCGGGGCAGACCTCCAACTCGCTCACCATCGCCGCACCGCGTGATTTCACCGCCAAATGGCTGACGGCTAGGCTCGCGCGATATGGTGCGGGAAATCCTGACCTGCAGTTCACACTGATCGCAGCCGATAGCGACATTGATTTCACCGAAGCCAATCTCGACCTAGCCGTACGCCTGACTGACGGGCCAGGTGAACATGAAGGTGTGCAGCTCGCGGCTGGCGCTTTTGTCACCGTCGCCGCGCCCGATGGTGGGGCTGAAACGCCCATTGGCTGGCCCGGATGCCCATTGACGGATGGAACCGCCGCACTTCGTCTTGGCGATGCTGGTTTGGCCATTGATGCCGCGGCCATCGGTCTTGGCAGGGCGTGCGTGCCGCATCTGCTGGCCGAGGCCGATATTGCTAACGGTCGCGTCCGCGCGATCGATAATGCGCAAGAACATGCTCTGTCTTACTGGCTGGTCGCCCCGCTGCCGCAATGGCGGCAGAAAAAGGTCAAGGCGCTGGTCGAAGCGTTGACCGCTTAAGACCCTGCCACGCTGTCCATAAGCCGCGTCATCAACGCGGCGAATGCGTTGTTATCGACTTCCTTGGCTGGATTATTCCAGCTTCCTGAAATCGCATACCATTGCCCTGCCTTCGACTGGGCGAGGAAGCTCATCGAGATGACGCCGGGTTCCGATCCACCCTTATAGCCGAGATAACGCCACTTCGCAGCAGCCGCTGGGCCGATGCCGCTGTTCACCGCCATGATGTCGCGGGCGGTTTGATTGTCCAGCCGGCGCAAATTGTTGAGCAGCAGCGCGGTATCCTTTGGAGACGCAAACCATTCGATGGTTTCGATGGCGTTGGGGCCAGATCCCATGTGCGACATATCTATCGCCGCAAAGGACAGCGCCGCGCGCTCTGCCGCCAGCAGATCGCGCTGCCCCGCTTCGCTCGCTTTCTCGAACCGCTGCCGAAGCGCCGGATTGCTCTTCAACGCAAAAGCTTCGACCGTAGTCAGCATCGGCAACGCCTTGTCGGGCGCGCTATGGCCTATCGATGCGAGTTTGCCCTCAATCGCCTCGCGCCCCAATTCGCGCATCAAGGCATCGGTGGCGGCATTATCGCTGACTGAAATCATCCATGTCGCCAGCGTCTGCAGGGTGACAGGCGTATCGAGCGGCCAGTTCTGCGTTGCGGACGAGCTGAAATTACGAACGCCAATCGGTACGACGTCTGACCAGCGCCGTTCGCCAGCGGCCACCTGGCTTGCGAGCTCGGCAAGGACATATAGCTTGAAGGTCGATCCCGTCGCGAATTGGCTCTCCGCATTGGCGCTATGGGTCGTCACGACCCCATCATCGCCCAGTTTCTGGACAACGAAACCGCTTTTGCCGGGCAGTGCCGCGAAGTCGGCCTTGATCTTTTCGATGCTGTCGCCCTTCAAGGCAAAGCCCTTGGCCAGCAAACCAGCCACTTTGCCGGGTGCAACAGATTCAACGGTAATTTCGAAAGTTGCTATTGCCTTTTCATACTCAACCTGAAGTACGGCGCTGTTGGGTCCGTATTTCTGAACCGCGCTGATGGCGACCGCAGAGCCATATTGCCGCGTGAAGCTGTCCGAAATCGCCTTGAACTGCGCAGGCGGCACTGCAGTCAGGAAGCTGGGCGTGAAAAACTCCTCTAGCGGAGCTTTGCCGTTGAGAACCGGTACCAGTTGCGCAATCCGCAGGTCGAGCGGTGTTGTCGGCGTCGCTTGCGCAGCAGCGGCAGGTTCATTCGCATGCGCAGTGGAAAAGACAGGAACCGAAATGAGCGTGAGCAGCAGCGGGGCGAAACGGATATTGCGCATGGAAATCCTCCTGCTCAGGCGTCGATAGCTTCCTCGTCCAAGGTAGTCGCATGTTCCTGGATGAAACGGAAACGGGCTTCGGGGCTTTTACCCATCAACTGTTCGACGCGTTCCTTCACCGCAACCTGTTTCTGATATTCGTGCGGCAAAGTGATGCGGATCAACGATCGGGTGGCCGGGTCCATCGTGGTTTCGCGCAGCTGGCTCGGGTTCATCTCGCCGAGGCCCTTGAACCTGCCGACCTCCACCTTCTTGCCTTTGAACATCGTCGCTTCCAGCTCGGCGCGGTGGGCATCATCCTGCGCATAGGCGCTGAGGCTACCCGCGGTCAGGCGATAAAGCGGCGGGCGCGCGAGGTAGAGATGGCCACGCTCAACGATAGCGGGCATTTCCTGGAAAAAGAATGTCATCAACAGCGTTGCGATGTGCGCGCCATCGACATCGGCATCGGTCATTATGATGATGCGGTCGTACCGCAGATTATCCGGGTCGCAATCCTTGCGCGTGCCGCAACCGAGGGCGAGGCCGAGATCGGCGATTTCCTGGTTCGCACGGATCTTGTCGGCGGTTGCCGAGGCGACGTTCAAAATCTTGCCGCGAATGGGAAGGATCGCCTGCGTCTTGCGGTCGCGCGCCTGCTTGGCACTGCCACCCGCGCTGTCGCCTTCGACGATGAAGAGTTCGGTGCCATTGGGGTCGTCCGACGCACAATCGGTGAGCTTGCCGGGAAGGCGCACCTTTTTGCCGCTGGTTGCGGTCTTGCGCTTCACCTCGCGCTCGGCCTTGCGCTTCAGCCGGTCCTCTACCTTTTCGAGGATGAAACCCAGCATCGCCTTGCCGCGTTCCATATTGTCGGTGAGGAAGTGGTCGAAATGGTCGCGCACCGCATTTTCAACGAGGCGCGCGGCCTCCGGGCTGGTCAACCGGTCCTTGGTCTGGCTCTGGAATTGCGGGTTGCGGATGAAGACCGAAAGCATCAGCTCGGCTTCGTTGAAGATATCATCGGCGGTGATCTGCGCCGCCTTCTTATTCCCCACCAACTCGCCAAAGGCACGCAACCCCTTGGTCAGCGCGGCGCGCACGCCCGCCTCATGGGTGCCGCCATCGGGGGTCGGGATGGTGTTGCAATACCAGCTATAGCTGCCATCCGAATAGAGCGGCCAAGCCACCGCCCATTCGACACGGCCCTGATCGTCGGGGAAGGCCTGGTTGCCGTGGAAGAATTCGCTGGTGACGCAGTTGCGGCTGCCAAGCTGTTCCTTCAGGTGATCGGCAAGCCCGCCGGGGAACTGGAAAACCGCCTCTTGCGGCACATCCTCGCTCGCCAGTTCTGGATCGCATTTCCAGCGGATTTCGACGCCAGCGAAAAGATAGGCCTTTGAACGGGCAAGGCGGAACAAGCGCGCGGGTTTGAACTTCGCATCCGCCCCGAAAATTTCAGGATCGGGCGTGAAGGCGATGGTGGTGCCACGCCGGTTGGGGGTAGGGCCAAGCTCTTCAAGGCCGCCCAGGGCTGCCCCGCAAGAGAAACGCTGGCGGTAAAGCTGCTTGTTGCGCGCAACCTCGACGACCGTGTCGGTAGACAGCGCGTTCACGACCGAGACGCCGACACCGTGCAAACCGCCCGAGGTGGCATAGGCCTTGCCCTCGAACTTGCCGCCCGAATGCAGCGTGGTCATGATGACTTCGAGTGCCGATTTGCCGGGGAATTTGGGATGTGGATCCACGGGAATGCCGCGGCCATTGTCGGTGATGGTCAGCCGGTTGCCGACGCCAAGCACGATTTCGATGCGTGTGGCGTGGCCCGCAACTGCCTCGTCCATGCTGTTGTCGAGAACCTCGGCCGCGAGGTGGTGCAGCGCCCGTTCGTCGGTGCCGCCGATATACATGCCCGGCCGACGCCGGACAGGCTCCAGCCCCTCGAGGACCTCGATCGCCGAAGCATCATAACCGCCAGATTCAGAACCGGCGGGAAGGTTGCCGCCGAACAGGTCTTCACTCATGCCAGCCGCTATAGGCGCTCGGGAGTCAGCGGTGCAACCGCCGAACGTACGTCTGTTGTGGAAATGTTCCCCGTCGAGCGCAGAGCGTCGCTCGTCGAAGGCAAATTTGCTTTGAAAGCAGGGGCTTTACTGTCATAGTCGGGCAATACAGGAGGGTAAGTCATGCTCGAAATCACCGGTGTCAGCCATGTCTATGCAAACGGAACACGCGCGCTTGATGATGTGAATCTGTCGATCCCGCGCGGAATGTACGGGCTGCTTGGGCCAAATGGCGCTGGCAAATCGACTTTGATGCGCACCATTGCGACGCTGCAAACGCCGACAGATGGCGCGATCAGGTTCGGCGATCTCGATATACTTGCCCAACCGGAGGAGCTGCGGAAACGGCTCGGCTATCTGCCGCAGGATTTCGGCGTTTATCCGCGCGTCACCGCGATGGATATGCTCGACCATATGGCCGTGCTGAAGGGCGTTGCCGACAAGGGAGAGCGCAAGACACTGGTCGAAACCCTCCTCAACCAGACCAATTTGTGGAACCATCGCAGCCATTTCATTGCCGGTTTCTCGGGCGGTATGCGCCAACGCTTCGGCATCGCGCAGGCGCTGATCGGCAATCCTGAACTGATCATCGTAGACGAGCCGACTGCAGGCCTTGATCCGGAAGAACGCAACCGCTTCCTCAACCTGCTTGCAGGGATCAGTGACAATGTCGTTATCATCCTTTCGACCCATATCGTCGACGATGTCGCCGACCTGTGCCCACGCATGGCGGTGCTGGCAGGCGGCAAGGTGCAGCTCGAAGGTGCGCCGCTCGACCTGATAGCGCAGACCAAGGGCCGCATCTGGAAAAAGACCATCGGCCGGGACGAGCTGGAAGCGCATCAGGAACAATATCAGGTGATTTCGACCCGTTTGTTTGCAGGCCGCACGATCATCCATATCCTCGCCGACAGCCAGCCGACCGGTTTCGAGCCGGTAGAGGCCGGGCTGGAGGACGTCTATTTCACCACGCTCGCCGACCTGCGCCGCGCAGCCTGAGAAGGGTAGGACCATGCTCCTGAACGTCGCTCGGTTTGAGCTGAAATACCAGCTCCGCAACCCGGTTTTCTGGGTGTCGCTGTTCCTGTTTTTCCTTTTGGGCTTTGGCGTAACCGCCAGCGAGAATGTCAGTATCGGTACGCCGGGAACGGTGAATGAAAATTCGCCCTTTGCGATCGCGTCGATGATGGCGCTGACATCGCTGTTCTACCTGTTTGTGATAACGTCCTTCGTCGCTAACGCCGTCGTGCGTGATGATACAACCGGCTATGGCCCGATTATCAAGGCAACCTCCATCGGCAAGCGCAATTACGTGCTAGGCCGTTTCTTAGGCGGATTGGGCATTGCCTTGCTCGGCTATTTTGCCGTGCCAATCGGAATGCTCGTCGGTGTGTCGATGCCTTGGGTTGATCCAGAAACCGTCGGGCCCAACAACCCGGCTTATTATCTCTGGCCCTATCTTCTGCTCGCTGTTCCCAATATCCTGCTGATGAGCAGCCTGCTTTTCGGTCTCGCGACAATCACGCGATCGATGCTGTGGAGCTATGTGGGCGTAGTCATCTTCTTCATGGGTTATCTGATCGTCACGACTTTGCTGGCGAACAAGATCGAATATCAGCAAATGATGGCGATGTTTGAGCCGCTGGGTTTTGGCGCATTGTCGGAATCGACGCGCTATTGGACCGCAGCGGATATGAACAGCAAGCTGCTGCCGCTCGATTCCAACATGCTGATCAACCGTGGCTTGGTCATTGGCCTTTCCATTGTGCTGCTCGGCGCGACCTATTGGCGCTTTTCAATGGCGGAACGGGCGCCTTCCAAGCGCAAGCTCAAGAAGCTGGCAAGCGAACGGTCGAGCGAGAATGCGCCTGTTGCCACCAATCGGATTGTGACGGCTCCAGTAACGCAGCGTTTCGACGCCAGCTCGGTCCGCGCGCAGTTCCTCGTCCGCCTCAAGACCGAAATCATGCAGGTGCTGCGCAGCCCGGGGCTGATTGTGTTGCTGCTGCTGGCCGTCATCAACACGGGCGCAGGGCTGTTCCTGACGCAAACCATGTTCGGGACGCCGTCTTATCCGCAAACCGCCAACATCATCACCAACGTCCAACAGGGCTTTGCGATCTTCCTTTTGATCATCGCGGTCTTTTACGGGGGCGAGCTGGTCTGGCGTGAACGCGACGCAAAGATCGGCGAAATCATCGATTCCACCCCCACGCCTAATTGGGCGATCACATTGCCCAAAGTGCTGGCGATCCTCTTGGTGCTGATGCTTCTCAACCTTGTCGCAATGGCGACGGGGCTGCTTTTCCAACTGATAAAGGGTGCGCCGGAATTTGGCCTGAGTAGCTATTTTGCCTGGTTCCTGGTGCCGATGACTGTCGACATGCTGCTGGTCGCCATCCTCGCCGTGTTCTTCCAGGCGTTGAGCCCGAACAAATATGTCGGCTGGGGCATTTTCCTCGTCTGGTTCATTGCAGGCATCTTTCTGGTCAACATGGGCTACACCAACGCGCTTTACCGCTATGGTTCCAATCCCGCCGAACCGTTGAGCGACATGAACGGCTCGGGCGGATTTGCTTATGGTGCATGGGTGCTGCGCGCCTATTGGCTCTCCTTTGCCGTCATCCTGATGGTTGTTGCCCATATCGTTTGGCCACGCGGGACGGACACACGCTGGCGCAGCCGGCTGAAACGCGTCCGCCATGGCCTGAAAGGTGCGCCGCTCGCGCTCATGGCGACCGCGCTGGTGGCTATGGTCGGGACCGGCGCCTACGCCTGGTACAACTTCAAGGTCCTCAACCGCTATGAATCGAGCAATGAGGGCGAAAAGTGGCAGGCGGATTATGAGAAGAAATATCTCAAATATGAAAAGCTGCCACGGCCGACCGTCAAATCGGTGAAATTTGATGTGCAGATCCATCCCAAGGATCGCCGTATGGACGTTGTCGGCAGCTATATCTTGCGCAACGAAACTGGCGCGCCGCTTTCCGAAGTGCATATCCGCCAGGGCGATCGTGATGCGACATTCAGCTTGCTCGACCTCAAAGGCGCAAAACTGGCGAGCGAGGACAAGATATTCGGCTATCGCATTTTCCGGTTCGAAAAGCCTCTCGCACCGGGTGCGGAGACCGAACTGAAATTCAAGTCGCAGATCTGGCATCGCGGCTTCCGCAATGGCCAGCCAGCAACGACGGTGAATTTGAACGGCACTTTTGCGAACAACAGGGCCTTTGCCCCGATCATCGGGATGAACCGCCAGGAGGTCATTCAGGATCGTACCGTGCGGCGACGGCAGGGGCTTCCTGCCGAGCTGCGCCCTGCGAAGCTGGAGGACATGTCAGCGACGCGCGAAAATTATGTGCGCAGCGACTGGATCATGTCGGACATCACCGTCACCACCGATGCTGACCAGGTGCCCATTGCACCAGGGCGGAAGGTTGCCGATTCAACCAGCAACGGCCGCCGCACGGCGCATTTCGTTTCGAGTGCGCCCATCCACAATTTCCTCTCGATCCAGTCGGCCCGCTACAAGCTGACCGAGAAGAATTACAAGGGTGTGCAACTGACGATCTTCCACGATCCACGCCACGAATGGAATGTGCCTGCGATGCTCAAGGCGCTTGAGGCTGGACTGGACTATTACCAGGCCAACTTCGGTCCCTATCAATTCGATCACGCCCGCATCATCGAATTTCCGGGTTATCAGACCTTCGCGCAGGCTTTTGCCGGCACGATGCCTTATTCCGAAAGCATCGGTTTTGCGGCGGATGTGACCGACCCGGATTCGATCGATTATGTCAGCTATGTCACCGCACATGAGCTTGGGCACCAATATTGGGCGCACCAGGTGATCGGTGCGGACATGCAAGGCAATACGATCACGAGCGAGACGCTGGCGCAATATTCGGCGCTGATGGTGATGAAAAAGCTCTATGGGCCCGACAAGATCCGCCGCTTCCTGAAATATGAACTCGACCAGTATCTGGCCGGGCGCAAGGGCGATCCGATTGGCGAATTGCCGCTCTATCGCGTCGAAAATCAGGGCTATATCCATTACCGCAAGGGCAGCCTTGTCATGTACCTGCTGCAGGAGAGGCTGGGCGAAGATGCCGTCAACCGCGCACTCGCGCGTTTCATCCAGACATGGAAGTTCAAGGGAGCACCCTACCACCGTTCGGTTGATTTGATCGCCGAGTTCCGCAAGGAAGCGAAAACGCCCGAAGATCAGGCGCTGATCACCGATCTGTTCGAACGGATCACGGTGTACGATTTCAAGGCGAAAGAGGCGAAGGCGAAGAAGCTTGCCAACGGCCTCTGGCAGACGACCATCTCGGTCGAGGCAGCGAAATATTATGCCGATGCCAAGGGTAATGAAAAGGCAGCACCGCTATCCGAACCGATCGAAATCGGTCTGTTCAACGCCCGCCCTGGCATCGGTGCATTTGGCAAGAAGGATGTGGTCTCGATCGAACGCAAGCCGGTGAAAGGCGGCAAGCAGCAGATCGTTGTCACGTCGAAGACCAAGCCCAAATTTGCCGGGATTGATCCCTACAACTTCTACATCGACCGCAATTCCGACGACAATCTGATCGATGTAACTGGCTAAACTGCGCCCGGGGGCGCCGCCAATATGGCGAAGCTCCCGGTTGCCAGCGCAACCAGCTTTCCGCCCTGTTCGATCCGCGAGGTGAGGTGGGCGATACTGCGCCCCTTATTGTCGATCTGCGTCGCGCATTGGATCTCGCCGCCGGAAACCGGGCGGAAATAGCTGATCTTGATTTCGATGGTGGCGCAAGCTTGTCCCGCATCCAGTGTCGGGTAGAGCGCGGCACCCATGCCGGTATCGGCCAGCGCATAGATCACTGCGCCATGGACGACGCCATGCGGGTTCATATGTTTGTGCTCCGCAACTAGCGTAGCCGTGCTGCCGCCCTTGCCGTCAGGCAGGACGGCAAGATCGATCAAATCGGCAAAGGGGTGCGGGCGGCCAGACATGCGCCCGGTCGATCAGCGTACGCGCGGACCGCCAAAGGGCATCGGCGGGGGCGGGCGACGCACGCCGCGCGGCAATTGCGCCTGATAGGCGCGGCCGCAATGTTCGACGCAATAGGGGAAGCCGGGGTTCACCGCTTCGCCGCAGAAATGGAAATCGGGCTCGCCCGGATGGCCCATCGGCCAACGGCAGACGCGATCGCTCAGGTCGAGCAGGCTGGTCTTGTCGGCGATTTCGGGGCTCGGCTTGGCCGGAACCAGGCGGCGCGGTGGCGCAGGCGGAATCGGTGCCTGCTGGTCGCCGGGGCCTTGGCGCATGAAACCGCCGGGGCCGATCGACACGATCTTGGGCATGTCCGAACGCGGGGTAGGGGTCGCCTGAGCAGGTGCTGCTGCCGAGGGGCTGCGTTCGGGGGCAGGCGCTGCCGCACGCGGGGCAGCGGCCTTTTCAACCGGCTTTGCCTTGGGCTTGGGTGCAGGCTTTGCTTCGCCTTCGTTCGCCTTGACGGGCGACGGGCGCGATTTGAGGCCGAGGCGGTGCGCCTTGCCGATCACGGCATTGCGGCTGACCCCGCCAAGTTCGTCGGCGATCTGGCTTGCGGTGAGGCCCTTTTCCCACATGGATTTCAGGCGATCGATCCGTTCGTCGGTCCAGGACATCAAAAACTCCAAACAAATAAAGCGCGGCTATTTGCTGCTACACATAAAAGCGCCTTGCCGCGCAAGGGGCAAGCCGATAGTCGATATTGCGATGAGTAGCAACCAAACTTCCAGCCAGCCCAAATCTAATGACGCCACGGTCGAGGTTCAAGCCGAGCCCGCCGAACGACAAATTCACACCGTCAACTGGATCGGCCTGAAGACGCTGTACCTCAAGGAAGTACGCCGCTTCATGAAGGTGCAGTTGCAGACCATCTGGGCACCCGCGATCACCACATTGTTGTACCTGATCATCTTCACCGTTGCTTTGGGCGGGGTGAAGCCATCGGTGTTGGGCGTGCCTTTCGCAGACTTCATTGCGCCGGGCCTGATTATCATGGGGATGATGCAAAACAGCTTTGCGAACAGCAGCTTTTCGCTGCTCGTCGGCAAGATCCAGGGCACGATTGTCGATTATCTGATGCCGCCGCTGTCTAATCTGGAACTGCTGGTCGCGATGGTCGGCGCGGCAGTGACCCGTGCAATATTGGTCGGGTTTGCAGTATGGCTTGCCATGGCCTTTTGGCCCGGCGTCAATGTCACCCCTGCGCATTATGGGGCGATGATCTGGTTCGGCCTGATGGGTTCGATCCTGCTCGCCCTGATTGGCGTTATCACCTCGATCTGGGCTGAAAAGTTTGACCATGCGGCGGCCATCGCCAATTTCGTTGTTGCGCCTGCAGCCTTGCTTTCGGGTACATTCTATTCGGTCGACAAATTGTCCCCCGTTTTCAACGCAATCAGCCATGCCAACCCGTTCTTCTATGCGATCTCCGGTTTCCGCTATGGCTTTATCGGAACGGCGGACAGCCCGGTGCTGTTCGGCGGGCTGCTGCTGCTCGGTATCAACCTGGCGCTCGGCGTGATCGCTTACGCGCTGCTCCGTTCGGGCTGGAAATTGCGCAGCTAATCAGCTTGCCGGCGTCCAGGTTTGGGTCTGGCAGATAGGGCCGATACAGCCTTTGACGACGAGGTTGCCCGACTTGCCCTTGTACACGACCGAACGGAAGGTCTTGCCCCGCCGCGGGTCGTAGATGCTCCCCTTCCATTCATTGCCCGCTGCCTTGAATCCGCTGAGCAGGTTGATGCCGAGCAGCGGGCGACTGCGCAGCGCCGGGTTTGAATTGTTCACATCCTTTTGCGCGTTTCCACCGGGCGGCGGGTTCAGGAATTTGGCAAGCTTGCCGCAAATACTGTCGCCGCAGGCATAGATTTCAACGACGCCATCCTTGTCTTGCGTAACCCATCGGCCTGTAATCGGCGCGGCTGCCTGAACCGGGGTTGCGATTGCCAAAAGGGCGATAATGGAAAGGCTGGTCTTCCGCATAAGGTCATTTCTCCTCTCTCATCGGTCATACCAATCAGACTGTGTGGCGCAATGCTTTTGCCTTTGGTCGCGGGCATGCTAACCGGCAGGTATGAGCGAAATTATCCTGTTCGACTATTGGCGATCCTCTGCCAGCTACCGCGTCCGCATCGCACTGAATCTCAAAGGTGTTGTCTACACCTCGGTGCCGACCGACCTGCTCGACGCATCGCACAAGAAACCCGAATATGTGGCGCGGAACCCGCAGGGATTCGTGCCCATGTTGTCTATCGACGGGCATGATCTGACTCAGAGCCTTGCAATTATCGATTATCTGGATGCGCGATATCCCGATCCGCCATTGGTTTCACCCGAACCGGCCATCCGATCGAAAACGCTGGCGCAGGCGCTGTTGATCGCGGCGGATATCCATCCACTCAACAATCTGCGTGTGTTGAATTATCTCGATTCTGCTTTTGCAGCATCGAGACAGGCAAAATCTGATTGGTATCAACACTGGATCATTGAAGGGTTCACCGCGCTCGAAGCCATGGCCCCCGAAGACGGCCTTTTCGGCAGCGACCTGCCCAACCTTGCCGATATCTGCCTTGTGCCGCAAATGGCCAATGCACGGCGTTTCGAAACCCCGCTCGATGCATTCCCGAAACTGGTGCGGATCGATGCCGCGCTGCGCGCGATAGAGGCCTTCGCCAAGGCTGCGCCGGAGGCGGTGAAGCCGGAATGAAAGGTGCATTGATAGCTCTGCCGCTCGCCTTTGCGGGCATGGCCTCACCTGCTTGGGCGCAAGTCAACAAGTCGGAGTATAAGGATTGTCCATCGGCAGCCGATGGAGAAACCCTCGAATTCTGCACGATTTCGGTGGTTGGAAACCTGCCGACGTCGATCGGTGAGCGCACCGAAGATGTCGATGAGGTCCCCTTGACTGCAGCAAGGCTCGAATCCGCATTGCAACAGGTTCCCAGCCTCCAGCAATTCCGCCGCTCTGATGCGCGTAGCGCAAACCCGACCAGCCAGGGCATCACCTTGCGCGGTCTGGGCGGCAACGCTTCCTCCCGTGCGCTGCTATTTCTCGACGATGTGCCGCAGGCCGATCCGTTCGGCGGCTGGGTAAGCTGGCCGGGCTATGATGCGTTGAACCTTGCCAGTGCGCGCGTGCGCAAAGGCGGCGGGCAAGCGAGTGCAGGGCCCGGGGCGCTCGCTGGCGTGATCGAGCTTGATAGCATACAGTATCGTGATGCCGCCGCTCTGGCGCTGGCCTATGGCAGCCGAAACAGCATCGAAGGCAAAGCAAACTACGCGACAAGACTCGGAGGTGGATCGGTCATAGCTGCGGCGAGCTATGCCCGCGGCGATGGCTTCATCCCGATCATTGCCGGTCAACGTGGGTCGGTCGATCGGCGGGCGCCTTACGAACAGGCGGGCATTTCACTGCGCGGTGTAGCTCCATTGAATGCCTCCACAGAATTGCAGGCCAATGTGCGTGCCTTCACCGATACGCGTGATCGCGGCGTCGATTTCAGCGATAATGCCAATAGCGGTGTTGATGCCAGTTTGCGGCTGGTCGACCGCATCGGTGACTGGCAATGGTCGGCAACGGGCTATGTCCAGATCCGCGAATTCTCATCCGAATTCGGAGCGGTCGCGGTCAACCGTAACAGCGTCACGCAAACGCTCGATCAGTTTGCGACGCCATCGACCGGACTTGGTGCACGTTTTGAGCTGCGCCCGCCAGTGGGCGAACAGGTGGAATTGCGTCTGGGTGGCGAATGGCGGCGAACCGATGGGGAGACCCGCGAATTTTTCACCTATGTCGCTGGTGCGCCGACGCGTTTTCGCACTGCGGGTGGGCAGACCGACAGCTATGGCGGCTTTGCTGAGTTGAGCTACCAGCCAGTGGAAGCGTTGACGCTCTCTGCCGGTGGTCGGCTCGATCGCTGGACGATTACGGATGGCTTCAGGCGCGAGGTCAATATCGGCGGTACCGTCCGCTCGGACGATCGTTTTGCTGACCGCAGCGGCACCGAATGGACAGGCCGCGCCGGTTTGGGCTGGGAATTTGCAGACGGATTTTCATTACGTGGTGCAGCCTATCGCGCATGGCGTTTGCCGACGCTCAACGAACTTTACCGGCCGTTCCGCGTTGGTGCCGATGCGACGGCCGCAAACGAAAACCTGCGCCCTGAAAGGGTCGAAGGTGTCGATGCCGGGCTAGCTTATGACAACGGGACACTCAACCTAGGTGTCACGATGTTCCGCAACCGCCTGAACGGAGCGATCGCCAACGTCACGCTGGGGCAGGGGCCGGGCAATTTCGCTGGCGTCGGCTTTGTCGCGGCAGGCGGCACCTATCGCCAGCGGCAAAATCTGGATGCGATTGTTTCCAAGGGCGTCGAATTGGATGCGGGCATTGACCTGACCGACGCGGTGTCGCTGACAGCTGGCTATGCCTTCGTCGATGCCGAGGTGCGCGGTTCGGGTGTTTCGGCGCCGCTGAATGGATTGCGTCCGGCACAAGTGCCGCGCCGTTTCGGCAATGCGACCTTGGCCTATGAACGGCAGTCGATCTCTGCCTCCGCCACATTGCGCTATATCGGCGCGCAGTTTGAGGATGATGCCAACATCCGCACGCTGGCCGATGCATGGACGCTCGATTTTGATTTAGGCTTCGAGATCATGCGCGGTTTGCGCCTGCAATTGCGCGGCGAAAACCTGTTCGATGCGCGGGTAGAAGCCGCCATTTCGGGCAGCGGTGTGATCGAACGCGCCAACCCGCGTACCCTTTGGCTTGGCGCAAGCTGGAAATTTGATTAGCAGACCGCGCATGACCCGTTCGAAACTCACCCTTGGCGAATTCCTGCCTTACCAGCTTTCGATCACCTCGAACGCGGTGAGCGACTTGATTGCGCGCAGCTATCGCGGGCGGTTCGGGCTCAAAATTCCCGAATGGCGGGTCATGGCGGTTCTCGGCGAAAAGGGGAGTGCGACCCAGCGGGAGCTGGTCGCTGCGACGCAGATGGACAAGGTGACGGTCAACCGCGCTTCCAAGGCATTGGACGAACGCGGGCTCATTGGCCGCGCCCCCAACGAAACCGATGGACGCTCGCACCACCTCGCGCTGACGGCGGTGGGCAAGGAATTGTACGACCAGATCGTCCCGCTCGCGCTGTCGGTTGAGTCCGAGATTGAGGGCATATTGGGCAATGAAGAGGCAGCGCAGCTTGCAGCCTTGCTTGCCAAGCTGCGTGAACGGGTGCGCGAAATGGAGCGCAAGGCGGACTAGGCCCGCAAGGATGCGCGCTTGCGCAAACTGGTTTCAATTGTTACTATATCGCAGATTCGGGATCCCCGAACATGGCTCTATTGTCTCTGGATGAACCCTCATGCCCGACCTGTTTGAAAATCCCCTTGGCCTCGACGGTTTCGAATTTGTCGAATTCTGCGCCCCGCAGAAAGGCATCCTTGAACCCGTCTTCGAAAGCATGGGCTTCACCCGCGTCGCCCAGCATCGTTCTAAGGATGTCCATCTGTGGAGGCAGGGCGAAATCAACCTGATCGCCAATTACGAACCACGCAGCCCTGCGGCCTATTTTGCCGCCGAACATGGCCCTTCGGCCTGTGGCATGGCGTTTCGCGTCAAGGATGCCGCCAAGGCGTATAAGGAGGCGATCGAGCGCGGGGCGGAGCCTGTTGAAAGCAAGACCGGCGTGATGGAACTGCGTATCCCCGCAATCAAGGGCATTGGCGGTGCGTTCATCTACCTTGTTGACCGCTACGCAACGCTTGAAAATCCTGATGCGCTGTCAATCTACGATATCGATTTCGTCTATCTGCCCGGGGCCGAGCATTTCCCGGTCGGCGCTGGCTTCAAGTCGATCGATCACCTGACGCACAATGTCTATGGCGGCCGCATGGCGCATTGGGCGTCCTGGTATGAGCGTATATTCAACTTCCGCGAGATCCGCTATTTCGACATCAAGGGCGAATATACCGGCCTGACTTCCAAGGCGATGACCGCGCCCGATGGCAAGATCCGCATCCCTCTGAACGAAGAAGGCAAGGCCGGTGGAGGCCAGATTGAGGAGTATCTGCGCGCCTATAATGGCGAGGGTATCCAGCATATTGCGCTGATCTGTGACGATCTGCTCGCCTGCTGGGACAATCTCAAGAAACTCGGCGTCACCTTCATGACGCCGCCGCCCGATACCTATTATGCGATGCTCGATGATCGGCTTCCCGGCCATGGCGAACCGGTTGATGCTTTGAAGGCGCGCGGAATTTTGCTCGACGGCACCACGGAAGGCGGCACGCCGCGCTTGCTGCTGCAGATTTTCGCACAGCCCGAAATCGGCCCGGTTTTCTTCGAATTCATCCAGCGCCGCGGCGATGAAGGCTTTGGCGAGGGCAATTTCAAGGCGCTGTTCGAAAGCATCGAGCGTGACCAGATCGAACGCGGCGTGCTGGAGGTGGCCGAATGAGCGTTCCCTTCAAGACCGACCGCATCCACCACGTCGCCTATCGCTGCAAGGACGCGAAGGAGACCGTTGAATGGTATGCCCGCGTTTTGGGCTTCACCTACACCACGGCCTTTGCCGAGGATCATGTACCGTCAACCGGCGAATATGATCCCTATATGCACATCTTCCTCGATTGCGGCGGTGGCAATGTGCTGGCGTTCTTTGAACTGCCCAACCAGCCCGAAATGGGCCGCGATGAAAAGACCCCGGCTTGGGTGCAGCACCTTGCCTTCAAGGTAGCTGATTTCGATACGCTGAAGGCGGCAAAGGCGCATATTGAGTCACTGGGTATCGACGTGATCGGCCCGACTTTCCACGGAATTTTCCGCTCGATCTATTTCTTCGATCCCAACGGCCATCGGCTGGAGCTCGCCTGCGATATCGGCACCGAAGAACAATATGCCGAATTGAAGCGTGTAGCGCCGCTGATGCTCGATGATTGGAGCAAAACCAAGACTGCGCCCCGCCACGCCGAATGGTTGCACAAGGAACCGATCGAAGCGTCCGAATAACCGTGCGGTCAGGTAGTTTCGTTGGCAGCGCGCCCGACCTTGGGCGTTTCAGTCTTGGGTACGCGCGCCTCAAGTGCGTTGAGCCAGGTTCGGGCATTGTCCCCGATGAATATCTGCGGATCGGACGGCACCAGACCGCGCCCCGCCTCCCACAGCAGGATCAGCGATCGCGCCTCGTCATTGGCCTGCTCGAGGCTTTGCGGCTTGCGCAACGCGGTGTTGATCAGGGCATCGCCGAAAAAGGTCCAATCATTGCCGGGGTTGCAGCCGAACGATGTGCGCTGCGACGAGGCGGCGGTTATGATAACCGATTGATCACTGTTGAGCACGGGTACGAAAACACCCGAAAAACAGGCCGAAAGGATGATCAACCGACGCTGGATACCCAGATCATCAAGCAAGGCTGCCAGTCGCTTGGGGGCAATCATGCCCATGGCTTTGTCCCCGTCGCGATAGACGAGCCCCAGTCGCGGGTCGCCATGGGTGGTCGCAAACAGGACGAGCACATCCTCTTTGACATTCATCTTCGCAGCGACCGCCGCCAGAGCGGTGGCAAGGTTGGGCGGCGATCCTTGCGGCGTACCCATGCCTTCATTGCCGGCCCCTGCGGCAAGGAAAAGCGAGCGGCCTGTGGCACCATAGCGCCGGGTCAGCACCTTCAGCGCTTCGCCCGCTTCGCGCCCGAAAACAGGATCGGAATCAAGCCCGATCGAAACCACATAAGCATCGATGGTGCCAGGGCGCTGCGGTTGCAAGGCGGCAAGCGCCGAGGACAATCGCCGGTGCTGCGCATAATGCCAAGCGGCACTGCGCCCTTGCTCCATAGACCAGCCATTTTCCGCCGCCTCGCGGTTGTTGAAGCCAACCTGGCTGGTCGACGGACCGGCCATGGCAGTCGCAACAAGAAGTGCGGCGGCAAGCGTTTTCCATCGCATAGCCACTGTCTCCCCAATTCCCATAATCTAGGCAGGATAATGCGATTGCTGCAAGCCCGTATTCCCGCCATGATGCACCACCACAACAGGATGCCCCTATGAAACTTGCCTCACTGAAATCCGGACGCGACGGAAAGCTCGTTGTCGTCTCGAACGACCTCGCCTGGTTTGCTGATGCCAGCCATATTTGTGCCACCCTGCAGGCAGCGCTCGATAATTGGTTTCGTATTGCACCGCGGTTGGAAGCGTTGGCTACCGATCTCGAGCATGATGTAATCCCCAAGGAACGCTTTCACGAACATGATGCTGCATCGCCGCTGCCGCGTGCGTATCAATGGGCAGATGGCTCGGCCTATGTGAACCATGTCGCACTGGTCCGGCAGGCGCGCGGGGCCGAGATGCCAGAGAGTTTCTGGCACGATCCGCTGATGTACCAGGGCGGCTCCGACGGATTCCTTGGGCCGCGCGACGATATTCCGCTCGGCGATGTCGCATGGGGATGCGACATGGAGGCAGAAGTCGTTGTCGTCACCGGTGATGTACCGATGGGTGTCAGCGCCGACGAAGCGCGCGAGTTTATCCGGCTCGTCGGTTTGACCAACGATGTCTCGCTGCGCGGCCTCATTCCGGATGAGCTTGCGAAAGGCTTTGGTTTCTTCCAATCGAAACCCGCCAGTGCCTTTTCGCCGGTGTTTGTGACGCCAGAGGCGCTGGGTGCGCGTTGGGATGGCGGCAAGCTGCACGGTGCGCTGTGCGTCGATTTGAATGGCAAACCGTTAGGACGCGCAGACGCTGGCGTCGACATGACCTTCGATTTCGGCCAACTGATCGCCCATGCCGCGAAAACGCGCAGCCTTGTTGCGGGTACGATCATCGGATCAGGCACTGTTTCCAATCGGGATGCCGATGGCGGCCCGGGCAAGCCGATAGGCGAGGGCGGTCTGGGCTATAGCTGCCTTGCCGAAGTACGCACGATCGAGACGATCCAGAAGGGCAAGCCCGAAACCCCCTTCATGCAGCCCGGCGATACGGTGCGGATCTGGATGGAAGATGAAAAGCACCATCCGATTTTCGGGGTGATCGAGCAGCAGGTGGTTGCAGCCTGAAACGAAAAAGGCGGGAAGCAATTCCCGCCTTTTCCTTTTTGAGATTTCGGATCGATCAGCGCTTCGAGAATGCGTCGCCGATCGAGCATGCTGCCGGGCCAAGGATCACGATGAACAGCGTCGGCAGGATGAAAAGGATCAGCGGCACCGTCATGATCGCAGGCAGGCGCGCGGCCTTTTCTTCTGCGCGCATCATGCGCTCGTTACGGAATTCGGCAGACAGCACGCGTAAGGCTGATGCCAGCGGCGTACCATATTTTTCGGTCTGGATCATCGTGGTGACAACGCCCTTTACCGAGTCGAGATCGACGCGATAGGCGAGGTTTTCGAAAGCCATGCGGCGTTCGGTCAAAAAGCCGAGTTCGATTGCGGTCAACGCGAATTCGTCACCCAGTTCGGGGAAGCCGCGACCCAGTTCCTTGGCAACGCGGTTGAAAGCTGCGTCGACTGTCAGGCCGGCCTCAGCGCAAATCACCAGAAGGTCGAGTGCGTCCGGCAAGCCCTTGCGGATAGCATCGGTGCGCTTCTGGATCAGGTTGCCCAGATAAATGTCGGCGGCCTTGTATCCGAATATGGTGATTGCCGCGAACGCGCCGAACTTCTTGAACGCAGTCCAGTCAGCCAAGCCGCCTAAGCCATAGATCCACATGCCAGCGGCGCCACCAAGGACGATAGGGCCAACAAGGCGGCTGAAAATGACTGCAACAGCCAGTTCCTTGCGGCGGATACCAGCTTGGGCCAGCTTTTGCTGGGCAACCTTGATCTGGTCATCCTGCAAAACCTTCAGCGACGACAGGAATTGACGCATCCGGTCGGTGGTTTCGGTGTTGCGCACAAGCTTTGCGCGCTTCTTGGCCGTCGATGCCGAGATACCAGCCTTCAGCTGCTCACGGCGTTCGTTCAATGCCTTGACGCGCTTGGCCATCGGATCGCGGACGGTAACCGCGGCATAGATGGCAAGGATTACCGCAAAGCTGGCAATCGCGGTCAGCAAGGTGGCGACCCAGAGTACGTCGACACCCATCAGTTCCGGGCCGGGTTGTGTACTGTTCATTCTATTGTACCCCCGCGCTCAGATTTCAAAGCTGACCATTTTGGCCATGATGCCGACACCAATCGCCATCCAGACCATGCCGACCAGGCCGGCGACCATCAGGCGCTGTTCGTAGAAGAAGCCTGCCAGATATTCGGGGTTCACCGACCAGACGAGGCCAAAGACCACGAACGGCAGCGAGCCGACGATATAGGCCGAAGCCTTCGATTCCGACGACATGGCGCGGATCTTCAGCTTCATCTGTGCGCGCTTGCGCAGCACATCTGCCAGGTTCGACAGCGTTTCGGCGAGGTTACCACCGGTCTCGCGCTGGATTGCCAGCGTGATCACAAAAAACTGGAACTCGGGCGTGCCGAGGCGCTCGGCAGTTTCCTGCAGTGCGTCTTCCATGGTCTTGCCGATCTTGATCTTTTCGGTGACCATCTTGAATTCTTCGCCGACAGGGCCGGGAATTTCGCGTGCGACGACGGTCAGCGTCTCGCCAACGGGAAGACCCGATTTCAAGCCGCGGACGAGAAGCTCGATGGCTTCAGGAAATTTGGTCGTGAAATCGTTGATACGCTTCTTGATCAGGAAACTGACCGCAAAGTGCGGCACCGCAAGCGCCAGGAACAGCGCCAGGCCGAATGCCAGCATCACGGGTGCGCCGCGGATCGAGAGAATACCGAGCGCAACGACGAAAATACCGCCAGTGGTATAGAGATACTGGTTCAGCGCCCATTTCTTGCCGGTCTGCTGCAGGCGCAGGCGGAGGCGATCAATCGGGCTCATCTTTGAGCCTTCGGTGAAGGTGATCGGGCGGCGCGCAGCAACGGCCTTGCGCATTTGCTGCTCAAGCTTGGCATCAACCGAGTCGGAGTGCCGAATTTTCACTGCACTCAAACGCCGGGATGCAGCCTTGCCCGTTGCCGGTCCGGCAAAGACATAGACCACCATTCCCAAGGATAACAGGAGGCCGGCAAGGAGTATCAGATTGTTCATCGCTTATTGCCCCCGTCTAACCGGCCTTCGAACATCGAAGGCTGATCATGACGATTGAGTGTTATTTTTTTGCCAACAGCGATTTGAAACCGCCGAGCATGGACTTTTTCGAGGCCGATTTGACTTCCTCTTCCACCGGTTCCGGGGTTCCGGTTGACTTGATCATTTCGGCGAGCGTTACGATGCCGCTGGCAACCTTGCTCGATCGCACTGAATCCACGACCGGCTTGCCGAGCTTCGCAGCCTGGGCGGTAGCCTTTGAATCGAACGGAATGACGAGGTCGATCTTGCGTTCGATCGAGCTTTCGAAATCCTTGCGCGAAATTTCGACGCCACCGGCCTGGACCTTGTTCGCCACGACCAGAGTCTGGCACGACGGTGCATTGGTCTTCAGCCATGCCAGCAGGCGGATTGCATCGCGGGCCGAAGCCAGCGTCAGCTCGCACACCACCACAGCGACGTTCACGTCGTGGAGAAGGTGCGGATAGGCGATCAGCATGTTGCGCGGCAGGTCGACAATCGTATTTTCGAATGCCGCGCGGAATTCTTCCTGCAACTGGAAGAAGGCCGAGCCGTCGGTCATGATCGGGTTGCTGATGGCAGCCTCGGCCGACAGGATCGAAAGCTTGTCATTCGCCTTGATCATCGCGCGTTCAATGAACAGCCCGTCGATGCGGCTGGGATTGTCGATCGCGTCGGTCAAGCCACGACCCGGTTCCAGATCGAGCGCAAGCGCGCCGGTTCCGAAATGGATATCGAGATCGAGCAGGCCTGTCAGATGATCCATGCGTTCGGACAGCAGCCACGCAAGCGAGGTTGCAATCGTCGACGCACCAACACCGCCGCGCGTGCCGATGACTGCGGTCGAAAGATGCGTATGCTCCTTCGCGCTGTCATCATGCTTGGGCGCGTTGAGCACCATCTGCGCGTGCGTCACCGCATCGCGCAGCGCATCGGGGCTGACCGGCTTCAGCAGGTAATCCTGCAGGCCCGACATCATCAGGTCGCGATAAAGGCGGACATCGTTGACCTGGCCCATGGCGATAACCACGGTGCCGGGTTCGCACACCTCGGCAAGGCCGTTTATGTCGGCAATCGGATCGCCCGATTCCGACAGGTCAACCAGCAGGATCTGCGGGCTTGCCGAAACCGAAAGCGATTGGATTGCGTTGCGCAGACCGCCCTTGAAAGCCTTTTCCTGCGGCCAACCCATATCGTCGCAAACGGTGCGAACGACATCGAGGGTCAGGTCATCGCAGACATAGGCCATGAACGGGTCACGCGACCCAATAGAGGCAGATTTCCATGGAGCGTTCATTATTTGGTGCCTCCAACTTTCTTGCGGGTGCCACCACGGCTGTTTTCAGGCGTGGATTCGCGGCCGCGAACCAGATCTTCCGGATCAGCGACCATCGCAGCGAGGTTGCTGTTGACTGCGCAGCCATAATTCGGGTGATTGGCCGAATTGAAGTTGCCTTCGGTCGTCTTGCTCCAATTCGGGCAGTTGGGAACACTGGCGGTTGAACGGGTAACAACCACGCGGGCGGTGCCCGGGGCCACATTGCCGGAGGTGACCGGCGCCGTTTCGCTTACCAGCATGCCATATTTCGCGGCCAAATCGGCCACTGCCTGCTTGGTCGCGGCGTCGGCATAGCCATCGCCGAAGTCAACTGCGATGCGATCGCCAAAGCCCAGCTTCATCGCCTCGAACCATTGCGTGATGCGATCCTGTTCGAACGAAGACAAACCGCTGCCGCCATCGACATTGACGTCGAGGGCATAGTTGCTCCGCTGCACAACGGGCTGGTTGGTCGAATAGAGCGAGGTGTTCTCACCGATTGCGCCGCAGCCGGCGAGCGTGAAGGCCAAAGTTGCCGTCAAAAGGATTTTTGCGCGCATGTTCTTGCTCCTCACATCACTCAGTTAAAGCTGAAGCCTGGTGCCGACGAAGCGTCACCCGATTTCGATTTGTTTGCCTGTTTCGGGCTGATGGCCGGTGCAGCTTCGCTGACGGTGCCGAATTCCGGGCCCTTCACATTGTCGGTGGCAACGGTCGGGACCGGTCGATCGGTCGGGCCGTTGGTGTTCGACGCGGTCTTGTTGAGCAGGATGCGCTCCAGATCGGTCGGCGTGTTATAGCCATCGGTCGGCAGCTTGATTTCCGATTCCGAAACCGGCTTCACCAGATAGGGCGTCACGACGATGACCAGCTCGGTCTCGTTGCGTTTCCAGCCATTGGACTTGAACAGCGCGCCCAGTACGGGAACGTCGCCAAGGCCCGGATATTTGTCGATCGAGGTGTTGGCCGAGTTCGACAGCAAACCTGCGATCATGAAGCTCTGGCCAGAGCCGAGTTCCACAGTCGTTTCCGCCATGCGGGTGGTGATGGCCGGGATTTCCGTGCCAGCGATACGCACAGCGCCTTGCGACGAGATGTCCGAAACTTCCGGGCGGACGCGAAGCAGGATGCGACCGTCGGCTTGCACTGTCGGCGTGTAACGCAGGCTGACACCGAAATCGCGGAACTGCACCGAGGTAGAACCGAAATTGTCGGCAACCGGGATCGGGAACTGGCCACCGGCTAGGAATTCTGCAGTTTCACCCGAAATCGTCGTCAGGTTGGGCTGTGCCAGGGTCGTCGAAAGACCGGCGCGCTCTGCAATGTCAAACGCTGCCGCAATATCGATGCCGAATAAGCGACCGGCGAGGTTCAGCGCATTGCTGCCCACCGGATTGTTGAAGGTGAACTGCGTTCCCCCAGTGATGAACCGGCCAGTGGCTGGATCGAAGGGCAGCGAAATCGAACCTGCCGGCAGACCGTAAAGCGACGAGGCATCAAGGCGCGGAAGGCCCGATGTGTTGATATCGCCAATGGTGCCGACATTGCGACCGCGACCGATGCCGAACACCAGGCCATTGCCGTCATTGTCACGCGTGGTGAAGTTCGAAGCGATTTCCTTGGCCAGCGAACGGCTGACTTCGGCAATGCGAACCTGCAGGTTGACCTGCATCGGAACGGCGGTCTTCAGGCGGCTGACAACCTTGGTCTGGTCGCCAACAAAAGCCTGCACCAGCGTTTCGGCTTCCTGCACATCTTCAGGCTGCGCAACCGTACCGGTCAGCAGCACGACGCCGTTCATGGTCGCAACCTTGATGTCGGCTTCAGGCATGGCGAGAAGCAGCATCTGGTCGATCGAGTCGAGATTGTTGCCCACGCGCACCGTAGCTGAATAGACCGTGCGGCCGACAGCATCGGTTGCATAAACCGTGGTTTCACCTTGGCCTTTTGCCAGGATGTAGATCTGGCGCGGGCTGCGCACGTCGACATCGGCAATCTGCGGGTTTGATACGACCACATCGGAAACCGAAGCGCCGAGGTTGATCTGTTCGCCGCGACCGACTGACAGGACGATGACACGTCCGGCCTTTGCACTGGCGGCTTCAGCCTTGGCGGGCGCCGCAACGGCGGGGTTCGTCAGTGAGGCAGCGAAAACAATCGCAGCGGCACCGGATTTCATGAATGTCTTGATGTTCATTGTTATTACCTCCGGTCCACATTGACTTCTTCGACGTTGCCGGCGCGCGAAACGCGGACGACGCTGCCACGACGGACCTGTTCAATCTGCTTTTCGACGCGAACCGCTTCAGCAGCGATCTGGACCGGCGTGATGGCCGGAGGGGTCGAACGCTGGAAGCGCGAGACGTCACCGCCGGTTGCATAGGTGCTCGGGCCAGCGGTCGGCTGCTTCTGGATCGAGGCGAGGATTTTCTCCTCCTCTTCCGGGGAAGCGCCCTTGGGCAGTTTCACATCGCCTGATGCCAACGCCATTTCGAGTTCGGCGGCATTGTCCGCGAGCGAGCGCAGCGAAAGGCTGATGGTGCCGATGGTCTGCGCAACTGCAATCTTTTCGGCGATGCGCGGTGTCACCTCAATGGTGACAAGCTTGTACTTCGACGGGACGGTCTTGCCCTTGGCATCGACGGTGGGTGTAGAACGCTGGTCGGTTGCCAATACGCGCAGGTTGCGGATGATCGTTTCCGAAACCTTGAGGGCTTGTCCGGTGCCCGCGCCATTCACATTCTGCGTCAGGACGAGGTCAACACGGTCGCCCGGGAACACAAAGCCTGCAACGCCGGTCAGTGCCGATACCGGAACCGAGACCGCACGCATGCCAGGGCCAAGTGCCGCTGCAAGGAAACCGCGATCACCAGGGGCAACAAGCGAGCCTTGGGTAATCGGCTGGCCTGCCGTGATCGGATTGCGCACAACGGTACCAATCAGCGTCGAAGTCTGGTCAGGCTGTCCGTCCTTGCGGATGAAATAGGCTTCCTCGATCAGCTCGGCAGGCCAGGGCTGATAGCGGATGGCATCCTCCGTAAGGATGGTGCCGACCGGCAACGCACGCGTGGCGACGATGACCTTCGGGCCGGTGGGTACCGGCTTTTGGGCGACGGCCCGTGGTGCGGCGCCTCCGCCTGAGAACATGCTGCGCGCCATGAAGGCGGTGACTGCGGCTATCAACAGCGCACAGACCAGCAATATGACTTTTTTCCTATCCATGACGAACAAGCTCCTGAACGGTCCCCTGAATGAGACAGCTAATCACCTAAAATGGTTAAAAAATTGTTCACCGCTGCACCAAAGGCCGGCGAGTGAAATCGCGACACCATAGGGTATCCGGACGGGCCCCTCTGCTTTCCGGATCTTGTGAATGGCAAAGAAGATTATGGTTACCAAAGCGCCGAGCAGGCTGGCATTGAAGACGAACTTTACGACCACCAAAGGGGGGAACCAGAGCGCCACGGCAGCGAACAGTTTGACATCCCCTCCGCCCATCATCCCGAACTGGAAAAACAGCGCAAAGAACAGGAAAGTCGCCAATCCGGCAGCAAGGTAATAGCCGATCTCGGGCCAGCCGAATGTGCCCGTCGCAACCCAGTAAAGCGGTGCGGCCAGGGCGATGGGGCCTGTCACCCAATTGTAAATAAGTCGGTAGCGTATGTCCGAATAGATCGACACCAGCAGGCCGATTGCCAAGCCGCCAAGCAGCGCGTAAGCGAGGAGAGACAGGTTCATATTGCACACCTGTTAACCATCAGAGCTTACCAAAAGGTAATCATGGCCGACGCCGAAATGGAAACTAAAGGTCGATCCATTCCTGCAAATGCGGTGGAGGGATTCTGGATTGCCACTGACGGTTGGAAAATCCGGCGCATCGACCTGAGCCCGATTTCAGCCAATGGGAAACCCGCGCAACAGCCGCGTGGCGCGATGCTTTTCCTGCCCGGACGCGGCGATCATTACGAAAAATATCTTGAAATGCTCGACCGCTATTCGCGCGAAGGTTGGGTAGTCACATCGATTGATTGGCGCGGGCAGGGCGGTTCCGGCCGGCTGCTAGACGACGCGCATGTTGGCCATATCGATGATTTTTCGACCTGGATAAACGATCTCAAAGCCTTTTGGGCGCAGTGGAAAGCTGCCACCCCGGGCCCGCATGTGGTGGTAGCCCACAGCATGGGCGGGCATTTGGCAATGCGTGCGCTTGCCGAGAAGGCCATTGATCCGGTTGCAGTTGCATTGTCGGCACCCATGCTGGGTATTCAGACGACGGGGCTGCCCTATTTCATGCACCACGCGGTTGCGCGGCTTATGCGCGGGCTTGGCAATCCTGAGCGGGCGGCCTGGAAAGAGGGCGAAAAGCCCGGCTCCCCGCTCAGTGTCCGCGCAAAGATATTGACCCACGACAGCCGCCGCTATGCCGATGAACTATATTGGTGGGAAGCGCGGCCCGAAGTCCGGCTTGGCCCCCCGAGCTGGCATTGGGTGGAGCGTGCGATCGAATCGACCCGGCAATTGAACGCCCCTGGCACCCTCGAAAAAATCACCACGCCGATCCTGTTGATGGCAACCACTGCCGACAGGCTGGTTGATACGCAGCGCATCGTTCGCGATTCCAAACGTTTGCCGAACAGCGAATTGCTGCTTTTTGGCAATGAAGCAGCGCATGAATTGCTGCGCGAGGCCGACCCGGTCCGTGATATGTGCCTTGATCGGATATCGCGCTTTTTCGAAGAGCGCGCCCCAAAACAATGACGCGTTTCGATGTGGCCATCATCGGCGCCGGTATGGCCGGTGCCAGCCTTGCAGCCGAACTGTCGGGCGAACGATCGGTGTTGCTGCTCGAGGCAGAAGAATTTCCGGGTTACCATTCAACCGGTCGCTCCGCTGCCTTCTGGAGCGAGACCTATGGCGGCCCGGCAATCCAGCCGCTGACCACGGCATCACGGGCATTTCTTGCAACCCCGCCCGACGAGTTTTCTGAAAAGGGCTTCCTGATCCCGCGCGGATCGCTGCACATCGGCACCGCGGAAAGCAAAGGCGAAGCCGCAGCAATGCTCGCCGATTTTGCGGATAGTCCGGTGCGACTGGAAAAGATCGAAGCGGACGAAATCGACCGCCACCTCTCCGGTCGGCGAAGCGGCTGGGACGTTGCCTTGTGGGAGCCGGATTGCTGCGACATCGACGTTGCGGGATTGCATCAGGCCTATTTGCGTGCAGCAAGTACCCATGGCTGCAAGCCGCTGTGCCGCGCGCGGGTGCGAAGCCTTTCCCACCGCGACGGGTGCTGGCTGATTGAAACCGAGGCTGGGCTGTATGAGGCGACAACCATCGTCAATGCCGCAGGTGCATGGGCTGATACGATCGCGCAAATGGCCGGGGTGCAGCCTCTGGGCATCCAGCCATATCGGCGAACCGTGGTGCAGTTGCAGGTTTCGCCAGCAGCATCGGCCGACCTGCCGTTGGTAGTCGGTCTGGATGGCAGTTTCTATTTCAAGCCCGAAGCGGGTGGCCGCCTGTGGCTTAGCCCGCATGACGAAATCGAAACGCCGCCTTGCGATGCCGCGCCTGAAGAACTGGACGTGGCAATGGCGATTGCCCGATTTGAAGAGGTGGTCGATTGGAAAATCGAACGGTTAGAACGCAAATGGGCCGGTTTGCGCAGCTTTGCGCCTGACCGTAAACCTGTGATCGGGCGCGACGGGGCGGTTGACAGTTTCTTTTGGTTGGCTGGGCAAGGCGGTTTCGGAATTCAGACAGCACCGGCAGTTGCCAAATTGGCGGGCGATTTGCTTCTCGAACGGAAAACCGATCCTGATTTGCCAATCAATCAATATGATCCTAGCCGCTTTGCGTAATTTTACACCGCTTTGCTTGTCTGTTCGCAACGGGCCGCTACTATCGCGATACGCATCAGCGTGAGGAGGTTTTATGGCCCATTATTTCGAGATCAAGCAGAACAAGGCCGGCGAATATGTCGCCTACTTCAAATATAACAGCGAAACCATCTTTTGGACCGAAGGCTATAAGAGCAAGGCATCGGCCAAGAACGCTATCGAATCGATTTTGAAGAACGGCCCCGGCGCGGAAGTGCGCGAGGGCTGATTACCGACCGACCGCTTCGGCGGCATCGCTCGCCAGGCGGTCGGCCCGTTCATTCTCTTCATGGCCATTATGGCCTTTGACCCACACCCATTCGACCTTGTGGCGGGCGACGGCCTCGATCAATTCGTGCCATAGATCGGCGTTGCGCACTGGCTGCTTCGAGGCATTTTCCCAGCCGTTGCGCTTCCAGCCTTCGACCCATTTGGTGATGCCGTCGAGCACATATTTGCTGTCGGTATGCAATGTCACGGCGCAGGGTTCGACCAGCAGGTTCAGTGCCCGGATCGCCGCCGTCATTTCCATGCGGTTGTTGGTGGTGTCGGGATCATTTCCCGAAATTTCCTTCTCATGCTTGCCATAACGCACGACCGCGCCCCAGCCGCCTGGGCCGGGATTGCCCTTGCACGCGCCATCGGTGAAGATTTCGACCTTCTTCATTGCTCGACACCGAATAATGCTACGACATCGGCGCTGCGATAAAATTCCAGCCGCCGGTGGAATGCCAGCGGGTCCTTGCGCGTCACCAGTGCGCCTGCGGGCGTGTTGATCCAGTCATAAAGCCGGGTGAGCAGGAAGCGTGACGAAGCGCCGCGGGCGAGCAGCGCAAAGGCCTGCTTTTCCGCATCGCTCAACTGGATGACTTCGCCATAACCTTGCAACAGCGCACGGCCGATATCGGCGAGATAGCTTTTGCCGTCATTGCTGAAACTCCAGGCGGCATGGGTCACCGCAAGGTCGAACGCGCGAAAATCGGTGCAAGCGAAATAGAAATCGATAAGTCCGCCAACCGCATCGCCGCGGAACAAGACATTGTCGGGGAAAAGATCGGTATGCACGGCATGTTTCGGCAGTTCGCTCGGCCAGTTTGCCTCCAGCCAATCGCATTCGCGCGCAATGTCGTCGGCGAGCCCGGGCAGCAGGCTTTCGGCAGCTGCACGGTCGCAGCGTTCGAACAGAGGTTTCCAGCTTTCCTGCCCCAGCGGATTGGGCTTGGCTTCGCTGAAACCTGCAACCGCCTTGTGCATCTGCGCCATGCTTTTGCCCACCGCTGCCGCCTGGATCGGGGTCGGTTCGGATACCGAGATACCGGGCAGAAACTCAATCAGGCAGGCTTTCTTGCCGAGCAGGTCTTGCAGCCAGTTACCCTGCCGATCATCGATGAAGCGTGGCACCGGGCATCCGGCATTGTGCAGATGTGCGAGGAGGTTGTGGAAATAGGGAAGATCCGCCGGATCGACCCGGCTTTCATACAAGGTCAGGATGAAGCGCGCGCGATCAGTTTCGAGCAGGTAATTGCTGTTCTCTACGCCTTCGGCGATGCCTTTGAGCGAAACCAGCCGGCCGACATCGTACAGCGCCAACAGCCGCTCTGCGGCCTCAGCACTCACCTGCGTGTAAACAGCCATCAGACCGGATCGGCGGCGGCCACCAGGCCCCGGGGCAGCTTGAAGGTGATGCTTTCCTCTGCCGTCACCACCTGTTCCTCGCTCACATCGAAACGCGTGGCGAGGTGCGTGATGAACTGGCGGACGAGCACTTCGGGCGCCGAAGCGCCTGCGGTGATGCCCAATGTCTTAACGCCATCAAGCCAGGCAAAATCGATATCTTCGGCACGCTGAACAAGCCGGGATATGGTGCCCGCGCGCTCGGCGACTTCGACGAGGCGGAGCGAATTGGAGCTGTTGGGCGCACCGATGACGAACAGCATGTCACAGCTTCCGGCAATCGCCTTTACCGCTGCCTGCCGGTTAGACGTGGCGTAACAGATATCCTCACCCTTCGGGCCCACAATGCCCGGAAAACGGCGCTGCAGCGCTGCGACGATATCCGCCGTATCATCGACCGACAGCGTAGTTTGCGTCAGGAAAGCAAGATTGCTGCTATTGGGCACCTGCAGATTTTCGGCATCCTCGACGGTTTCCACCAGCGTCATCGCGCCCTGAGGCACCTGGCCAAATGTACCGATCACTTCGGGGTGGCCACGATGGCCGACAAAGATGATGTGGCGGCCGGCCTCCACCTGTCGTTCGGCCTGGCGATGCACCTTGGAAACCAGTGGGCAGGTGGCGTCGAAATAGGATAGTCCGCGATTTTCGGCATCCGCCGGAACCGACTTGGGCACGCCATGCGCTGAAAAGACGACATGGGCACCAGCAGGCACCTCGTCCAGTTCGTCGACGAAAATGGCGCCCTTGGCTTTCAGGCTGTCGACCACAAATTTGTTGTGCACGATTTCGTGGCGAACATAGACGGGCGAGCCAAAGCGATCGAGCGCTTGCTCGACAATCTGGATGGCGCGATCGACCCCTGCACAAAAGCCGCGAGGCGCGGCCAGCATGATCTTCAACGGCGGTTTGGGAGAGTTTTGTTCAGTCATCGGCAATGTCATTTAGATAGTGTCGCGCCGCTGGCCAAGGACTTTCCCTTGTTGCACAGTTGGGGAAGCGCCGATAAAGACCCTGCAAGGTCGAAAGGCCAAAGTAATTCGAAGGGAAAATGCCCATGAAATCTGTCCGTTTCGCTTTGCCGCTCGCTGCGCTCACGCTCGCAGGATGTGCAGGCGATGGCGATCTGGACGTGTCATCGGGCGTTGGTTTTACAGCGACCCGTACGGGTTGCCCCACCGTTGCCGTTGCCGAAGGTACAGGTGATATCACGCTGTTCAGCCCCGGAGCCGGCCAGACGTCGGATTCGGTGGACGTCGTTGCGACGATCACCAAATTGCGCGCATCGTGCAACAGCGAAGGCGCGAAAATCTATTCGCAGGCCGATTTCGAGGTGCAGGCACGGCGCAGCAATGCCAGCGGTGCGCGTTCAGTGACCTTGCCTTATTATTCGACCGTGGTGCAGGGCGGCACTGCCGTGGTTGCAAAGCGCATCGGGCAGGTGACGCTCAATTTCGCGGATGGCCAAAACCGCGCCAGTGCCCCGGCCAAGGCCGCAGGCTATATCGATCCGGCTGCGGCTGCACTGCCAGCCGAAATCGTTGAAAAAATCACGCGCAAGCGCCGCCCGGGCGATGCCGATGCCGCGCTCGATCCGATGGCGGACCCAGAAGTTCGCGCCGCGATCCAGCGCGCCAGCTTCGAATTGCTTGTGGGCTTCCAGCTTACCGAGGACCAGCTCCGATATAATGTGACCCGATAAGGTCCAGCCCGAGGGGCTGACCGGCCCCTTTTTCTTTTCCGGCATATGGATTAGGGGGCAGCGAAACTGCGCCGACGAACCTATTTGCAGGAAAAGAAAATAGTGACCCTCTTTGTCCAATTTGCCGCCCATGTGAACGCCGCGCTCGACGCACTTGAAACGGCAGGAACACTCCCCGCCGGGCTCGACCGCAAGGCTGTGACTGTCGAGCCGCCCCGCGATGCCGCACATGGCGACCTTGCCACCAACGCCGCGATGGTGCTGGCAAAGCCGGCTGGCAGCAATCCACGCGCATTGGCAGAGGCGATTGCGGCTGAACTCGCCAAAGTCAGCGGCGTGACTGCAGTGGACATTGCCGGGCCGGGTTTCCTCAACCTCAAACTCGACCCGTCAATCTGGATTGAAGAGCTGCGCACCATCGCCACGCAAGGTGATGATTATGGCCGCTCTAGCCTGGGTGAGGGCAAGACCGTCAATGTCGAATATGTCTCGGCGAACCCCACGGGGCCGATGCATATGGGCCATTGCCGCGGCGCGGTTGTCGGTGATGCACTGGCCAATTTGCTGCAATTTGCCGGCTATAAGGTGACGCGCGAATATTATGTCAACGATGCCGGCGGACAGGTTGACGTGCTCGCGCGTTCGGCGCACCTGCGGTATCGCGAAGCGTTGGGCGAGGATGTGGGCGAAATCCCCGAGGGGCTCTATCCCGGTGATTATCTCGTGCCCGTTGGCCAGAAACTGGCGGCTGAACATGGCGACAAATTTGTCGGTGCTGCCGAGGGTGAATGGCTGGTGCTTTTCCGCCAGACTGCAGTCGCGATGATGATGGAGATGATCCGGTCCGATCTCGCGCTGCTCGGCATCCACCACGACATCTTCGCATCAGAAGCCGAAGTGCAGCGGGCGAAGAAACCTGAAGCCGCTGAAGCCTTCCTGCGCGAGCGGGGCCTTGTTTATGATGGTGAACTTGAGCCGCCCAAGGGCGAACCCGACCCCGATTGGGAGCCGGTGACGCTGCCGCTGTTCAAATCGACCCAATTTGGCGACGACCAGGATCGACCGATCCGCAAATCGGATGGCAGCTGGACCTATTTCGGCGCCGACATGGCCTATCACTTCCAGAAAGCGCAAAATGCCGACTGGCTGATCGATATTTGGGGTGCCGACCATGCCGGTACCGTGAAGCGTATCAAGGCAGCGGTTGCAGCGCTGACCGAAGGCAAGGCCGAGTTCGACGTCAAGCTGGTGCAGATGGTGCGCCTGCTGCGCGGTGGCGAGCCGATCAAGATGTCGAAACGCGCGGGCAATTTCGTCACGCTCGCGGACGTCGTGCGTGAAGTGGGTAAGGATGTCGTGCGCTTCACCATGCTGACCCGCAAGGCGGATGCACAGATGGATTTTGACTTCGCCAAGGTCGTCGAAGCGTCAAAGGACAATCCGGTATTCTACGTCCAATATGCCCATGCGCGCATCTGTTCGACGCTGCGCAAGGCAGAGGCGGAGGAGGGCTTCAAGCCTGGCTCTGACCATTTGAACCTGCTGGGCGCAGAGGAATTGTCGCTGGTACGCGAAGCGGCAAACCTGCCGCGCGTGGTCGAGGCAGCGGCCAAGGCCGGCGAACCGCATCGCATCGCCTTTTTCCTCGGCGATTTGGCGGCGGCATTCCATGCTTATTGGAACCTGGGTAACGACCAGCCCGACAAGCGCTTCATATTGGCACAATCGCCCGAACTCAGCAGCGCGAGACTTTTCTTGGCAGAAACTTTGGGGCAGGTTATTCGCAACGGTCTGCGTTTGATGGGAGTGGACGCCGCAACGCAGATGTAAGTGGGCAAAAGTGAATCGACTGTGACCAGAGGGATTGAAAGCGATGACCGACAACGATCGCGATGAAGATTTGGGGTTGGACGATGCGGATCGCTTGCCTTGGCTCGAAACCGCCGATGGCTACGAATATGAAGAGACCGCTTCACCGCTGAAGGTTGCCGGTTTGGTTCTCGCTGGCCTCGCGCTGCTCGCGGCGATTGTTGGTGGCATTTACTGGATCCAGCGCAGCCAATCGGGCGGGGCATCGGGCAATGGCGAACTGATTGCCGCGCAGGAAGGCGACTATAAGGTCGCCCCGACCGACCGTGAGGGCAAGAGCTTTGAAGGTGAGGGCGATGCCGCCTTTGCCGCGAGCGAGGGCAAGAAAGTCGAAGTATCGATCGATCCTGCCAAGGCTAAGGCTGCTGCCCAAGCGCCAGCGCCGGCACCTGTCGCAGCCCCGCAGGCGCAGGGTGCAACCCCTGCAGGCGCTGGCTTTGTCCAGCTTGGCGCGTTCAGCGATTCCGCCAAGGCTGACCAGGCATGGGCGGCCATGGGCAAGCGTTTTGGTTTCCTTTCCGGCCTTAACCGCCGCATCGCCGAAGGCGCGGCCGAAGGCGGACGCAAGGTTTATCGACTCCAGGCAGTGGCCGCGAACCCGGCTGCCGCCCAGCAATTGTGTGCCAAGCTGAAGGCGGCTGGCGAGAATTGCATGGTGGTCAAGTAATCGCCGTCAGGCGGATTTGCCTTCATTGGGGGATGAAGGCATTTTCGGCCGTGGAGCGGGGCATCGCTCCACGGCCTATTTTTTGCGGTTTTGCACAGTTTTCACCTTCGGGGCCGAGTGACGCGCTTGTCAGTAGGGCGAAGCTGACCTAGCCTTTTGCCGTGGAAATTCGGAGTTCGGTCCAGTCATGAAACCAGTCATATTCGGGCTGTCCGGCGAAGAACTGACCAGCGACGAACGGGCCCTGTTCGCTGAAGTCGATCCCGTCGGTTACACATTGTTCAGGCGCAACATCCGCGACCGGGAACAGTTGCGTGCATTGACGGATTCGCTCCGCTCGCTCCACGGGCGCGACGACGTGCTGATCTTCGTCGATCAGGAAGGCGGCCGGGTGATGCGCATGCAACCCCCGACATGGCCCGCATTTCCGCCCGGCTCGGCTTTTGACGCACTATACGATATTTCCGCGATGACCGCGATTGAGGCTGCGCGGGTCAATGCAGAGGCATTGGGATTGGTGCTCAACGAGGTTGGGATCACCGTCAATTTCCTGCCTGTCCTCGATGTCCGCGTAGCCGACACAACGGCAGCCATTGGCGATCGGGCGATGGGTTTTGATCCGGTGCGTGTCGCTGCGCTCGGCCGTGCGGTGCTCGACGGGCTCCACAAGGGCGGCGCGGCTGGTGTTATCAAGCATATGCCCGGGCATGGCCGCGCGATCGTCGACAGCCATTTCGAACTGCCCCATGTCCATGCCACGCGCGAAGAACTTGAAGCGGATATTGCACCGTTTCGCGCGCTCAACGGCGCGACGATGGGGATGACCGCACATCTGGTCTATGATGCATGGGACAATGAGCGGTGCGCCACCATGTCGCCCACCGTCATCCACGATATCATTCGCGGCGAAATCGGCTTCGATGGCCTGTTGATGAGCGACGATCTCGAAATGAAAGCCCTGAAGGGCGACGTGCCGACCCATGCGGTGGATTGCATCGCAGCCGGCTGCGACGTTGCGCTCAATTGCTGGGGCAGGTTGGACGAGATGGTCGCTATCGCCAACCGGTTACCGGACATTTCCGAAGATGCCCGGCGACGGGTTGATGCAGCAAGAGCAGCGTTGCCTTCGGTGGCGTTTGATCAGCAGCGGCTCGACTTCCTGCTTGCCAAGCGCGACGAATTATTGGGATTGGCTGTGCATGTTGCCGATGCAAAGGCTACCAATGCGGAAACAGGCGCGTCATGGGCCTAGACGAAGACCTTGAATTCGAAGCGGGCGAAACCGCGCCGCCGGAAGTCGCGGACGACAGCGAACGACTGACCATAGACATCGATGGCTGGGAAGGTCCGCTCGACCTATTGCTCACACTTGCCCGCACGCAGAAGGTCGACCTGCGGCAGATTTCGATCCTGCAACTGGTTGAGCAATATCTGGGTTTCATCGAAAATGCCCGCGCGCTGAAGCTTGAATTGGCGGCCGATTACCTCGTGATGGCAGCCTGGCTGGCATATTTGAAATCGGCACTGTTGCTGCCCAAAGACCCGGAAATCGATCCGTCGCCCGAAGAATTGGCGCTGCGGCTGCAGCTTCGGCTTGAGCGGTTGAACGCGATGCGTGAGAGCGGCGCGCGGTTGATGGCGCGCGACCGGATCGGGCGCGATATCTTCACGCGCGGCGCCCCCGAAGGGTTGCGCGTGGTGCGCACCACCGCATGGGATTGCAATTTCTTCGAACTGATTTCCGCCTATGGCCAGATCCAGGCGCGCAATGCACCGGTGATGCATGTGGTCAAGCGGCGCGCGGTGATGACGCTTGAAGAGGCGCTCGACCGCGTTTCCGCCATGCTCGGCCATGCGCTCGATTGGACGCAGTTGGAGGCATTCCTGCCCCCCGATGCCGAACCGGCATTGCGCCGTTCGGCACTGGCATCGAGTTTCCTCGCCATGCTGGAACTGGCTAAACAGGGGCGGGTGGAGTTGCAGCAGGAAGCGAATTTCGGGCCGTTGATGGTCAAGTCGCGGGCAGGGGCAAAAGCATGATGATCGAACATGATCCGGCGGTTAGGGCGGTCGAAGCGACCTTGTTCGCATCCGAAGCCCCGATGACAATCGAACAGATCCGCGCTTATGTCGGCGAAGAGGTCGATGTTCCTGGCGCGCTCGGCAAGTTGGAAGAACATTATCAGGGCCGCGGTGTCGAACTCGTCAAGCGCGGCAAAACCTGGCATTTTCAGACTGCCGCCGATCTGGCGCATTTGCTGCGCCGCGAACGCGAGGAAAGCCGCAAATTGAGCCGCGCCGCGGTCGAAACGCTGGCGATCATTGCCTACCACGAACCCGTCAGCCGCGCGGAAATTGAGGCCATTCGCGGCGTGCAGATTTCAAAAGGCACGCTCGATGTGCTGATGGAAGCAGGCTGGGTCCGCCCGGCAGGTCGCCGCGAAGTGCCGGGACGGCCTTTGATCTACGCGACGACAGGCGAATTTCTGACGCATTTCGGATTGGCGTCGCGCCGCGATCTGCCCGGTCTATCCGACCTTAAAGCGGCAGGTCTGCTCGATCCGGTCGACCTTGCGCTCGAAGGGTTTCAGGGGCTTTCTGCCGTCGAAAGTGGCGATATGCCGGAAGAAGGCGAGAGCGAACTGGAAATTGGCGAGGAAAGCGCTTAAATCCCATTAGCAACAAGGCTGCTGGCGTGCAGCAATTGGGGAAGCCCCCGCACGAGGAGTTTGAAAAATGGGTAGTTTCAGCATCTGGCATTGGCTGGTCGTCGGCATCATCATCCTGTTGCTGTTCGGCAAAGGTCGCTTTTCGGACATGATGGGCGATGTCGCCAAGGGCATCAAAAGCTTCAAAAAGGGCATGGCCGAAGACGATGAGGCAAAGCCCGCACCGCGCATCGACAATGCACAAGGCACCGTTGTTGATGCCGAAAAACAGGCGGACAAGACAAACTGATCCCCTGATCCCGGGCTGAACCCGCATGTTCGATATCGCATCCGGCGAATTGCTTTTGGTCGCGCTGGTCGCCTTGCTGGTGATCGGCCCCAAAGACCTGCCGCGCGTGTTGCGTCATGTCGGCCAATGGGTTGGCAAGGCGCGCCGGATGGCTTCGCATTTCCGCAGCGGTATAGACGAGATGGTGCGCCAGTCCGAACTGGAAGAGCTCGAGAAAAAGTGGGCAGCGGAAAATGAGCGCATCATGCGCGAACATCCGCCGGTGCGCGAATATGATTCGCTGCCGCCGCCAGAGGTCGCTGCGGATCCGGCGGATAACAGCCCGCCCAAGGCCGAGCCGCAGCCATGAAGGATATCGACGACAGCAAGATGCCGTTGCTCGATCATCTGGTCGAGCTGCGCAACCGGCTGCTCTGGTGCGTGGCGGCGCTCGCCATATCCTTTGGCGTGTGCTTTTATTTTGCAGAGCCGATTTATGGCTGGCTGGTCCAGCCGCTCAAAAATGTCGGGCAGGACAAGCTGATTTACACCGATATTTTTGAGGCATTTTTCGTGCAGGTGAAGGTCGGCCTGTTCGCCGCATTGATGCTCAGCTTCCCGGTGTTCGCGACGCAAATCTGGCGCTTTGTCGCCCCCGGGCTGTATCGCAACGAGAAGAAGGCGTTCCTGCCCTTCCTGCTGATGACGCCGGTGCTGTTCGCGCTGGGTGCGAGCATGGCCTATTTCGGTGCGATGCCGGTGGCGCTGCGCTTCCTGCTTGGTTTTGAAGGGACTGTTGGCGGCGTGACGCAGGAAGCGTTGCCCGGTGTAGGCAATTATCTGAGCTTTGCGACAACCTTCATTTTCGGCTTCGGCGTCGCATTCCAGTTGCCGGTATTGCTGATGCTGCTCGAACGTGCAGGGATAGTAACGCGCGACCAGCTCAAAGCCGGGCGTCGCTACGCCATTGTAGGCGCTTTCGCGGTTGCAGCGGTGTTGACCCCGCCCGACGTGGTCTCTCAATTGCTGCTCGCTGTTCCGCTTTGCCTGCTCTACGAGCTGGCGCTTGTCGCGATCTGGTTCACCCAGCGCCGCCGCGAAAAGACCGAAGGCGGCGCTGCAAGTGAAGAGCCAGAGACCGCTTAAATAGCCTCGTCACCTGCCTGGCCGACCGATTCAATATCGCGTCCCAAGCCCTTCACAGTGTTGCAAGCCGACAGCAAAAGCGATGCTGCGACGATGGAGGCGGCGATTATCTTGCGCATGACTCTGTCCTCTTGTTGTTGGCGTCCAGCCTATCTTGGAAGGACAATGCTGAACGCCTGATGAGTCAAATGCAATTAAAAGCTGATACGTGCCGTTACTCGGAAATCACGGCCGGCCAGAGGTACATAATCCTTGGTGAAGGAAGCGGCACGTCGCGCGGAAACGTTGAAGATGTTGTTCACCGACGCGATCAGCGCGATGTTGCGGTCACGACCGAAGGGGCGCCAGCTTGCTGATGCATTGACCAGCGTGAAGCCTGCGGTTTCGGTTTCAAAAGTGGCATTGCGCCGCTGATCGTCCGCCCATTCAACCTCTCCACGAAGGTCAAGGCTGCCGCTTTGCAGTTCAACGCCACCCAGGAGGCGAAGCGGCGGTATACGCGGAACGGGGCCACCGCCGTTGGAGATCGAGGCGCGGGTGTAATCGGCAACGCCATCAACGACGAAATCGAAACCGCCGACACGGCCAAGGCGTGCAGAGACATCGGCCTCAAAGCCCCAGAAACGAGCATCGCTCTGGAAATATTGGAAAACGGGCAGGTCGTCTTCTTCTGCGCCGGTGGCGTCTTCATAGATGAAGCCATCGAACCAGTTCGAGTAGACGGTGACCGTCGCGTCGACATTGCTGCTGTCGAAACGCGCATATAGCTCCGCATTCCAGGCCTTTTCGCTGCGCAGATCGGGATCGCCGATTTCATAGGCTTGGGTTGCGATGTGCGGCCCGTCTGAAAACAGCTCTTCGACTGCAGGCGCTCGGCCTGTGCGCGAAGCGTTGATGCCGATTTTCAAATCGCCGATCAAATAAGCCAGGCCAAAGGCAGCCGATACATTGTTGAAATTGCGCGTGATGCCGAGCGTCTGCGCTTCCTGCTTGACCCGGTCATAACGCAACGCTGCTTCTAAGTGCAGCCCGCCCAGATCGAACTCCTGCAGCGAGAACAATCCCAATTGGCGGGTACGGTTGGGCGGAACAAAAGCTTCGGCACCAATCGCTTCGAAATCCCGCGACAGGTACTGGATGCCGCTTGCACCGCGCCAACCATCGCGATTGGCCTGCACCGCTTCGGCGCGGGCTTCAAAGCCGTTGCTCCTGAATACAGTGCCGATTTCATCGCCTTCGAATTCGGTGTGTTCATAATCGGCATAGCCGGCCCGGAAAGTCAGCTTTTCAAGGAAGCCGCCTCCGGTTTCGACTTCGCCACGGATGTCGGCGCGATATTGACGCAGGCCGATGGTAACCGCTTCTTCGCCAGCCTCAGCCATTGAAACTTGCTCACCGGCTGCGGTCGCTTCTTCATGATGGCCAACGCCGGGGCGTCCGGGAATGCCATATTTGGTATCATAGATGCTGAACGAAACGCCCAGATTGCCGCCATCGTCGATGAAGGCGGTGCCGATGCCTGCAGTCCAGGTTTCCACCGCACTGTTGGGAACCCGTCCGCGATTCTCGGCGGCTTCACGCAGCTCTTCTGCCTCGTCGAGTTCGCCTTCTGCTTCTTCTTCATCGGCAAGGTCGAAAACCTCGTCGCGCAGAACGGACGACAATTGGTAACCCGAGATGCGCAGGTCATCGCTTTTGCGATAGCTGCCATCGGCATGGACCACCAGGCGATCGGTAACCGGAACGTCAACCGACGCACCAGCCGACCATTCATCGGCAGCGCTGCCATAGCCTGCCAGCGCATCGACATGGGCCGCTTCCTTGGGAATTGCGCGCGGGATACGCTTGTCGATAGCATTCACCGCACCACCCACTGCCTGGCCGCCAAACAGCAAGACGGCAGGTCCGCGCAGCACTTCGATGCGCTCGGTGGTCAGCGATTCAATCGTCACTGCATGGTCGGCGGAGGTATTCGAAGCGTCGATATTGCCAATGCCATCGGTCAGCACCGCGACGCGATTGCCCTGGAAACCGCGCAGCACCGGGCGTGACGATCCGGGTGTGAAGCTGGTTGCCGAAACACCGGGAAGCGAGAGCAGCGTGTCGCCAATCTGGCCGCGCGATTGCTGTGCCAACTCTTCACCCGACAGCGCCGACGTGCCCGCCAGCAGGTCAAGCCGTTCAAAATAGGGCGCGGTGACGACGATTTCGCCTGTGCGGTGAAAGTCATCATCGGCCACATCCTGTTCCGCCTGTTGCTGCGCAAAAGCGGGGGAGGAGATAAGGGAGAGAGCGAGAATTGAGGTCGCTGCACTGGTACGGAAAAGGGTTTTCATTTGTTATTCCATTGTCTTGTTTGCGCGTCTGCTAGATGAAATGATATAGTATAACAATACCCAATTAGGCGTCGTCGACAAATCGCTGCTTCTGCGCGATGAACTGCAAGGCGATATGCAAAGGCGAACTTCTTGCTCGAAAAGTCGCCATCGCTTGCGTCTTGTTCCATCCGAAACTACCTGAGGGGTTATGAAAGCGACGCCAAACAGCCTGGACCTTATCGGCAACACCCCGCTCGTCCTTTTGAAGGGGCCAAGCGAAGCCACCGGATGCGAGATTTACGGGAAGTGCGAATTTGCCAACCCCGGCGCATCGGTGAAGGATCGCGCAGCCTTGTTCATCGTCCGCGACGCGGAAGAGCAGGGGACGTTGAAGCCGGGCGGCACCATTGTCGAAGGCACGGCGGGCAATACCGGTATCGGTCTGGCGTTGGTCGGCAATGCGCTGGGTTACAAGACGATCATCGTCATGCCGGAAACGCAAAGCCAGGAGAAAAAGGATACGCTGCGCGCGCTGGGCGCCCAGCTCGTCCTCGTGCCCGCCGCGCCCTTTTCCAACCCCGGACATTTCGTGCACACTTCGCGTCGCATTGCCGAGGAAACCGACAATGCGATCTGGGCGAACCAGTTTGACAATATCGCCAATCGCCGCGCGCATATCGAAACAACTGCCGAAGAAATCTGGGATCAGATGGAGGGCCGCGTCGATGGCTTTACCTGTGCCGCGGGAACCGGCGGTACGATTGCCGGTGTTGGCCTTGGCCTCAAAGCGCGCGATGAAAATGTGACGATCGCCCTCAGCGATCCGCATGGCGCAGCGCTGTATAACTATTATGCGCATGGCGAATTGCGCGCGGAAGGCAATTCGGTTGCCGAAGGTATCGGGCAGGGGCGGATTACCGCAAATCTCGATGGCGCGCCTATCGACACGCAGTTCCGCATCTCTGATGAAGAAGGCCTGGTCTGGGTCCGCCGTTTGCTGGCAGAAGAGGGGCTTTGTCTGGGCCTTTCTTCGGGCATCAACGTTGCCGGCGCGGTTGAACTGGCAAAGCAGCTCGGCCCGGGGCACCGGATAGCCACCATCCTGTGCGACACCGGATTCCGCTATCTTTCGACGCTCTACAATCCCGTTTGGATGCAGTCGAAGGGATTGCCGCCAATGCCATGGCAACTGGACAAAGCCGATTGATTGGGCTTTAATCGGGCCATGGCACGTCCGGCACAATCCGCTGTGCAGCGCATACAGGTAGGCCTGCTTGGCCTTGTGGCCGTGCTGTTATTTGTTTCGATCGCGAACATGATCCTCGACCGTGCGGATAGCAACATGAAGCCGACACAGGCTTCGACCGTGACCGATCGCAAGGATGGCAAACAGCCCAAGGATGAACCGCTCGCCGAGCTGGGCGTCACCCCCTCTGTCGGTGCAGAGGAAGAACCCAAGTCAAAACAGCGCGCCCCGAACTGACGCCATGGTGCTGCGCAACCGCGCCTTGCCGGCGCTGCTCTTGATCACCCTGAATGTTGGCATCGCGATTGTATGGTGGTGGCAAAGCCGCAGCCAGCCTGTGCAAGACCGTCCAATGGTCATGATGTCGAGCATCGACCTGCAATGGGGGTCTGCCGATCTTGGGGCCGTTGCACGCGGCGAAGGCAAGTCGGACCCGCTGTTTGTGCGCCTGGATCAGGATCGCCAGATCATCATGGTGGATAATGTTGCGCAGTTGCAGGCAGCCAAGGCCAAGGTCGCGATGCTCGTCCAGCCGCGCCCCTTCACGCCTGAAGAGCTGGCGCGCCTCGATCATTGGGTACAGGCAGGTGGGCGGTTGCTGTTCTTTGCCGATCCCGCCTTGCAATGGCCAAGCGAACTTCCCTTCGGCGATCCGGCGCGTCCGCTGTTCACGTCGATGCACTCGCCGCTGTTCGCGCATTGGGGGCTCGAACTGGTGCTGCCCATCGATCCCGATGCCACCACATCGGAAACCGAGGCCAAAGTTGGCAAGCAGCAACTCCGCACGATTTCACCAGGGCAATGGCTGGCGCTGAAATCAGGTTCAGGCAATTGTCGTATTGCCGAAGGCGGGCTGGTGGCGGAGTGTCGGCCGGGGAAAGGGCAGGTGATATTGGTCGCCGATGCCGACTTGCTGCACAGCGCGCTATGGCAGTCTGCTTTACCTGGCGGCGACAGTTCACCGAATATGGACTGGACGATGCAGCTTTTGGACCGACTCGAACGGGGTCGCAGGCTTGTGGGACAGCGTGGGGAAATTCTGGAATAATCTGGGCAGTCGAAATCGACTTTTAAAAATATACATTAAAAACAATGGAATAGGATTGTCGTCAAATTGTAACTGTTAACGCGGGTCGAGCGATAGAGAAGGGAATGCAAAACAAAAAATACAATAAAAACAATACAGTGATACGCTAAGCCCAAAAATTCCCATAGAATCCCTCTTTTCACCCACGAAATCCCTTGATAAGGAACATCCTTATCGGGGTGAAATCCAATTTGTTGCGTTCAAGAGAACGTCAACGCGAAGGCGTTGCGCTTTAGCGGACGGTGGATTGCGCCCAAGGGAAGGGGTGTTTCAAGACTGTGTCCGCATTCGTTGTCTATGCCGGTTCCGGACTATCGACGATCGATGCCAAAGGGCGCGTCACCATCCCGGCCGAGCTTCGCGACACAGTTGCTGAATCCTCTGGCGAGAACATTGTCTGCATCTCGCGCCACCCCAATCTTCCCTGCCTGATCGGTTATGGCCGCGCCGAGCGCCAGAAATTGCGGGCAGATATCGAAACCCAATGGCAGGCAGCGGTGCAGCGCGGCGGCGAATTCGACCGTGAGAGCGCCGGCGTCGTTGCCTCCTCGATCTTCGAAACCGCGTTTGAAAGCAGCGGCCGCTTCGTGTTGCAGCCGATGCTGCGCCATTTCGGCAAGCTCGGCGAGAAGGCCTTCTTCTTCGGCGCGACGACTCATTTCATGCTCTGGAATCCTGATGTGTTCATGGATTCCGCCCCGCCCGCCTTTGCGCATGTTCGCGAAGAGCTGGAATATTGGCTGGGCGAGCATGGGAGGCGCGGCAAATGACGCAGCCTTCCCCCCATATTCCAGTCCTTCTGGATGAAGTAATTCACGCTCTGGCCATCACCCCAGGTTCAGACGTCGTGGATGGCACTTTCGGTGCTGGTGGTTACAGCCGGGCTATCCTGGCTGCGGGTGCACGCGTTCATGCTTTTGATCGCGATCCCTATGCTGCCGCAGCGGGTGCTGACCTTGCAGAGCGGAGTGGCGGTGCTTTGCGCTTCCACTCCGCCTGCTTTTCAGAAATGGATAAAAGGCTCGCCGAATGCGGCGTGCAACAGGTCGATGCCGTGGTGCTCGATATCGGCGTATCGTCGATGCAGATCGACCAGGCCGATCGCGGCTTCTCGTTCCAGAAAGACGGCCCGCTCGATATGCGGATGAGCCAGTCGGGCGAAAGTGCGGCGGATTTCGTCAATTCGGCGGACGAGGCCGAAATTGCCAATGTCATCTACCTTTATGGTGAAGAGCCGAAATCGCGTCGCATCGCCCGCGCGATCGTCGCGGCGCGGCCGATCAATACCACCACCAAGCTTGCCGATGTGGTGCGCAAGGCCTTGGGTCACCGGATGGGCGCGCCCAAGGATCCTGCAACGCGGACCTTCCAGGCGCTGCGCATCCATATCAACCGCGAACTCGATGAACTGACCGCAGGGCTTGAAGCCGCCGAGCGTATTCTGAAACCGGGTGGCCGGCTTGCGGTGGTCAGCTTCCACAGCCTTGAAGATCGCATCGTGAAGCAATTCCTGCGCGATCGCAGCGGTTCAACCGCAACCGGTTCGCGCCATATGCCAATAGTCAAAGCCGCGCGCGCGGCGACTTTTGAAAAACCGGCAAAGGCAGTGCGCCCCAGCGCCCGCGAGATTGAGGCCAATCCCCGTGCCCGCTCCTCGACGCTGCGCTCTGCCATTCGAACCGACGCACCAGCATGGTCCAGCAAGGAGATGGCGGCATGACGCTCGCGATGAAACGCCTCAAGAATCTCGGATGGCTCGCGCTGGTATTCATGGTTGCAGTGCTGCTCTATCCGCTGTCGCTCAACGTTGCGGCTTTGCACAGCGATTTGACGCGTATCGACCGCGATATCCTTGAGACCAAGCAGGAAATCAACTTCCTGCAGGCCGAAATCCGTACCCGTGCGAGCGTGGCTCAGCTCGAGGAGTGGAACGAATTGCTCTATGGTTACGAACCGCCGCGCGCCGACCAGTTCATCGATGGCGAACGCGGTCTTGCGAGCCTCAGTGGTTCGGAGCCGCTGGTTAAACCGGTGCTAGTCGCTGTCGATACGCCGGCTGGTGAGATTGGTGGCGGCGGTGCGGCTGAATCGTCGATCTTGGCAGATGCCAGCGCAGCGATCCGATCGGTTACGTCGGTTGAAAAGGTCGATGCAAAGCCCGTTCAGCCAACTGAAGCGCAAAAACCCAAGGAAACCAAGGCCAAGGCTGCCGAACCTGCAACCCGCACCGAACGGCTTGCGCGCATGGACGACAAACTGCTGTCTGATAATCTGATGCGCGAAATCCAGAGCAAGTCTGAGAAGGAGCGTCGCCGGTAATGACTACCTTCGTCGTAAGGCCACACAGCCGCCATGCGATAAATGCGACGAGGGTTCATGCCGCCATTGCCTTTTGGCGCCTGCTGGTTCTGGTGGGGCTGTTCGGGCTTTTCCTGTTGCTCGTTATCGGGCGGCTCGCCACGCTGGCCATCTTTGAAGGCAGCCGCGCTTTCGGCGCGACGCCAAGCGAATTTGTGCCGGAGCGTGGCGATATCGTCGATCGCAATGGCGCGCCGCTAGCCCGCACGATCCAGGGTTATGCGATTTGGGTAAAGCCCGCCAATCTGGTGAATGATCCTAAGGAATTGGCAGCGGGATTGGCGCGTATCTTCCCCGACACACCCGAAGCCGAATTCTACGCCAAGCTGACCGCCAAGGCCCCCGGATACCTGCGCAAACGCGCTTTGCCCGAAGAGGTGAAGGCAGTTCACGACCTTGGCGAAATTGCGATCGAATTCCCGCGCGAAAGCACGCGCCTTTACCCGCAACATGAACTGGCGGCGCACGTCCTCGGCTTTGTCAGCCGCGACGGCAAGGGCGCGCTCGGCATGGAACGGGTGATGGACGATCATTTGCGCGGTGAAGAAACGCGCGGCAAACCGGTCGAACTTTCGCTCGATGTCCGTATCCAGGCCGCACTCGAGCTCGAACTGGCGCGCGGGATGGAAGATTCGAATGCCAAGGGCGCGGCAGGCGTTATCCTCGATTCGCGGACGGGTGAGGTGCTGGCGATGGCTTCACTGCCCTCGTTCAACCCCAACCGCCCGATCTTTGCGAACATTCCCGACAATGGTGAAATGATTGTCGACGGCCGTTATCCGATCAGCCGCCAGACCAACTTCGTTACCAACCGGGTTTTCGAACTGGGCTCCACATTCAAGCCGCTAACAGTGGCGGCGGCGCTCGATGCGGGCACGGTGCGTGATCTTTCGCTGCGCTATGATGCCACGGCGCCATTGGAGGTTGCCGGCTTCCGCATCCGTGACAGCCATCCCACCGGCCGCTGGCTCAACGTCCCCGAAATGCTGGTGCACAGCTCCAACATCGTCACCGCGCGCATTGCCGACAATCTTGGCAGGACAAGGCTGGAGCAGATGCTGCGCACGCTTGAATTCGACAAGCGGCCTTCGATAGAGCTTGCCGAACGTTCGCGGCCGCTCTGGCCCTCTGACTGGGGCCGCATCACAACGATGACCGTCGGCTATGGCCACGGCATGGCGGTCACGCCGCTACACCTTGCCTCGGCCTATGGCGCGATGGTCAATGGCGGTATGTGGCACCCGGCAACGCTCAAGAAATTCACGCCCGGGCAAAAGCCGGTCAGCCGCCGCGTGTTCAGCGCCGCCACCAGCGCGCGCATGCGCCAGCTGCTTCGCATGATCGTCGTCGATGGCACCGGCAAGAAGGCTGATGCCCCTGGATATCGTGTTGGCGGTAAAACCGGGTCTGCAGAAAAGCCGAATGCCGGAGGTTATGCACGGAATCTTGTGGTTTCGACCTTCGCAGCGGCTTTCCCGATGGATAATCCCCGCTATATCATTATCGCTATGGTAGACGAACCCAAGGGCACCACTGAAACGGCGTTCCAGCGCACTGCCGGCTTCACGGCAGCGCCGATTGTGAAGCGGACGGTTGAGCGCATCGGCCCGCAACTCGGCATCATCCCCGACACGCATCGCGACGTTGACGTTTCCGAACTGATGCCGCTCCTTTGGTCTCCCAAAGGGAGCACCTGATGCGCCTCGACAGTTTGATCGGTGAGCTGGCAGGAGACGCCGGCTCTTCGCGCGTAACCGGATTTGCCATCGATAACCGCAAGGTTGCGCCCGGCACGATTTTCGGCGCTTTCCAGGGTGCTGCTTTCAATGGCGAGGATTTCATTCCCGCAGCAATAGAGGCAGGCGCAATCGCCGTGGTCGCACGGCCGGAAGCCAAGGTTGAAGGCGCGATCCACATCGCCGATGCCAATCCGCGCAAAGCCTTTGCAATGATTGCCTCGCGCTTTTTCGCGCCTTTTCCTGCGCATGTCGCAGCAATCACCGGAACGAATGGCAAAACCTCCACTGTCGAAATGACGCGCCAATTGTGGCGCATGGCAGGGTTCAACGCCGCTTCGATTGGCACGCTTGGCATCACCACCGCCGATGAACAGGTCCGTACGGGCCTTACCACCCCCGATATCGTAACCTTCCTGTCGAACATGGCAGGGCTGGAACGCGAAGGCGTGACCCACGCCATTTTCGAAGCATCGAGCCACGGCCTCGACCAGTACCGGATAGCGGGTGTGCCCGTTTCGGTCGTCGGTTTCAGCAATCTCAGCCGCGACCATCTCGATTATCACGGTACGATGGACGCCTATTTCCAGGCCAAGATGCGGCTGTTCGATGAAGTGGCGGCTGAAGGCGCAACGGCGGTGATCTGGGCCGACGATGAATGGTCGCAAAAAGCCATTGCCCGCGCGAAGGAACGCCCGCTGCGCCTGATCACCGTTGGCACCCAAGGCCAGGGCATCACATTGCTCTCGCGAGAGCCGACCCAGCTTGGCCAGACGCTGGAAATATCGGTGCAGGGGGAGGTCAGCAAGATCAAGCTGCCGCTGATAGGTGCCTATCAGGCTGCCAATGCCTTGGTTTCGGCCGGAATCGCAATTGCCAGCGGCTGCGATGCCGAGGAAGTGATCGCCAATCTGGCGCGGTTGCAACCGGTTCGCGGGCGGCTGGAACGCGCGGCAATCAGCCGCAGCGGTGCCCCTGTTTATGTCGATTATGCGCACACACCCGACGGACTAGAAGCAGCGATCGCCGCACTTCGCCCGCATACAAAGGGCAAGCTGATCCTCGTTTTCGGCGCGGGCGGTGATCGCGATGCCGGCAAACGGCCCTTGATGGGGCAGGTTGCGGCGCGCGATGCCGATATCGTGATCGTTACTGATGACAATCCGCGTAGCGAAGATCCTGCGGCCATTCGCCGCGAAGTATTGGCGGGTGCGCCTGCCGCGCTCGACATTGGTGATCGGCGCGAAGCCATCGCCGAAGCGATCCGCCAGGCCGCCGCCGAAGATATCGTCATGATCGCTGGCAAGGGCCACGAAGTCGGCCAGATCATCGGCGACAAGGTCTATCCGTTTGACGATGTTGAAGTTGCAAGGGAGTGTGCGGCATGAGCCCGCTTTGGACATCGGCGGAAATCGCTGCGGCAACCGGCGGGCAGGCGAGTGCGGATTTCGAATGCAACGGCGTCGCCTTTGACTCGCGCGAAATCGGGCCGGGCGACCTGTTCTTCGCAATGAAGGGGGAGCAGGCGGACGGGCATCGTTTTGTTGCGCAGGCCTTTGCCAGCGGCGCCAGCGGTGCTGTCGTCAGCAGCCCGGTTGACGGGCCGCATGTGCTGGTTCCTGATACGATGCGTGCGCTCGAACAGCTTGGCATTGCATCGCGTGCGCGGGTCACCGCAAAGGTCATCGGCGTTACAGGATCGGCGGGGAAAACCGGCACCAAGGAAGCGCTCTATGCCGCGCTCGAACGCTGCAATCCCGGCAAGGCGCACCGTTCGGTCAAAAGCTACAACAACCATGTCGGCGTGCCGCTCAGCCTTTCGCGCATGCCACGCGAAACCGAATATGGCGTGTTCGAAATGGGCATGAACCATGCGCAGGAAATCGCGGCGCTTACCCGTTTCGTTCGGCCGCATATTGCCATCGTCACGACGATTGCCCCGGCGCATATCGAAAATCTGGGCAGCGAAGAGGCGATAGCCGACGCGAAGGGTGAGATTTTCGAGGGGCTCGAACCCGATGGCACTGCCATCATACCGTTCGACAGCCGCCATTATGCCCGTTTGCGGGCAAAGGCAGAGCAGCATGCCGCGCGCATTATCAGCTTTGGCTTCAATCAAGGTGCAGATGTGCGCTGCATCGATCATCTCGCCAGCGCCAATGGTGGCAGCCTGGTGACTGCGCAATTGCCCGGTGCGATGCTGCAATATGAACTGTCGCAACCCGGCGACCATTGGGTTTCCAATTCGCTCGCGGTTCTGGCCGCGGTGCAGGCTGCAGGCGCGGATCTTGCGGTTGCCGGACTGGCGCTGGCCGATATGGGCGGGCTAAAGGGGCGCGGAGCGCGGCATCGTGTGCGGGTCGCCGGTGGTGAAGCCCTGCTGATCGACGAAAGCTATAACGCCAACCCCGCCTCAATGGCCGCAACGCTGACGGGGCTGGGCAATGCCCGCGCCGAACGGCGGATTGCGGTGCTGGGTGCGATGAAGGAATTGGGCGAACAATCGGCCATGTTCCACACCGAACTCAAACAGCCAATCGAGGCGGCAAATGTAAATATGTTGCTGCTTGTCGGTGAGGAGATGGCTCCGCTCGCCAAAGCGTTGGCTGGTGATGTTGCCTGGGCGGGCAAATTCGCCCATTGCGCCTCGGTTGCCGAAGCGTCGCAGCGGCTTCGCAGCGAAGTTCGCGGCGGCGATGCAATATTGATAAAAGGGTCGAATTCCGTGGGTCTATCCGCGGTGGTCGAGGACATGCTCGGCGGAGGGGATTGATGTTTTACTGGCTCGCGCAATATTTCGATTTTGCGGGTTTCCTGAACCTGTTTCGTTACCTCACTTTCCGCTCTGGCGCGGCAGTGGGGACGGCATTTGTGATCGGCCTGATCATCGGGCCGAAATTCATCAACATGCTGCGCGTGCGCCAGGGCAAAGGCCAGCCCATTCGCTCGGATGGCCCGCAAACGCACCTCGCCAAGGTTGGCACGCCGACGATGGGCGGGCTGATGATCCTGACCTCGATTGCAATATCGATGCTGCTTTGGATGGACCTGTCGAATAGCTATGTCTGGGCATGCATTGTCGTGATGCTCGGTTTCGGCCTCGTCGGCTTCATGGACGATTATGACAAGGTGAAAAAGCGCAGCACGGCAGGGGTTTCGGGTAAGGTTCGCTTGCTACTCGAATTCCTGATCGCAGGTGGCGCGGTGGCGCTGATCGTCCACCAGTCGGGCGGCAAACTCTATTTTCCCTTCGTCAATGGCCCCGTCGTTGACCTTGGCTATTGGTACATCATTTTCGGGGCATTCGTGATTGTGGCGTTCGGCAATGCGGTGAACCTGACCGATGGTCTCGATGGCCTCGCCACCATGCCCGTGATCATTGCATCGCTTGCTTTCATGCTGATCGCCTATCTGGTCGGCAATGCGCGCTATGCCGAATATCTGGGAATTCCGTTCTTCCTAGGCGCAGGTGACCTTGCCATTTTGTGCGGAGCGATCATCGGGGCAGGGCTGGCTTTCCTGTGGTTCAATGCTCCGCCAGCGGCGGTGTTCATGGGCGACACTGGCAGCCTTGCCCTTGGCGGCACGCTGGGCGCAATCGCGGTCGTCGCGCACCATGAATTTGTCCTCGCGATTATCGGCGGCCTGTTCGTGGTCGAGGCTCTGTCGGTGATCATCCAGGTCTTCTGGTTCAAACGCACCGGGCGGCGCGTGTTCCGCATGGCGCCTATCCACCACCATTTCGAACAATTGGGCTGGCCGGAATCGACCGTCGTTATCCGCTTCTGGATCATCTCCTTTGTGCTCGCCCTTGCAGGATTGGCAACGCTCAAGCTCAGATGATCACATCCGACGCCTTTCGCGGCAAACGCTATGCAGTGCTCGGCCTCGCAAGGTCGGGCCTTGCCACTGTGCGCAGCCTGGTCGCGAGCGGGGCAGAGGTAACTGCCTGGGACAGCAAGGAAGAGGCAAGGGCGCAAGTCGAAGGCGACGTCCGCTTTGCCGATCCGATGGAAATCGACCTTTCCAGCTTTGACGGGCTGGTGCTCTCACCCGGCGTGCCGCTCAACACCCACCCGATTGCCAACAAGGCGCGCGATGCCAATGTGCCGATCATCGGCGATATCGAACTGTTCGCCTTGGCCCGCGCTTCATTGCCGCCGCACAAGGTGATTGGCATCACCGGCACCAACGGCAAATCAACCACCACAGCCTTGCTGCACCATATGATGCAGACCGCTGGGCTGCCGTCGCTGATGGGCGGGAATATCGGCCTGCCGATCCTGTCGCAGCAGCCCTTGCCCGAAGGCGGAGTCTATGTGCTCGAACTGTCGAGTTACCAGATCGACCTCACGCACAGCCTCGATTGCGATGTCGCAGTGCTCACCAACATCACCCCCGACCATCTCGATCGCTATGACAGTTTCCTTGATTATGCCGCTGCCAAGGAACGGTTGTTCCACATGCAGCATGCCGACAAGGTGTCGGTGGTCGCGGTTGATGACGATCCCTGCCGGATGATTGCCAGCCGTATCCACCACCGGCTACGGCGTGTTTCGGCCAAGAATATCACGGACCAATCACGCTGGCCCTCGCTGCAAGGCCCGCACAATGCGCAGAATGTCGCGTGCGCCATTGCGGCGTGCGAAGCGATCGGGCTCAATTCCGAAACGATTGAGCGCGGGCTTGCAAGCTATCCCGGCCTTGCCCATCGGATGGAGCGGTTGGGCGAAGTTGGCGGCATATTGTTCGTCAATGACAGCAAGGCAACCAACCCGACCTCGACCGCACCGGCATTGGGCGCATATCCGGCGATCCACTGGCTGCTTGGTGGTCAGGCAAAGGGCGACGATCTCGATGCCTGCCTGCCGCATATCGGCAATGTCCGCGCGGCTTATGCCTTTGGCGAGGATGGAGCAAAGCTTGCGGCGATCCTGAAGGGCAAGGTCGCGGTCAGCGAATATGCAGACCTCAAGGCCGCAACTGAGGCCGCCTCCGCGGCGGCGCAGCCGGGTGAAACCGTGCTGCTCTCGCCCGCCTGCGCCTCATTTGACCAATTTCGCGATTTCGAACACCGGGGCGACACATTCCGGGAGATAGTGGCTGCATTGCGCAACAGGGGTAGCTGATGTTCGGTATTTTGAAGGGCAACGGGAACAGCCTGCCGCCGGGATTTGGCGGCAAACGCGATCTTTCAAATCGGCTGGGGCGCGGTGACCGCTCTCCATTGAGCATCTGGTTCTGGGAACTGGACCGTGTTTTGCTTTCGCTGATCCTTGTGCTGATTGCCATCGGATTGATCGCGGTTGCCGCCGGTTCGCCAGCAACCGCGCGCCGCCTCTCAACCGATACGGAATCGCTCAGCCCGCTCTACTTCTTCTACAAACAGCTCGCTTGGGTCGCGATTGGCGTGCCCTTCATGTTCGTGATCTCGATGTACCCGCGCGAACAGGCGAAACGCATTGCACTTGGTGGCTTTTGCGTTTTCCTGTTTCTGCTCCTTCTGGTTCCCATATTGGGCAAGGAAGTGAACGGGGCACAGCGTTGGTTCGGGCTTGGCCCGGCAAGTTTCCAGCCCTCCGAATTTCTGAAGCCCTGTTATGCCGTGACGATGGCGTGGATCATCAGTTGGCGGCAACGCGATCCCACTTTGCCGGTGCGGATCATCACCATGGGCTTTACCGCGCTGATTTGCGGCGCACTGATGCTCCAACCCGACCTTGGGCAAACCATTTTGTTCTGCGGTATCTGGTTTGCTTTGATGATGGTGTCGGGCGTGCAGGCAAAAATGCTCTGGTCCAGCGCGGTCGCCGGGGTGGTGGGGATTGTCTCGGCCTATAATTTCTACCCGGTCGCCCAGCAGCGCATTGACGCCTGGATTTTCGGCACCGAGGGTATCACCCACGACAAGCTGGCGATGGCTACCCTTACCGCGGGCGGCTTGATCGGTACCGGCCCGGGGCTTGGCACCCGCAAATTCTCCCTGCCGGAGGCGCATACCGACTATATCTTCTCGGTGGTGGGGGAGGAATTCGGCCTTCTCGCCTGCATGGTCATCGCGGTGCTGTTCTTTGCAATCCTCGTCCGCGTTGTCATCCGCATGCTCGATGAACAGGACCAGTTCATCCTGCTCGCAGTCACCGGTCTAGCCGCGCAATTCTGCGGGCAGGCGATGATCAACATCGCGGTGAACCTCGGCATTTTCCCATCCAAGGGCATGACCTTGCCGTTCATCAGCTATGGCGGATCGTCAACACTAGCGCTGTGTCTGTGCTGCGGATTGCTGCTCGCGCTCACAAGGCGCAACCCTTTCCTTGACCAGTCACCCTATATCGGGAATGGGCGTTAGGAATGAGCGTATCGCGCAATTTCGTTCTCGCCGCAGGCGGCACTGGCGGCCATATCATCCCGGCCTATGCCTTGGGTGCCGAATTGATGCGCCGCGGGCACCAGATTGCGCTGATTACAGACAATCGCGGATCGACCATTCCCGGCTGCCCCGATCGCATGGAAATGCACATCATGCCCGCAGGGCGCGTTGCAGGCGGGCCGCGCGGTTGGCTCGCGGCGGCGCGCAACATCTGGCGCGGGCGAGCCATGGCGCGAGCGCTGTTCAACGAATTCGATCCGACTGCGGTGGTCGGCTTTGGCGGTTATCCGGCCCTGCCTGCCTTGCTTGCGGCCTTTGCCAACAAGGTGCCCACCGTCATCCATGAACAAAATGCCGTGCTGGGCCGGGTCAACCGCTTGGTGGCAGGCAAGGTGAACGCAATTGCCACTGCCTATCCCGATGTGCAGCGGGTCAAGCCTCGTCACGAAAACAAAGTACATCTGGTAGGCAATCCGGTCCGTGCCGAGGTTATCGCGCTGCGTGACGAGCCATTCCCACCCTTTATCGAGGATGGCGTATTCCGCGTGCTGGTAACGGGTGGTAGCCAGGGCGCCTCGATCCTGTCCGAAGTCGTCCCCGACGCATTGACACGCCTTCCGCTCAACCTGCGCCGCCGCTTGCAGGTTACCCAGCAATGCCGTGCTGAAGATCTGGAAACCGTTCGCAAGACCTATGCCGACCACCAGATACCTGCGCAGCTTGCCACCTATCTGGAAGATTTCCCCGAAAGGCTCGGTTGGTCGCATCTGGTGATCGGGCGGGCAGGGGCATCGACCATTGCCGAACTGACCTGTGCGGGTCGCCCGGCTATCCTGATCCCGCTGCCATCGGCGATGGACAACCACCAGGCGTTCAATGTCAGCGAGATGGTCAAGGCCGGCGGCGCACGTGCAATCAAGCAATCGTCGTTCACCCCGGTCGAGCTTGCCAAGCAGATCCAGAAAATGGCGCTCATCCCGGAAACGCTGGAAAATGCCGCCCGAGCCGCAAAAAGCTGCGGCCGCCCCGATGCGGTGCATGATCTGGCTGATCTGGTGGAATCCTTCGGTCGTGCGCCGCTGATGCAGACGCTGACCACCAAAGAACAAACGGGCCTTGGCTTTGGCGGTGCCGAGCCGGCCCTTGCACGGAAAGCGACTTCATGAAGGGTGTGGGTACCGACATCGGAACCATCCATTTCGTCGGCATCGGCGGCATCGGCATGTCCGGCATTGCCGAGGTGATGCACAATCTTGGCTATTCGGTGCAGGGCAGCGACATTGCCGAGGGCTATGTGATCGAAGGGCTGCGCAGCCGCGGCATCAAGGTTATGATCGGCCATGCCGCTGAAAATCTGGGCGATGCCGCTGTGGTGGTGACGTCGACGGCTGTGAAGCGCGGCAATCCTGAAGTAGAGGCCGCGCTCGAGCGCCGTATTCCGCTGGTCCGACGTGCGGAGATGCTCGCAGAATTGATGCGGCTGAAATACACCGTCGCGGTTGCGGGTACGCATGGCAAGACCACGACGACCTCGCTGATTGCCGCGATGCTCGATGCCGGTGGGCTCGACCCCACCGTGATCAATGGCGGCATCATCAACAATTATGGCTCGAACGCGCGTTTGGGTGACAGCGATTGGATGGTGGTAGAGGCCGACGAGAGCGACGGCAGCTTCCTGCGCCTCGATGGCACGATTGCCGTCGTCACGAATATCGATCCCGAGCATCTCGATCATTATGGCGATTTCGACACGGCCAAGGCGGCCTATATCGAGTTCATCGAAAATGTGCCTTTTTACGGCGTCGCCATCCTTTGCCTCGACCATCCGGAGGTGCAGGCGATCATCCCGCGTATCCGCGATCGTCGCATCCTGACCTATGGCTTCTCGGCACAGGCCGATGTGCGCGCAGACAATGTCCGCCCCGAATTGGGCGGCAACACCTTTGATGTCGTGATCCGCGCGCGCGATGGCAGTAAGAGAGAGATCAAGGATGTCTTCTTGCCGATGTCGGGCCGCCACAATGTGCAGAATGCGCTCGCCGCCATTGCCGTCGGCCTTGAGCGCGGCATGAGCGATGGACAGGTGCAGGCTGGCTTTGCCAAATTTGGCGGGGTCAAACGGCGCTTCACCAAGGTGGGTGAGGTTGATGGCGTCACCATCATCGACGATTATGGCCACCATCCGGTCGAAATCCGCGCCGTACTGTCGGCCGCACGCGAAGGCGTGAAAGGCCGCGTGATTGCGGTGTGCCAGCCGCATCGTTATTCGCGTCTCGGCAATCTGATGGAAGATTTCGCAACCGCCTTCAACGATGCCGATGTGGTCTATGTGACGCCGGTCTATGCAGCAGGTGAAGCACCGGTCGAAGGCGTAAGTAGCGCCGATCTCGTCGGCAAGATCAAGCGACGCGGCCACCATAATGCGCAGGAAATCGACAGCGCCGATGCGCTGGCAAATGAACTTGCAGCGACCACGCGCGAAGGCGACCTTGTCGTTTGTCTGGGTGCGGGCGACATCACCAAATGGGCCGCAGGGCTGGCCGAGGCGATCAGGAAAGCGCGTGCATGAGCGTCTGTTACGCCTTGCCAACGGTGCGCGGAAAGCTGACGCACGATGCGCCGCTGGCGCCGCTTGTCTGGTTCAAGAGCGGCGGCAAGGCCGAATGGCTGTTTGAACCAGCCGACACCAAGGACCTTGCCGATTTCCTCTATGCGCTCGACCCAGCAGTTCCGGTGATGGCACTTGGGCTGGGATCGAACCTCATCGTGCGCGATGGTGGCGTACCGGGCGTTGTGGTCCGTCTGGGCAAGGCTTTTGCGAAGGTCACCAAGGTTGATGACGTGACGCTCGATTGCGGGGCAGGAGCCAGCGGCATCCTCGTTTCCTCGACCGCGCGTGACAATGGCATTGCGGGAATGGAATTCCTGCGCTCAATCCCCGGTACCGTTGGCGGCTTCGTTCGCATGAATGGCGGCGCCTATGGCGGCGAGGTGAAGGACATCCTCGTCGATTGTGATGTGGTCTTGCGCAATGGTGAACTGGTCACCCTGCCGGCCGCACAACTGCAATACAGCTATCGCCACAGCGAACTGCCCGATGGCGCGATCGTAGTTGGCGCGCGTTTTCGTGGGCGCCCCGGTGAACCCGAAGCCATCCAGGCCGAAATGGACCGCATCTCCGCCAGCCGCGAAGCATCGCAGCCGCTGCGTTCGAAAACCGGCGGTTCAACCTTCAAAAACCCGGATGGGCAAAAGGCTTGGCAGTTGGTCGATGAAGCCGGTTGCCGTGGCCTCCAGATCGGTAGCGCGCAGGTTTCAGAAAAGCACACCAACTTCCTCATCAACACCGGCGATGCCACCAGTGCCGATATCGAGGAACTGGGCGAGGAAGTGCGTCGCCGCGTGAAAGCAAAATCGGGCGTTGATCTGCATTGGGAAATTCAACGCGTAGGCGTTTACGCCGAAGCGTCAAACAATGAACGAGTAGGGAATGCGAAGTGAGTGAGCCGATCCATGTTGCAGTCCTCATGGGTGGCTGGTCGAACGAACGGCCGGTGTCGCTGATGAGCGGCAATGGCGTTGCCGATGCGCTCGAAAAGGTGGGCTACAAGGTCAGCCGCGTCGATATGGACCGCAATGTTGCGCAGGTGCTTGCCGGATTGCGACCTGATGTCGTGTTCAACGCGCTCCACGGCGTTCCGGGCGAAGATGGCAGCGTGCAGGGCATGCTCGACCTGATGGGCATCAAATATACCCATAGCGGCATGGTCACTTCGGTAATTGCTATCGACAAGGAATTGACCAAGCAGCGGCTGGTCCCAGCCGGCATCCCGATGCCCAAAGGTACGATTGTCGAGAGCGAAAGCCTTTATGCCGGTGATCCGCTGCCGCGCCCCTATGTGCTGAAGCCAGTCAATGAAGGTAGCTCGGTGGGCGTTGCCATCGTCAAGGCCGACGGGAATTACGGAAACCCGATCTCCCGCGATGCCATAGGGCCTTGGCAGGAATTTGATACGCTGCTCGCCGAACCTTTCATCAAGGGGCGCGAATTGACCGTCGCGGTGCTCGGCGGAAAACCGCTTTGCGTGACAGAGCTGAAGCCCAAGAGCGGCTTTTACGATTTCGATGCCAAATATACCGATGGCCTCACCGAACATGTCTGCCCGGCGGAAATCCCGCAGGATATTGCCGATTACATGATGGAGCTGGCGCAGCGCGCGCACGAACTTCTCGGTTGCAAGGGGGCATCGCGCACCGATTTCCGATGGGATGATGAACTGGGCCGCGACGGCGTGTTCGTGCTTGAAACCAATACCCAGCCGGGCATGACGCCTTTGAGCCTCGTTCCCGAACAGGCCAAGCAGATGGGTATCAGCTATGAACAGCTTGTCGATATCCTTGTGAAGGAGGCGCTTGCATGAAGACGGCAACTGCCCGCAAGGCACCTGCCAAGGCACGCAAGGCTGCACCGCGCAAGAAGGTGCGGCAGGTCGGCATCATGGACCGGCTGCTGCGCATCCTGCCTTTCACCGAAGAGGATATCCAGCGCGCGCTGACCTGGGGCGTGCTCGCCATCTTGTTGTTGATCGCGCTTATCGTCGCCAACTGGTTTGGCGTGCCGCAGGCGGCTTACCAGCAATATGCGCAGGTCGCGGCCAAAGCGGGATTTGAGGTCAAGCGCGTCGAGATTACCGGCATGGATCGGGTCGACCAGCTCAAGGTGTATGACATCGTGCTCGCCGAAAAGGACCGGGCCATGCCGCTGGTCGATATCGACAAGATCCGCACCGACCTTATCGAATATGGCTGGATCAAGGATGTCCGCGTAACCCGCCGCTTGCCCGATACGCTGGTCGTCGACATCATTGAACGCAAACCGACGGCGGTCTGGCACCGCAATGGTGTTTATTCGCTGATCGATGAAAAGGGCGTCGAACTCGAAAAGATTTCGCGGGCCGAAATTGGCGCGTTGCCGATCATCAACGGCGAAGGGGCCAACCGGCAGGTCGTGGCGCTCGCCAAGCTGCTCGATAGCGCGCAGTCGCTCAAGGATCAGGTCGTGGGTGCAAGCTGGGTGGGCAACCGCCGCTGGGATCTACGCTTCAAGACCGGGGAGACGCTGTCGCTTCCCGAAGGCGACAATCTGGCGGCGCAGGCTCTGGTGAACTTTACCCGCATGGATGGCGTGCACCGCTTGCTGGGCCGCGACATCATTCATTTCGACCTGCGCGATCCGGAACGGGCCTATATGCGCCGCGCCGCAAAGGAAAAGCCGGTCCAGATCGAAAAACAGGACGAGAAGCCCTCTGCCGAGGCCGGAACAGGTGGGGTTTCGGCCTGATGGCGGTGCGCTACGAAAAGATCATTTCCACGTTAGATATCGGGTCGTCCAAAGTTTCCGCGCTGATTGCCGGGGTAGATGAGGGCGGTACGCTGCACATCCTTGGCACTGGCCAGCGGGAGAGCAAGGGCGTTGTCCGCGGATGCATTGCCGACATGCAATTGGCCGAACTTTCGGTTCGCCATGCGGTCGAACAGGCAGAGCGGATTGCCGGCATAAACATCGACCGGGTGTGGCTTGGCATGTCGGCCGGCGGGCTTGATAGCCTGTTGTCGCCCGTAGAAATCGATCTGGGCGGGGACAAGGTCGAACAGGCGGATATTGACGACCTGCTCACCGCAGGACGCACCAATATCGACACACGCGGCAAGGTCGTGCTGCACGTCAGCCCGACGCTCTATGCGCTCGATGGCAATGCCGGGGTCGCGAACCCGCTCGGGCTCTATGCCGACCGTGTCGGAGTGGAAATCCACGCGGTGCTGGCCGATCCTTCGCCGGTCCGCAATCTCGACATGACGGCGCGCGCATCGCATCTGGGTGTCGACGCCATTGTCGCATCGCCTGTGGCTGCCGGGCTTGCCTGCCTCAGCGCCGAAGAACGCGAATTGGGCGTGGCGATGGTCGAAATGGGCGCCGCAATCACCAACGTTTCGGTCTTCATCGGCGGCATGCTGGCGGGGCTGGTGACGCTCAACCACGGCGGTGCGGATATCACTGATGAGATCGCTTCGGTCTTCGGCATCCGTCGGGCAGAGGCGGAGCGGCTGAAATGCTTCCATGGTTCTGCCATCACGTCGCCGCGCGACCATCAGGAAAGCCTCGACGTCGGCGCGCCGGGCGATACCAGCCAGGCCGAACGGCCCAAAATCACCCGCGCGCAGTTGAATGCGATCATCTCGCAGCGCATCGATACCATGGTCGTCGATATCGGCCGTGCGCTTAAGGAAATGGGCTTTTCCAACCCGGGCAGGCACCACATCGTGCTGACCGGCGGCGGGGCCGAATTGAAGGGTCTTGCAGACCACATGCAGGCCGCACTCGGTCGTACGGTGCGTGTCGGCCGACCGACCGAACTACCAGGGCTGCCCGATGCCCATTCAGGGCCGGCATTTTCGACCATGGCCGGGCTTGCGCTCTACGCAAATTCGAACCCATCCGATCTCCGTTTGGGGCTGCAAGGCTCTGATAGTGCGATGAAAACACAGAATGCAGGGGTATTCGCCCGTATCCTGCAGGCGATCAGAGAGAACCTCTAGCCCGATCGCAAGAACAACCCGCAGCCTGTGGGTAACTTTTACGTGTTTTGCTCTCAATTTTGTGCCACAAGACACAGTTAACGGGGGTTTTTGGACTTCTTTTACTTATGCCTGACCGGCCAAGGGAGTGAATGGGAATGAGCATCAACATCGGTCCGCCAATCGTCGATGAACTGAAGCCTAAAATTGCAGTCATCGGTGTGGGCGGAGCAGGGGGCAACGCGATCGCGAACATGATCGGCGCACGCGTCGAGGGTGTCGATTTTGTTGTGGCCAATACCGACGCACAGGCGCTCAATGCGTCTCCCGCCGAATACCGTATCCAGCTTGGCCCTGATATCACGCAAGGTCTTGGTGCAGGCTCGCGTCCGGAAGTTGGCCGTGCAGCGGCCGAAGAGACCATCGAGCAGGTGAAGCAGGCGCTGCAAGGCGCGCATATGTGTTTCATCGCGGCTGGTATGGGCGGCGGCACCGGCACCGGTGCGGCACCTGTGATCGCGCGCGCTGCGCGTGAAATGAACATCCTGACCGTCGGCGTCGTGACCAAGCCCTTCCTGTTCGAAGGCTCGCGCCGCATGCGCTCTGCAGAATCGGGCATTGCCGAGCTGCAACAGCATGTCGACACGCTGATCGTCATTCCGAACCAGAACCTGTTCCTGGTCGCCAATCCGAACACGACCTTCAAGGAAGCGTTCCTGCTCGCGGACGAAGTCTTGCAGCAGGGTGTGCGTGGCATCACCGACCTGATGGTTATGCCCGGCCTCATCAACCTCGACTTTGCCGACGTGCGTTCGGTAATGCACGAAATGGGCAAGGCGATGATGGGCACCGGCGAAGCCGAAGGCGATGGCCGCGCTCTTGAAGCCGCTGAAAAAGCGATTGCCAACCCGCTGCTCGACGGTGTGTCGATGCAGGGTGCGCGCGGCGTCATTATCTCGATCACCGGCGGCGAAGATATGCGCCTGATGGAAGTCGACGAAGCCGCGAACCATATTCGCGAACTGGTCGATCCCGATGCCAACATCATCTGGGGTTCGGCGTTCAACGAAAATCTCAACGGCAAGATCCGCGTCTCGGTCGTCGCCACTGGTATCGATCAGGATGCGCAGGCTGCAGTGCAGCCGCCGCGTTCCTATGCGTTCGACAGCCGCCCGGCCACCCCGCTCGGCGGGTTTGCAACGCCGCCCGTAGCTGCAGAGCCAGAGCCGGTGGTTGAAGAGCCGCTCGAACTTTCCGAACCTGAACAAGAGGCTGCACCCGAAGCGGAATATTCGGAAAGCCCGGCGTTCGATTATCAGGAAGAAGCTGCGTCGGACGATGATGGCGTTCTCGATCTCTCCGAACCGGCGGCTGAAGAAGCGCCGCTCGAACTCGGTGAATCGCATGTCGAACCGGAACAGCACTTTGCCGAACCCGAACCGGCCCCTGCGCCAAGTTTTGGCACTTCGGCCCCGGAACCAACGCCCGCTCCGCGCGTTTCAACCGGCGGCGGTACGCTGTTTGAGCGCATGTCGAACCTGTCGCGCGGACTGACGCGTGGCAATGATGAGCCGGAAGATGATAATGCAGGGGGCGTTAACATCCCCCGCTTTCTCGACCGTCAAAGCAATAGCTGATTAAAACGCGCCGGAACGCCGCTTGTCGAGCATGCGGCACAATCCGGCGCGCTTTGCCGCGTATCGATTGCAATTTTGCCCCGCGCACCACATTTGCGGCCCGATGATGCATAAACAACGGGTCTCGCTATCCTTCGCGCTCGCGCTTGCCCTGGCAGCCCCGATTGTGGCCCAGGATGCAGACGAAAGCGTGTTGGACCAGTTCGAACAGGCCAAACCGCAAGTCAAACCTGCCTATGACTCGCCGGCTTCGGTCGAGTTGCGCGATGCTGTGCGCCGCATGGCGATGCGCCCGACCGATCCGGTCGCGCTGACCGATGCGGGCCTTGCCTCGTTGAAACTGGGCGATGCCGCTGCGGCGCTCAACTTCTTTACCCGTGCGAACAGCATCCAGCCGGGCAATTCGCGGACCATTGCCGGTATGGGTTCGGCGATGGTGCGCACCGAAAACCCCTTTGAAGCTCTTCGCTATTTCGATGATGCGGTCCGTTTGGGTGCATCCGAACGGTCGATCGCGCTCGATCGCGCACTGGCGTTTGACCTTTTGGGCAATTTTGCCCGCGCGCAGCAGGATTACCAGTTGGCGCGCAGCTATGGCCAAAGCGATGACCTGACGCGCCGTTATGCCATGTCATTGTCGATGGCAGGTAAGGCAAATGAGGCCGACGCCATGTTGCTGCCCTTGCTGCAGCGCAATGATCCGGAGGCGTGGCGCGCCCGGTCGATGATGCTCGCAGCGCGCGGCAACATCAAGGAAGCGGTGCAGATTGCCGAGGGCTTCCTCGCGCCCGATGCTGCCCGCCGGATGGAGGGTTTCCTCCGCCAAATGCCACGGATGACCGACGCACAGCGCGCCGCCGCGATGCATTTCGGCCATTTCCCGGTCGGTCGGATCGGTGAAGACAGCGCCGAGATCAAACAGGTGGCTGCGGCCACCGGCGTCACCAAGGTGGCCAGCGCCGCGACCGGGCAGGACAGGCTGATCCCTTCAGGCCAGCCGCTCGGCGGAACAAGCAAGAAGCCCGCAGCCAACAAAAAAGAAGAGAAAAAGCCCGCGCAACGCGAACAGCGTGTCGCCAGCAATGGGGCTGCGCCCGGCTTCTCGACCTCGACCGCGCAGCAAAAGGTTGAGGAAGCGGCAAAGGCAAAACCTGTTGTGCTGGCTTCGGCGCAATTGCCGCCGCCAGACCGGGCACGTCCGCCGGTTCGCATCATCCTGCCGGGTAGCAGCGCGCCAGCAACCAACCAGCCAAGCGCAGCTGCCACCGAGCCGCCGCGTATAGCCGTGAATAACATTCCGGCTCCTGCCACGCCTGCCTCTGCCCCGCGCAATGCCCTTGAACAGGCGGCGCAGCGCCAGCAGCAGGTCACGACGCCGGCCGCAACGACAAGCCAACCGCAACCGGCACCCGAAACGACCAAGCCCGTAATCGTGCCGCCGCCGGCAGAAACTCGCATGGCCGAAAATGTGAGGGTGGAGACGGCGCCTCCGCCCGCCGCCCAACCGGTTCAAACGCCGATGGTAACCGAAGCGGCTCCGCCCGCCTCGTCCAACGTTCCGGCGCAAAATCCGGTGCAGCCAAGCCAGCCTGTCCGCACAGCATCTTTTGATCTGGATTCGATCGTCCAGTCGATCGAGATTCCCGAAAGCGAGCAAAAGCCGACGGTCGCACCGGTGGACTTGAAAGCAATCCAGAAAACCCAAGCCAAGGTCGATCCGGCAAAGACAGCCGCTGCGGCCAAGGATCCGAAAACCGGCAAAGCTAAAGTCGAGCCAAAGGCACCGCCGCAACCTGCGCGCATCTGGGTGCAGGTCGCGACGGGTGCCGAAGCCGCATTGGGTGCCGATTTCCGACGCTTTGCCAAGAAATCGCCTGAGCTGTTCAAGGGCAAAGAGGGCTGGACCTCGGTCTGGGGCAAATCGAGCCGCCTGTTGGTTGGCCCCTTTGCCAATGCCAATGCTGCCAAGAAATGGGACGCCGATTATCGCAAGGCGGGCGGCAGCAGCTTTGTCTGGAACAGCGAAAACGGCACCGTCGTCAAGAAACTGGGTGCCAAATAGCGGCTGGTTTTGTCGACGCCTCTGGTGCAAAGCGCATGGCCATGCATAGCCGCGCACCATTTGCCTGCAATCCTGAAACCAGCCGCGGAAGGCTCCATTCCGAACCGGGTGGGGAAGCGCGCGGCCCGCGCAACATTTTCCAGCGCGACCGCGACCGGATTATCCATTCGATTGCCTTTCGCCGCCTGCGCTACAAAACACAGGTGTTCATCGCGCCGGATGGCGATCATTACCGTGTCCGCCTGACCCACAGCCTTGAAGTCGCGCAAATCGGCCGCACCATTGCGCGTGCGCTGGGGCTCGACGAGGACCTGACCGAGGCGCTGTGCCTTGCCCATGATATCGGCCATCCGCCCTTTGGCCATGCGGGTGAAGATGCCCTCGAAGCTGCGATGGCGCCTTATGGCGGCTTTGATCATAATGCGCAGACGCTGCGAACCCTCTCCAAGCTTGAAAGCCCTTATCCGCTTTGGCCCGGCCTCAACCTCAGTTGGGAATTGATGGAAGGCCTCGCCAAGCATAACGGACCGGTGCATGATCCCAATTGGGCGCTGCGCGAAATCGATGGCGCGTTCCCACTCGGGCTTTCCCAATTCGCCTCGCTTGAGGCGCAGATTGCGGCGATTTCGGACGATATTGCCTATGATAATCACGATATCGACGATGGCATCCGTGCTGGCCTTTTGACGCTCGACCAGTTGCTCGAGCTGCCCTTTGTCGAGCAGCGCTGGCGCGCAATTTGCGATCGCTATCCGGGTGCGAAGCATGAAGCGCTGTTGCGCGAGTTGATCCGCGAGCAGATTGGCGTGATGGTCAATGATGTGATCGAAACGACCAAGGCGCGCATCGCTGCCGCGGGTATCGAAACCGCCGATGATGTGCGTGCGGCTGGTCGTACAATTGGCGGATTTTCCGATGAACTGGCTGAACGCGAACGTACATTGAAAGCGTTCATGTACGCCAATCTCTATCACTACCCGACGCAATTGGCCGCTGCGGAACGCGCTGCGACCATCGTTTCGGACTTGTTCAACGCCTATTGCAATGATGCGCAGCTTTTGCCGCAGGAATGGCGCGATAGTCTGCCCGAGGAGCAACCGGCGCGCGCACGCCATATCGGGGATTTCCTTGCCGGGATGACTGATCGGTTTGCGATGAACTGCCACCGTGAAATTTTCGGCGGGCAGATGGAGGGGCCGGGCAAATGAAGAAGGTCGTGATAGCAGGTGCAACCGGTCTGGTCGGCAAGCAGCTTGTCGTCGATCTGGCGGGGCAGGAAGGGGTGGAAACCCACATCATCGTCCGCCGCAAGCCGGAAAGGGTGCCAGCAGGCGTGATCGTGCATGAGGCGCCGTCCGCCGATTGGGCCGCCGAAGTTGCAGCGATCAAGGCTGACGTCGCCATATCTTGCCTAGGCACGACGATGAAGATTGCAGGCTCGAAAGCCGCTTTCCGCGCGGTCGACTTTGATTTGGTGGCGGCCTTTGCACAGGCTGCAAAACAGACCGGTGCCAGACATATGATCGCGGTCTCCTCGGTCGGCGCTTCCGATAAATCCGCCAATTTCTACCTAAAGACCAAGGGCGAAGCCGAAGCAGCGATGGCGCAGGCCGGCTTTGACCGTGTGGATTTCCTCCGCCCCGGTTTGCTCACCGGTGGGGAACGCCCCGAAAGCCGGCCGGGGGAGAGCGTGGCAATCATGCTGGCGCCGCTGACCGACCTACTAATGGTAGGCGGGCTAAGCCGCTATCGCTCTATTCCGGCGCCCGTCGTGGCGCAGGCGATTGCCAATCTGGCGCTTGCGGGCGGGCAGGGCAGACATATCCACGAAAATGATGCGATCCGCGCGCTCGCCGGTTGACTCTCGGGCGACCAAAAGCCAAGGCCGACTCAGTCGCTGACGAAACGGGAGAGTGCGGGGGAAACCTCGCCGCCGAAGGAGCAACCGCCCCGGAATCTCTCAGGCAAAAGGACCGTTTTGGCTTTTGCGACACTCTGGAAAGCGTCCCGTGCAAGGCGGGGCCACCGAAGGGGTAAAGCTCTCAGGTATCCGTGACAGAGGGGGCAGGCAGCGACGCCGTCGCTGGCTGTAACTTTGTGCGGAGATTTTATGAGCGACGACACCGACATGCTCGAACTACCATTGGGTGACTGGCACCGTGCCAAGGGCGCCCGCATGGTGTCGTTCGCTGGCTATGCCATGCCGATCCAATATGAAGGCATCATGGCCGAACATCAGTGGACGCGCGAGAGCGCAGGCCTTTTCGATGTCAGCCATATGGGGCAGTTGATCCTTTCGGGCGAAGGCGTCGCGGCAGCTCTCGAAAAGCTCGTTCCCGGCGATATCTCCGCGCTGAAAGAAGGGCGGATGCGCTATTCGCTGCTGCTTGGCGCGGATGGCGGCGTGCTTGATGACCTGATGGTCACCGCGACCCCTACCGGGCTCTATGTCGTCGTCAACGGCGCGGTAAAGCACCAGGACATCGCCTATCTGCGCGCGAACCTGCCTGCGGCCATCGATATCAACCACCTTGAAGACCGCGCCTTGCTCGCGCTGCAAGGGCCGAAAGCGGTCGAAACCATTTCGCGCGTCATCCCCGGCGTGGACCAACTCTATTTCATGGAAGCCGATCTCTTCCTCTGGGGCGAAGTGCCGCTTTGGATCAGCCGCTCGGGCTATACCGGTGAGGATGGTGTTGAAATTTCGGTTGCTGCCAATGAGGTGCAAGCCTTGGCCGATGCGCTGTGCGCACAGCCCGAAGTCAAACCCATCGGGCTTGGTGCGCGCGATTCCATGCGGCTGGAGGCAGGGCTTCCGCTTTATGGCCACGACATGGACCCGTCGACCGATCCGGTTGAAGGCAATGCCAGCTTTGCCATTTCGAAGCGGCGCCGCGAGGAAGGCGGCTTCAACGGCGCAGATCGCATCCTGAAAGCGCTGGCCGAGGGCCCGTCGCGCAAGCTGGTTGGCCTTTCGGTCGAGGGCAAGATGCCGGTACGCGAAGGCGCGCCGATTTTTGCAGGCGAAGTGCAGGTCGGCACGGTCACATCGGGCGGCTTTGCCCCCAGTGTGGGCGCACCCATCGCCATGGGCTATGTCGCAGCCGACCATAACAGCATTGGAACGGCGCTGGAGGCGGAGGTGCGCGGCAAGCGCGTGCCGCTGGCAGTCGCGGCCATGCCTTTCATTCCACATCGATATCACCGCAGAGGAGCGAGCAAATGACGCGTTATTTCACCGACGAGCATGAATGGATCGAAGTTGAAGGCACCACCGCCACGGTTGGCATCACCGACTATGCGCAAGGCCAGTTGGGCGACATCGTTTTTGCCGAAGTACCCGCAGTCGGCACCACATTGTCCAAGGGTGGCGACGCTGCGGTTGTCGAATCGGTCAAGGCGGCTTCTGACGTGTATGCCCCGGTTTCGGGCACCGTGACCGAGGGCAATGATGCACTCGCCGATGATCCGGCTCTGGTGAACAGCGATCCCGAAGGTGCCGGCTGGTTCTTCAAGCTTGAACTGAGCGATCCGTCAGAGCTCGACGGCTTGATGGATGCAGCGGCTTACAAGGCATTTGTGGATTCGCTCTGAATCATGGCCCTCCTGCGAGCGGGAGGGGAAAAGGATTAGGAAATGCGCTACTTACCCCTGACAAATAACGACCGGCAGGCGATGCTCGCCACAATCGGTGCAGCATCGATCGATGACCTTTTCATCGATGTGCCCGAAGAGGCACGGCTCAAAGGGCCGATCCCGGGCTTGCCGATGCATGCGAGTGAAATGGCGGTTGAACGGCATTTCTCCGCCATGGCACGCAAGAATATGGCGGCGGCGCACCATCCCTTTTTCCTGGGGGCAGGGGCCTATAAGCATCATGTGCCAGCGAGCGTCGATCATTTGATCCAGCGTGGCGAATTCCTGACCGCCTACACGCCCTACCAGCCCGAAATTGCGCAAGGCACTCTGCAAATGCTGTTTGAATTCCAGACGCAAGTTGCGCGGCTGTTTGGATGCGACGTGGCCAATGCCTCGATGTATGATGGCTCAACCGCCTGCTGGGAAGCGATCGGCATGGCCGGGCGTGTGACCAAGCGGAGCAAGGCCGTTATCTCATCCGGATTGCATCCGCATTATGTCAGCGTCGCCAAGACGATGGCGCGTTTCACCGGCGATACGCTCGATCTTGCCGCGCTCGACATGGCGCAAAGCGATACCGCGCGCTTGCTCAACGCAATCGATGGCGAAACCAGCTGTGTGGTTGTGCAATATCCCGATATTCTTGGCCGAATTGAAGACTTAAGCGCCATAGCTCAGAAAGCGCATGAACATGGCGCGCTGTTGATCGCAGTGGTCACCGAGCCTGTGGCGCTGGGTGCGATCAAGTCTCCCGGCGAAATGGGTGCAGATATTGTTGTTGGCGAAGGCCAGTCGCTCGGCGTCGGCCTGCAATTTGGCGGGCCCTATGTCGGCCTGTTCGCTTGCAAGGAAAAATTCGTGCGGCAAATGCCCGGTCGCCTGTGCGGCCAGACAGTTGATGCAGAGGGCAAGCGCGGTTTTGTGCTCACGCTTTCGACCCGCGAACAGCATATCCGTCGCGAAAAGGCGACGAGCAATATATGCACCAATTCAGGGCTTTGTGCGCTGGCTTTCAGTATTCATATGAGCTTGCTTGGTGAGCGTGGCCTGCGCGATCTGGCGGCGCTGAACCATGCTCGCGCGGTGCAGGCGGCAGAACGGCTTGCGCAGATCCCGGGCGTCACCCTCGTCAACGACAGCTTCTTCAACGAATTCACACTGAAACTGCCCGTCAACGCCCGCGATGTGGTGCACAAGCTGGCGGCGAAGAAGGTGCTGGGCGGCGTCTCGCTCGGTCGCCTCTATCCGGGCGAAGCAGCGCTGCAAAACGGCTTGCTCGTCGCGGTGACCGAAGTGGTCAGCGAAGAGGATATCGAAACATTTGCGGAAGCGCTGCAGGAGGTGTTGGCATGAGCACGGTAAACGCAAGCGGCTGGCGACCTGAAATGGGCCAAAGTGACGTCATGGCAGCAGAAACCTACACCGGAAACCGCGCGCTGATGCTTGAAGAAGCGCTGATTTTCGAGATTGGCGACAGCCACACCACCGGCGTCGACTTCGACCCCGCCCCGAAGGTGCAATCGCGTCTCGGTGGGCTGGAGCGCAACCGCGAGATCGGCCTGCCGGGTCTTTCAGAGCCCGAAACCGTCCGCCACTACACCCGCCTGTCGCGGCAGAATTATGCCATCGACCTCGGCCTTTTCCCGCTCGGTAGCTGCACGATGAAGCACAACCCGCGCCTCAATGAAAAGGTGGCGCGTATGAAAGGCTTTATCGACGTCCATCCGCTGCAGCCGCAGGAAACGGTGCAGGGTGCGCTGCAGGTGATCAACGAATTGGCACATTGGCTGATTGATCTTACCGGCATGCACGGCGTTGCCATGTCGCCCAAGGCGGGTGCGCATGGCGAATTGTGCGGCATTCTTGCGATCAAGGCGGCTCTCGATGCGCGCGGTGAAGACCGTCCGGTCATCCTCGTCCCCGAAAGCGCACATGGCACCAACCCGGCAACGGCTGCTTTTGCGGGCTTCAGCGTGGAAAATATCCCCGCAACCCCAGAAGGCCGCGTCGATGTTGCAGCGCTCAAGGCGCGCCTTGGGCCGGATGTGGCGGGCGTGATGATCACCAATCCCAACACCTGCGGCCTGTTCGAACGCGATTTGAAGGTGATTTCGGACGCGGTGCACGCAGCGGGCGGCTATGTCTATTGCGACGGCGCCAATTTCAACGCGATTGTCGGCCGGGTTCGCCCCGGCGATCTTGGCGTCGATGCGATGCACATCAACCTGCACAAGACCTTTTCCACCCCGCATGGCGGCGGTGGCCCGGGTTCGGGGCCGGTCGTGCTGTCCGAAGCGCTGGCGCCTTATGGCCCAATTCCCTTTGTCGCGAAACTGCCCGACGGCAGCTTCAAGCTGGTTGAAGAGGAGGATGCGACGGCGATGCAGCCCGAAACTTTTGGTCGGATGACTGCCTTCCACGGCCAGATGGGCATGTTCACCCGTGCACTTTCCTACATCATGAGCCATGGCGCCGATGGCCTGCGCCAGGTGGCCGAGGATGCGGTGCTCAACGCCAATTATGTGCTGCGCAGCCTTGAAGGCACGCTTGAGGCGCCATTTGGCGCATCGGGCCCGTGCATGCACGAGGCGCTATTCACCGACAATGGCCTTGCCGAGGGCTTTTCAACGCTCGATGTCGCGAAGGGTCTGATCGACGAGGGCTATCACCCGATGACGGTCTATTTCCCGCTCGTGGTCCACGGCGCGATGCTTGTCGAGCCGACCGAGACTGAGAGCAAGGCCGCGCTCGACCAGTTCATTGGCGCGCTGCGATCAGTGGCCAATCGTGCGAAGCAGGGCGACCCGTCGCTCAAATCCGCTCCGCACCACGCCCCGCGCCGTCGTCTTGATGAGACGCTGGCAGCGCGCAAGCCGATGCTGGTTTGGAAAGAGGCCGATCTATCCGTTGCCGCCGAGTAAGACATAAATTTAATCACGCGATTAAACTTCGCATTGACAGCCGCTTCCCCCTCGCCAAAAAGGGGTGGAGCGGCTGTTTCTATTCAGCCGATCTTCTTGGGAGAGAGGGAAGATGGCCGACATTTCGGAATTGAGCACTTTTGACGAATTCGTTCGCCACTGGGCGGAGGAGCGCGGCGATCGCCTTGCCATGCGCGAGGAAGACCGTTTCTTCACCTATGCCGAACTCGAAGAGCGCACTGCCCGCGTCGCGACCGCCTTATTGGCCAAAGGCCTGAAAAAGGGCGATCGCATCGCCTGGATCGGCAAGAATAGCGACATCTATTACACGCTGTTTTACGGGGCTGCGCGTGCAGGGATCGTCATGGTGCCGGTTGGCTGGCGCCTGGCACCACCCGAATGGGCCTATATCATCAACGATACCAAGGCGAAGATCCTCTTCCTCGGCACTGGCTTTGAATCCGCGCCCGCTTCGATGGAAGGCATGCTGCAGCATGTCGAACAGGTGATGACCGATCCCGAAGCGCGCGCGATGATCGAGAATACCGCGCGTGCGCCGTTTGAACCCTCCGCTCCTGACGATGCCGTGCTCCAGCTTTATACCTCGGGCACCACGGGCAATCCCAAGGGTGCTGTGCTATCGAACCGAAACCTTTTCGCACTGCGCAAGCATTCGAATGAGGCCGGGCTCGCCTACACAAAATGGGATGATGACGAAGTTGTGCTCGTTGCCATGCCCTGCGCGCATATCGGCGGTACCGGGCTGGGAATTATGGCAGTCGCGGCGGGATTGCCTGCCTATATCCTTGCCGAATTTACGCCCGACGGCTTTTTCGATTCGGTCGAAACCGGTGGTGTAACGCGGCTCTTTATCGTTCCGGCGGCGCTGCATATCCTGCTCCAGCATCCACGCTGTGCGACAGTCGATTTCTCGCGCCTCAAATATATCCTTTACGGCGCAGCTCCGATCCCGCTCGAACTGCTGCGTCAGTGCATCCAGATGTTCAAATGCGGCTTCATCCAGAATTACGGGATGACCGAAACCACCGGCACGATCTGCATGCTGCCGCCAGAGGACCATGATCCCAACGGCAATCCGCGCATGCGCAGCGCGGGTAAACCGCTGCCCGGTGTCGAGATCAAGGTGGTCGGTGCCGATGGCAATGAAGCAGCAACCGGTGAAGTCGGCGAGGTGTGGACGCGCTCGTCAAACAACATGGTCGGCTATTGGAACCTGCCCGAGGCGACCGAAAAAACGCTCACCAACGATGGCTGGGTGAAGACCGGCGATGCCGGTTATATGGACGAGGACGGCTATCTCTATATCCATGATCGGGTCAAAGACATGATCATCTCGGGCGGAGAGAACGTCTATCCTGCCGAGGTCGAAAGCGCGATTTATGGCCATCCCGATGTTTTGGAAGTGGCAGTCATCGGCGTGCCCGATCCCAAATGGGGTGAGGCAGTGAAGGCGGTCTGTGCGCCAAAACCGGGTGCAACCATCGATCCCGACAGCGTCATTGCCTGGGCGCGCGAACGTATCGCGCCGTTCAAGGTGCCCAAGAGTATCGACATCATCGATGCGCTTCCCCGCAATCCATCGGGCAAGATCCTGCGCAAGGATCTGCGCGCGCCCTATTGGGAAGGCTATGATCGGCAGGTGAATTGAGATGAGCGAAGCCCAGATCGACCTCAACGCCTTCCGCGCCGAAGTGCGTGGCTGGCTGGCCGATAACCTGCCGCCCGAATTGCGGCAGGCGCATAAGCGCGCGACGAGTGTGTTTGTGGAGAAAGAGTATAACCTCGCATGGCAGGCGATCCTGCTGCGCAAGGGCTGGGTCGCGCCGCATTGGCCTGCCGAACATGGCGGAACCGGCTGGAACGAGACGCAGCGCTATATCTTCGCCTCCGAATGCGCACGGGCAGGGGCGCCCAGCCTCGCACCGATGGGCCTCAAAATGGTCGCGCCGGTCATCATGAAATATGGCAGCGACGCGCAGAAGGGCTATTATTTGCCCAAGCTGCTCGCGGGCGAACATTATTGGTGCCAAGGCTATAGCGAGCCGCAGGCCGGTTCCGATCTGGCTGCATTGCAACTACGCGCTGACAGCGATGGCGATCATTATGTGCTCAACGGTTCCAAGATCTGGACCACACACGCGCATGTCGCCAACCATATGTTCTGCCTTGTCCGCACCGATCGCGACGGGCGGCCACAAGAAGGCATCACCTTCCTGTTGCTCGAAATGGCAACGCCGGGAATTTCGGTCAAACCGATCATCTCGATCGCGGGGGACCATGATTTCAACCAGGTGTTTTTTGACAATGTGCGCGTGCCCAAGGCAAACCGGCTGGGCGACGAAGGCAAGGGCTGGACGGTCGCCAAGACGCTGCTCGAATATGAACGCGCGGCGGCCTATGCTGCTGGCCTGATCGAGGCACTTGCAGAGGTGCGCGCTGCAGCGAAAGATGCCGAATTGCTGAACGAACCCACGATCCGTCGCAGGATTGCCGAACTTGATTCACAAGTGCGCACGATCCACGCGGTCGAGGATATGGTGCTCGCTGCAATCGGCGAAGGACGCGATCCGGGCCCGGCTTCTTCAATGCTCAAGGTGCAGGGCACCGAATGCCAGCAGAAGATCCAGGAACTGGCAGTCGACGTGGCGGGTATTTATGCCGCGCCTTATCAATATGAGGCTCGGCAAGCGGGGAGCAACACCGGCTATGTCGGCCCGGAAAGCGCGTTGACCGCAACGGCGCGCTATTTCAACGGCCGCGCCGCGTCGATCTATGGTGGATCGAACGAGATCCAGCGCAACATCATGGCCAAGCTGGTGCTTGGCCTCTAGCGCCAGCCCTTACCGCCCGACGCTATAATAATCGAACCCGGCCTTGGCGCCTTCTTCGGGTCGGTAGATGTTGCGCAGGTCGACGAGGACATCGCCATTCATCACGCTCTTGAGCTTGGCAAGGTCGAGCGCGCGATAGGCATCCCATTCGGTGACGATGGCTACCGCATCCGCACCTTGCGCTGCGGTATAGGCGCTCTCGGTCATCTTGACCTCAGGCAGGATCTTGGCGGCTTCTTCCATGCCTTCGGGATCGTGCGCATAGACTTCGGCGCCTGCATCGATCAGCGTCTGGACGATGGCGATAGAGGGGGCATCGCGCATGTCATCGGTATTGGGTTTGAAGGTGAGGCCCAATAGCGCGATCCGTTTGCCGCGCGCATCGCCGCCAAGCGCGTTGACGATCTTGCGCCCCATCGCGCGTTTCCTGAGGTCATTGGCCTGCACTACCGCTTCGACAATGCGCACCGGGGTGTCATTGTCCTGCGCGGTCTTCAGCAGCGCCAGCGTGTCCTTGGGAAAGCAACTGCCGCCATAGCCGGGGCCCGCATGCAGGAACTTTGAACCAATGCGGTTGTCGAGGCCGATGCCGCGCGAGACATCCTGCACATTCGCGCCCAGCTTCTCGCAAAGGTCGGCCATTTCGTTGATGAAGGTGATCTTGGTCGCAAGGAAAGCGTTCGCCGCATATTTGATCAGTTCGGACGAACGGCGGCTGGTAAAAAGGATCGGCGATTCATTGAGGAAGAGTGGGCGGTAGACGCCGCGCATCACTTCGCGCGCCCATTCGGTATCACTGCCGACAACAATGCGGTCAGGCCGCTTGAAATCGCCAATCGCCGCGCCTTCGCGCAGGAACTCGGGGTTGGAGACGACTTCGAACTCCAGATCGGGCCGTACATCGCGGATGATGCGCTCGACCTCGTCACCCGTTCCCACCGGCACGGTCGATTTGGTGACCACGACGGTCTTGGGATCAATCGCTTCGCCAATCTCTTTCGCGGCCGCATAGACATAGCTCAAATCGGCATGGCCATCGCCGCGGCGCGAGGGTGTGCCCACCGCGATGAAAACCGCATCGCAGCCCTTCACCGAACCAGCCAGATCGGTCGAGAAGCTCAGCCGCCCGGCATCGACATTGGTCTTCACCAACGCATCAAGACCCGGTTCATAAATCGGCATGATATTGGCGTTCAGCCGGTCGATCTTGCTCTGGTCCTTGTCAACACAGACCACATCATGCCCGAAATCGGCAAAACAGGCCCCAGATACCAAGCCAACATAGCCCGATCCGATCATCGCGATTTTCATATTGGACTTCCTGTATTTTCAGTCGAGCGGCGCTTTAGTGCCTCTGCCATGAGGCGGCAAGCCTGCACGGCTTAGCTGGCCAATCGCAAACCGACGGCTTTGGGTTCGATAGCAGGCTGATCTGGCCAGATACCGCGGGTATCATAGACCAGCTTATCGCTCCGCTCGGCAAGCGGGATCGCCTTGAACGCATCATGATCGACCAGCGGGATCAGGATTTCGCAATCGAGCAGCGCGCTGTCGATGTCGGTCAGCATTGCCCCGCTGCCGTCAAATTCGCGGGGCAGGGTGGCGGCATAGGGCTCGATCACATGGATACGGCTGCCAAATCTATGGGCGAGTGCCGCAGCCACTTTCTTTGCAGGGCTTTCGCGGAAATCGTCGATATTCGCCTTGAAGGCGAGCCCGAACAGCCCGACCTTTGCGGTAGGATTGGCCTCGATAAGGGCGGTTGCGCGCGCGATTACATGATCAACCTTGCCGTCATTCACTTCGCGGGCAGTGCGGATCAGCGGGGTGTGATCGGGGGCGCCATGGACGATGAACCAAGGGTCAACCGCAATGCAATGGCCACCCACGCCGGGGCCCGGTTGCAGGATGTTGACGCGCGGATGGCGATTGGCGAGGCGGATAACCTCCCACACATCGAGCCCCATCTGGTCGGCGACAATCGACAGTTCGTTGGCAAAGGCGATGTTCACATCGCGGAAGGCGTTTTCGACGAGCTTGGTCATCTCCGCCGAGCGTGCATCGGTGGTGACGCATTCGCCACGCACAAAGCGCTTGTAAAAGGACAGTGCCTTGCGCGCGCAACGCGGGGTGATGCCGCCGATCGAACGGTCGTTCGAAATCAGCTCCTCGAGTATCTTTCCGGGAAGCACACGTTCCGGGCAGTAAGCGATGGCGATGTCCGGCGTGTCACCGGTCACGCCTGGTACCTTCAGGTCGAGGCGCAACTGCGCGATCAAGTCTTTCACACGGTCGGTGGTGCCGACCGGCGAGGTGGATTCGACAATCACCGTGTCGCCCGCCTTGAGCGCAGCGGCAATGCTGGTGGCAGCGGCTAGGACATAGCTGATATCGGGTGCGTGGTTTTCACCAAAGGGCGTCGGCACTGCGATCACGAACACATCGGCCGGCTCAACCATCGTTGAGGCACGCAACAGTTTTCGCTGCACCACACCCTGCACAAGCCCGTCGAGATCGACTTCCTCGATGTGGATTTCACCGCGGTTGATCGTTTCGACCACCTCGGCATTCACATCGACACCGAGCACGCGACAACCCGACCGGGCAATCACCGCCGCGGTCGGAAGTCCGATATAACCCAGCCCCATTACACACACATCGGGTTTCTTATCGACAAGCATCAGCTACCAGTCCTGCTATGCGGATGGCCGCCCTGCCATCCCCGAAAGGGTTATGCGCGCGCGCCATCGTTGAATAGGTCGCTTCATTGTCAAGAAGCGTAGAAACTTCGGCGACGATCCGCTCGCGGTCGGTGCCGACCAGCTTTGCAGTGCCAGCGGTGACGCCTTCGGGCCGTTCGGTGGTATCCCGCATCACCAGCACAGGCTTGCCCAGTGCTGGCGCTTCCTCCTGCACTCCGCCGCTGTCGGTCAGCATGATATGGCTGATTGCAAGCAGGCGCGCGAAATGGGGGTAATCCAGCGGCTCAATCATCGCGACATTCGGGTTCGAACCAAGCCGTGCGTCCATAACCTTGCGCACATTGGGGTTGAGGTGCACGGGGAAGATCACCGCCACATCTTCGCGCGCCGCGATTTCACCAATTGCCGAAGCGATATTCTCCATACCCTCGCCGAAATTTTCACGGCGATGGGTGGTAACGCCGATGATGCGTTTGCCTTTGAACCGCACTTCCAGCGCCGAAAGCCCCGATGCCAGCGCAGGGTCGGCGGCAATCTTGTCGGTCACCCAGTGCAGCGCATCGATGACGGTGTTACCGGTGACGTGAATGCCAGCTTCCCCAATCGCCTCTGCTCGCAACGCTGCAGCCGATACTTCGGTGGGCGCGAAATGCTGGTCGGCGATCGTGCCGATGATCTTGCGGTTCACTTCCTCGGGCCAGGGCTGGTAAATATCATAGCTGCGCAGCCCCGCCTCGACATGGCTGACGGGTATCTTGCGATAATAGGCCGCCAGTGCGCCGACCATCGCGGTTGCCGTATCGCCCTGCACGATTACGCGCGCGGGCTTTTCCGCATCCATCACTGCCCCGATGCCGGTTAGCAGCTTTGCGGTCAGCGTATCGAGCGATTGGTCCGGCGCCATCACGTTGAGGTCATGGTCTGGCACAATCTCCCCAATCTGCAGTACCTGGTCGAGCATCTGGCGGTGCTGCCCTGTCACCAGCACGCGAACGGCAACATCACCGCGCGCTTGCAAGGCATGCACGACCGGGAAAAGCTTGATGGCTTCCGGCCGCGTGCCAAAGATAATCAGGACAACAGCTTTACTATTCATTCCCGTGCTTTAGCTGCGCAGGCATTAAATTCTACTAAAGCGGGTGTTAAGGGTTGTGAAATCTCCTAAACTACATGAATTCTATAAAATCGGCTGGAACCTCCACGCACCATCGTCTAGCAGGCGACTATGTCTTTTCGGGAACATGGAATCATGAAGAAATTTACCCTTCCTCTAGTTGCTTTGTCGCTGCTTGCCGGTTGCGCAGGTCCGGGACAATTGGGGGGAGCGTCAAACATCACCGTGATGCAGGGCAGCGAACTGCCCGCGCCCGACCGGGCCGACCTGCTGTCTGAATCGCGCCCTTATCTGATCGGTCCTTTTGACAAACTGATGATCGATGTCTTCGGCATCGAGGAATTGAGCAAGAAGGAAGTCCAGACGGACGCCAGCGGCCGTATCTCCTTCCCGCTTGCGGGTGTGATCGAGGCTGCCGGCAAGACCCCGGCCGAGATTGAGGACGAGATCGAGGCACGTCTGCGCTCGCGCTATGTCCGCGATCCGCAGGTGACGGTGAACCTCAAGGAAACCGTCAGCCAGGTGATCACCGTCGATGGCCAGGTCAAGAAACCCGGCCTCTATCCGGTGATTGGCAAGATGACGCTGATGCGCGCTGTCGCCACCGCAGAGGGTACTGCCGAATTTGCGAAACTCGACGATGTGGTGATTTTCCGCACCGTAAACGGCCAGCAATTGGCGGCGTTGTATAACCTCAAGGCGATCCGCCGCGGCAATTATGCCGATCCCGAAGTGTTTGCGAACGATGTTGTCGTCGTCGGCGATTCACAGGCCCGCCGCCTGTTCCGTGACGCACTGCAGGTCGTTCCATTGCTGACAACTCCTTTGATCATAGCGCTCCAGAACAATTGATTTCGCTCTGGCCGCGGCACGCGGCATTGGCCAAAACAAAAGCGGCGCTCCGACCATCCGGAGCGCCGCTTGTTTTTTGCGTGCCGCCCGCCGAAACGGGCGGCGCGTAAATCAGAACTTTACGCCAAGCTTCACGCCATAGAAGCGCGGCGGAGCGGGATAGACAGCAAAGCTGTTGCCCTGTTCCGGGATCGGGAAGGCAGTGATGTTGTAGTAAGTGTTGAAGAGGTTTTCGACATAGCCTTCAACGCTGTACTTGCCGTCGGCAAAGTTCACGCCTGCACGCAGGTTGACGATGCCATAGCCATCATTGCCGGTGAAACGGCGACCCAGCGGATCGTTCAGCGGGAAGTGATCGCTGTTGTAGCGCCAGTCGGCGTGCAGCAAACCGTTCACGCCCTCACCAAGACGCGGCGTCCAGGTGACGCCACCGGTGATGGCATGCTTGGGCTGGTTCGATGCCTGCTGGCCATCGTCACTACCGGCTGCCGGATCGCTAACCTTCGCATCAAGATAGGTGTAGCCCAAATTGACTACGAAATCGGGATGCGGACGGATGATGCTTTCCAACTCGACGCCCTTCGAAACCAGCTTGTCATAGTTCAATACGACGAAGTTGTTTCCGAGGAAGCGGTTCGACTGGTAGTTCTTGAAGTTCGAGTAGAACAGCGACGCATTGAACTGGAATTCACGCGTGAAGTTGGTCTTTACGCCGACTTCGTACGCATCGACCGATTCATTGCCGAATTCGAGGTCGGTCAGCTGCGCGCCGTTGCCGCCGAGCAGGACGGAGTCAAAACCGGCGCGGTCGAGGTTGTAGCCGCCCGACTTGTAGCCGCGGTCATAACCACCGAACAGCAGCACATCGTCGTTCACCTTATAGGCAAGGCGTGCCGTGCCGGTGAATTCGCTTTCGCTGCGCTTGTCCGAACGGAGGCCGTTGAACTCGCTGTTCACCGCCGGGTTGCAGCCCAGCAGGTACGCACCGCCAAATAGGCCGGAAGCCTGCAACGCCTGACGATAGGGCAGGGTTGCCGGATTCTGGAAGAAGGAGCATGCCGGAACGACCGAGTTCAGGTCGGTGTCGATCTGCTTCTTCTCATAATTATAGCGCAGGCCCAAGGTCAGCGTCAGATTGTCGCTGAAATTGATGATGTTGTGCGTGAACAGTGCGATGGCATCGGTATCGACGCGATACTTGTCTGCCGTTTGGCCAGCACCGGCCGGGGTGCGCGGAAGCGGGCTGGTGAACAGTGCGAGAAGCGCGGGGTTACCAGCAGCTGCGGCGGCCAATGCCGGGTTGGTTGCCAGCGCGACCTGTCCGAACAGCGGAACGCCAGCGCCGAGCGTGCCGAACAGTTGCAGGCCGGTCGGAAGCGCAACCGAACGGGTCAATCCGTTGATGACAGCGTCGGTATATTGGTCAGCCTGTGCACCGAAACGGATGGTGTCGGTCATGGTCAGCTTTTCATTCAGGTAGAATGCGCCGACGAGCCAGTCGAGCTTGTCGTTGAAGGCCGAACCCTGCAGGCGGAGTTCCTGGGTGAAATCAGTGATGCCGGTGCGGTAATCATCACGATAGGCACGATCGAGACCCGAAAAATCGATATCCTGGTCGCGCAGCGCCTTCCAGTCACGATAAGCGGTGATCGAGGTGAGCGTTGCGCCGCCGAAATCCCAATTCAGTTCGCCCGAAACGCCCCATTCATCGACCTTTTCGGTCAGGCCACGGCCCGGAGTGGTTGCCATGACACGGCCCTTGGCGTCGAACGGACGGACGATGCCGTCACGGCCGACTGCGCCGCCTGCCAGCGGGTTTGCTGACAGGGCTTCGATCGCGTTGCCGGCGATGAAAGCAATGGCCGAGTTGGTCGATGCGTCGATGGTCGGGAACAGCGAAAAGCCGCTGCCAGTGTTCAGCGCGCCGCAGCAATCTTCGTTGGTCTTGGCGACATCGGCAATGAAGCGGAAGTTGATGTCATCATTTTCGAAATAGGCCTGGCCGCGGGCGAACCAGCGGTTCACATTGTTGACGCTGCCATCTTCGTTGGCGAGTTTGATATAGCCATCGCGCTTGTGATAGCCGCCGTCGAGCCGCAGCGCGAGCTGCTCAGAAACCGGGCCGGTCACGCCAGCCTTGGCTTCGATCTCGTCATAATTGCCATAGCTGAGTTCGGCATAGCCGCCGAGTTCGAACTTGGGCTTGGTGGTGGTGATGTTGAGCGCACCGGCCGAGGTGTTGCGGCCGAAAAGCGTACCCTGCGGGCCACGCAATACTTCGACGCGATCGATCGGCGGAAGCTCTGCAAGGGCAACGCCAGCGCGTGCACGGAACACGCCGTCGATGAAGACGCCAACTGCCGGTTCAAAGCCCGGGTTGTCGCCAGCAGTACCGATGCCGCGGATGGTGAGGACGGCGCCGGTTGCGGCCGATTGGCCCGTGGTGGTCTTGAGCGAGGGAGCGAGCTGCTGGATGCCGCGAATGTCGACGACGCCAGCATTGGCAAGCTGTTCACCGGCAACAACGCTGACGGCGAGCGGAATATCCTGCGCGGCCTGGTCACGGCGGGTTGCGGTTACGATGATTTCGTCAAAAGCGACTTCTTCTTCTGCAGTCGCGGTTTCGCTGGTTTCAGTGCCAGCGTCTTGTGCCTGAGCGGCCGAAGCGAGGCCGATTGAGGCAATACTTATCGAAGACAGCAGTGCACAGCGCACTGCAGTTTGTGCAAACTTCATTTTTTACTCTCCACATGATCATCACAATAGCGCCCGGGATGGGCAACTTCCTTGGGAGTGGGGATGGTGAACCATCCTTATGTTATTCTTTATTGGTGCTTATGCACTGGTCGCGGGTGTAACCGGACTGTTTGAAAGCCGCAATTGGTTAGATGGACTAAGTTAAATCTTTTGATAAGCGCGGCAATATTGCCACAATTTGTAACAAGTTGATTGCGGCCACCTGCTTGGCGTAAAGAAATGGCCGGATGAGGGGGTGCCAATGAAAAAATCTGTCAAATGGGTAATCGGAATTGCCGCGGTAGCAGGCATCGCATTGCTGGGCGTGCGGCAATATCAGGCTGAAATCGGAACGGCGATGTTCCAGCGCGCGGTCGATAGCCGGGTGGGGCGCGATGTTACCGCGAGCTTGCCCGATGGATTGCACGTTGCGCTGTGCGGAACGGGTTCACCCTTGCCCAATGCCGATAGGGCAGGCGCCTGCACTGTGGTGGTCGCAGGCAAGCGCATTTTCGTCGTCGATGCAGGCGAAGGCGGGGCGCGCAACATTTCGATGATGGGTATTCCCAATGGCAAGATCGAAGGAATTTTCCTGACCCATTTCCATTCGGATCATATGGACGGGCTGGGGCCGATGATGTTGCTGCGTTGGACAGGCAATGCCGCAACCGCACCACTCCCCATCCATGGCCCGACAGGGGTGGAGGCAATCGTCGCCGGTTTCAATACAGCCTATGCGCAGGATAATGGCTATCGCACGGCGCACCATGGTGCCGATATCGCACCACCATCCGGGGCCGGTGCCGTTGCGGTCCCGTTTGCCATGACGGACGAAAGTGTCGTAGTGTTCGATGAGGGCGGATTGAAGATTACCGCCTTTACCGTCGATCATGAACCCGTCTCGCCAGCCGTCGGCTATCGTTTCGATTATAAAGGGCGTTCGGTGGTGATCAGCGGGGATACCGCGAAATCGGCATCGCTCGAACGGGCCGCAAAGGGCGCCGACCTGTTGCTGCACGAAGCGTTGCAGCCCAAACTGGTGGGCAAGATGACCGATGGTCTTGAGCGCAAGGGCATCAAGAATACCGCCAAGATCACCCGCGATATCCTTGATTACCATGCTTCACCCGAAGAAGCGGCAGAAAGTGCTGCCAAGGCTGGCGTACGGCAATTGGTGATGACCCACATCGTGCCGCCCGTGCCCACGCCCTTCTTTTACCCCGCCTTCCTCGGCAGCGCGGCTGACCGTTTCAAAGGCGAGATTGTGGTGGGTGAGGATGGCATGTTGTTCACCATGCCCGCTGGCAGCAAGGCTATTGAAAGGCAGCAGTTGATGTAAGCCCCGCTCCGCGTGTAAAGGGACTGCATCAGGGAGTATTTGATGGCATTTCGGGTCACCGCATTCGACGTTGCGCAGCGCGCGGGCGTGACCCAGCCGACGGTGTCGCGCGCCTTGAATGGCAGCCCCAAGGTCAGCGATGAAACCCGCGCCAAGGTGCTGCAGGCGGCGCAGGAACTGGGCTATGTCATCAACCAGAATGCCACCCGCTTGCGGCGCGGCGAAACGATGACGCTGGCGGTGGTGCTGATTGGCCGTGCCGGCGAAAGCGCAACCGAAACCAACCCCTTTTATTTCTCGCTTTTGGGCAGCGTTGCGGCGGCCGCGACTGCGCGCGGGTATAACCTGCTCGTTTCCTTCCAGGACAGCCCCGAAAACTTCTTCGGCCAATATGATGATGCCCGGCAGGCCGATGGCATGATTGTGATCGGCACCACGCAAAATCCCGAAGCATGGGCCTATTTCCGCGGGCTCGACCATGCCGACAAGGCATGGGTCTGCTGGGGCGCCCCCGATGATGATCTGCGCTGGGTGCGCAGCGAAAATGAAGGCGGCGGGCGCATCGCTGCGCGCTATTTGCTCGATTGCGGACGCAAGCAACCGGTGTTCATCGGCGCGCGCACATCACAGCAACGCCAATTCGGCGAACGCTATGAAGGCTTTGCCGAAGAGTTACGCTCAGCCGGAATCGTCGCAACGGCAATCGAGGTGGATGAAACGCTGTCGCGCGAAGAACAGGGCGTTGAGGCCGTGCGCAGCCTGCTGCAATCGGGGCAAGCCTTTGATGCCATCTTTGCGGCATGTGACTTGACCGCGCTCGGCGTGCTGCGCGCACTTTCCGACAGCGGGATTTCAGTGCCCGAGCATGTGTCGGTGATCGGTTTTGACGGTATCCGTGCTGGCAACTATTCCTCGCCGCCGTTGACCACGATCGAGCCTGATTTCCAACAGGCGGGTGATTTGCTCGTGCAGAATGTGCTCAACCGGATTGCGGGGGAGCCGCTAACCGAGCGCCGCGTGCCGGTGCAACTGGTCAAACGGGGAAGTTAAAGCCCCAATACCTCTGGCATGGTGTAACGGCCCGCTTTCTGGCCTTGCAGCCAAAGCGCGGCCTTGATCGCGCCGCGTGCAAATATTGCCCGGTTTTCGGCACGGTGCGACAGGGTGATGCTTTCCTCATTGCCGGCAAGGATAACGCTATGGTCGCCCGCAACAGTGCCGCCGCGCAGCGAGGCGAAGCCAATGGCACCTTCTTTGCGCGCACCAGTGATACCGTCACGACCGCGCTCGCTTGATGATGCAAGATCGATATGCCGACCGGCGGCTGCCGCTTCACCCAGCAGCATCGCCGTGCCTGAAGGCGCATCTACCTTCATCCGGTGGTGCATTTCGACGATCTCGATATCCCAGTCGCTGCCGAGCCGCGATGCGGCCTTTTTGACCAGTGCCGCGAGCATGGTGACACCCAGCGAAGTGTTGCCGGTCTGCAGCACGGCTATGTCCTGCGCGGCATCGTCGATTAGCCAATGGTGGCGTTCTTCAAGTCCGGTGGTGCCAATAACGATCGGTTTTTGCGCGGCAACGCAGGCCGCAAGGTTTGCCTCCACCGCATGCGGGCTGGAAAAATCGACGAGGACATCGGATGCCGCCACCAGCGCGCCGAGATCATCGCCCTTGTCGACGCCGCCCGCCACTGTCTGGCCCGCTTCTTCGATGGCCGAGACCAGGGCATTGCCCATCCGCCCCTTGCTTCCGATGATACCGATTTTTGCCATAGTTGCGTGCCCTTGAATTTGCTGCTTCATGGTCGAGATGACAGATATTCGCAACATCGTAATCCTGACCGGCGCAGGCGTTAGCGCCGAAAGCGGCATCGATACCTTTCGTGATGCAGGCGGGCTGTGGGAAAAGCATCGTGTCGAAGACGTCGCGACGCCAGAGGCGTTCGCGCGCGACCCTGATCTGGTCCATCGATTCTATGACATGCGCCGCGCGGCTATCCAGACCAAGGAGCCCAATGATGCGCATTATGCACTCGCCGAGCTCGACCGCCATTGGCGCGGGGAAGGGCGCAACCTGCTGATCGTCACGCAGAATGTCGATGACCTTCACGAGCGCGCCGGGGCCGAGCGCCTGCTCCACATGCACGGCGAACATCTGGTCGCTTTGTGCCAGGCATGCGAGATACGCAGCCCTTGGACCGGGCCGATGCAGCATCGCCCGCCATGCCCGATTTGCGGTACGCCATCGCTGCGCCCCGATGTCGTCTGGTTTGGCGAGATGCCTTACCATATCCCGGAGATCTATTCCGCGATCCGCACCGCTGACCTGTTCGTCAGCATCGGCACGTCGGGTGCGGTCTACCCTGCTGCCGGCTTTGTGCGCGATGCCAAACAGCAAGGTGCGAAGACGCTCGAGCTCAACCTTGAGCCTTCACAGGGCAGCCATTTCTTTGACGAGGCACGCTATGGCCCGGCGACCGAAGTCGTGCCCGAATGGGTTGACGAATTGCTCGACCTTTAGCCGCCGCAACTGCGGCATTCGGGGTCCTTCGGTAGGTTGACCGTGCGCATCGCCGGTTTCAGCCCGTCGAAGATGTGGAGCTTCCCCTTGGGATCGTCACCAAAGCCGGTGAGGCAGCGGATCGCCTCCATCGCGGCAAAACTGCCCATCAGGCCGCACATCGCGCCCAATACGCCCTGCGTCGCGCAATCATCGCAGTCATCAGGGTCATGCGCATCGCCAACGAAGCATCGATAGCAGGGGGCGTCATCCTCCCACCCTCGAAAGGTGCCGATCTGGCCGTGGAATTGGCCGATGGCGGCGCTCACCAGCGGCACGTGTGCCGCGATGCAGAGGTCGTTCACGATCAGCCGCGTCGCAAAATTATCGCTGCCGTCGATAACGACATCAACGCCATCCAGCAGGTCTGGACGTGTCGCATCACCGATCCGCGCGCAAATCGGGCGGAATTGCACATCGGGATTGAGCCGCGCCACTGCTTCGGCGGCTGCCGCAACCTTCGGCTGGCCTATCTGGGCCTCACCATAGAGCACTTGGCGTTGCAGATTGGAAAGCGATACTTCGTCATCATCGACCACACTGATCGTCCCGACACCCGCGGCGGCGAGATACTGGATCGCAGGGCAACCAATTCCGCCTGCACCGATCAGCAAAACATGGCTTTGCAGCAATCTGGCCTGGCCCGGGCCGCCAATATCGCGAAGGACTATGTGCCGGGCATAGCGATCAAGCTGCTGGTCGGTGAGGGTCATACACCGGTAGAGCCGAAACCACCGGCACCGCGCGCGGTTTCGTCGAGCGTTTCGACTTCGGTGACCAGCGCTTGCGGGGCAGGGGCGACAACAAGCTGCGCGATCCGGTCGCCCCGCTCGATTTCGAAAACCTCTTCGCCCAGATTGGCGAGGATCACCTTCACTTCGCCCCGATAATCGCAGTCGATCGTACCCGGCGTGTTGAGGCAGGTGATGCCATGCTTCAGCGCAAGGCCGGAGCGTGGGCGCACCTGGATTTCATATCCATGCGGAATAGCCACGGCAAAACCTGTCGGCACGGCAAAACGCGCGCCGGGCTTCAGTTTCACTGCCTCGGCAGCGCAGATATCCATCCCTGCAGCACCGGCGCTGGCATAAACCGGCAGCGGCAGGCCGGCCCCGTTGTTCAGCCGCTTGACCCTGATCTCAACCTTGTCCGACGGCATCAGCAATCTTCTCCATCAATTTGCGGGCAACCACATCCTTGGGCGCATCGGCAAGGCTTTCCACGACCTGCTTGGTGACGATATGCACGGCATTGTTCGCACCGCCCATCACATCACCCGAAACGTCATTGGCGACGATCCAGTCGCAGCCCTTTTTGGCAAGCTTGGCCTGTGCATGCTCGACCACCTTTTCGGTTTCGGCGGCAAAGCCGATCAGCAGGCGAGGCCGCTGTGCATGTTTGGCGAGTGTCGCCAATATGTCCGGATTTTCGGTGAGGTTGAGCGCGGGGATCGCTGCTCCATCCTTCTTGATCTTTTGTTCGGGCACATCAGCCGCGCGCCAATCCGCCACCGCGGCGACCATGATCGCGACGTCCGCGGGCAAGGCCTTTTCAACCTCGGCCAGCATTTCGCGCGCGCTTTCGACATCGATGCGTACAACACCCGCTGGGGTGGCCAAATGCACCGGACCGGCGACCAAGGTCACCTCGGCACCCAATTCTGCAGCGGCCTTCGCAATCGCAAAACCCTGCCGCCCCGATGAACGGTTGGCGATATAACGCACCGGATCGATCGGTTCATGCGTCGGGCCTGCGGTGATCAGCACATGCTTGCCAAAAAGCGGGCGATGGCCGGGATCGGCAAAGTCGGGCTGCGCGGTAAGCGCTGACTCTGAGGACTTGGTCGTCGGAGCCCTGCCCGCTGCCAAAGCTGCATCAAAAGGATGGTCGAGCAGGGTGCAAATCCGGGCCGCCACATCGGGCGGCTCGGGTAGCCGCCCGGGGCCATATTCGCCGCAGGCCATTGCGCCTTCATCCGGGTCCATGATTGTGATGCCGTCGGCGCGCAACTGGGCAAGGTTTCGCTGGGTCGCCGGGTGATTCCACATCCGCACATTCATCGCGGGTACCGCGAGCACCGGTTTGTCGGTGGCCAGCAGGATCGTCGTCGCCAGGTCATCCGCGATCCCTGCGGCCATCTTGGCAAGGATGTTGGCGGTGGCCGGGCAAATCACCACCAGGTCGGCCTGCCGGCTAAGCTGGATATGGCCGATTTCGCGTTCTTCCTTCAGGTCGAACATGTCGCCATAAACCTGATCCTCGGTCATCACGCCCAAGGATAACGGGGTCACAAATTCGCTCGCGCTTTTGGTCATCACCGCGCGCACCGTGATACCCTGACGCTTTAGCAAGCGGACAAGTTCAAGCGACTTGTAAGCGGCGATGCCGCCCGAGACGATAAGGAGGACGCGCTTTTGGCTCATGGCCCTATCCTAGCGTCCACATCGTAGCTGCGCCAGCGGCAGCCGCTGCCAGCGCCGTCAGCACATAGCGCCAGCCGTTGCCGCCCCGGCGCTTCTCCCAAATCAGTTCGATATCGGGCAGTGGGGGCGGTGGAGGCGCGCCGCCTTTTTTGGGCAGTTGGTCGTCGAGCCGTTTGATCAGGTCAGGGATCAGCGCGAGCGTCTTCATGCGATCACGCAAGCCATCGGCAATCGCCGCCTCTGGCCCAAGCTCGCCGCGGATCCATTCGCCGACATAGGGCGCGGCGACATCCCACATATTGATTGCGGGGTTCAGGCTGGTGGCGACACCTTCGACCATCACCATCGTCTTTTGCAGCAACAGCAGGTGTGGCTGGGTCTGCATGTCAAAGTCGCGGGTGATCGCAAACAGGCTGTCGAGCATCTGCCCCACCGACAATTCGCTCACCGGCTTGCCGCGCGTAGGCTCCCCCACAGCCCGCAGCGCGGTCGCGAATTCATCGACATTGTGGTAATCGGGCACATATTGCGCTTCGAAATGGATTTCGGCGACGCGGCGGTAATTACCCGTCGTCAGGCCGTAGAGAATTTCCGCCAGCCACAAACGCGCCTGCCGGTTGATCCGGCCCATGATGCCGAAATCGATCGCAACGATGCTGCCATCGGGGCGCACGAACAAATTGCCCTGGTGCATGTCGGCGTGGAAAAAGCCTTCGGAAATGGCTTGCCGCAGGAAGGTGAGCACCAGCCGCTCGGCGAGCTTGTGCGTATCATGCCCGGCGGCTTTGAGCGCCTCGACATCCGAAATCTTGATGCCATCGACCCATTCGAGTGTCATCACCCGGCCCGAGGTGCGATCCCAATCGATCGCGGGGATATGGTATCCCTCAACGGCGGCCATGGCTTCCTTGAGTTCGGAGGCAGAGGCAGCTTCGCGCCGCAGGTCAAGCTCGCGCAAGGTCCAGCGCTTGAGGTTGGCGATGACAAGTTGCGGGCGCAGCCGCGCAGCTTCGCCGCCCAGTGCTTCCAGATGCGCCGCCGCCCATTCATAGGTTTCGATATCGCGGGCAAATTGTTCGCGAATGCCCGGGCGCAGCACCTTGACTGCAACCTCGCGCCCATCAGTCGTGCGTGCGCGGTGTACCTGTGCAATCGAAGCCGCGCCGACCGGTTCAGGGTCGATATGTTCGAACAGCTCTGCCGCAGGATTGTTGAGGCTGTGGTCAATCTCTTCGTAAATCCGCTCAAACTTTTCGGGCGGCAGTGAATCCTGCAGCGTCAGCAAGTTATTTGCCGCCTCTTCACCCACCAGGTCGGGGCGGGTGGCGAGCGTCTGCCCCAGCTTGATGGCGGCAGGGCCGATTTCGCGGAAGGCACCGGCATAATCCGGAATTCTCGGCTGGATCGTCCCCAATCGCGCAATCCGGCACAACCGCTTCACCTGCGGCGGGGTGTTCCGATCCTTCTCGATCCCACGCAGCGCCCCGTGCCGCGCCAATATGCGGCCCCATTTGAGCAAGCGAAGGATATGCGTCGCAGGACGGGTCATGAGGAGGGAATCAAACCTTCCAGCCGCTGTGGATCGCGACCAGCCCGCCCAGAATCGGCTCGACCTTGGTCTGCACGAAGCCGGCGTCGCGGATCATCGCTTCGAACTGCGGCATGGGCGGAAATTTGCGGATCGATTCGGCAAGGTAGCGATAGCTGTCCTCATCGCCCGCAATCACCTTGCCCATCTTGGGCAGCAGATGGTGCGAATAAATATCATAAGCCTTGGAAAGCCCCGGCCACTCGACGGTCGAAAATTCAAGGCAGAAAAAGCGTCCGCCAAAACGCAGCACACGATGCGCCTCGCGCAGGGCGGCGGGAATATCGGTGACGTTCCTAATGCCAAAGGCGATGGTGTAGGCGTCGAAATGCCTGTCGGGGAAGGTCAGCTTCTCCGCATTCTGTTCGCTCCATACCAGCGTATCGATGCCGCGCTCGACCGCGCGTTCCATGCCGACCGACAGCATGTCGGGGTTGATATCGCTGACGGTGACATTGGCACCTGCCTTTTCGAGGCGAAAGGCGATGTCGCCGGTGCCGCCTGCCATGTCGAGAATGTCCTCACCGGGGCGCGGCTTTACGCGGCGGACGAAATGATCCTTCCACAGCCGGTGCATCCCGCCCGACATGGCGTCGTTCATGATGTCATATTTGCTGGCAACACTCGAAAAGACACCGCGCACGCGCTGGGTCTTTTCTTCGGGGCTAACCTGTTCATAGCCAAAGGAGACGGTCTCGGTCATGTTTCTGGCCTCTAGCCAAGTGGTGGGCTCGCCGCTAGCGGATTCGCTATGCCTGAATTACCCGAAGTCGAAACCACCGTTGCCGGCCTGCGCGCCGTGCTTGAAGGCGAAGTGATCGTCCGCGCCGAACCACGCCGCGCCGATCTGCGCTGGCCCATCCCGGTCGACCTGCGCCAGCGATTGACCGGTGCACGGGTAACCGGACTGGGCCGGCGCGCCAAATATGGGCTGATTCACACCGATCGCGACGATACGCTGATTTTCCACCTGGGCATGTCGGGCCGTTGGCGGGTCGATCCTGAAGAGATCGAAAAGCACGACCATTTCATATTGGAAACCGGCGCGGGCAGGGTGGTGGCGCTGAACGACCATCGCCGCTTTGGCTCACTCGATATCGTGCGTCGCGATGAATTGGAGGGATTCCGCCATTTTGTCGCGATGGGGCCGGAGCCGCTGGCCGACGATTTCGATGCCAAGGTGTTGCACGCGGCGCTGCAGGGGCGCAAGGCACCGATCAAGGCGATGCTGCTCAACCAGTCGGTGGTCGCGGGGCTTGGCAACATCTATGTGTGCGAGGCGTTGCACATGGCGGGGATATCCCCGGTGACCCCGGCGCAAAAGATCAGCCGGCCGCGCGTTGAAAAGCTGGTGATCGCCATCAAGGATGTGCTCGCCGCTGCCATCAAAGCGGGCGGATCGACGCTGCGCGATTTCGCCGCACCCGATGGAGAGCTGGGTTATTTCGCGAAGGATTGGCTTGTTTATGGTCGCGAGGGCGAATCCTGCCATTGCGGTAGCACAGTCCAACGCCGCGTCGATTCGGGGCGCTCGACCTTTTTCTGCCCGAAATGCCAGCGTTGATCGCGGTATTGCTGGCTTGAAAGCTGGGCATTTCCGGTTGACGAATCTGTTGCGGCTGGCTAAGGGCGGCGCTTCATCGGCCACACCACTGGTTTGGTGGCTCGTAACTATCTGATTTTTTGAGGACTGAAATGGCAAATACGCCGCAAGCTCGTAAGCGTATCCGTCGCAATGCGCGCCGCAATGAAATTAACGGCAACCGCGTCAGCCGTATCCGCACCTTCGTCAAGAAGGTCGAAGCTGCTCTCGCCGCTGGCGACAAGGGCGCCGCTGCCGAAGCATTGAAGGCTGCCCAGCCGGAACTCGCACGTGGCGTCGCCAAGGGCGTGCTCCACAAGAACATGGCTGCCCGCAAGTTCAGCCGCCTCACGAAGCGCGTTTCGGCCCTCGGCTGATTGCTTCCTCGGTGATCGAGAGGTCACCGGAACCAATGATATAGTTAATGGCCCGCCCGAAACGGCGGGCCTTTTCTTTGCCCGCAGTTGGGTGGTGCAAACGAATCCAGCTTTATCCACGATTCGTGGCCTATTGACACGGGTTGCAGTTGAAAAAGCCAATTAAAACAAAGTGATAAAAAAAATTCGACGGATTTTCAGCGCTTGCGCCGAGTCAATGCGAATTATTTCACTTTTTTTGCAATCGGCCCCTTGCTCGACTCAATTTTGCGTGGTTACTACGGTCTTTCCAGCAGCGTGCGATTAACCTCACACCTGTCTCAATCTAGCATGACGCAATAGGGACTTCTGCACGAAGATGCAGGAGAGCGGTGGAACTGTGTCAGCCGACAGGAGGCAGATGTGCAACAAAAACAGGGTGCGTTACTGGTTGGGGTGAAAGGGGTGGCAAGTGACGCTTAAAGTCGTGCGTTCGGAGCAGGAAACGATGGGGGGCTCCGCATTCGAATCTGATTGGCAAAATGTGGCGTCGCGGTTGCGCCGGGATCTTGGGGCTCAAATCTACGGACAATGGATCAGGTCCATTGCGCTTGGCGATTTCTGCGAACTTACCGGAACATTGGAACTGCTGACCCCGTCAGATTTCTCGGCAAGCTGGGTTTCCGATCATTATGCAGACCGTATCCGTCTTGCCTGGTCGAGCATCAATCCGTCTGTCCGCCAGCTGAAAATTCGCGCCCGTCCGGGTGCAGCCCGTGTCGAAATGCTGCAGGGTGCAGCCGCTGCCGAACGTCCGCTGGCCGCTCCGGTCGACGAAGCACTTCCGGTGCGCAGCCAGCTCGATCCTCGGATGACCTTTGCGAATTTCGTCAAGGGCCAGACCAACGCGCTCGCACTCAGCGCCGCCGAACGTGTGGCCGCTGCCGAACGTCCGCTGTTCAACCCGCTCTATCTGCAGGCCGCAACGGGGCAGGGCAAAACCCACCTGATGCACGCCATCGGCCATGCCTATGCAGAGGTGAACCCGAACGCGCAGATCCTCTACATGTCGGCTGAAAAGTTCATGATGGAGTTTGTCTCCGCCATGCGCCGCAAGGAAGTGATGGAGTTCAAGGCCCGCTTGCGCGCGGTCGATGTCCTCCTGATTGACGACATCCAGTTCATCATCGGCAAGGTTTCGACGCAGGAGGAATTCCTCCACACCGTTGATGCCATCATCGGCGCAGGCAAGCGCCTTGTCGTGGCCGCTGACCGTGCACCGCAAGCGCTGGACGGCGTTGATCAGCGTATTCTGTCGCGTCTTTCGATGGGCCTTGTTGCTGATATCCAGCCGGCAGACCTTGAACTGCGCCGTTCGATCCTCAACCAGCGTTTGGCCAACATGCCCGAAACCCAGGTGGGTGAGGATGTGATCGAATTCCTCGCGCGCACGATCAGCCGCAACGTCCGCGAACTCGAAGGTGGTTTGAACAAGCTGATTGCTTATTCGCAACTCACCGGAAAGCCGATCACCCGCACGCTCGCCGAAGAGCAACTGAAGGATATCCTCAGCGCGTGCCGCCGTCGCATCACGATCGACGAAATCCAGCGCGCCGTTTGCGAATATTATCGCATCGATCGCAGCGAAATGTCGTCAAAGCGCCGTGCGCGCGCAGTCGTGCGTCCGCGCCAGGTGGCGATGTACCTCGCAAAGGTGATGACGCCGCGCAGCTATCCCGAAATTGGACGCAAATTCGGTGGTCGTGACCATTCGACCGTGATCCACGCCGTCCGTCTAGTCGAAGACCTGCGCCGGATGGATAATGACATGGATAACGACGTCCGCGCCTTGCTTCGCCAGCTCGAAGCGTAACTATCCCGCCTTCCGCTTTCCTTGGGATGGCCGAACGGCTATTCCAAGGCAAAGATAAGGAATCGGGAGGCTGACACCAATGTCCAAATTCTGCTTGCAATGCGGCGCGGCGCTGAACGCGGGTGCGCGCTTTTGCGGCGAATGCGGCGCTCCTGTTTCCGCGGCATCGCCAAAGGCCAAGGCTGCGAACCACCCGCCTGCGAAGAAGAGCAACTGGATGCTGATCGGCGGTGTCGCTGGCGCGATTGCACTGGTTATCGCTTATTACTTCATCTTCCTGCACGACGATGCAAGTTCGGGGCTTGAAGATAGGGTTGCCGACCAACCCGTCGAGGCCGAGGCCGCGGTAGCAAAAGTCTATTACGCCATGCTCGAGGCCAATATCCGCGACAAGGCATCGACGCAGGGCTCGACTGTGTTGGGCAAGCTGCCGCGAGGCGAAAGCGCTTCGGGCAAGGTTATCCTTGGCGAAGATGGCACCAGCGATTGGCTTGAACTTGCCGATGGCAAAGGCTTCGTCGCCTTGGTCAACCTCTCAGAAATCCAGCCGCCCGAGCTTTCCAAAATGCTCGATGACAAGAAATGGACCGCGAATGAGGCTTTGGATGTCTGGGCCCAGCCCGACCCCGCCTCAACTTTGATAGAGCGCGTCGCCGCAGGCACTTCAATCACGCTCGTTGGGCTGACGGCCAATGATTATGTCGAGGTGAAACTGCCCAAGGGCGGTGTTGGTTATATTGCGGGCGGCGAACGCATCGCCAAACTCGCCAGCGGCAAGCCGATTGCGATTGCCTTCAACGCCAACACTTGCAGCTTCGGCCCCGAACTTGATGCCATGTTCGCGACGATCGGAAACCGGGTAAGGGCGAATTACAAGGCATTGGAAAACAAGGAATATCCCAGCGAAGAAGCGCGCTCCAAGGCGCTTGCATCGATCGAGGGACGCAGCACCTTCCAGAAACTGGAACGCAATTTCGAAGGGCTGACGGTTACCGCCATTGCACAGCATTATGAATCGCAGTCGGTCTATTTTGCCGAACCGGCGTCGCGGGTCATCGAAGTCTTCCGCTCAAAAGGTTTGCGGATTGGCCGCGATGGCAGCATTCCCAGCTCCGACCTTTTCGCTGCAATCGGCAGTGCCGCGGGTGAGGGCGGCCGTTACGGCAAATCCGATTTGAGCTGCGGCGTCTGATACGAAAAACCCCGCCGGTTGAGGCGGGGTTCTTCCTTTTCCTACAAGCGGGAAAGCTTATTTCTTTTTCATGCCCTCTTCGGGCGAGACCGAAATACGCACGGTTTCACCGCTATTGCCGGGGAAGCCGGTGAACATCGCAGTCACCAAGTTGGGCACCAGATAGGGCAGGCGGTTCGAACGCGATTTTGCCTCGGCCTTGCCTTCGAACAGGCGTTCGCCGGTGGCGGTGCGTTCGATCTTCATGTCGATACCGCTGGTATAGACGGTGTAGTTGCGCACATCATACCCGCCGCGCCAGCCGGGGCCGAACAGGAATGGATCGTGCCAGCCATAGACATAGCGCGCGCCGCGCGGGGTGCGCACAATATAGGGGCGGTAATATCCGGGGCCGAAACCAAACCGGCCATAGCCCCAGAAGGGATCGTAGAAGGGGTCGTCATAAACGACGGTGCGTTCCTTGCCTTCATCAATGCCGTAACCCAGCTTGACCGTGAAGTCAGCGGCTGCGCCGGGTGCCGCGGGGATATAGCCCGCCTTGGTCATTTCGGCCGAAACCATCGCGGCATATTGGCCGAATTCGATCCCGCCTTCATTCGCCGGATCAGCGGCCTTCACGATAAAAGTCTGCCCTTGCGGTGCCGGCATCTGCTGGAAACGCGAAACATCCGCCTCGAACGGCGTTGCGCACGCGGCCAGCGTCAGCATCAGGGCCGGAGCAAGAATGGAAATTGCCTTACGCTTCATCACGATAAACCTCCGTTTCCGCCAATATAGGCGGACATGCGCGGATATCTATCGCAAAAGCGCTGAACTGCGGTTGAACGGCGCAACCCGTGCAGACGGCGGTTTAACGCAAAAGCCCCAGCGCCTGATATGCCTTGTCGAGCGTCGGCTGGGCGAGCGCAGTGGCGCGTTCGGCACCCTTGCGCAAGGCGGCGTCGATCGCCGGGATATCCTGCCGCAATTCGTTGAACCGCTCAGCAATCGGTGCGAGGCGCGAAACCATCAATTCACCCAGCGCCGGTTTGAAAGCGCCAAATCCTTGGCCGCCAAATTGCTGCAGCACTGCGTTCACGCTGCTACCGTCTAGCGCGGCATAGATGCCGACAAGATTTTCCGCCTCGGGCCGTCCGGCCAGGCCTTCCTTCTCGCTCGGCAGCGGTTCGGGGTCGGTCTTGGCCTTACGCACCTTCTGCATGATGGTGTCGGCATCGTCGGTGAGGTTGATGCGGCTCATGTCCGAAGGGTCAGATTTGCTCATCTTTGCGCTGCCATCGCGCAGGCTCATGATGCGTGCAGCTTCGGGCGGGATGATCGGTTCGGGCAGGGTGAAGATCTCTTCGCCATTGCCGAAATCATTGTTAAACTTCTGCGCAATGTCACGTGCCAGTTCGAGATGCTGTTTCTGGTCGTCTCCAACGGGAACATGCGTCGCCTGGTAGAGCAGCACGTCCGCGGCCTGCAGCACCGGGTAAGTGAACAGTGCGACCGAAGCGCCCTCACGGTTCTTGCCCGCCTTGTCTTTCCACTGCGTCATGCGGTTGAGCCAGCCCATGCGCGCGGTGCCATTGAGCAGCCATTGGAGCTGGCTGTGTGCCACAACCTGCGTCTGGTTGAACAGGATCGACTTGTCGGTATCGATACCGCACGCGATCAGCGCCGCCGCCATCTCGCGGGTGTTGGCGGTAAGCTCAGCCGGAACATGCGGCTGCGAAATGGCGTGCAGATCGGCAAGGAAAAACAGGCATTCTCCCTGATCCTGCATTTTCACCCAGTTCCGGATGGCGCCGAGATAGTTACCAAGGTGCAAATTTCCGGTGGGCTGGATGCCCGATACGACGCGCATGTTTGTGCTTTCCATCAGCTGTTGTTGGCCGCAGCGCGGTTGCGCCGCAGCAGGCGGTTGACCCGATCGCGATCGAGCGCGCCAACCATATATCCTGCAGCGAAATAGACCGCCATGCCGCCGCCGACAAGTATCGCCAGCGCAGCAATTCGGGTGAGGATATCGTCAGAGAAATAGGGCAGCATCCAGCTCATCAGCCACCAGAGAAGGGCAGACATGATTGCGGTTGCCAGCAATTGGCGGCCAATGCGTGCACCCAGCGCGCCGGTGAAATGGAACCAGCCGCGTTTGTGCAGCACGGCATAGAGCAACAGGCAGTTTAGCGACGCCGAAGCGGCGGTTGCACCTGCCAGCCCGACAATGCCCCATGGGCGCACCGCAAAGACGTTGAGGATGATGTTGAAAATCAGCGAGATCAAAGCGGTATAGACCGGCGTCTTGGTATCTGATCGCGCGAAGAAACCGGGGTTCAAAATCTTGACGATCACATAGGCTGGCAAGCCCGCGACCAGCGCTGCTGTGATCTGCGCCATGATCGCGCCGTCCTGCATTGTGAACTTGCCGCCAACGAAGAAAGCGTTGGTGAAGGCAGGCGCGCAAATGGCGAGCGCGGCAGCAGCGGGAAGAGTCAGCAAAGTCGCCATCTCAAACGCATCCGCCTGCAAATCCTGCGCGCGCTGGTGATCCTCGCTCTGGATATGGCGCGACAGCATTGGCAGGATCGCAGTGCCCAATGCGATGCCGACAATCCCCAACGGCATCTGGTTGAGCCGATCCGCCATTTTCAGGAGCGTCAGCGAGCCCTGCGGCAGCGAAGTCGCGAAGAAAGTGTCGACGAACTGGCTGATCTGGTAAATCCCGGCGCCAAAGGTCGCGGGCAGGATGACCATGCCCAATTGCTTCACCTCGGGGGTGAATTTGGGCATTTGCAGTTTAAAGCTGAGGCCAGCGCGGCGCACTTCCCACCACAGATAGAGCAGTTGCGCGAGACCCGAGAGCGAAACCGCCGCGCTCAATGCATAGACGACAAGCCGGTCGTCATCGCTGCCCCCGCGCCAATAATAGCCAGCGCCAATGCCCCCGATCAGCACGATATTGAACAGGATCGGCGCGATAGCCCCTGGCGCAAATTTGGAACGCGCGTTGAGCAAGCCGGTGAGCATCGCCACCAGGCTGATGAAAAACAGGTAAGGGAAGGTCACCCGGCTGAGGAATACCGCAAGGTCAAACTTGCCCGGAACCGACTGGAATTCGCTGGCGAGCAGCCAGACAATTCCCGGCATCGCGAGCATCGCCAACCCCGAAAAGGCGAGCAATATCCAGATAAAGACCGACAATACGTCATTGGCGAACTTCGCTGCTTCATCCTCACCATTCTCGCCCGCCAGCCGCCGCGAATACATCGGCACGAAAGCGACCGAAAAGGCGCCTTCGGCAAACAGCCGACGGAAGGTGTTGGGCAGGGTGAAGGCCAGCTGGTACGCGTCCCCTGCCAGCCCGGCGCCGAGCACACGGGCGAGCAGGATGTCGCGGATAAAGCCGAATATGCGGCTGATGATGGTGAAACCAGCGATGGTCGATGTGTGCCGAAGCAAGCTCATCGCTGGTTCAACCTAATCGGAAAATATCAGGCTTCGCCGGCGGGCTGTGCTTCAGCCGTTGCTTGCGCCTGCGCGAGCTGCTGCAGGTAGAGGCCGTTGAAGTCGATCGGATCGAGCACCAGCGGCGGATAGCCGGCATCGCGAATCGCATCGGCAACCACGCGGCGTGCAAAGGGGAACATCAGGCGCGGAGCCTCACCAAACAGGAACTGGTGGGCATAGCCTTCTTCGACATTGCGCAGGCCAAAAAGCGTCGCATATTCGAGTTCGACATTGAAATGCACGCCCTGTTCCGCCTCGGCCTTGACGCCAAGTTTCAGGCAAACTTCGTTGACTTCCTCGTTCACCGGATTGACTTCGATATTCACCTGAACATCGATCTGGGGTTGGCTATCCCAGCCATAGCTTTGCGGGGCATTCGGGTTTTCGACCGATAGATCCTTGATATACTGGCTGAGCATGCCAACCGCCGGTGCGGTGTCTTCGCCGTTCGCGCGCAGTGTATCGGAAACGATGTTGCCTTCTTCGGCCATTTTCTGTGCTTTCCCTGACTTTCCCGGCCATCCCACATGGCCCCTATTTCGGCAGCGCGCCTAGCAGGGGGAAGGGCAAAGGGCAATGCTTAAGGGCGTCGCCAAAGCGCTTGTTTTGGCCTGCGTGAAAAGAATCGCAGCAAGCCATTTGAAACCAGCGGGGGAAATGCCTATGTTGACGTCAAGGAAGCTGGGTTTCATGCCATTCAAGTGGGATTAACCCGGATTTTGGTTTTTCGGGCTAAATCCCTGTCCGAACTTGTGAGGCGTGTGAAATGGTAACTGTCGAAATCGTCCTGCTCGCAATGGTTGCAGCCTTTCTGGGCCTGCGTCTCTATTCGGTGCTCGGCAAGCGCACCGGGCATGAGCAGGAGCCTGTGGCCCGCCCCGCAATCGATGAGCGCCAGCCTGCGAGCGTCCGCCAGCCGGTCGGCTCACGCGAAGGGCTATCGCCCGCGCCGGTCGTCGATAGCCCGCTCGCCGACAGCGCTGCCCAAAGCGGTTTGCGTTCAATCGCCAATGCCGATCGCACCTTTGACCCAGCCCTGTTTCTTGAAGGCGCCAAGGCAGCCTATGGCATGATCCTCGAAGCCTATTGGAAAGGCGACAAGGCGCAGCTTCGTTTCCTGTGCGATGATGATGTCTATGAAAGCTTTGTCGAGGCAATCGATGCGCGCAATGCGAATGGCGAAACGCTCGAAAACCGGCTCGTCCGTATCGATGAAGCCCGCATCGTTGATGCCAGCTATGATCATCCGATGGCACGGATTTCGGTGCGTTTCGATGCCGACATTGCGGCACTGACGCGCGATGCCAATGGAGCGATCATCGGCGGCTCGCTCACCGATGCTGTCGAGACGCACGATGTCTGGACATTCTTCCGCGATGTGAAGTCGGGCGACCGTAACTGGAAACTTGACGAAACCGACGCGGTCTGATTCACCACGGGGCATGAAAAGCCCCGCCATCGCGCTCGCCCTACCGACACTTTTGCTGTCTGCCTGCTCGGGGACGATCATCCCTAAAGGCGGAACGGTTTCTCCGTCCACACCGCCTGCGCCAACGGCACCAGATGTTGCCGCAAAGCCGATTCCATCGACACCGGTCGCTCCTATCGCGGTTTCTCCAACCACGCAGGCAACTGAAGTGGTCAACGCCCTCAGCGCCGGTGTGGTTCGCGGGCCGGCGATTGCAGAGCTGGCTTCGGATGCGCGCAAAGCCAATCTTGCACTCGCATCGTTCCGCACATCCTGCCCTGGCCTGTTGAAACGCACCGACAATTCAGGGCTAACGCAAGGAAGTGACTGGCAAGAGGCCTGCGATGCGGTGAAAACATGGAGCGGCGATGCCATCTCCTTCTTCGCCACCTATTTCGATGCGGTACAGGTTGGCGAGGGCAAGGCCTTTGTCACCGGTTATTTCGAACCCGAAATCGCCGGATCGCGTACCAAGCAACCCGGCTATGATGTCGCGATTTACAAACGCCCGCCTGACCTGATCGATGTCGATCTCGGGCTGTTTTCGGATGATCTCAAAGGCAAGTCGATCCGCGGCAAGGTGCAGGGCACCAAATTCATTCCTTATGATGAGCGCGCCGCGATCGTCGATGGCTCACTCGCCGGTCGCGGGCTTGAGATTGCCTGGGCGGCTGACCCGGTCGACTTCTTCTTCCTGCAGATCCAGGGATCGGGCCGTTTGCGCCTGCCCGATGGCGGGGTGATGCGGATCGGCTATGAAAGCCAGAATGGCCGCGGATATACCGGCATAGGTAGGTTGATGAAGGATCGCGGCCTGATCACCGACGGGTCGATGCAGGGAATCGTCAAATATCTTCGCGAAAACCCCGAAGAGGGGAAGAAGATCATGAACGAAAACAAAAGCTTCGTCTTTTTCCGCGAATTGACCGGGGCAGGGCCACTCGGTGCCATGGGCTATCCGGTGGTGGGCGAGGCGAGCGTTGCTGTCGATCCCAGATATGTGCCCTTGGGCGCGCCTGTCTGGCTCTCGCTCGACCGGGCCGAACCCAATGGCATCTGGGTGGCACAGGATACCGGCGGCGCGATCAAGGGGGCGAACCGCTTTGACAGCTTCTGGGGTGCTGGCGATCGCGCGCGCGCCATTGCGGGCGGCATGTCGGCACGCGGCAGTGCGCTGATCTTCCTGCCCAAGGCTACCGTCGCGCGCCTGATCCCGGCGCAATAATGGCACGCCGCCTCCATCCGGAGGAGCGGTCGTTGTGGAACCGTGTCGTGCAGACGGTGAAGCCGCTACACCCGGTGAAGGTGGTGTTGCATCCGCATCCGGTGGAAGAAGCGCCCAAGCTCAGCGTCGCGGAGCCCAAAAAACCAAAACCCAAAGCTAAGCCGGCAGCGGTCGCTCCCCAGCAAAAGCCAGTGAAAACCATCGAGGGCAATCTCGATTCGCATTGGGACCGGCGCTTCAACAAGGGCGCGGTCATCCCTGATATCAGCATCGACCTGCACGGGCAGGGGCTGGCGGGGGCGCACGCCCGGCTTGACCATGCACTCGAACAGGCGATCCACCAGCGGATGCGCGTGGTGCTGCTCGTTACCGGCAAGGCGCGCGCGCACGATCGGGCGAGCGGAACCGGACGGGGAGCGATTGCGTCGGTGGTGCGCGACTGGCTCGCGGCATCGCGACACAGCGCACATATCGCCGCCGTCCGCCAAGCACACCCGCGCCACGGCGGCGACGGGGCCTTGTATATTGTTTTGAAACGCTAAGCGGACAACAACCGCAGTGTCACCTGCCGGTAAATCTCCGCCAGCGCATCAAGGTCTGGAATCGCCACGGCCTCATCAAGCTTGTGCATCGTTGCATTGCACAGCCCGAATTCGACAACCGGGCAGAGCTTGGAAAGGAAGCGTGCATCCGACGTGCCGCCGGTGGTCGAGGCCTCGGGGGCGATGCCGGTCACTTCCTCTACCACCGCGGCCAATGTTTCGCTGAGCTCGCCTGGCGGGGTCAGAAAGGCCTCGCCAGAGATCATCGCCTTCAGCGTGCCGCCACCCGGCTCGACAATGCCGCGGATCAGCTCGACCAAACACTCACCGCTGTGCAAATCATTGAAACGGATCGACAACCGCGCCAGCGCCTTTGCCGGGATCACATTGGTCGCCGGGTTGCCGGTGTGGAGTTCGGTAATCTCGATATTGCTCGGCTGGAAAAATTCGGTGCCTTCATCGAGCACCACCGCCTTGATCTGCGCAAGGATGGCAACCAACCGCGGGATCGGATTGTCGGCCAGATGCGGATAGGCAACATGGCCTTGCGTGCCTTCGACGGTGATCCACATATTCACCGATCCGCGCCGACCGACCTTCATCATATCGCCCAGCCGATTGACGCTGGTGGGTTCGCCGACAAGGCAAATATCGGGCAGGGTGCCGCGTGCCTTCATATGCTCGATCAGCGCGCGGGTGCCGTGGATGGCGGGGCCTTCCTCATCACCGGTGATGATCAGGCTTATCGTTCCGGCTTCTTCGGGGATTTCGTGCAGGGAAGCGACAAAGGCCGCGATGCTGCCTTTCATGTCGACAGCGCCGCGCCCGTAAAGCAGGTCGCCGCGGACTTCGGGTTCGAATGGTGCGCTTGCCCAGCCGTCGCCCGGCGGCACGACATCAAGATGCCCCGCAAAGGCGAAATGCCGCCCGCCTTTTCCACGGATTGCAAACAGGTTTTCCACAGGGCCGCCATGCGCCGGGTCAGGATCGTCAGCACCTGCAATGAAACGTTCGACAGTGAAGCCCAAAGGCACCAGCAGCGCCTCCATCGTGTCAAAAACGCTGCCGCGCGCAGGCGAGATGCTCTCGCAGGCCATCAGGGCTTGGGCATATTGCAGGGCAAGGCTGTCAGTCATTTGCACCGCATGGCAATGACGTTATGGTTTGTCCATAAATTCTGGTTGGAAGCGCCATGCCCAAGATCGATATCGAAGCCATCCCGCAATCGAACGCGACCGGTTACCCCGAACCTTTCGACAAGGCTGTTGAAGGCCGCTGGTGGCGTCGGCTCGCCCCTGCTGCGGGATTGACGCGCATGGGTGCAAGCCATGTGGTGCTCAAACCGGGCGGTTGGTCTTCGCAGCGCCACTGGCACGAGGCAGAGGATGAGATGGTGATCATGCTCTCGGGTGAGGCAGTGCTGGTTGAGGATGAAGGCGAAACCGTGATGCGCCCCGGCGATATCGCGGCGTGGGCCGCTGGCGTGCGCAACGGCCATCACCTTATCAACCGCAGCGACAGTGACTGCATGTTCATCGCCATAGGGGTGGGCGATCGCTCAAAAGGCGGGGGGTATTCGGATATCGACATGATGTTCGGCGAGGAGGATTATTACCACAAGGATGGCACGCTCTATCCGACCAAACGGATCAAATAATCTCCTCCCGAAAGCGGGAGGGAGATTTCACTTACTCGGCTCGATCTCGAACTTTTCGATCACCCATTCTTCATTCTGCGCCGCCTGGTACCATTCCTCCATCCAGGGATGGGCAAGGACGGCATCGACATAGGCCTCGGCAAAGCCGGGCAGGGTGAAACCATAAGTGACAAAGCGCGTCACAATGGGGGCATACATGATATCGGCGGCGCTATAGGTGCCGAACAGATAGGGGCCTTCATTGCCGAACCGCGCGCGGGCTTCAGCCCACAAGCCCAGGATGCGCAGCGCATCGTTGCGGGTTTCGTCGCTGATCGTCACGCCTTCATAAACCTTGCGCAGGTTCATCGGGCAAGCACGCCGCAGGGGCAGGAAACCCGAATGCATTTCGGCTGCCATCGACCGCGCCATGCCGCGGGCGACTTCGTCCTTGGGCCAGAAACGCTCCCGCCCAACCTTGTCGGCCAGATATTCGAGAATTGCCAGGCTGTCCCAGATAACCGCCTCGCCATCCCACAGGATTGGCACCTTGCCCGATGAGGGCGCAATATCCTCCTCGCGCTTTCGCTCGTCCCAGCCGTCATTATAGAGGGGAACGGTCAATTCCTCGAAGTGCAGCCCCGATTGCTTGCAAGCCAGCCAGCCACGCATCGACCAGCTCGAATAGGCCTTGTTCCCGATGATGAGTTTGAGGGTCATGACTGGATGGCTTCTAGCACCGCCTCGCGCAAGGCATCAATCCCGCCCTTCTTTTCCGCAGAGGTCGCCGAAATCACCGGAAAAGCGGCGCTGTGCTTGCGCAGCTCCTCGAGCGTTGCCGCCTCGACCGCAGCGAGTTCGCTCGCCTTGATCTTGTCGGTCTTGGTAAGCACGATGCGATAGCTGACGGCTGCACCGTCGAGCATTTTCATAATCTCGCGGTCGACTTCCTTGATGCCATGGCGGCTGTCGATCAGCAGGAAAGCACGCTTGAGCACTTGCCGGCCGCGCAGATAATCGTTCACCAGGTAACGCCATTTCTGCACCGTCTTCAGCGGCGCCTTTGCATAGCCATAGCCGGGCATGTCACAAATGCGGAAGATCGGCGGTTCACCCACGTCAAAGAAATTGAGTTCCTGCGTACGCCCCGGCGTGTTCGATGCACGGGCAAGGCCGTTGCGGTTGACGAGCGCGTTGATCAGGCTCGACTTGCCCACATTCGACCGTCCGGCAAAGGCGATCTCCGGCACGGTCGCGTCGGGCAGGAATTCAAGGCTGGGGGCAGACTTCAGGAAGTTGACCGGGCCTGAAAAGATTTTCGTGTCCATATAATTGTCTCTCAAACCCTCTCTCCATCCGGGGGAGAGGATAGCAAGGTTTGCTGCAACGCAGCTAGCCGCGCTTGGAGAGGGGCCCCTCTCCGACTGCGACTAGGCCTCGCTTCGCAAGACCAAGTCTCGTTGCCTCTCCCCCGGAAGGGGAGAGGTTAATGCCTTAAGCCTTCGCCTTTTTCTTCTCGGCCTCTTCCTTGGCCATCTGCTCCTTCAGGATCGGATGCTTGGCGTAGAGCCACTTTTGCTGGCCGATCGAGATGATGTTCGAAACCACCCAGTAAAGCTGCAGACCGGCTGCGAAGGGGGCCATGATGAACATCAGGAACCAGGGCATGATGGCAAAGACCTGCTTTTGCACTTCGTCCATCGGCTGCGGGTTCAGGCGCTGCATCAACCACATGGTGATGCCGAGCAGGATCGGCAGGATGCCGATGGCGATGAAGCTCGGCGGGTCAAACGGCAGCAGGCCGAACAGGTTGATGGGGGTCAACGGATCGGGTGCCGACAGGTCCTTCAGCCACAGCGCAAACGGCTGGTGCCGCATTTCAACCGAGAGCATCAGTATCTTGTACAGCGCGAAAAAGATCGGGATTTGCAGCAGGATGGGAAGGCAGCCCGCCAGCGGGTTGATCTTCTCTTCCTGGTACAGCTTCATCATTTCCTGCTGCAGCTTGGGCTTGTCGTCCTTGTACCGCTCCTGCAGCGCCTTCATCTTGGGCTGCACCGCGCGCATGCCGGCCATCGACGCAAACTGCTTTTGCGCGACGGGGAACATGAAAATGCGAACGATGATGGTCAGCGCGATGATGGCGACGCCGAAATTCTTGAACAGGTCAAACAGCCACAACAGCAGCTTCTGGAACGGAATGGCGATGAACCAGAACCAACCCCAGTCGATCGAATAGTCGAGATAGGGAATGCCGAGCTTTTCGGTGTAGTTGGTCAGCTCTTCATATTCCTTGGCCCCCGCGAACAGGCGCGAGGTCTGGGTTTCGGTCTGCCCCGCAGCGACTGCCGTCAGTTGCGCATTGCGGACATTGGCCCAGTTATAACCACCTTCAGAGAGGAACTCTGCCTTCACCGGTACCTTCTGATCAGGGATCAGCGCTGCCAGCCAATATTTGTCGGTCAGGCCGTTCCAGCCACCCGTGGTCGCAAAGCTGACCTTGCCACCCGGTGCTTCGGCAACCTGGTCATAGCCCCATTCATAATTGGGCTGGCCGTTGAACACGCCCATCGGGCCGATATGGATCTGCGTAAAGATCGAACCGCCTTTGGTTGCATCCTTGGGCGTGCCCTTGCGGCTGATGATGCCAAAGGGCGCAACATTTGCGGTGGGCAGGCCGGCGGCATTCGCAAAGCGCTGTTCCGCGGTGATTAGGTAATGTTCATCGATCGACAGCTTGATATCGAAACGCTGGCCCTCTGGATTGGTCCAGCTCAGCGTAACCGGGGTCGTCGGGGTCAACTTGTTGCTGTCGGCCGTCCAGATGGTCTTGTCGGTGGGAAGCGTCGCGCCATTGCCGGTCCAGCCGAAGCGCGCAAAATAGGCGTTAGCGGTGCCCGAAGGGGCAAACAACCGCACTGGCGGCGATTTCTTCGAAAGTTCCTGGCGATGCTGTGTCAGCACCAGGTCATCAATGCGTGCGCCTTCAAGGTTGATCGAGCCCTTGAGCTTGGGGGTTTCGATAAGCACGCGCGGATTGGCGGTAAGCGCTGCGGGCAGGGCAACGGCCTTTGACGATACCGATGGGGTGGCAATATCGCCGCTGGGTGTACCTGCACTCGCAGGTGCATCAGCTGTCGTGGCTGGCGCGCTTTTCTCCGCCGGAGGCGGGGTCGGGAAAAATTGCTCCGCGACATAGGGCCAGCCAAAAAGGATAAGGCCCGTCAACAGCACAGCCAAAATGATATTACGCCGGTCTTCCACTTGATATTCCCTGTTACTTCAATGTCTTGATCTGTCAGGGCACCGGATCATATCCGTGCCCGCCCCAAGGATGGCAGCGCAATAGCCGTTTCAGCGTCAGCCAGCCACCCTTAATCGCGCCATATTTCTGCAAAGCCTCTATCGCATAGGACGAACAGCTAGGGACATAGCGACACGTCGGCGGCAGGATACGTGACGGCCCTAATTGCCAACCACGCGCGATCAGGATGAAAAGCTTTGCGATCATGCTGAAAGCTTCCCCAGCGCCTTCGTCATTTCTTCGCGCAGCTGGCCGAAATCTCGTTCGATCCCGCCCTCGCGACCTATCAGGATATGATCGGCTCCAGCCTTGCCCAATGTGGGAAGCAGCTCAGCCGCCAGTTCGCGGAAACGGCGACGCATGCGGTTGCGCACCACGGCATTCCCGACCTTTTTGGTGATGGTGATGCCCAGCCGCTTGGCAGGATCATCGTCGCGCCGATCGTGCACCAGCAAAACGAAACCGGGAGTTGCATAACGCTTCCCCCGGTTGGCAGCCAGAAAATCCGGCCTTTTCTTGATTACCTGATAGCCGCGCATGATGCGGCTGGCAAAATCTGCGGCGCTTAGGCCGACAGCTTCTTGCGACCGCGTGCGCGGCGTGCGTTCAGGATCGCGCGACCCTTGGCGGTCGACATGCGGAGACGGAATCCGTGACGGCGAGCGCGCACAAGATTGCTCGGCTGGAAGGTGCGCTTCATGGCTCAAATCCTCAAAAAAATCAGCTGTTGGAATAAAAACAGCCGCCGAATCTCTACGGCGACCGCCTTTGTTGAGCGGGCCTTTATGGTTTAGGCGCGCAAAAGTCAACATGACTCAGGGCAGTTTTTGGCCAAGGTCGTCACGCCGGAACAGCCGCATCAGGTCACGCTTCACAGGCGGGAAGGGTGGCCGCTTGCGAAACCGCTTCCTGCGAAGCGCCCAGTTGAGCCATGTTCCATATTCGGGATGTCGCTTGCTATGCTTGGTGAATTGCCGTTTTGCCCAAAGCGAGTTTTTGATGATCAGGGCTGATCCGATGATGAAAAAGGCGAGCCCGCCCGGCCCCGGGAGCCAGCTGATCAGCGGAGCGGATACCACAAAGGCCCAGCCGATGACGATCATCGTCCAGCGATAAGCCCGCATTTCGCTGATTTTTTTGCGTTCGGCCCGAATCTTCCCGGTCATGCCGCCGATGTGGGAGCTATTCTTTTCGAAACAAGGACAGTTTCAAACTTCCTCGCACATCTCCACCAACTGGTCGGCACAGGCACCCCATCCTTCTTCAAAGCCCATCTCGGTATGTTGCTTGCAGGCATCTTCGGTCCAGTGGCGGCATGTGGCGGTGTAGCGCGTGCCATTGCCTTCGGGCTCGATGCTCCAGATGCCGATCATGAAAGGGCCAGCGGGCATCAGGTCGCCGACGACGGCATCGGTAAAGGCAAAGCGCTTGCCTTCATCCCATGCCAGCACGGTGCCGGGATGCGGGTGCACTTCGCCATCGGGGCCATACATGGTGCAGGTGGAGGCGCCTCCCGCTCGCCGTTCGAGCTTGTCGAACTCCGCACGCCAAGGCTTTGGGCACCACCAATCGTTGATCCGGTTGGTCATCACATCCCACACTTTTGTCGGCGGTGCGTCGATGAAACGCGTGACCGACAGTTCCCACCCATTTTCTGCTGTTGCTGTCATTGTCCGTCTCCCCGCACCGCCGCCTCGATTGCGGTATGGTCGATTTTCTGCATCGTCATCATCGCCTCGAATGCGCGCTTTGCAACATCGCCACCCCGGGCCATCGCATCGGTCAGTACATGCGGGGTGATCTGCCAGTTGAGGCCCCATTTATCCTTGCACCAACCGCAGGCGCTTTCAGCCCCGCCATTGCCGACAATGGCATTCCAATAGCGGTCGGTTTCTTCCTGGCTGTCAGTGCCGATCTGGAACGAGAACGCCTCGCTCTGCGGAAAGACTGGGCCGCCATTAAGGCCGATGCAGGGCACGCCAACGACGGTGAATTCGACCGTCAGCACATCGCCCTTCTTTCCAGAAGGATAATCGGCCGGGGCGCGGTGCACCGCCTTGACCGTACTGTCGGGAGAGGTTGCGGCATAGAAATTGGCCGCTTCCTCGGCAGCATTGTCAAACCAGATGCAGATAGTGTTGGTGGTCATGGCTGTTTCCTCAATGTCGAGGCCCAACAAGCCCAAAGGCCGCGCCTTGGGGATCGGATGCGGAAAGGCTGTAATCGCCGCCGGGAATTTCCATCGGCTCCATATGAAGTGTCCCGCCTGCCGCCTTCAACGCATCGACCGCTGCGTCGATATCGGACACGCGGAAATAATAGGTCCAGGCCGAAACGGGCATTTGTGGCATTTTGGGCATGACTGCACCCAGCAGGAAGCGCCCGCCCGCGACGCGGAGGAATTCATATTTGCCCATCGTCCCCATATCGAGATCGCCATCCTTGGCCCAGCCGAACAGCTTGCCGTAAAAAGTCTTTGCGGCTTCAGGGTCGGTGGTCGAAAGCTCGTTCCAGGCGCAATGGCCGACCTTGGGTTCGATCGCGGCAAAGCTGTGGCTTGGTTCGCTTGATGCGCCACGCATGACATAGAAAAGCGCGCCTTGCGGATCGGCAACCATCGCCATGCGGCCGACATTCTCAACGTCCATTGTCATAAACGATGTGCCGCCTGCCGCGATGATATCGGTCACGGCCTTGTCGACATCCTCGACCGCAATATAGCCGATCCACGCCGGTCTTGAGCCGCCTGCCTCCATTTCGGGGGTGATGGTCATGAAACCGCCAACGCCGTTCATCGTGTCAGACGGATCGCCCGCATAGAACAGGTTGTAATCCATTCCCGGCTGGTTGGCGTTCGCCGCATTCCAGCCAATGACCGATTTGTAGAATGCCGCAGCAGCGTCAGCGTCGCTGGTCAACAATTCGTACCAGATGAAGTCGCCATGTTCGTTTCGCATCATCGCCTCCTATTGCTTGAGGTCGAGAACGGGCGTGAAACCGCCGAAGATCAGCCTTTTGCCGTCAAAGGGCATCGGGTTCTTTTCCGGGTCCATGCGCGGATCGGCCTTGCTGGGATCGTTCATCCACTTGGTCATCGTCGCCATCGCCGCTTCGCGGGTGGCCTTGTCGGGCCATTCGATCCAGCTGAAGAGCACTTCTTCATCCTCTTCGGCTTTCACAGCCATGCGGAAATCGGTGGTGTGGCCTTCGTGGATGTCGTCACCCCAGCACTCAACCACCCGCAGCGCGCCCAGTTCCATGAACACACTATCGCCCATCTTGGCGTGCTCGATGAATTTGTCCTTGTTGGCCTTGGGGCAGGCGATCACGAAACCGTCTATATAACTCATCTTTCGTCTCCTATTTGCCCCCGGTTCAAAAAACTCAGGCGTCTGGCGGCACTGCGGCCGGATCCATCCAGAATGGCTCCCAGATATGGCCGTCGGGATCGGCAAGCGTGCGCTGGTACATGAAGCCATGGTCCTGCGGCGGATTGAGGTCCGCTGTTCCCCCGGCTGCGGCACCCGCATCAACCAGCGCGTTCACTACATCCTTGCTGTCCAGCGTGATGGCGATCATGACTTCGCTCGAAGTCGATGGCGGAATCGGCCGGTCGGTGAAGCTCTTCCATTTGTCGTGGGTCAGCAGCATCACGTGGATGCCTTCCCCCCAAACCATGCAGGCAGCGGTCTCGTCGGTGAAATGCGGGTTGTTGGTGAACCCGAGCGCCGCATAGAAAGCCATAGATCGCGGCAGGTCCGCCACTGGCAGGTTGACGAAGATCATTTTGCTCATTTGGCATCTCCTCGATCGAACAGCATTTTAATGTAGCGTTTGAGATGGAGCACGCTGTCGCGCGCTTCCTTCGGGCTGTTCCTCGCCTTGGCGATGATGAATGCACCCTGCAGCACCGCCTGGATGTGATAAGCGAGGCTTATAGCCGAAACGCCGCCGCTGATGCCGTAACGTGCGATGGCTGCTTCGATATCCACGGCCAGCCGATCGCAATAGGCGCTGATGCTGGCATCGCTCGCAATGCGCAGCGGCTCGCTGCTGGCAAAGCTTTCCTGCACCATCGTGCCGACGAAGCAGGTGAAGCCCTCGGCAGGGCCCTCCATCATGAACAGGCGAAAATCAATGTGGGCGAGGAGCCGCTCGAGCGGGTCTTCGATGCGGACCCAATGGGGCAGGGTGAAGATCAACTCCTCGGCGCGCGCGGTCCATTGCTCGGCGGCGGCCACACCCAATTCTTCCTTGGAAGCGAAATGGTGGAAGAAAGCGCCTTTCGATACACCTGCAGCCGCGCAAATCTCATCGACCGAGGTGGCTGCATAACCCTGCCGTCGCACCAGCATATGTGCCGCATCGATCAGTTTCGACCGGGCAGAAACTCTTGGGGCAGGGGCATTGCGACTCGACATGTGCAGACCATACCGACTAGTTGGTATGTTAGTCAATCCGACAACAGGATGGCGTCGCAGAGTAGCAGAAATGCGTTGGTGAAAAGGAGCGAGTGGTTAGAGCTGGAGCGTCATGGTGATGTGCACGCCATCGCCGTGCCACAGCCGCTCGACATGCGCATCACTCGTCCGGAAACCCATTTTTTCATAGATCGCCATAGAGGAAGCGAGGCCGTCGGTGGTTTCAAGATAGACCTCGGCATGGCCGCAATGCCGGGCATGATCGAGCGCAAGTTCCACCAGCTTGCGGCCCGCGCCGGTCCCGCGAGCTTCGGGGAGCAGCACGACCCAGCGCAATTGACCGCGCTCGCCGCGATCGACCAATGCAGAGCAGCCCACCGCTTTGCCATCGATTTCCGCAAACCATACGCGGCTGCGCCCCGGCTGGTCGAGCCGGGCCTCGGCAACGGTTTCGACGACAAAGTCCCAGAAAGGCGGGCCAAAGCGGTCGCCTTCTTGCGCATAGCCATATCGGTGCATGTCGACGATCAGCTGGTCGTCGCCTGACCTCCGATCATGCCGGAAAGTGATAGCTGCAGCCCCCATAGGGCGGGCGCTTAGAGCATGATTTTTGCGGTATCAAGCCCGCGGACGGTTCAATCCAGCCGGACGTAGCGTGCCAGTTCGCGAGAGTTGAGGTAGAGCGCATCATCATGTGGCGCGCTGTTGGTCATCGCGTAAAAGCTGCGTGCCTCGGCATCACCCAGCCCCATTTCGCGGTAAAAAGCGATATATTCCTGATGCACCGGGTCGTCTGCGGCGAAATCATCGGCTTCATAGCCATCTTCGTCGCGCCAGCTATGCACTGCGAATTCGGCGGTCGGCGCGGCGCGGCGGGTGGCACCTGCCAGGAACAACTCCACCCCGCCCGAACGGACCGAACCGCCATCGGGCACATAGGTGCTGACGCCATGGCGGCGCACCATGCGGGCGAGTGCAAGATTGGCTTCGTCATCACCGGTGCCGGGGCATTCGACCATGTCGATCTGGCGCAGGCCCGGAAAGGCGCGGAGCAGAGCGGCAAATTGCGCGGGCGTTTCGCTCTCGATGCTGCCGATCAGTTCGGCGCGATCGGGCGCAACCATATGGAACGGGCCAAAGCTCGCCAGCGGCGGGCGGCTGGGGGCGATTTCCCCAAAGGGCTGGGCGACAAAACGCTCGGTCGCGCCGCTCTCGACCGTCGCATCCACTTCATAAACGACATCTTCGACCTGCAACGTCGCAGCGTGCGACGGCGCGGCAATCAGCACGATTGCAAACAGCGTCGCCAAGCCGAATTTTTCAAGGATCCTGATGCCCTTCATTCACGCCCAATGCATTGCAGCAGCTTGCGAAATCATCTTCGCGAAGGGTTAAAAGGATTTTAGCCACGATTTGCCTTCGGGCGAATTCATGCTAACCGATGGCAGCGCGCGGTGGCCAAAATGGCGCAACTTTTGGACCTGTTTCTAAGGAGTTGCTTCGCCATGGTCGCGATTGTTTCTACCGTTGCCTATTTGGGGCTGGAGGCCCGTGCGGTCGAGGTGCAGTGCCAGATCGCTCCCGGCATGGTTGCCTTTTCAGTGGTTGGCTTGCCTGACAAGGCGGTGGCAGAAAGCCGCGAGCGCGTGCGCGCCGCCATCGCGGCTCTCGGGCTTTCGCTGCCGCCCAAACGGATCACTATCAACCTCTCGCCGGCTGACCTGCCCAAGGAGGGATCGCATTACGACCTGCCGATCGCGCTGGCGCTGCTGTCCGCCATGGGGCTGGTCGATACCGAAACGCTTGCGCATTATGTCGTGGTCGGCGAACTCGGCCTCGATGGGCGGGTTGCCGCTTCCCCGGGCGTATTGCTTGCAGCGCTCCATGCTTCGGGGCGACAAATGGGGCTGATCTGCCCGGCGCTGCAAGGCGCCGAAGCGGCATGGGCAGGCCAGGTAGAGGTCGTTGCCGCGCCAGACCTGCTGTCACTGCTCAACCACCTAAAAGGGCAGGGGATATTGCGCCCGCCCGAACCAGGTATCGCCGAAGCGCCTGCACGCGGGCCGGACCTCAAACAGGTGAAGGGGCAGGAAACGGCCAAGCGCGCGTTGGAGATTGCCGCAGCGGGCGGGCACAACCTGCTGATGGTCGGCCCGCCGGGTGCGGGCAAGTCGTTGCTCGCCTCTTGCCTGCCCGGAATACTGCCCGAACTGACCCCGGCTGAAGCGCTTGAGGTTTCGATGATTGCCTCGGTCTCAGGCACGCTGGAGGGTGGGCGCATTTCGCGCAGCAGGCCATTTCGGGCGCCGCACCACAGCGCCTCGATGCCAGCACTGGTCGGTGGCGGCCTGCGCGTTCGGCCCGGCGAGGTGAGCCTTGCCCATCTCGGCATATTATTTCTCGATGAATTACCAGAATTCCAGAGGGTTGTTCTCGATAGTTTACGCCAACCCTTAGAAACAGGCGAGGTCAGCGTGGCGCGCGCAAACAGCCATGTGACCTTCCCGGCAAGGGTGCAACTGGTCGCGGCGATGAACCCGTGCCGCTGCGGCCATCTGGGTGATGCCGCGCTCGCCTGCAGCCGCGCTCCGCGCTGTGCGGCAGATTACCAGTCGCGCGTTTCGGGGCCACTGCTTGACCGCATCGACCTGCATGTAGAGGTTGAGGCAGTAAGCGCCGCCGACCTTGTCTTACCCCCGCCATCGGAAGGCTCCGATCAGGTCGCCGCGCGGGTATTGGCGGCGCGGCAAGTGCAGACCGAACGATTGGGCGGCACTGCAAAACGCAGCAATGCCGAACTCGACGGTGAATTGCTCGAGGCGCATGCCACCCCCGACGAACCCGGCCAACGCCTGCTCGCACAGGCCAGCGAAGCGATGCGGTTGTCGGCGCGCGGCTATACGCGGATATTGCGGGTGGCGCGGACGATAGCCGACCTCGCCGGATGCGAGACCGTGGGCCGCATCCACATCGCCGAAGCCCTATCCTACCGCAGGCAACCACCAAGGAATTGAGCACGCAATATCCCCCTCCCGCTTGCGGGAGGAGCTAGGGGAGGGCCTGTGATATGAAACGTCCAAAGTTTCGTGGAAGGGACATCAACCGTTCGCGTGAACTGCGCCGAGAGGCGTCATTGGCAGAGCGGTTGATCTGGCCTGCGCTTTCAAGCGGCAAACTCTCCGGGCACCGTTTTACCCGGCAGTATCAGATTGGTCCCTATTTCTGCGATCTGGTATGCCGTTCCGCAAAGTTGGTGGTCGAAATAGACGGATTTTCCCACGATCTCCGGCAGGGGTATGATGCTAGACGAGACAGTTTCCTGCGCGATCAAGGATATCGCGTTTTGCGGTTTGCCAATGACGATGTGATGCACAATCTGGAAGGGGTGGTGGCAACCATTGCGCTTG
>NZ_JBHUEL010000002.1:161149-529743 GCF_042680825.1 Sphingorhabdus buctiana
CGCATCCTGCAAATCCCCCTCCCGCCTGCGGGAGGGGTTAGGGGAGGGCCTGTTTTGGCCTAAGGCCCAACCACCCGCCGTGCTGTAATTACCTTCACCGGTTTCGCGATCATCTGCCCTTTCATCGCACCTTCGCCCAATGTCGGCGAAATCGGGGCGTCGTAAATCTGGCGGACGACCTCCATCCCGGCGGAAACGCGGCCGAACGCGGTATAGCCGGCGCGGGTTTCGGGATCGGTCGATTTGGGATCGGCATCAAGGCTGGGCATATCCGAAAGCAGGATGGAAAAGTCGCCCTTTGCGGTGCCTGGGGCCCAGCGCGCCATCGAGATCGAGCCCGCTTTGTGCAAAATGCCCGTCTGGTCGGTGGTTTCATGCGCGATCGGTGGCAGGTCGCGGCGCTGGTCACCGCGGGTGCCCGCCTGGATCAGGCCATTGGGTTGCTCACCCCAGGGGAGCTTCATTGCGCGGTAGAATGTAATGCCATCAAACCGCTTCTGGTCGACATAGCGCACGAAATTGCGTGTTGCGATTGGCGCCCGCTTTGCGTCGAGCTCGAGTTCGATTGGCCCCAATTCGGTCGTCAGCACCACCTTCACCAGATCGGGCAAGGGGGCAGGAGGTGCAGACGCCTTTTTGGGCGGGGTTGCAGCGGTCAGGGTGATCAAGAGCGGCAGCGCCGCAAGGACGAATCGGCGGTTCATGCTGCTAATCTGCCTCGACTTCTTCCCCGGGTGAAGCGTTGACGAAACGGCGCGCCAGTTCAAAATCATGCCCCGCACGCAGGAAAGCGGCAAATTGCTTGCGCCTTTGCTCTTCCGACGCGGGTTCGGTGGCATAAGGCCCTATGCGTTTGCGTTTGGCAAAGCGCTCAGCCGATTCCCATTTCTGCGCGTCGCTTTCTTCCTGTGCGTCGTGCGCATCATCTTCGGAAATGCCCTTGGCGCGCAAATCTTCTTGCACTCGCCTTTTGCCCAAACCGCGTGCGGAAAGGGTTCGGGCGCGTGCTGCAGCAAAGGCAGCGTCGTCGATATAGCCAAGGCGCACAAAATCGGTGATCAGCGCGTTGATATCCGGCGTTTTTTCGCTCTCCCATCCGCGCTCGCGCAGCTTGCGGGCAAGATAGTCGGATAGCTTCTTCCGGCTGGTGGCATAGCGCCCGACATAGTGCAGCGCGAGGTCGCGCAACTTCACCGGATTCAATGGCTTGGGAGCCTTGTGTCTTTTTGGAGCAGTCACTGCGCCGCATTGTTGCCACAGTCGGGTCGAAATTTGAACTCCAAAGCGCGGGTAAAAGGACAGGCTTAGGGATCGCAAGATTTTAAGGGAAAGCACATGACCGGTCTAACACCTACGCCCTCCAGCGATACGCTGGAGCGCCGGTTTTCAGACTTTGAAACTCTGGGGGAAGCGCTGGACTATGCAGCGCGCGGTGTACGCGGCCTCAATTTCCACGATATGCGTGGTGAACTGGCGCGGCCTTACCCGTTCAGCGAGATGCGCACCGATGCGCTCGACGTTGCCTATCGCCTGATCAGCCATGGCGTGAAAAAGGAAGATCGGATCGCGATCATCGCTGAAACCGGCCCTGAATTTGCCGCGCTGTTTTTTGGCTGTGTCTATGCTGGCGCCTGGCCGGTTCCACTGCCGCTGCCAACCAGCTTTGGCGGTAAGGAAAGCTATATCGACCAGATCATGGTCCAACTGAACAGCAGTGATCCCTCCATCCTGTTCTTCCCGCCCGAACTTTCGGAAATGGCCGGCGAAGCGGCGAAGCGCTGCAATGTCGAGGGTATCGACTGGGCTGAATTCAACGATCGCATCGCGCTCAAGACCGATCTGCCGCAGGCGACCACTGACGAGATTTGCTACCTGCAATATTCGAGCGGATCGACCCGCTTCCCGCACGGCGTTGCCGTGACGCACAAGGCGCTGCTCAACAACCTGTCAGCGCACAGCCACGGGATGCGGCTTGAGCCGACCGATCGCTGCGTCTCCTGGTTGCCCTGGTATCATGACATGGGCCTCGTTGGTTGCTTCCTCTCGGTCGTCGCCAACCAGGTATCGACCGATTACATGAAGACCGAGGATTTCGCCCGTCGTCCGCTGGCGTGGCTCGACATGATCAGCCGCGCCGAGGGCACGGTGATCAGCTATTCGCCGACCTTTGGTTACGATATCTGCGCCCGCCGCATTTCGAGCCAGAGCCAGGTTTCGGAGCGTTTCAAGTTCGACCATTGGCGACTCGCCGGCAATGGGGCCGACATGATCCGCCCCGATGTGATGCAGGCTTTTGTCGATGCCTTTGGCGATGCCGGCTTCAAGGCCAGTTCGTTCCTGCCCAGCTATGGCCTGGCCGAAGCGACGCTGGCGGTTTCGATCATGCCGCCGGGTGAGGGTATCCAGGTTGAGCTGGTTGAGGAAAGCGAGCTTACCGGCGTGCCCGGATCGCCCGACCGCCCGACACGCTATCGCGCCATCGTCAATTGCGGCAAGGCCGTGAAGGACATGGCAATCGAAGTGCGCGACGAGAATGGCAATATCCTGCCCGATCGCGTCATCGGCAAGGTGTGGTGCACCGGCCCGTCGCTGATGGTCGGCTATTTCCGCGATCCGGAATCGACCGAGGCCTGCATGGCGGATGGCTGGCTCGACACCGGCGACATGGGATATATGTCCAATGGATACATATACATAGTTGGCCGTGCCAAGGACATGATCATCATCAACGGCAAGAATTATTGGCCGCAGGATATCGAATGGGCGGTTGAGCAATTGCCGGGTTTCAAGGCGGGCGACATCGCCGCTTTTGCGGTCACCAATGGCGGCGAAGAAACCCCTGCCGTGCTCGTGCAGTGTCGCACTTCGGACGAAGCCGAGCGCGCCAAATTGCGCGAGCAGATCAAGGACAAGGTCCGTTCGGTGACTGGCATGAATTGCGTTGTCGAACTGGTCCCGCCGCGCACCTTGCCGCGCACCAGCTCGGGCAAGCTCAGCCGGGCCAAGGCGCGCAATCTTTACCTTTCGGGTGAGATCCAGCCTTACGCCATCGCCGCCTGAGGCGATTGCACTTTTTGAACAGCTGACGGCGATGCTTACTTTTCGGTAAGTTTCTGCCGTTATGCCGGGGGCGTGACAAAGCCAGATTCAAGAACCGACCTGCCGCGCGACATCTCTGCCATGGCGCTTTTGGGCTTTGCCTCGCCAGGCGGGATGGAAGCTGTGCAACTGGAGGAAATCCAGGCCCGCTCGATCCGCGATCGCAGCACGGTCCAGCTAGCCACAAACCTGTTCTGCGCGATGATGATTGCCGCAATCAGCTTTGGCTCGGCGCCAATTTGGGCCATCAGCGGTTGGATCGCCATGCTGCTGGGCTTCAATATCCTGTGGTTCACGGTGCTGCGCAGCAAGGAAATTTCCGAAAAACGCCGCGCCACGCGCAGGGAATTCCTAGATATGGGCAGGGATTCGGCGATCAGCGGGGTCATCTGGGGCTCGGCCTTGCCGTTCCTCGGCTCGTTCGGCGCGATGCCGCAATGGCTCGGTATCTGGTCGGTTACGCTGGCGATGATGGTCTATGCCTCGATGATCATGCCCAGCCTGCCGATTGCGGCGACGGCATTCATCTCATTGGCATCGCTCGGCGGATTTGCCGGCTGGGTCTACCACGGCGAATATTATCTCGCGCTTGCCAATGCCGCTTTGGGCACGCTGATGATCTTCGGCGTATTGCGCAGCGCCAAGGCGCAGGTGCTGTACGAACTGGCGAGCAATGTGCTCCATGAAAAATCCGAAACCGTCAGCCTGCTGCTGCGCGAATTCGAGGATAGCGGCGCCGACTGGCTGTGGCAGACCGATACCGCGCGCTGCGTGACGCACACCAGCCCGCGCTTTGCCTATGCGCTCGAATCCGATCCAAAGGCGATAGAGGGGCAGCCGCTGCTCAAACTGATTGCCGGCGATGCTTGGGAAACCGGGCGTTATCCCGAAGAATTGCATGAGCTTGCCGAGCGGCTGAAGCGCCGCGAATCCTTCTCGAACCTGATTGTACCGGTGACGATCCGGGGCAAGCGCCACTGGTGGGAATTGTCGGCATCGCCGCGCCAGTCCGAAAATGGCGCCTTCCTGGGTTTCCGCGGCGTCGGTTCTGACGTCACCGAACAGCGCGAGTCGGCAGAGAAAATCTCGCATCTCGCGCGCTTCGATACGCTCACCGGACTTCCAAACCGGTTGCAACTGACCGAGGCGCTGGGCCAGGCGCTGGCGGATGCCGATCAATGGCGCCGCCGCTGCGGCTTCATGATGATCGACCTTGATCGCTTCAAGGCGGTCAACGATACGCTCGGCCATCCGGTCGGCGACCGCCTGCTTGCGCAGGTGGCAAAGCGGCTGAAGATGATCATGTCGGAAAACGAATTGTGCGGCCGATTGGGCGGTGACGAATTCGCCGTCGTGCTCAAGGATGCCGCCGATGCCAATTATGTCGCGGGCGTCGCGCGCAACATCATCGAAACGCTGTCCAAACCCTATGAGGTCGACCAGAACACGCTCTATATCGGCGCCAGTGTCGGCAGCGCGATTGGGCCGGTGGACGGTCGAACCGTCGAACTGCTGATGCGCAGCGCTGATCTCGCGCTTTACCGTTCAAAGGAAGATGGCGGCAACGTCCATCACAGCTACCAGCACAAGCTGCACGCGAACGCCGAAGAGCGCCGCGTGCTCGAATTCGAACTGCGCAATGCGCTGGATAGCAACCAGTTCTATCTCGAATATCAGCCGGTGGTTGATGCTAATGGCGAACATGCCATCGCCGGGTTCGAAGCGCTGCTGCGCTGGAACAACCCCAAATTCGGGATGGTTTCGCCGGCCAAATTCATCCCTGTGGCAGAGGATGCCCGGCTGATCGTGCCGATTGGCAACTGGGTGCTGCGCCAGGCCTGCGCCGATGCGATGAAATGGCCCGAAGGCATCAAGGTTGCGGTCAATGTCTCGGTGGACCAGCTCACCAGCCAGGGCTTTGTTGAATCGGTGGTGCAGGCGCTGCACGATACCGGCTTGCCGGCATGGCGGCTGGAACTGGAAGTGACCGAAAGCATTTTCGTGCGCGATGGCGGGCTTGCGGTGCAGGTGCTCGATCGCTTGCGCAAGCTGGGCATCAAGCTGTCGCTCGACGATTTCGGCACCGGCTATTCCTCGCTCGGTTATCTCAGCAATATTCGTTTCGACACCATCAAGGTCGATCGCAGCTTTGTGATCGGTGCCGCCAAGGGCAAGGCCGAATGCATCGCGATCATCCGTGCGGTCGTGGCGATGGCCGACGCGCTCGACATCGCGACCACCGCCGAAGGGGTCGAGAATGAGAATGAACTGGCGATGATCCAGCAATTTGGCTGCGACAAGATCCAGGGCTATTATTTCGGTCGCCCCATGGCCTTCCTAGATGCCTGCGCATTGTTCCAGGCATCGGTACCCAGCCGCAGCGTAGCCTGATCAGTTGGCGGGCGCGGCCTGCTGGCTGACCAGCCAAGCGCGAACATCGGCTGCGCTGCGATCGGGGCTCTCCTCCATCGGGATGTGACCGATGCCTTTGTAAATCTGGCTGGTGCTGCCGCTATAGGTCGACGCGAACCATTTGGCGGCGCTGACGGGAATCAATTTGTCTTCCTCTCCCCAGATGATCAGCGCGGGCAGTTTGCGTGTTGGCTCGGGCACCGGGCTGGCCGTGTTGCGGCTGCCATAAAGGGCAAAGCGTTTGCCGGTCGCTTCGCGATTGCCGGGATGGCGCAGCAATTCCCAATATTCGTCAACCTCGGCATCGGTGACGATCGCCTGGTTGCTGACGCTCTGTTTCAGCGAGGTTTCGATCATGCCGCGCGGGGTGACGATTTGCGCCAGCCGGTTGACGCCGGGCAGCCGCGCAATGCGGAAACCTATGGGGGTTGATTTGGGGCGGGAATCGGGCGCACCCGCCGCATCGACCAATATGATGCCAAGCAGCTTTTCCGGATGCGCCTTGGCATATTCGTGCGTTACCCAGCCGCCCATGCTGTTGCCGCCAAGATAGAATTGGGTGAGGCCGCGGTTCTTCGCCACCCTGTCCACCACATCGACAAAGCCGGCAGCGGTATAATCATCCTTGGGATGCGGGCCAGTCAGGCCGTGACCCGGCTGGTCATAGCGGATGATGCGATAATCCTTGCCCAACCGGTCAACCCATTGTTGCCAGGTGTGGAGCGAGGCGTTGGAACCATGCAGCAGGATCAGGGCAGGGGCATCCTTCGGTCCTTCGTCGCGCAGATGGACGGTCAGACCATCGCCCAGATCGACAAATTCGGATTCGGCATTGGCATATTTGGCGCGTAGTTCCTTTGCTGGAATATCGGGCGCATAACCCCAACCCAGCAAGGCTGCGATCAACACCAACAGCACAATCGCCCTCCATTTGAAGAATTTGCGCATCGTTCTCTCCCCCTGATGCCGACGCCTGACGGCTTACAATATCTCGTGCACCTTTTCCTGCGGGCGGCACAGGCGCACGCCCTTTTCGGTTTCGACGAACGGACGTTCGACCAAAATACTGTTCTTTGTCATTTCATCGAGGATGCGATCGCCATCGGCACCGTCGATCAAGCCCAGTTCCTCTGCCGGTGATCCGCGGGTGCGCAGCGCCTCGCGCGGCGAAAGCCCGGCATCGCGAAAAAGCTGCACCAGCTTTGCCCGTTCGAACGGCACCTTCTTATATTCGATCACGGTCAGGTCGATGCCCGGCGTTTCCTGCAGGATCGCCAGCGTCTTGCGCGAAGTGCCGCAATCGGGGTTGTGCCAGATAGTAGCTTTCACGACCCTACTCCTTTCATTCGCTCCCTCCCGCATTGGCGAGGGGTTTCCGTCCTTCCTATCGGCATTCGAAAAAAGTTCAACGGCATGTCGTTTTTGCAATTGCACATGATAACGATTCTCAATAGGGACGCGTTCGGGGATTGAGAATCGTTCTCAAAAAGGGATTTGCGAATGTTGCGTTTTGTTGGAGTTTCGGGATTAAGCTTGGCTGCGATGCTGGCAACGCCGGCATATGCCGGTGAATATGTCGAAATGGCGGGTGATCAGTGCGAGGAATGCCGCACGATCATCGTGACGGGTTCGAGCAGTGGCTATGTGGCACAGGATATCGTCACCGCGACCAAGACCGACACTCCTATTCTTGACGTTCCGCAGACTATCCATGTCGTCACCCGCGAACAGCTTGACGATCAGGCGCAATATAGCCTCGGCGAAGTGCTGCGTTATGTACCCGGCACCACCGTGGGGCAGGGCGAGGGCAATCGTGACCAGATCACGCTGCGCGGGCAAAACACCACCGCAGACTTCTTCCTCGATGGCGTGCGCGACGACGTGCAATATTATCGCGGGCTTTATAATGTGGAGCGTGTCGAGGTCCTCAAAGGCCCCTATGCGTTGATCTTCGGCCGCGGCGGCGGCGGCGGCATCATCAACCGCGTGCAGAAAACCCCTGTGGCCGACGAAAGCTTTGGCGCGGCCCGCGCCAGCATCACCAGCTTTGGCGGCTGGGACCTTTCGGCCGATCTCAACGCCCCGCTGGGCGACAAGGCAGCCGTACGGATCAACGCAACCTATGAGAAAATGGAAAGCGACCGCCGCTTTGTTGATGGCGAACGCTATGCCTGGAACCCTTATCTTGCCGTTGACCTCAGCGAGGATTGGAAGCTCGGCCTCTCTTACGAATATGCAAATGATGATCGCGTGCCCGACCGCGGCGTGCCCTCCATCGCCACTTCTGCGGGCCAGCCCAACACACCGGTGCGCGGTTATGACAGGCTGTTCTTCGGCGTTCCGGGCGTAAACCGCACCACGCTGGAGGCGCATATCGCAAAGCTGCGTCTAGATGGCCAGTTGGCTGACAACCTCAAATTCACCAGCACCTTGCTCTATGGCGATTATGACAAACTCTACGTCAATGTGTACGCCAATAGCGCGGTGTCCGCTTCGAACACGGTAACGCTCGATGCCTATTCGGATCCGACCAAGCGTGAAAACCTGATCGGGCAGGCCAACCTCATCTGGGATGTCGAAACCGGTGCGCTGGATCACAAGCTGCTGTTCGGTGTCGAATATGGTGACCAGAAAACGCGCAACATGCGTTTCAACCGCACATTCAGCCCAGGCACCACGTTCAACCTCAACAATCCGGTCTATCCGACCGTCACCTTCACAACGCCGTCGCGCAACACTGTCTCCGACGTCGAATTTGTCTCGGCCTATGTGCAGGACCAGATCGGAATTGGTGAACATTTCGACATCGTCATCGGCCTGCGGTACGATCATTTCCAGATCGATGGCATCGACTTCATCCCCGCCGTCGACCGCCCCTTCGGTCGCAGCGACGACAAGATCTCCCCGCGTTTTGGCCTGATCTGGAAGCCGCAGGAAAACATCTCGATCTATTCGAGCTTCAGCCGGTCCTTCCTGCCGCGTTCGGGCGATCAGTTCATCTCACTCACCACCACGCAGGAAAATCTCGCGCCTGAAAAGTTCACCAATTACGAACTGGGTGCAAAATGGGATATCCGGCCAGACCTGAACGTCACCGCTGCCTTGTTCCAGCTTGATCGCGCCAACGCGACCACACCCGATCCGGCTAACCCGCTGACAAGCATCAATGTCGGAGAGACGCGCACCAAGGGCCTCGAACTTGCCGTGACCGGTCGCGTGCTGCCCGATTGGCAAATGAGCGCAGGCTATACCTGGCAGGATGGCACACTGCGCGGAAATGAAAATGTGCGCCTGGGGCAACTGCCCAAGCACCAGTTCAGCCTGTGGAACCGCTATGATGTCAGCGACGCTTTGGGGCTGGGCCTCGGCGTGATCCACCAGTCAAGCCAGTTCGCCGCCATCCGCACCAGCGCGACGACGACCAAGCTGCCCAGCTTCACCCGCGTCGACGCCGCGCTGTTCCTCGATGTCAGTGAAAAAGTACAACTGCAGGCCAATGTCGAAAACCTGTTCGACACCGATTACTTCGCCGACGCGCACAACAACAACAACATCACGCCAGGCGCCCCCATCAACGGCCGCGTAACCGTGCGGGTAAAGTTCTAGAGCTGGTTTAGATCGGGTTCACGCAAAGACGCTAAGGCGCCAAGAGGTTGTGCCCGTTTGAAATCCGTTTGATACCTTCCTTGAAGGTTGCGCCGCCAAAGTTGATCAGAAGGCCAAGCGGTAGCTTCATCAATCGAAGATAGGTTAGCACCTGTTTGCTATGAACAGGTGCTAACCTCTCGATCGATTTCAATTCAACGATCAGACAGTCTTCGATCAACAGATCGACGCGAAAGCAATCTGTTAGCGTTCGACCTTGAAAAACGATGTCGATCGGCCTTTGCCGATCAACCTTAATGCCTCGCGCAGCGAGGCTGTCAGCAAGTACAATTTCATAAGCAGACTCGAGCAGTCCGGGCCCGATTTCTTTATGAATGTGAAATCCGCAATCGACGGTGATTGCAGCCAGTTCTTCGATATCCAAGCTGCCTCCTTCGCGCCTTTGCGTCTTTGCGTGAAACTATTTGAGTTCCGCCACCGCCTTGGCGTGGGCTTTGCCGTTTTCGACATAGTGCGCGACGCCCATTCGCATGCCGATGAGGGCAGGTTCGGGGAGTTCGCGGATCAGCTTTGCCGGGCGGCCGACCCATAGTTCCTTCGGGCCGATGGTCTTGCCTTCGGACAGCAGTGCGCCCGCACCGAGCATGCCGTCTTCTTCGACCACGCAGCCATTCATGATGATCGCGCCGAGGCCGATGAAGCCGCGGTCCTTGATCGTGCAGCCATGGACCATCGCCATATGGCCGATCAGCACATCGTCGCCGATGATGGTTGGGCATTCGGGCGCGCCGGGCTTTGGGCCATCGCAATGGACGACGCTGCCATCCTGGATGTTGGTGCGCGCACCGATAACGATCCGGCTTACATCGGCGCGCAGCACGCAATTGTACCAGATGCTCGCCTCCGGCCCGATGGTGACGTCGCCGATGATCCGGCAACCGGGTGCGATGAACGCGTTTTCGTGGATTTGCGGCGTCTTGCCGTGGATGGGGATGATCGAGACGTCAGGGCGGTTGGTCATCTTATAATCTTCCAGAAAGAGACATAGGGAAGGACAGAGGCATAATCGTCGGTCCAGCGGTCGTCCGCGCGTGGCGGCTTCAGCTTTATCCAGCGGTCGGGATAATAATAGGCCGGGCGCCGGTCATAGACCATGCCGGTCAACTGGGCGAGCTTGCCCGCATCGGGGCTCATCGCGATCCATTGCGAGGGGCGCATGCCCTGATTGACCACGGCCTGTGGCGGGCTGTCGAGCCGCAATGCTGCCGACCAATTGCCCGCCGTTGCCTCCGCCGCAACCACAGGATTAAGGTCGATATAGCGGTTGGAGATGTGGACGAGCAGGATGCCATCGGGCTTCAGCGCGCGGCGATAGACAGCGAAGGCCTCTTTGGTCAGCAGGTGCAGCGGGATCGAATCCGATGAAAAGGCATCGATCGCCAGCAGGTCAAATGTGCCGGCGGGTTGTTCGGCCAGCGTCAGCCGCGCATCGCCGAGGTGCATTTGGGTGTCGGGCGCACATTTTTCGAGGAAGCTGAATATCTTCCGCTCGCGCGCGATTTCGACCATGAGCGGGTCGATTTCGAAGAAATGCCAGTCTTGCCCCGGCTTTTTGTAACAGGCGAGGGTACCTGTGCCGAGGCCAACGACGCCGATCGTCGCCTTGGGGCCGAACAACTCTTCGGCGCGGCGCGATGCGATGCCGACGCCTGAATTGGCGCCATAATAGCTGATCGGCAACGTCGGATTGTCGAGCAACTGCATCCCGTGCATCGTGGTGCCATGGCTCAGCCAGCGCACGCTGCCGTCGCTGGTCTGGTTGATCGTATAGGTGCCGAAATAGCTGCGCACCCGCGATCCATCGGCGCTCAATTCGACATTGGCCCAGCCGCCATTGCCAATCATCGCTGCGATCAGAACCAGCGCAAAGGCAATACGCCGCCCGGTGACGATCAGGCCGGTGATCAGGATGATGGCCACCAGCGCGGTGTGCGTGTGAGTACCATCGAGTGAGATGTCGCTGCCGAGATAATAGCCAATCCCCAGCGCAAACAGCGCGAGGATCAGCGTGGCCGCAGTCCACCCTGACTTGCCGAACGTATCCTCCTCACCCAGCGAGAAGAGGCGCAATTGTGGCAGCAGCAGCGCCGCAGCAACGAGCAGGATCGGATGTTCCCACGTCCAGTTGAACAGCAGGGGCGCAACAATCGCGCAGAAAAAGCCGCCAATCACTCCGCCGACCGACATCATCAGGTAGAATTCGGTCAGGCGCGAAGCATCAGGCCTCGTACGGTACATTTCGGCGTGCAGCGCCACCGCGATCACAAACAGCAGGCCGATACTGACGCCCAGCCCGGCATAGGCGGCCTTGCCCCAGATCATGAACACCGAAGCCCCGCCGAGGATCAGCACCGCGGGCGCAATCTGGCTGATGACATTGGCGAGGAAGCGGTTGTCGGCAAACGCGACCGAAAAGCTGAGGAGGTAGAGCCCGAGCGGGATCACCCAGATCAACGGCATCGCCATCAGGTCGGTGGTGAGGTGCGAGGTGGTCGAAAGCATCAGCCCCGAAGGCACCGCCGACAATGCGATCCAGTAGAGCCGCTGCCGCCAAGTGATCGGGGCTGCGCTTTCGGCTGCTGCATCCGCAGATGCCTCTGCGTTGCGGCCCGCCCAGATCGCGCGTGCGCAAACCAGCACGAGCAGGAAGAGCGCAGCGTAAAGCCCGCTCCACATCCAGGTCTGCGCGGTGGTCGGCAGGTTGGGCTCAACGAGCAGCGGATAGGCGATCAGCCCGCCAAAGCTGCCCAAGTTGGAGGCGGCGTAGAGCGCATAAGGCTCCCCCGCATTGCCTGCGAGGCCGAACCAGCGCTGCATCAGCGGCGCTTGCGCCGCGACCGCGAAGAAGAGCGGGCCTATCGACGCCAGCAGCAGCCATGGCACCCAGAATATCGGCGAACCGTCAGACGGTATCGCAAAACTCGCGAGCCCGATGGGCAGCCACAGCGCGGCAATCAGCAGCAGTGCCAGATGCACCCCCGCCTGCCGCTTGGGTGCCTCTCGCGAGAGCCAGTGCGCATAGGCATAGCCCGCGAGCAGCAGCGCCTGGTAGACGAGCATCGCACTGTTCCACACCGCCGGTGCGCCGCCCAGCTTTGGCAGAGCCATGCGCGCGACCATCGGCTGGACAAGGAAGAGCAGGAAGCTGCCGGTGAAAATGGTGAGGACGAACAGGCCTCGCCCGCGCAATATGCCGCCGCCTGTTGTATCGCTCATCCGTTCGCCCGATTCCTCACCCATATGTCTCGACCAATGCGATAGGTGACGTGCCTTAGCAAGGGGCTGTCGGCGGGAACCTGCGGATGATCGAAATCAAGTACGGGATCATAGACCATGCCGATCCGCTCCATCACCGCACGGCTGCGGTGGTTATCGGTGTTGGTAATCGCCCAGACGGCATCGTCGGGCAAATTGTCGAATGCCCATTGCACCGATGCAATCGCCGCTTCGGTGACATAGCCCTTGCCCCATGCCGAAGGCGTCATCCGCCAACCCGCCTCGGGCTTGCCTTCGATCGAGGTGCCCGGCCGCCCGCGAATGATCCCGCACCAGCCGATAAGCTGCGCATCCTCCTTGCGCTCCATCGCCCAGAAGCAATAGCCTTCCTCCTCCTGCATCCGGTACATCCGCGCCACCAACGCCGCGACTTCATCGCGGCTCATCAACGGCCCGAGTGTTTCCATGACGACGGGGTCGGAACAGATGCCATGGAACGGATCAATATCCTCCTCGCGCCATTGGCGCAGGATGAGGCGCAGGGTTTCGATGCGGAATTCGGACATGGGGGCGGTGTAATCGCAATCACTACAATGGGCTAGTGGCTGCGCGCGCTCATCCCGCAAACCGTGCCGGTATCTCCGGAGTGCTCGTATCGAGCAACGGTATCGCGCCTTCGGGCAGTGCGGCATAGGCATTGGCCCATTTGGCGACCCAATCGGGATCGCGCACCTTGGCCGGGTGGTAATAGGGCAGCAACGAGCGCAGCATCGCGGGAGAGGTGTGGATCAGGAATCGGGCGACCATCGCATATAGCCGCAATCGGCTCGACAGTTTGGTCCAACTGCCATCGCGCATGAGCATCCGCTTATAGGCCTTCCGGCTCGCCCAGGCGACATGCGCGGTGGCGAAGATCACGCCCCACACCCGCGGCCAGAAATCGCCATAACGATCCTGATACAGATCAAAGGCGACATTCTTGTGCTCGGTCTCCTCCACCATGTGCCACAGGACCAGCGAGGTGACCGACGGATCGGCGCCGGTAAACAGCATCCCGCGCGCGGCGATCAGCCATTCGGTGATGCCCATTGTCATTGTTTCGAACCCGGCGGTGTAAGCCAGCCGCCAACGCAGGCTTTTCGTCTGGAAGCGCTTGTAATCCGAATTCAGCTCTTCCTCGACCTCGGCCAGATCGGGATAATCGCGCTTCAGCAATTCGTTATAGCGCCGGTGGTTCTGAAAATGCTGCCCTTCCTGCCCGACAAAGGCGTGAACATCTGCCTTCAGCCGCGCATCTTCGATCTTGGGCAGCGCCTCCATCACCGTCTTGATCAGGAACGGCTCCAGATAGGGCATGGCGAGCGATGCGCCATTGACCATATGGCTCCATTCGGGGCGGGCCGGATTCCAGATCGGCGCAATCGGCTCTGAAAAGGCAAAGGGCATCCGCCGGACGATGATCTCGCTGTTCACGCGCCGTCCTCCAGATGCCGGTAATGCTGCCACATCCCCCAGAAAAGTAGGCCGAAACTGATATGGACTCCGATGACTGCGGGCCAGCCGGAGAGGAAAATCAGGTTGTTGATCAACACGTCGCCGGGGAAGGGGCCGCCGCCAAATTCGAGCCCGCGCGTGCCGAAAATCGCATTGGCAATCGCGGGCAGGGTGAAGAACCAGCCAAAGGCAAGGGTGGACCAGAACAGCCAGCTTTGCCCGCGCGCGCTCAGCCGGACAAAGCGCGTGGCGAAGGCTATCGCGATGAACAGCGTGCCGTTGGTGATGCCTTCGAGATGCGCCATATTCCATGCGCGTCGATCCCCGGGTATCGACACAGGGACATCGGTCACGATGGGCCAAAGATCGATTGCACCAAGCAGGAAAAAGAAATAGATCCAGCCAGAGGCGACCGCCGAGAACAGCAGGCCCACCCCGTTCAATGCCAGCAACGTTCTGCGCTTTTCACTCAACATCCAAATCTCCCCCATTTGGCGTTGTCGGTGGCGCAGCCTAATCTTCTGATTTCAATAGAACAAGGTTATTCGCGGGCGCGCCAATCGTCGCGCTTCAACCGATAGATGATCGTCGGATTTTCCTCGGGCGGATATTCGGGGTCGACATAATCCAGCTTACGCATCCGCTCCATGCCGAGCTTTTCCATCATCCGCCACGATGCCTCATTGGCGTCGCTGGTCTGGGCATAGAGAAGGTCTAGGCCGTGGCGGTTGAAGGCGAGGTCGATCACCGCGCGCGCCGCCTCCATCGCATAGCCTTTGCGCCAATGGCTCTCGGCGATGCTCCAGCCGATTTGCAGCCCGGCATTCAGCACCGGTCCGGCTGCCTCAACCTCGATAGGGGCGAGTCCGCAATGGCCGATAAGCAGGCCATCATCCTTGGTTTGCAGGTGCCAAAAGCCATAGCCATCCTTGGCAATGGCCGCCGCCTTGCGCGCAAATCCCGCCTCCACCTCATGCCTTTCCTGCACCCCGCCCAGATGCTTGCGCACGGCAGGCGTGTTCATCACCTCCATCCAGCGATCCAGATCGCCGGGGGCTTCGGTGCGGATAATCAGGCGGGCGGTTTCGGCAGCTATTTCAGGCATGATTGTTTCACGCAAAGACGCAAAGGCGCGAAGAAAGAGCACGGAGCGAGTTGGCTCCGCGCGAAGCGCAGTCCGTCTCAAACCCATAGGTTGGTTGGATGCTGAAGGCCTGCGGCGCAAAAGCGACCACGTCGCGCCTTAGCGTCTTTGCGTGAAACCGAATCAAGCGAGCCTATCCGTTCAGCAACCGTGCCGCATGCGCCGCGTGGTAGGTGAGGACGCCGGAACAGCCGGCGCGTTTGAAGGCGGTGAGGGTTTCGAGGACAAGGGCGTCGCGGTCTCCGGCGCCCGCCGCTGCGGCAGCTTCGATCATCGCATATTCGCCGGATACCTGGTAGGCAAAGACCGGAACGTCAAAGCCATCCCTCACCCGGCGGATGATGTCGAGATAGGGCAGGCCCGGCTTTACCATCACGCTGTCCGCACCTTCGGCGATGTCCATCGCGACTTCTCGCAAGGCCTCATCGCTGTTGGCCGGGTCCATCTGGTAACTTTTCTTGTCACCTTTCAGCAGCCCGCGCGAGCCGACCGCGTCGCGGAACGGGCCGTAAAAGGCGCTCGCATATTTGGCGGCATAGCTCATGATCTGGACGTTGACATGCCCGTCCATTTCGAGTGCGCGGCGGATCGCGCCGATGCGGCCGTCCATCATGTCGCTGGGCGCGATGATATCCGCTCCGGCTCGTGCCTGGTTGACTGCCTGGTCGACAAGCACGCCGACGGTGTCGTCGTTTAGGACATAACCATTATCGTCAATCAGCCCATCCTGCCCGTGGCTGGTATAGGGATCGAGCGCGACATCGGTGAGGATGCCGATTGCATCGCCATGCGCAGCCTTGATCGCGCGGATGGCGCGGCACATCAGATTGTCGGGGTTGAGCGCCTCTGAGCCATCATCGCTGCGCCGGTCGGGCTGGGTATTGGGGAACAAAGCGATGCACGGAATGCCAAGCTCGATCGCTTCCTTCGCGCGCACGACGATCTGGTCGACCGACCAGCGCGAAACGCCGGGCAGCGAAGCAATCGGTTCCTCAACGGCCTCACCCTCGGTGATGAACAATGGCCAAATCAGGTCGGCGGGGGTCAGCACCGTCTCGCGCACCATCGCGCGGCTCCATGGCGTGGCGCGGCTGCGGCGCAGGCGGGTGTTGGGATAGCTTGGGTTCGTCATGCAGGGTGCTTAGACGACGAAGCCGTTTCGCTCAACGGCTTAACCGGCGGGCTTGCTTGACCCGATTTTCACCGCCGAGATCCGGTCAATCTCGCGCTGGGGTTCTTCGTTGCGACGGGCCGACGCGGGCAAGGGCGCAAGGGCGGCGCCCGGTTTCACGGCTTTCAACCGCGCCAATTCGCCCTTGAAGCGCGAAAGATCGCCGCCCGAAAGTTGGGCGCGCTGGGTAAAGGTGATCGACAGCGGGTTGATCGGGCGACCGTCGCGATAGAGCTCATAATGGAGGTGCGGGCCGGTCGACAGGCCGGTCGAGCCGACATAGCCGATGATCTGCCCCTGCCGCACGCGCTGGCCCGGCGATGCCGCTATGCGGCTCATATGCGCATAGCCTGTGGCGATGCCGCCGCCATGGTTGATCTGCACGAAATTGCCATAGCCGCCCTTGCGACCGGCATAGGCGACCACGCCGTTGGTCGCGGCAAAGATCGGCGCGCCATAGCCCGCCTTGAAATCGAGGCCGGCGTGCATGCGCTTATAGCCAAGGATCGGGTGACGACGCATGCCAAAGCCCGAACTGATCGAGCCATTGACCGGTCGGCTCAATTGCCCGCGCGATTCCCCGACGCCCGAGGCTTCGAACCACTGGCTGCTATCGCCGCTGTTCCATTTCAGCATCTGGATGCGCGGCTTTCCGCCGCGATCAATGCCGGCAAACATCAGGTCGCCGACCAATACCTCGCCGGTTGCGGCGCGCTTGTAATCGACAATCAGGTCAAACTCGTCGGTCGCGGCCAGGCTGCTGAGCGAGGTGCGGCTGGCGATGACTTTGAGGAAATTCTGCACCGCTTCGGCCGGGGCACCGGCGGCGCGTGCCGAACGGTAGAGGCTTTGGCCGACAACGCCGCGGATGCGCAGCGGGGTGGTGTCGACCATGATTTGCTGCCGGTCGAGCGAGAGTGCGCCGCTTTCGGTGCGGTTGACGGCGAGGCGCAGGTCAAAGCGCGCGCGGAAATCGAGGCTTTCGAGCGGGCGGGCGGCATTTTTGGAAGTGCGGCGGCCGAGCACGATTTCGAGTGTGGTGCCGGGTTCGATATCGGTCAGGCGGGTCGCGCCGCTGACAAGGCCGAGAACGCGGTCAACATCGCCGCTTCCGACGCCGGCGCGTTGCAGCACGCGGGCAAAACTATCCCCCCGGCCGAGCGTGGCGGTAAGTTCAATGCGCGGGCGTTCGGGGCTGGCGGCGAGCGCGCGGACGCTATCATTCGCGGCCATGCGGCGGCCGGTATCGCTGCCATAGGCGATCGGCATGATCATCTGCGCACGCACTTCTTCCAATTGCGTGCCCGCGGGCATCGGGGATTGCGCGCCATAAACGGGGGCGAAATCGGGGAGGAGCGAGAGCGCGCCGACGGTCAGCAGCGTCAGCGTTGCCAGCCCGCGGAACCAGCGTGGAGAGCCGATATCCTCGCCCAGATCGGGCACCCAGTCGATTTCGGAAAGTTTCTGCCGCCAATCGGGCAGCGGGGCGCTGCGCAAGGGCTGTACCATCGCGTCGGCAATCACCACTTCACCGCTGCTGCCGGCAACGGCAAAACCAGATTCCTTCATGCCGAACACTAAGACCCCTGTTCCCCCGTGTGTAAGTTGGTCAGGCCAAGATGCCGAACGGTTAGTAACGGGACAGGGTTAAAGTCAAATTAAGACGATAGGCAAGCGCGTTTACCTGCGGTGAGGAGTGTAAAATGCGCGCCGGAGGCTGGGTAGCGCCCGGAACAAGAGCCGGCACGCAAAGAAAGAGCCCGGTGTGCTTGCACCGGGCTCATCTTTTTCCTTGGGGAGAGGAAAGGAGCTTTTGCGTCATTCCTTACAGTGCCCCGACCAGCCCGGCTTGCCCGGATATGGTCGTGAGCGCGAAGAGGAAGGTCGAAGCCGTCGCAAAAACGGCGGCAACGGCGGAGCGCAGTCGGTAATCATAAGTCATTGTCTTTTCCTTTTATGCTCTTGTTCTTCAGGAAATCGGGGGGAGAGGGTGTTTCCTGATGACCCCTAGATAGGCCTTTGCTTCGCGGGGTGTGAGCATTTCTTTCGGCGAACGGTTATTCAAAAATGCATAACCCGATGCTATATGGACAGCATGTTCGATTGGAACGACCTGCGTTTCTTCCTCGCCGTCGCGCGCACGGGCAGCACGCTCGCCGCGGGGCGCAGCCTGAAGGTCGCGCAGGCCACCGTCTCGCGCCGCATCACCATGCTCGAGGAAGCGCTCGGCACGCCGCTTTTTGTGCGCAGCCCCAGCGGCTATACGCTTTCGGTGCGGGGGCAGGCGATGCTGCCGCATGCGGAACGCGTCGAGCGTGAGGTGGAGGCGCTGCAGAACAGCGTCGCTGCCGAAGGGCGCCGCCTGAGTGGCACCGTGCGCCTCACCACGGTCGAGAGCGCCGCCAATGTCTGGCTGATGCCCGCGATCGCCGCCTTTCGTGCGAAACATCCCGCGGTGGTGGCGGAGATCATTGTGGACGACCGCACCCTCGATATTGCGCGGGGGGAGGCGGATATCGCGATCCGTTTCGGCAACCCGCCGCAAGACGAAAGCCTCGTCATCCGCCGCATCGTCGAGCTGCACGAGAGCGTCTATGTTCGCCGCGACCTGGCGGACGAGCTCGGCATGCCCAACAGCTATGACGGGCTCACCCGCTTCCCCTTTGTCGGCATGGCCGGCACCGGCGTGGGGCAGATCGAGCGCTGGGTCGATAGCCTTGGCCCCGATATGCAGATCGTCCACCGCGCCAACACGCTGTCCTCGGTCATCTCCGCGGTGCGCGCGGGGATGGGCGCGGCGGTGATGCCCTGCCTGATCGGCGATACGCACGGCAACCTTGTGCGCCTCTTCCCGCCAATCCCCGAACTCACCACCCCGGGCTGGCTGGTGACGAGCGCCGCCGCGCGTCAGCAACCGCATGTCCGCGCGCTGCTTGACCATATTGGCGAATTCATCCGCGAATCCGTCGCCGAAACCGAAGCCCGCTACCGCATCGCCGACGCGGCCTGAGCTGTCCCCCTCCCGCGAGCGGGAGGGGTTAGGGGAGGGGGCGAGCGCAGCGAGCTTGATGACTTTACAGGCCCTCCCCCGGCCCCTCCCGCTTGCGGGAGGGGAGTAACTAACCCACAAAAACCGCTGTCCTACACGCCCCGCATGCGATAACTGCGCTGCCTTTTCATGCGATAAGGAAAAGGCCCATGGCGAAAGCGCTCCTCCCCCCAAACCAAGAACCTACCCCCGAACCCACCCCGTTCGAAATCGATCCCGAAGACCTGCCTCCCGCGCTCGAATTCACCCCCGTGCCGCGCAAGCGGCTGCGCTCCAACGGGCTTAACCCCATGCGACAACGCGCCTTCATCGCCTATCTGTCGGTCAATGGCAGTGTGGAGATGTCGGCCACCGCCATCGGCGCGAGCGACAGCGCGCTCTACAACCTCAAACGGGCGGAGGGCGCGGAAAGCTTTGCCGCGGCTTGGGATAGTGCGATCGAAATGGGCGCGCGCCGCGTGCTCGATACGCTGATGGATCATGCCATCCACGGCACACCCGAAAAGCTGATCAAGAATGGCGAGGTCATCCTCGAACGGCGCAAATTTAATACCCGCGCGATGATGTGGATCGTGCAGCAACGCTTTCCGGAGCTGTATGGCGGCAACCTCAACCTTTCCGGTCGCCCGGCGAACAGCCTGCCGCACGGCATCCAGAAACTGAAAGAGGAATGGCGCAAGGAGTGGGAGGAGGAAGCGGCGCAAAAGGCCGAAGCCGCGCGGGCAGAGGCAGAGGCCGCCCGCACCGACCAGGCGGCGACGATCACGCGACTGTTGCAGCAATATCAGGCCAAGGTGCGCGAAGAATATTTCCACCGCAGCGAAGGCAATATCCTCGCCGCCGATTTCGCGCTGCGCCAATTGGCGATGATAGAGGTTGTCCTGGATGTTGGCGGCGCCAGCTATGACATGATCAAGGCGCATTTCCACAATGCGCCCCATGGCGGCCCGTGGAGCACCCCGATCAGCCGCGCGCTGGAGGATGCCCGGCATGCGGCATGGGAAAAGGCAAGCGCAGAGGCGATGCGCCAGCGCGCAAGGGAAGAGGCGGAGGCCGCCACAGGGCAGGGTGCCGCGCAGGGCATCACCGACCCCGCGCGCCCGGCGATAGAGCCCTACACCCGCCCGCGCCGGCCCTTTTATTTGAATGAAGCGGATATGGAGAAGGATGAGGCCGCGCGTGCGCGGATCATCTGGTCACCCGGCAATCACCACGAGCGCGCCGCCGCAGAGTCGGAGTGGCGCGCGAACCGGCAGGTGGAGAGTGCAAAGCCGGAGGGGGATACGTTTTTGCCTGCGGGGTGAGAGTGATTGAAATTCACCAGTTGATTATTTCCATCCGTCTCCATCGGCGTTTTGCCGGCTCATAACCATACAGCGCAGAACGCACCCGATCTGAAAACGCAAAGTTTCTATTCCAATTGTGAGAGTGTATCTGGCTTGCATCCAAAACTGAATGCGCATCAAAGACTATGCTTTGTAGTCTGGTGCGCTCACCGATAATCCAACTGCTTATCTTGTACTTCAACTTAATGCTCCACTTCGAAGCCATGGAAACTTCGATGCCAAGCAAGAAATGCCGGATGGGGCCGATGCGCTGCTAGGCTAGGGGCGAGCAATTTCCCGGTTGAGTTGATTATGGATTCAATGCCTTGCCTGTCGTTGACTTTGCGATGAACTAGGATGTCTAAATCATCACTGAACCCAATTAGTCCGCGGTCAAACATCCAATGTATGGTGCCCGAGAGTGCGATGCCATTTTGAATGCTATCCGGCCCTGCAAACTCCACGGGTTTGATGTGCGCGGCTTCAGCTTCTGCACGTCCACCTCCATTAATGTGCTTCCAGCCAGTGACTGCGCAAGTGCTGTCGTATGCAGCTAAGACTGCCCGTCGAAAAAGTTGGTCTCTCTTTTTTCGCGAAACAAGGCTTTGTATAATTGGTCGGTCGAATTCATAGACTAGGCGTTCATCACTTAGGATATCTGGCGTAACTTCATCGTCACTCCGCGGCAAAATGGAAACGTCGTCAGGTAATCCTGCTTCGACTATTCTTCTAAAATCTTCTGGCGAAAGAGCTCTGACCGCTGATTGTGCTCGCCCGGATAGAACACCTGCGTCGTTCAATAATCCGCGTTCAACAGGACCATTGTCGGCTCGGAATGGAACAGGACTGGAGAAATCGATATAGCTTCCGGGTTCTATAAGAGCGAGGTACATGTCCGGATTGGTGGGATCAGGGATGACGTTCTCGACTTTAGCTACCGCAAAATATCCACGCGAGTTTCTTACTTTTGTGGGTTCAAGATAAACGATCCAACTTCCAATAGATGATGTAACGCGACTGAGATATTGTCTTGGAAATTGGTATCGCTCCGCAGGGCTATCATCATAAATCGAATCGGCGCGGTGCATAAAAACAGCGAAAGCCAATAGAATCTCCTGTACACGCAAAAGTTTTGACAAAAACGCCAAAGATACAGGACATTAATACTCTTACGAAGATCTCCGGGAATCAAGCGGAATTGCACTGCAACAAGTACAGTTAGTACCGTTCGTTGATTCGGCATTACGTGAAGTTTTTATCTTTATTCCTCACCCATCCGCAGCGCCGCAATAAAGGCTTCCTGCGGAATACTCACCGAGCCATACTCCCGCATCCGGGCCTTGCCCTTCTTCTGCTTTTCCAGCAGCTTTTTCTTGCGCGTGATGTCGCCGCCATAGCATTTCGCGGTCACATCCTTGCGCAGCGCGGCGATGGTTTCGCGGGCGATGATCTTGCCGCCAATCGCCGCCTGGATCGGGATCTTGAACAGATGGCGGGGGATCAGGTCTTTCAGGCGCTCGCACATGCCGCGGCCGCGCGCTTCGGCGGTGCTGCGGTGCACGATCATGCTGAGAGCGTCGACCGGATCGCCATTGACCATGATGCTCATCTTCACAAGGTCGCCCTCGCGGTGGCCGATCTGGTGATAGTCAAATGACGCGTAGCCGCGGCTGATGCTCTTCAGTCGGTCGTAAAAATCAAAAACCACTTCATTGAGGGGCAGTTCGTAGACGATCTGCGCACGGCCGCCGACATAGGTCAGCTGTTTCTGGATGCCGCGCCTGTCTTGGCACAGCTTCAGGATAGACCCCAGATATTCGTCGGGGCAATAAATGGTCGCCTCGATCCACGGCTCCTGGATTTCCTCGATGCGGTTGACATCGGGCATGTCCGCCGGGTTGTGCAGCTCCATCTCGCGCGCGTCCTCGGTCTTGCTGCGGCCGAGTTTCAGCTTGTACACCACCGATGGCGCGGTGGTGATCAGGTCCAAGTCATATTCGCGGGAGAGGCGCTCCTGAATGATTTCCAGGTGGAGCAGCCCCAGAAAGCCGCAGCGAAAGCCAAAGCCCAGCGCGGCGCTGGTTTCCATCTCGAAACTGAAGCTCGCGTCGTTGAGGCGCAGTTTGCTGATGCTTTCGCGAAGTTTCTCGAAATCCGCGGCGTCGGTGGGGAAGAGGCCGCAGAACACCACCGGCTGCACTTCCTTGAAGCCGGGCAGGGGCTCTGCCGCGGGGCGCTTCGCATCGGTGATGGTATCGCCGACGCGGGTTTGCGCGACTTCCTTGATCTGCGCGGTGATAAAGCCGACTTCGCCGGGGCCGATTTCGTCGAGTATCTCGATCTTGGGGCGCATGCAGCCGACGCGGTCGATCAGGTGGGTGGTGCCCGCCTGCATGAATTTGACCTGCTGGCCCTTGCGGATCGCGCCATCGATTACGCGCACAAGGATGACGACGCCCAGATAGGGGTCGTACCAGCTATCGACCAGCATCGCCTTTAGCGGCGCGTTGCGGTCACCCTTGGGCGGGGGGATGCGGGTGACGATGCTTTCCAGCACCTCGGCGATGCCGATGCCCGATTTGGCGCTGGTGAGGACGGCGTCGTCGGCGGGCAGGCCGATGATTTCCTCAATCTCTGCCTTCACCTTGTCGACATCGGCGGCGGGCAGATCGATCTTGTTGATGACGGGCACGATTTCATGGTCATGCTCGATCGACTGATAGACATTGGCGAGGGTCTGCGCCTCCACCCCTTGTGCGGCGTCGACCACGAGCAATGCGCCTTCGCACGCGGCGAGGGAGCGGCTGACTTCATAGGCGAAGTCGACATGGCCCGGCGTGTCCATCAGGTTCAGCTCGTATTTCTGGCCATCCTTTGCGGTGTAATCGAGGCGGACGGTCTGCGCCTTGATGGTGATCCCGCGTTCTTTCTCAATATCCATATTATCAAGGACTTGCGCCGACATCTCGCGCTCGGAAAGGCCGCCCGTATGTTGGATTAGCCGGTCCGCCAGCGTCGACTTGCCATGATCAATATGGGCAATGATAGAGAAATTACGGATGTGGGAGAGTTCAGTCATCGCGGCCCCCTAGCAGGCGGCCTCAATCGCTTCAAGCGCGGCCCGAAACCGGCTCTCCCCTTCGCCCTGAATCAAGGCATATCTGACTCCGCGATTGTCGAGTTCCACCTTGCATAGTTCAAAGAAATGCCGCCGCTCCTCTGCCTTGGCATAAACCCGCAAACCATCGTCGACAAAGGGCAGGTCGATATCGAGCAGCAGGTAGAGATCGGCATATCCGGTAAAGCGTTCAAACCATGGATCGCTATGCCCGAACATCATCTGGGCCCAAACCTCGGTGATCAGCGGGTCGGTGTCGAACAATACCAATGGCGCGTGCAACTCCGCCGCCCGGACTGCCGCTGCCTTGTTCATCGCGTCTTGCGCTTCGGCGATATGCACCAGTTCCGCCATGCCGATATCGGTGCCATGCGCCTCGCAATAGGCGCGGCCATATTCGGGGACGACCTCGCAGCCGAAATGTGCCGCAAGCCGCGTCGCCAGCGTCGATTTGCCGGTGCTTTCGGGCCCGTGGAGGCAGACGCGCTTCATGCCTGGCGCGCCTGCACCTTGCGCCATTCGATCAGCCCCGCAACCGCGAGCGTCAGGAACAGCACATAAAGTCCGGCAGTCAGGTAAAGCTCTTTGAGGATATAAAGCGGGATCGAGATGATGTTGACCACGATCCACCAATACCAGTTTTCAATCAGGCGCCTTGTCATCAAAATCTGCCCAACGACCGAGAGCATCGCGACGCCCGCATCCCAGAATGGATAGCTGGCATCGGTATGATTGGTCATAATGAGGCCCCAAGCGAGTGTCGCCAGGATCGACCCGGCAATCCAGGCACCAAACCCGTTCGAGCTGAGTTCCTCCACGATGATTTCCCCGGCGTCTGCGCGATTGCGGTGCCAACTCCACCAGCCATAAGCATTCACTGCGAGAAAGAAGATTTGCAAACCAGCATCGCTATACAGTTTCGCATCGCGGAAAATGATGAAGTAAAGGGACACCATCGCGATTGCGAACGGATAGTTCCACACCGAACGGCGGATGATCAAAATGATGTTGGCGATCCCGAGCAGGACCGCTGCAATCTCGAAAGCGCTCATCCTTTCAACCAGTCACCCAGCAAGCGGTTGACCTCTTCAGGCGCATCCTGCTGCACCCAGTGCGAGATTCCGGGCAATCGGTGCACGGTGAGGTTGGGAACCCATTGCTCCATCCCGTCCAGCAGGTGGATATCAAGCGCGAGATCATTCTCGCCCCAAATCACCAATGTCGGCGTGTCGACCATCGCATCGCCTACCTCGCGCGCTTCGGGATATCGCACCAGCGCTCGATAATAATTGACCATGGCGTGCATGGCACCGGGTCGCTGGGCAGCAGCGGCATAAATATCCAGATCTGCTTCGGAGAAACGATCCTTGTTGGCTGCCGTATTGAAAAATGCCTGGCGAACCGCCTTCGCATCATTTGCCAGCATCATCTTTTCAGGAAGCCAGGGAAGCTGGAAGAAGAAGATGTACCAGCTTTTCTTCCGTTGCCGCCAATGCTTCAATTCACGTTCAGCGCATTTTGGATGTGGAACATTCATAATGACCAGTCGGTCCAGCGGACGAACTTTCTGGATGGCAAAGTTCCATGCGATAACCGCGCCCCAATCATGGGCAACCAGCATGATTTCGTCGATCGGGGCCTCGGCCTTGGCTAGGTCAATCAGCGCGGCGACGTCTGCCATCAACTTGTCCATCCGATAGGCCGGCACGCCTTCCGGTCGGGAAGAGGCCCCATAGCCGCGCAGATTAGGCGCCCAAACGCGCCATCCCTGCGCCGCCAGTTCGGGCATCTGGTGCCGCCATGAAAAATTCAGCTCAGGAAAGCCATGCAAGAGAATGGCAAACTTCGTCGCCTTGGCATCACCAGCCTCTGCCAGCTCGAACTTAAGGCCATTTGCCTCAACAAAGCGCTGGCGAATGCCAGAAGCGGGGTCTGCAACCCATGAAAATTCGCCCATTCTCTAAACCCCTCTCATCCGCGATTGCGCATATCGAGAGCCGGGCTGGCCGTCCAGATGAAACGCCAATGATTTTCGCCAATTGACCTTGCCTTCGCTAAGTGCAATTTCTGTGCGTGAGGAAGAGGAGAGGTAGCTCATATGGCTGAAAAGAAAGCAAAAGCAAAAGCTGGCGGCGGCAAGAAAAAGGGGCTGGGTTCCATTCCGGAAACCGCTTTCGATGCGGCCAATGATGCGACCATGGCGCTGGGCCCATTGGCCGGCTTGGCACGCGAGGATTTCGCCGGCGCAATCGGTGTCATGCTGCGGCAGACAGCTGCCAATCCGAACAGTGCATTCAAGGCGGTGTCAGGCTTCACTGAAGATGCTGTGAAGATCATGACTGGAAAGTCTGATCTGGCGCCTGACCCCAAAGACAAACGCTTCATGGACCCTGCTTGGAGTTTCAATCCATTCTTCAAGGCGGGCGCGCAATATTATCTCGCTGTACAAAAGGGCATCAAAGGCTGGATTGAGGATCTGGAACTGGACGCACTCGAGCGCGATCGAGCCAATTTCGTCAGCCAGATGGTGATCGATGCACTTGCGCCAACCAACACCCTGATCGGCAATCCTACAGCGCAAAAGCGCTTGGTTGACTCCGGAGGGCTTAGCCTGATCAAGGGATTGCAGAACGCTTATAACGATCTGGTTCACAACGATGGAATGGTGAGCCAAGTCAACAAGAAGCCATTCAAACTAGGCGAGAATATCGCCACCACGCCGGGCAAGGTCGTTTATCGCGACGAGATGTTCGAATTGATCCAATATGCGCCGGCGACCGAGGAAGTCTATGCCATCCCGCAGCTCACTATCCCGCCGCAGATCAACAAGATGTACATCAACGATCTGTCGCCGGAAAAGAGCATCATCAAGTGGCAGGTTGCGCATGGTTTCCAGACTTTCGTGATCAGCTGGCGCAATCCCACGCATGACCAAGGCGTCTGGGGAATGGGCGATTATATCGAGGCGTGCCGCAAGGCCGTCGATGTCGTGTGCGAGATTACCGGCAGCGACAAAGTCAATGTCTCGGGTGGCTGCTCAGGCGGCCAGACGATGTCCGTGCTTTGCTCGCGCATGGCTGCAGATGGAGATGACCGCATCAATGCCATCACAATGATGGTTTGCGTGTTGGAACCCAAGCCCGGCGATACCGAAGCCAGCTCACTCGTTTCGCACAATGGCATCACGCTGGCAAAACAGCGCGCCGCCAAAAAGGGCGTGATCGAAGGCAGCAGCCTGGCGCGTGGCTTTGCATGGTTGCGGCCGAACGATCTGATCTGGAACTATGTGATCAATAACTACCTGCTTGGAGAGGATCCGCCAGCGTTCGATATCCTGTTCTGGAACGCCGATGCTACCAACCTTTCGGCAAGCCTTTTGGGTGATTTCCTAGAACTGTTCGAGGCTAATGCCTATGCGCAGCCCGGAACGTTCGACATTGCAGGCCATACGCTCGACCTCACCAAGGTGAAGGGCGACATGTTCATCCTCGGCGGCACGACCGACCATATTACGCCGTGGCAGGCCTGTTATCGCTCAACGCAGCTGTTTGGATCGAAGAATGTCGAATTTGTCCTGAGCCAGGCCGGACATATGCAGGCAATCCTCAATCCGCCGGGCAATCCAAAGGCGAAATATTGGCGGAATACCAAGGGCAATCCCCCTGCAGACGTCAAACAATGGATGAAGGGGGCAGAGGAAAATGCCGGCAGCTGGTGGCCGTTCTGGACCGAATGGCTGGCCGAACGTTCGGGTAAAAAGGTGAAAGCACCAGCGGCTTGCGGCAGCAAGAAGCACCCGCCGATGGAAAATGCCCCGGGATTGTACGTCCTCGATTGACGCTTGCGTAAAGTGCAGCGCAGTCTATGTTGCGCTGCAACATTGAACCGAGCCTTCGAGAGTTCGGGCGGGCAAGGAATAGTATATGACCACTAAACGCGAACCGCGTTTCAGCATGGAACAAGTCGATGGGCGCAACCTTCGGGTTGCCCATTGGAAATCGGCAGAGAAAACGAGCAAGCTGCCTTTGCTGTTTTTCAACGGTATCGGTGCGAACATCGAGGCAATGGCTCCATTGGCCGAAATGTTGCCTGACCGCGATTTCCTGACCTTTGACATGCCCGGTGTTGGCGGTTCGCCCGAGCCGATGATTCCCTATAATGCATGGATGATGGGCCGGATTTCAGAGCAACTGCTCGACCGCTATGACATGAACCAGGTGGATGTGATGGGCGTGAGTTGGGGTGGGGCGATGGCGCAGCAGTTTACGCTGCAAAATGGCCCGCGCGTCAATCGCTTGATCCTAGCTGCCACAACGGCCGGAATGCTGATGGTCCCTGGCAATCCCAAGGCGCTCGTAAAAATGGCGGATCCGCGCCGTTACATCGACCCCGATTTCATGCGGAAGCATTTCAATACGCTCTATGGCGGTACCGACGACGGGTCCGAGGGGCATATTGGACGGATCAAACCACCGTCAAAGACCGGCTATTTCTACCAGTTGCTGGCCATGCTTGGCTGGACGAGCGCGCCCTTCCTGCCCTTCATGAAGCATGACACCTTGATCATGATGGGCGGCGATGACCAGATCGTGCCGGTCGCAAATGGCCATTTCCTGAAAATGCTTATCCCGAACAGCGAATTGTTCATAATCGACGACGGCGGGCACCTGTTCATGCTCAGCCATGTCGAGGAAAGCATTTCTGCAATCCGGGAGTTTCTCGACCGTCCGAGAGCAGGCGGCAGGAAAGCTGCCTAAACGCGCTTTGCGGTTTCCTTGCAGGTTTTGATCGCTGCGGGGGCAGGGGCCTCACCTTTGCGTTCAAAGCGCGCGAAATAAGCACCGACTTCGGGGCGCTGCGCAAATTCAACCAAGCGATATCCGACGGCATCGAATTCGCAGAAAAGCAATTTGGGTGGGATGCCGTGACGTTTGGTCGCGCGGTCGCGGTCAACGACTATCACCTGGCCACCTGCTTTCAAAGCGCTGCGCAGCCGCCAGATAAAGGCATAGGGCTCGGTAACTTCATGGTACATGTGCACCATGAAAATGCGGTCAAAACTGTTGGGGGGCAGGCGCGGATCGTCGATGCCGCCTTCCTTGATCGCGACATTATCCAACCGTTCGCGTGCTATACGCTCGCCCAATCGATCCAGCGCACCGCGATTAATGTCTTGCGCCAAGACGCGCCCTTTGGCGCCTACGCGCTCGGCAAGGCGAACGGTATAATAGCCTTCGCCTGCGCCAATATCTGCCACGGTCATGCCTGGTTTGATAGCGGCCCAGTCCATCAATTTGGTGGCCTCGCCCGCTTCATCGCGGGCAGCCTCGGTGGAAAATTCGGTGTCTCCGGACTGCGATACAGCCCTATCAGCCCGCGGGAATTGGCGTGAACTCTCGGGACGGTCGTCTTGTTCCTCAACCTGTTTGCACGCTTGAAGGGCAAACAACGATACAGAAATCGCCAAGAGGAATGGTAACTTAGCAGTCATTGCTGCACCTTTAGGCGCGAAATAAGTAAGGGAAAAGCGCTTTCCGCCGCATTCGCCCGATTGCATTTACACTCCCGCTGCTTATGCTCCGACTCCGGAGAGAGACCGACTGCACGTCGGCGGGCAAGTGGAGGAGGGTGCGCTTGCGGCATATTGCGATTATCGGGTCCGGCCCGGCAGGTTATTACACTGCGGAAGCGGCGCAAAAGCAGTTTGGTGAGGATGTTCGGATCGATGTGATCGATCGCCTGCCGGTTCCATATGGCCTGATCCGTTTCGGCGTTGCCCCCGATCACCAATCGATCAAGGCGGTTTCCAAACGTTATGAGGGCGTCGCGCTCTCGGAAAATGTCCGTTTTGTCGGCAATGTCATGGTTGGGCAGGACATTTCAATTGATGAACTGCTCGAAATATATGACGCCGTCATATTGGCAACGGGTGCTCCGAATGATCGTGAATTGGGCATTCCCGGTGCCGAACTTCCGGGCGTATTCGGCAGTGCTGCATTTGTCGGCTGGTATAACGGGCATCCCGATTTTGCCGACCTGGAACCACCACTCGATGGCAAGCATGTCGTTATCGTGGGTAATGGCAATGTCGCGCTCGATGTCGCCCGTATATTGTCGAAAACCCGCTCCGAATTGGGCGGATCGGATATCGTTAGCCATGCGCTCGATATGCTGGAAACCGCCAATACCGAGGAAATCACGATTTTGGGCCGGCGAGGCCCGCATCAGATTGCCATGACGCCAAAGGAACTTGGCGAACTGGGGCATCTTGACCGCGCATGCCCCAATGTCGACCGTGCCGATTTGCCCGAAGAGGGCGAAGACATGCTGCTTGAGCCTGGCATGCGAAAATCAGTGACGTGCTTGCGCGAATTTGCCGCCATCCCCGAAAGCTACCGCGCGACCAAGCCGATCATAATCGATTTTGACTTCTACGCCGCCCCGGTCGCGATTGAGGGCGATGGTAAGGTGGAACGGATTATTGTCGAACGCACCGAGCTGGATAGTGAGTTGCGCAGTCGCGGCACTGGCGAGACTTATTCGATAGACTGTTCAATGGTGGTAGCGTGCATCGGTTATCAAACGCCTTCGATCGACGGAGTGCCATACGAGCATGGTCGGGGACGTTTTGCCAATGTCGATGGGCGCATCCTGCCCGGACTTTACTGCGTCGGCTGGGCCCGCCGTGGGCCGTCTGGCACAATCGGCACCAATAGGCCCGATGGCTATATGATTATTGAAGCGGTTGCAGAAGATATTGGCGCAGGATCGGGGAAGGGAGGGCGCCCCGCCTTGGATGCGTTGCTTGAAAAACGCGGCGTCCAGATCGTCAAATTCAGCGATTGGAAAAAGATCGAGGAAGCAGAAGTCGCCCGAGCACGCGAAGGGGCCCCGCGCGAAAAATTCGTCCGCATCGAGGATATGATCCGCGCCGCAAATTAAATGGCGAGCGAAATGGCGTGGATGACAAGGCCGGCTAGCCCGCCGACCAATGTTCCGTTGATCCGGATGAATTGCAGGTCGCTGCCCACCGCATTTTCGACCCGGTCGGTGATCGTGGCGCTGTTCCATCCGCCGATCGTGTCGGAAACGAGCGAGACGATCTGATCGCCATAATTCTCTACCGTCCCGACAATCGCCCGGCGCGCGAAGCGGTTGATCTGGCGCTTCAGGCGGACGTCATCCTGCAAGGTGGAACCCAATTTGGTCAGGGCATCGCCGAAACTGCCGGCCAATGCGGCATCGGGGTTACGCGCAGCCTTCAGCAGGGCATCGCGACCTTGGCCCCATAGACCGTCGATCCATTTGGCGAAGGCCGGGTTTTTGAGCAGCTCCTGCTTCCAGTGATTGACCTTCGCCTGCAGTTCCTTGTCGTGGCGCAGATTGTAGGCAAGTTTTTCGAGGCCCTCTTCACCCTTTGCGCGCAGGGGATGGTCCGGATCTTCGGCCATGTCGCCAAGCAGTTTCTCCAGACCTGAAACGATCGCGTTGGCGAGCCGGTCATCAAGGCCTGTCCAGCGCATGATCGTGCCAGCACGTTCCTCTACCATCGCGCGAATGATATGCTCATTGGCCTCCAGCGTCTTCGCAGCCCAGGCAATGATGCCATCAAGGACGGGCAGGTGCCGCCGCTCCTTGATCATCGCCGCCAGCAACTGTCCAAGCAGCGGGGCAATATCGAGCTTTTCGAGCTGCTTGCGGACGGCCCCCTTGGCAATTCCGCCAAGGCGCTCATCATCCAGCGATTCCACAATATCGCCGATCAGACGCGATGCTCCCATCCGCATCCGGCCTTCGCCAGAGCCGGGGGTGTTGAGGAACCGTCCCATCGCCCCCGCTACATCCATGTTGCGGATGCGACGCGCAACGATCTTGGTCGTCAGGAAATTGGATCGCAGGAAGGCGGCCAGTGTGCGCCCGATGCGTTCCTTGTTATTCGGAATGATCGCCGTGTGCGGGATTGGAATACCCAGTGGATGGCGGAAAAGCGCGGTTACGGCGAACCAGTCTGCCAGCCCGCCAACCATGCCGGCCTCGGCGAAGGCAGTTAGGAAACCCCAATGCGGATGGACATTCCGTTCAAGGTGAAGGCCAAGGACGAATAGCACCGCCATCAGGGCGAGCAACGCCGTTGCGATGCGGCGCATCTTCTTGAGCTCCGCATCGCGCCAGTCGTAACGTTCGCGTTCCGCCTGATTAAGTTGGCTGGCCGATTTTACCATCAGGAACGAGGTTTAGCGTGCTGGGGAGGCCAAGTCACTCCGCCGGTTGCAATCCCGGGGCAATACCCCCGGAAGGGCCACCCGACTTCGCACGGCTTTCCGGATCGTCGGCATCATCGCCAGGCTTGAAAGTCAGCAGGCGATCGCGCAGCCACGGGCCCATCCGCTTTTCAAGGCCGTCCGCAAGACTGAAACCGGCAGGAACGATAAGCAACGTCAGCAATGTCGAAACGATAAGGCCGCCGATCACCACAGTGCCCATTGGTGCGCGCCATTGCCCATCGCCCGATAGCGATAATGCGGTCGGTATCATGCCTGCGGTCATGGCGACGGTCGTCATCACGATCGGCTGTGCACGTTTGTGCCCGGCTTCCATGATTGCCTGGAATTTGGGTACACCGCGCTCCATTTCCTCGATCGCAAAGTCGATAAGCAGGATCGAGTTTTTGGCGACGATGCCGAACAGCATCAGCACACCGATGAACACTGGCATCGAAATCGGTTGGCCGACCAGCGCCAGCGCTGCAATCCCGCCCAACGGCGCGAGTAGCAGCGAGCCCATATTGACCAAGGGCGACATGAACCGGCGATACAGCAGGACCAGCACGGCAAAGACCAGCAAGGTGCCTGAAATCAGCGCGATACCGAAATCGCGTTGCATTTCCTGTTCCCATTCCTGGCTGCCGAATGGCGCGCGTGAAACGCCGGTCGGCAGGTTCTGCATCACCGGAAGCTTATTGATCTTCGCATCGGCGTCAGACGAGACAATTCCGGGCGCAAAATCAGCGCCAACAAAGATGCGGAAATTCTGGTTGCGCCGCTGGATAGTGGTCGGACCGGCGCCAAAGCTGATTTCAGCAACCCGCTCCAACGGAACCGAGCCACCATTGGCGGTTGGAACCGGAAGGTTGCGGATATTCTCGATATTCTGCCGCGATTCCTTGGCAAGCATCACCCGGATCGGAATCTGGCGGTCGGATAGCGAGAATTTCGCGCTGTTCTGATCGATATCACCCAGTGTCGCGATGCGGATCGCCTGGCTGAGTGCCACTGTGGTGACGCCCAATTGCGATGCCAAATCGAGCCGCGGCGTGATAATCAATTCCGGCCGCTGCAGGTCAGCCGCGATGCGAGGTGCGCGGAGTTCCTTCAGCGTCTTCATCTCTTCGACAAGGCGCTGCGCAGTCTGGTCGAGTAATCTTGGGTCAGAACCCGAAAGCATGACCGAAACGTCACGCCCCGAACCACCACCGCCCGGACCATTGGCCTGGAAGGTGACGCGCGCGTCGGCAATCTTCGACAGAATTGGCGTCAGGTCTTCCTCGAACTCTTGGCTTGTGCGCTCGCGATCTTCGTTAAGCGTGATGAAGATATTCGCATTTCCTTCGCGCACGCTCTGCAGGGCGGTGCGCACTTCGGGTTGCTTGTTGACGATTGCAGCGACTTCGTCGGTAACGGCGCGGGTTTGATCGAGCGTGGTTCCAGGGACCATCTCGATACGGATACGGCTGAAATCCTGGTTCCCATCGGGGAAAAACTGCTTTGGCACCACCACCATCAGCAAGACAGTGAGAGCGAGTGACAAAACCCCGATGCCCATCATCCAGCGACGATGGCCCAGCGACCAGCGCAGGATCTTCATATAGCGGTCCATCAACGGACCTTCACCATGCTCGGCAATGCCACTTGATTTCAGGAAATAGGCGGCAATCATAGGCGTGATCATGCGCGCGACGGCAAGGCTCATCAGCACCGACGCAACAACGGTTAGGCCGAAATTCTTGAAGAACTGGCCAGCCACGCCCGGCATCAGGCCAACCGGCAGGAACACGGCCACAATCGAGAATGTGGTGGCTACAACCGCAAGGCCGATTTCGTCCGCTGCGTCGATCGACGCCTGATAGGCCGATTTGCCCATGCGCATGTGCCTGACGATATTCTCGATTTCCACAATCGCGTCATCGACAAGCACACCGGCGACAAGGCCCAATGCCAGCAACGACATGGTGTTGAGAGTGAAGCCCATCAGATCGAGGAACCAGAAGGTAGGTATGGCACTCAACGGAATGGCGATTGCCGAAATGATGGTTGCGCGCCAATCGCGAAGGAAGAGGAAAACGACAACGATGGCGAGCAAGGCACCCTCGATCATCGCGGCCATCGAGCTTTTATACTGGGCCTTGGTGTAATCGACACTGTTGAACAGCGTGGTGAACTTGATGCCCGGATTTTCCTTCTCGATCTGCTTCATCTGGATCATGGCATTATCGAACACGGTAACGTCCGACGCACCCTTGGCACGCGACATGCCAAAGGTGACGACTTGGCGCCCGCCCTCAAAAGCCATTGATCGCTGTTCGCTGAAGCCATCAGTAACTTCCGCCACATCGGCGAGTTTTACCGAACGGCCACCACCAAGGCTGATCTGCCGTTGGCCGAGTTCATAGGCGTTGGCGGCGTTGCCAAGGATACGCACTGACTGGCGCGATCCCGCGATTTCAGACTGGCCACCTGCAGCGTTAAGATTTTGCTGGCGGAGTAAGCCATTGATCTGGCTTGCCGTCACTCCGAGCGACTGCATCTTTGCAGGATCAAGGATCACCCGGATTTCCCGGTTCACGCCGCCATTGCGGCTAACCGATGCCATGCCTTCAACGGAAAGCAAACGGCGCGAAACAGTGTCGTCGACAAACCAGCTCAGCTGTTCGAGCGTCATGTCCGATGCTTCGACAGCGAAATAGGCGATCGGATCGCTCGAGGTCGCAACCTTGAACACCTGCGGCTCGAGAATACCGTCGGGCAGGTCGCCGCGGATCTGATCCACGGCATTCTTAACTTCGCTAACCGCTGCGTTGATATCGTCGCCGATTTCAAACTCCGCGCTGACCGACGTATTGCCCTCGGAGGCCGAAGAATCGATGTTGCGCACGCCCTGGACGCTGCGGATCGCAGATTCGACCTTTTGCGTGATCTGCGTGGTGATTTCGGTGGGCGATGCGCCTGGCTGCGAAATTGCGACGACAACAACGGGGAATTCGATGTCGGGATCGTTCTGCACATCCATGCGCGCAAACGACATTATCCCTGCGAGTGTCAGCGCAACAAAAAGGACGATCGGTACGACCGGATTACGTATCGACCATGCCGATATGTTCCGAAAATTCATCGTGCAGCCTCCGGCGCCACGCTCTTGGCCAGCTTGGGTGTCACCGTTTCATCCGGATTGAGGAAGCCGCCTGCGAAGAGGACAACGCGTTCAGTTCCATCAAGTCCCTCGCTGATCGCGATGCCTTTCTGGGTGACGATGCCGGTCTTCACGTTGCGCCGCTTCACCTTGTTCGATTTGTCGACGATGTACACAAAGCTTCCATCGCGATCATTCTGGATCGCCGATTCTGGCAGGATGGCAGCGGTTACGGCGCCAGCCTTAATCTGAACCGATGCGAAGCCGCCGGGTTTCAATGCCGGACTGAACGGCAGCGAAACGCGGGCAATGCCTTGGCGCGACTGCGCATTGATCGTCGGCGCAATCTGCCAGATCGTGCCGGTAAACTGCTGATCGGTTCCCACCGGGGTAACCGTAGCGGGTGCGCCGACTGAAAGCGCCGCGAGTTCGGCTTCTCCCAACTGCGCCTGCAGTTCGAGTTCGCCGCCTTGCGCCATGCGGAACAAGGTGCCGCTGCCCTGGGTAACCGTTTGGCCCGGCTCCACATTGCGTTCGAGGATATAGCCGCCGACCGGGGCCCGGATATCAAGCCGTGCAGTGCGCGCGCGCAGTTCTTTCAACTGCGCTTCGGCAATGCCGACCCGCGCACGGGCGCTGTCGCGGGTAGCAGTTTTGCGATCAACATCAGCTTTTGAAATGAAACCGCGGCTGACCAGTTGCATGGCGCGATCAAGCTCGTTCTGCGCGAGCTGCAGATCGGCGCGCGCCGCATTTATCTGCGCTTCCTGGCCGATAATCTGCTGCGATTGGACCGAACGTTCGATGCTCGCAAGCACTTGTCCTTGCTGCACCCAATCGCCTTCGTCGACAAAGACGCGCAAGACCTGACCACCTTCACCGACAACACCAACGGGTATATCGCGTCGCGCGGCGAGTGTGCCGGTGGCGCTGATCGAGCGGGCAATGGTTTCACGCCCGGGCGCAACAACAGTAACGGTCTGGGCCTGGCTTTGCTTGTCTGCACCCGCCGCACCGTCGCTCGCGCCACTGCCGCCAAAGAAGAAATAAGCCGCCGCAATTGCTGCTATCGCGATAACCACAGCCAAGATGATACGGTTGCGATTGCGCTTCGTCCGATCAGCATCCCGGGGTTCGAGGAGATCGTTGTCGCTTGCGATACTTGTTTCAAAATTCATGGTTTTTTCCATTCGGGTCACCCCGCAGGGAGAGCTTATTTCAACATGGCCAAGGTGTATTATTGCAATAAATCACCGCGTGCAAGGCGGGATTAAAGCGGTGGTCGTCGACATTTACGGCCAAATATCCAAGAAGACAGCCAAAATTGAACGATTGCGACGATTTTCGACAAACGACGTAGTTTGGTTTTTCAACAAAAAACAAGGCCGAAGCCCATCGCTCCGGCCTTGCTGTTCAATTCAGGTGATTTTGATTAGCGGACTTTGCCGCGCTGGACCAAATTCAGGATACCGAGAACGATGACCGCGCCGACAAAAGCGACGATCAGGCCCGTGATGGAAAACTCCTGAACGCTGCCCACGATGCCGAACCGGTTGGCAATCCAGTTACCTACCACCGAACCGACGCAGCCTGCGACTACATTCCAGAAAATTCCCATGGATGCGTCACGATTCATCACCTTGCTGGCGAGCCAGCCTGCAATGCCTCCGACGATGATTGCAATAATCCAACCCATAGATTGTCCTCCTGCTCAAAACGGCACTCTCTGCCTGTGGGCAGCATAAAGACAGGTTGGAGGAACGCAATAGTGATTTAGGGGGCTAATACAGTTTACGCTAAGCAACAAAAAAGCCCGGACCAAGCCGGGCTTTTCTGGATAGAGATTTCAGCGGGATTTTAGTATTTCTGCTGGCGCTCATAGAGATCGCGATAATGCTGGATGCGGGTTACCCGCAGTCCAGGCATGCCCGAGCGATCGATTGCGCGCTGCCAGGATGCGAATTCCTCAAGCGTCAAACCATAACGCTCGCAAACTTCGCTGACAGATAGCAGTCCACCGTTCACGGCCGCGACCACTTCCGCTTTCCGACGCACAACCCAGCGGGTCGTATGCGGCGGCGGCAAGCTGTCGATGGTCAAAGGTTCACCCAACGGACCTATAACCTGAGCAGGTCGGATTTTCTGGTTCTCGATCATTCTATCCTCAATTTTCCATGCCCCGCAAAGCCACCGGTTCATCCGGCAAATCCACCTTATGGTCCGTGGATTTTCTATTCGCTAAAGCGGCAGGGTAAACGTCCGCTTCACACTCATTAACCTTAACCGGTTGATCCATCTCTTGCGGCAAAAATGCCCCGCCGATGTTTTTTGTCTGGCCACTGACGGCCGAGCCAAAATAACCGATCCGATCCACCAATGGGTCGCCAGAAGCATAAAGGCTGCTGATGACCGCATCAGAGAATTTCGAAGCCATATCAGACGCTTGGCGTTCGAGAACGACAGACACCAAGCGATCGAAGTCGCTTGATCTGACGGGCTCTGCATCGCGGCGCCGGTTATGGGGAAAGTTCATTTCCATGAGCATCGTTCTACACACAGACACATAACGTCTGGTAAAAACCGTGTTCACGCGCCATTAGGCGAAGTTAATGAGAGTTATGGATTTCTGCGGGTTTCTGTACCGAAACGAGAAGAATGGGACTAATTCCCCCTTAATGCCACCAAAGTTGTACCGATGATTGAGAACATTACCGCCACCGATTTTCAACTGGGCCCGAATTTGACGGGGAAACGAATCGTAGTCGCCATGTCGGGCGGGGTGGATTCGTCTGTCGTTGCCGCACTCGCAGCGCAGTCGGGCGCTGAAACGATTGGTGTGACCCTGCAATTATACGATCATGGCAGCGCGGTTAAGCGCGCCGGCAGTTGCTGCGCGGGGCAGGATATCCGTGATGCACGCGCCGTCGCCGACCGGTTGGGCATCATGCATTATGTCTTCGATCATGAAAGCCAGTTCCGCAATTCGGTCATCGATCATTTTGCCGATGAATATCTGCGCGGGCGCACCCCCATTCCTTGTGTCCGCTGCAATATGGGCGTGAAGTTCACCGATCTGTTTCGTCTAGCCAAGGAACTGGGGGCGGATTGCCTTGCGACGGGGCATTATGTCCGCCGCGTAGAAGGTGTCGACGGTCCGGAACTACACCGCGCACTCGATCCGGCACGCGACCAGAGCTATTTCCTGTTCGCCACCACGAGCGAGCAGCTCGACTATCTCCGTTTTCCGCTGGGCGCGATGCCAAAGCCGCAGGTTCGTGAAATCGCGCAGCAGCTTGGTCTGGTTGTCGCGAACAAGCCCGACAGCCAGGACATCTGTTTTGTACCCGAAGGCGACTATGCCAGTGTCGTTCGCAAGATCCGCCCGGAAGCGGATAGCGACGGTCCGATCCTCGACCTGCACGGCCAGGAACTGGGTCGGCACCGGGGCCTTATACATTATACTGTCGGGCAACGGCGTGGGCTGGAGATTGGTGGTTTGGCCGAGCCACTATATGTTGTCCGGCTTGATCCTGAACGGCAGGCCGTCATTGTTGGCCCGAAACGTGCTTTGGCGGTCAGCGCCGCGCGGCTGGTAGAACCCAATTGGCTTGGCAAGGTGCAAGGCCGCAAGGTGATGGCAAAGGTCCGGTCATTGGCGAAACCTGTTACCGCGACATTGGAAGGTGAATGGCTACGCTTCGAAGCTGAGGAATATGGCGTGGCACCCGGCCAGGCTGCGGTGCTTTACGAAGGCGATCGCGTGCTGGGTGGCGGCTGGATCGAAGAGACCTTGGGCGTGATGACAGCCGAAGCTGCTTAATCCAGCGCGTCGATTTCTTTCTGGTTGAGCTGGATGCAGCCAAATTCGCCGCGCCGTTCGGCGACCGCCTTTGCAAGGAAGGGAACGGATGCGGTAATCCGTTTGTGTTCCGAGTCGTCACTGACCGAAACCATTTCCATCCCTTCTTCGAAATCCTTTTCGCACGAAGCCAGCGAACGACCTTCGATATAGCGGCAAGAGCAGGTGACATGTGCGCCATAGGATGCGCCTAGCCGTGCCTGTTCGCGGATGTCGGCAAAATTGAGGACAAACCATAAAACTATCAGCGCGCCAATTCCGGCGGCTGTATATTTGACCTTTCGGCCCAGCGGCCAGGCGTTGCCGGTTTGGCTTTTTGAAGTTGCGGTTGCCATTTGTTGCCTTCCTGGTGCATTCACACCCGCCATGCCTAGATACAAACTGCTGGTTGGTGCAACCGCCATTTCAATGATACTTGCGAGCTGTAGCGAGGATCCGCAACCCGCGCCCGAAGTCAGCGCACCTGCCTTTGAACAAATCGCAGATGACGCGGCGCCTGGGAAAGCGCGATTGGTAGAAGCGATCGCACCCTTTTTCGAAGATCCGGCATTGGCCGAAACGCGTGCGCTTTTGGTGATGCATGGCGGCCGCATCGTCGCGGAGCGATATGCGCCCGGCTATGGACCGGATAGCCGACTGATTAGCTGGTCGATGGCCAAGAGTGTCACCGGTACCTTGATCGGCATGATGGTTGCAGATGGTCTGCTGGTTCTCGATGATCCGGCGCCGGTGCCCGAATGGTCCAGCCCGGGCGATCCGCGGGCAAAGATCACTTTGCGACACCTGCTTCACATGTCATCCGGGCTCGACCACACCGAAATGGCTGAAGGCGACAAGGCCATTTACGAGGCTGATACCACCCGCCTCTTGTTCCTTGACGGTCGCGAAAATGTTGCGCGCTATGCGGAAAAGCGGAACCTTGAGGCGAACCCCGGAAGCAAGTTCGAATATTCGACCGCAACCAGTCACATCCTTGTTGATATAATGACGCGGACGCTAACCGATAGCAGCGATCCGCAGGTGCGGCGCAAAGCGATGCTCGATTATGCGCGCGGTCGCCTCTTCGAGCCATTGGGAATGGCAAGCGCGGTTCCCGAATTTGATCGCAATGGCACGATGCTGGCCGGTAGCATGATCCACGCGACCGCTCGGGATTGGGCGAAGTTTGGCGAGTTCTTGCGGAACAATGGCTCGGTAAGGTCGGCGCAACTGCTTCCAACCAGCTGGACCCGCTTCATGAAGGCGTCGAGTACTAATGATCCGGCATATGGTGGCCATATATGGCTGAATAAGCGCCGCCCTGACGGCTCGGATCAGGTGCTGTTCCCCGGAAAAGCGCCTTCGGATGTTTTTGCGGCATTGGGCCATCTGGGCCAGTTCATCGTAGTTTCGCCGCAGCACCGCCTGACTATCGTGCGCCTAGGGAAGACTGCAGACAGCGATCTGGGGCCAATCAACGATCAGTTGGCAAAACTGATTTCGGTTTTTCCGAAGAACTAGGCTTTCGCGACAGGCGCGTCGTCGCCCAGATCTTCGTACCAGGCTTCAACCGGGCCTTTGAGCATCAATTGCATCGGGCGTCCGTGGCGATCGCGGCTCTTGCCTGCCGATACCTTGATCCAGCCTTCCGAAATGCAATATTCCTCAACCGTGGTGCGGCGTTCACCCTTGAAGCGAATGCCGATACCGCGCGCGAGCGCGTCCTGATCGAAAAACTCGCTGAACGGGTGGACCGAGAGCCGGTCGGGCGGAAGGTCGTTGCTGTCAGTCATGGCGAGCGCCTTTGCCGCAAACCGGCTCCGATGGCAATGGGTTAGCCGCTAGTTGCTGACTGCAGGGATAATCCACATCAACGATAGGAATCCGATCGCGAGCAACAGCGAGAAGCCAAGGACATAGCGAACGCCATGTTCTTTGACGCCGCCGCTCGCCTCTACTTCGGTAAGCTCGTCATGATCTTCGAAACGCTCCATGGAACAGGCTCCTTCTCCGAAACTGTCATCCAGAAGAACATGATTTGTTTAGCAGACTATCGAAAAAGATGCGAATCGTTCGCAATATGCCTGATTACAAAGCATTAGGGTCGTAAAACTCGGCGATCAGGATATGGATATTATCCGTCGGTTCGAAATTCGACTTGCGCACTTCGAAGCGAGTCGGACTGATCTTCTTCACACCGGTCATGCAGAAACTGAGCAAATTATCGGACTTTTCCTTATCCACCACCAGTCGGAAATCTTTGATAGGCCCTTTCCAGTTCGCACCCGATTTCAGGACATAGTCGAGCCAATGTTCGGTGTAAGCGACGCCATAGTCTTCGCCGCGTGCAGCAGCTTTCTTCTTTTCGGCGTTATAGCGCTTGTCGAAGCCTTTGAGGAACGCAGCATCGATGCAATAATTGGCCTGATATTCAGCAAAATAATCGCTGCCTTTGCGATATTCAGGCGTCAACATTCCGCCTACACTGCCTCCCGCTATCGGCTTATAGCTATGCTCGACAGTAATGGTCTTACCTGCGGGAAAGACTTGCTTGCGTGTCACATGCGCCTGAATCTGCCAGTTGGGTGCGTAATCGTTGCTGTCCGCCTCCTTGCGCAAAAGGCCTTCGGCAACAAAAGCATCTTTCTCGGACTGGCTAAGCCGTTCTGAAAGCTGCTCGCCAAACTCATAGTCCTCCCAATGCTTTATCGGCCAGCCGATTGCCTTCAGGCGCGCTTCTACTCCTTTGGTTTCGGGCCTCCCTGTCAGAGTGACGACTTCAAGATAGCCTAATTCCGCGGGCTTTCCGTCAACCACTGTCTTGAACTGCAATTGCTCACGCCAATCCGAGAAAGAAGGAGCGTCGATATATCGATCGATATTGCCAGGCAGTGGCGGCAGTGGAAAGCTGACCAGCGTCTCCACGTCTTTTGAAGACGTGTTCGTAAATCGATATTTCACTGTCACTAATTGGCGCGACAGGAACAGGTCCTCGCTGTCCATCGATATCACGTCGTTGCGGGTCAGTTCGAGACCCCCAAGGCCGATAGCAGCGCTGCTATCATTTGCGAAAGTTGGAGCTGCTATCGCTCCGAAAGCGAGCAATGCGATAAACTTCTTCATCTATTCTCTATGCCATGCCAAGGGCATGCGATGAAAGCCGGTAATTACGATGCCATTATCTTGGGTGCGGGCGGGGCAGGGCTTATGTGTGCTGCCACGTCCGGGCGACGCGGGCGACGCGTGCTCGTCATCGACCATGCTTCCGGTCCGGGGAAAAAGATCCTAATCTCCGGCGGCGGGCGCTGCAATTTCACCAATGTGAACGCAACAAGCCAGAACGCGCAGGAACGCTATATCTCGGCCAACCCTCATTTCGCCAAATCGGCGCTGGGTCGGTATGAACCGCAGGATTTTATCGATCTGGTGCGCGCGCATGGGATCGCTTTCCACGAAAAGACGCTGGGTCAGCTTTTCTGCGATGGCAGCGCGCGGCAGATTGTCTCCATGCTTATGGATGAATGCGACAAGGCTGTCGCGATGGGCGGTGGTGTCGCTTTCGCTTTCGGGCTCGATGTCCGCGATGTGGGGCATGACGGCACCGGGTTCCGTGTCGCCTATGGCAATCTGTCGGCCAGCGCACCGCGCCTGATTGTTGCCACCGGCGGTCCGAGCATCCCCAAAATGGGCGCGACCGGCTTCGCCTATGATCTGGCGCGGCAGTTCGGTCTGAAAGTAGTCGAACCTCGTCCTGCATTGGTTCCGCTGACTTTGGGCGGTGACGATGTGCTGTTCCGCGAACTTTCCGGCGTGTCGGCAGAGGTTATTGCGAGTGCGGGCAAGACCGCCTTTCGAGAAGCTGCATTGTTCACACATAAAGGGCTGTCAGGTCCGGCGATTTTGCAAGCCAGTAGCTATTGGTCAAATGGCGATCCGATCCAGATCGATTTTATGCCCGATGCCGATGCGGCAGTTTTATTGTCCGAAGCCAAACGTGCCAACCCGCGTGCAACTTTGCGCTCAACGCTGGAAAAGCACTTGCCCGGTCGGCTCGCAGAGGCGCTGGCCGGACAGTTGGCTCTGAACGGCAATCTCGCAGACCAGTCCGACCGCAAACTGGCTGAAGCAGGTGCGCGGCTCGATCGATGGATCTTCCACCCCAATGGCAGCGAAGGCTATGCCAAGGCCGAAGTCACCCGCGGTGGTATCGCCACTGACGGCCTGTCACAAAAGACGCTCGAGGCCAAAACTGTCCCTGGCCTGCATTTCATTGGTGAGGCCGTCGATGTCACCGGCTGGTTAGGAGGGTACAACTTCCAATGGGCCTGGGCGAGTGGGGTAGCAGCAGGGGAGGCGGTTTAAGCTTTAAGCCGCCTCTTTCTTCCGGCTTGCCTTCTTACGCTCATGCGGATCGAGCAGCGCCTTACGAATACGGATATTCTTGGGCGTAACTTCGACCATTTCATCATCGTCGATATAGGCGATGGCTTGCTCCAGCGTCATGATCTTCGGTGGGGTGAGGCGGATTGCGTCATCCTTGCCGGTCGAGCGGAAGTTGGTCAGCTGCTTCGACTTCATCGGGTTGACTTCAAGATCTTCGGGTTTGGCATTTTCGCCGATGATCATGCCTTCATACAGCGCCTCGCCGGGCGATACGAACAATATGCCGCGTTCTTCCAAGGGGCCAAGGGCGTATGCAACTGCTTCGCCATTACCGTTTGAAATCAGTACACCATTTTTCCGGCCTTCGATCGGTCCGCGATAAGGGCCATACTTCTCGAACAGGCGGTTCATGATTCCGGTGCCGCGGGTGTCCGAGAGGAACTCGCCATGATAGCCGATCAGGCCGCGCGAAGGGGCGCTGAAGGTGATGCGTGTCTTGCCGCCGCCCGAGGGGCGCATGTCGGTCATTTCGCCTTTGCGCAGCGCCATTTTCTCAACGACGGTTCCTGCATGTTCATCATCCACATCGATGACGACGGTTTCGTACGGCTCGGTACGGTTGCCGTTTTCGTCTTCGCGGTAGAGCACGCGCGGGCGGCTGATGCCGAGTTCAAAACCTTCGCGGCGCATCGTTTCGATGAGAACGCCGAGCTGGAGTTCGCCGCGTCCTGCGACTTCGAACGAATCCTTGTCTTCGCTTTCGGTCACCTTGATGGCGACATTGGATTCAGCTTCGCGTTCAAGCCGGTCGCGGATCATGCGGCTGGTCACCTTGGTGCCTTCACGGCCCGCCATCGGCGAATCGTTCACGGCAAAACGCATCGACAGCGTCGGCGGATCGATCGGCTGTGCCTGGATCGCTTCGGTAACAGAGGTGTCGGCGATGGTATTCGATACGGTTGCAACCGTCAGGCCGGCGATCGAAATGATGTCGCCCGCGCTGGCTTCGTCGGTCGGAACGCGATCGAGCCCCTGGAAGGTCATGATTTTTGAAGCACGGCCGGTTTCGATAACCTTGCCATCCATATCCAGCGCGTGGATCGGCTGGTTGACCTTGACCGTACCCGATTGGACGCGGCCGGTGAGGATGCGGCCAAGGAAATTGTCACGATCCAGCAGGGTCACGAGGAAGGAGAAGGGCGCGTCGACTTCGAGCGCCGGCGGCGGCACATGTTCGACGATTTTCTGGAACAGCGGCGTCAAAGTGCCTTCGCGCAGGTCCGGATCTTCATTGGCATAGCCGTTGCGGCCCGAGGCATAAAGTACGGGGAAATCCAGCTGTTCGTCAGTCGCGTCCAATGAGACGAACAGGTCGAACACTTCGTCGAGCACTTCCTGGATGCGTTCGTCTGGACGGTCGATCTTGTTGACGACAACGATCGGGCGAAGGCCAAGTTTGAGAGCCTTGCCGGTCACGAATTTCGTCTGCGGCATCGCACCTTCGGATGAATCGACCAGCAGGATGACGCCGTCGACCATCGACAAAATGCGCTCCACTTCGCCGCCAAAGTCGGCGTGGCCCGGGGTGTCGACGATGTTGATGCGCGTGCCTTCCCAAACAACCGAGGTCGGCTTGGCAAGAATCGTGATCCCGCGTTCCTTTTCAAGGTCATTCGAATCCATCGCGCGTTCCTCAACGCGCTGGTTGTCGCGAAACGTTCCGGACTGGCGGAAAAGCTGGTCAACAAGGGTGGTCTTGCCATGATCGACGTGCGCGATGATGGCGATATTACGCAGGGACATTTATTTTGCCTTCTGGGAATGCGGTGCACCGGCACCGTCAATTGGGCGCGCCCTTAGCTTAGTTTGTGCACTGCGGCAAGGATTGCTATGCGCAACGAGATGCTTTCACGATTGATCCCCGACCGTTTTGTCCTGTTATTGCTGGGCGCCGTGCTATTTGGCTGGTTGTTGCCTGTGTCGGGGCAGGGGCTGGAGATCGCACAAGACATCAGCTTCATCAGCATTTTTGCGCTGTTCTTCCTGCACGGCTTGCGCCTGCCTCGCCATGAAGTGGTCAAGGCTGCGCGAAGCTGGAAGGTGCAGGGGGCGATGCTGGCTTTCACTTTTGGGATCATGCCACTCGCTGGCCTTGCCATAGCGATGGGCGCGGGCTGGATGCTTCCAACGGCGCTTGCCACGGGTATCGTCTATTGCGCAATGCTGCCGTCTACGGTGCAATCTGCGATCAGCTATAGCTCGATGGGCGGCGGCAATGTTGCGGGTTCGGTGGTCGGCGCTGCGCTATCAAATCTTGCCGGCATCATTTTGACCCCAGCCATGGTCGCGCTGGCGCTGGGGGCTTCGTCTGGTGTCGCAATCGGCGGCGATACGATCATCCGTATTGCAACGATGCTGTTGCTGCCTTTCGCGCTTGGCCAAATCATGCAGGCCTGGCTTGGTGGTTGGGCGCAGCGGCAAAAAGTGATGCTCTCTTTTTTCGATCGCTTGGTGATTTTGATCGCGGTCTATGTCGCTTTTGCAGGAGCGGTGAATGCGGGCAGTCTCTCTGCACTCGATATGGGAACGATGGCAACATTGTGCGCGCTACTTGGCTTGCTGCTGGTTTTTGCCTTTGCGGGTGCTTGGTTCTTTGGTCGCGTGTTGGGGTTGGACAGAGCCGATCGGATCAGCCTCGTTTTTGCGGGCGCACAGAAAAGTATCGCAACCGGCGCGCCGATGGCGGCGATCCTCTTTGGCAGTTCCGCGGGTTTGATCGTGTTTCCGGCCATCATCTACCACATGGCGCAGCTAATTGTATCAGCGCCACTGGCGACGAGGTTTGCTAGAGGCTCCTGAGTGCTTCCGCTGGGCGCGCTGCAAGTATCGGCAGCGAGCCCAGCATGCCGAGTGCGAATGTCAGTCCAGCACCACCAACCAGCGTCCATGCCAATGCGGCCGGATCAGGCGCGAAGGTAAAATCGAAAATCTCGACAATGACATACCAGCCAGCGCCAAGGCCCAGCACCAAGGCTACGACCCCAAGCACCAACGCCAATATCGCATATTCCATCGCTTGCGCGCCCAAAATCTGTCGACGCGTCGCACCCAACAACTTCATGATGACACTGTCATATATGCGGCTCTGCCGTGCGGCGGCGATGGCGCCGACAAGCACAGCTATACCTGCAAAAATCGCAATAGACGCGGCAGCCGCAATCGCCTGTGCCATTTGCTGTAGCAGAACCGTCACCTGGCTGACGACTTCGCCGACTTCGATTAGCGAGGAGGATGGGAAAGCGGGGGGTATCGACTTGGCCAATTCTCGTTCGGCCTCGGCTGGCACGGTCAAGGTCGCGACCATGCTGTGTGGTGCGGCATCAAAAGTACCTGGGGAGAAGACGAGTGCATAGTTCAGTCCGAAATTCTCCCACTTCACCTCGCGTAACGAAGCAATTTTCGTGGGAATTTCGACGCCCAATACGCTCACCGTCAGGCTGTCGCCCACCCCGATACCAAGCGATTCCGCCACCCGAACATCAAGCGATACCAACGCCGGGCCTTGATAATCTGCGGGCCACCATTCGCCTGCAATGACTTCGCTGCCCTCAGGCACATTGGGGCTGTAGGTCAGCCCGCGATCGCCATTGAGAACCCATGCGCCTTCGGGCAATTCTTCCAATTGATCGACGCGTTGGCCGCCAAATTCGACGATCGTTCCCCGCAAAGACGGGATTAGGTTGATGTCCGCATTGGGTGCTTCGGAACGTACCATGCGGGTGAATTCGGCAGTGCGCTCGCGCGGGATATCAAGCGCGAAAAAGCTCGGCGCGCGTTCGGGGACGCTTTTGCTAATCTCATTGTTAATGCTCGTCTGGATCGCGGCTAGCGTCACAAAAAGCGTAAGGCCAAGACCAAGCGCTATCACCAGTGCCTGAGTGTGCGACCCGGGGCGATGTAGGTTGGTGAGTGCAAGGCGGGGCAGTGGCGCTTTCGGACGCGGCAACAGCAGCGCGATCTTTCGCAACGCCCACGCCAGCAGCGCGAGCAACAAGAGCAATGCAAAGGCCGCGCCGATGAAACCTAAAGAGAAGATCGGCTCTCGCGCCGTGCCGACCGCCAGCGCAACAATCGCGGCTATGCTGGCTGTAACCGATATCGCCGTACGCCTGTCGATCCGACGGCCTCCCTCGACCACGGAACGGAAAAGACCGGCTGCCGGTACGGTGCGCGCGCGCGCTAGCGGTGGAAGGGCGAAGGCGAAAGCGATCAATAGCCCGTAAACCGCGCTGACCAGCAAGGGGAGGGGATGCAACGAAAATCCAGGAGCCACAGGCAGAATATCGCCCGCAACCCAGCCTATGGCCATCGGCATCACGCTTCCTACGGCAAGCCCGACCAGGATAGCTGCAATTGCCACTGCGAAGATTTGCAGCATGTATATGCGGAAGATGGTGCCGCTATCGGCACCGGTTACTTTTAATGTCGCAATGCCCGCTCGCTTGCTTTCCAGATAGCTGCCGACGCCATTGCCGACGCCTATCCCTGCGATCACAAGCGATGCCAGCCCCACCAAAGTCAGGAACTGACCCATGCGTTCGATAAAGCGCCTCGTTCCTGGCGCCCCGTTCGAACGATCGGTGATATCCCATCCGGCAGAAGGGAATTGCGCTTCGAGTGATTTTGCAATCGCTTCGGGATCCGCACTTGTGGGCAGCTTGATGCGGTATTTGCTTTCGAACATGCTGCCCGGCTGGATGAGTTTGGTATCTTCTAGCGATGCGGAGGATACAAGCGCCACCGGCCCAAGCGTGAAACCTTCGCCGAGCCGATCCGGTTCTTCGGCAATGATGCCCGCAACCTTGAAACTGGCCTCGCCAAATCGGACCGTACCGCCTGTCGAAAGATTAAAGCGGTCTGCGAGGGTTTCGCCGATGTAAATCTGGCCGCGCGCGGGCGCAGTGGCGGGTGCATCCGTGCCCTTCAGCCTCAACGTGCCATAGAGCGGATAGGCATCATCGATGGATTTCAGTTCGGCGAGTACGCTGTCACTGCCTGTGGGGCCAATAGCCATGGCGCGGAGGCGCACTGTTTTGGATACTGTTCCTGCCTCAGCAAAAGCTTTGCGTTCAGCCTCGCTGGCTTCGCGCTGGGCGATGCCAATTTCTATGTCTCCGCCCAATATGGTCTGGCCGCGCCTTGAAAGTTCTTCGGTGATGCCTGCTGTCAGGCTGCCAATTGCCGCCAAGGTAGCGACACCGAGAAAGAGGCAGACGGCGAGTAGCCTTAGGCCGCGGATGCGCGCAGACAGATCGCGGCGGGCGATGCGCCATATAGCCGACAGCGACAGGCTCAAGCCACGCTCTCCACCACATGGCCATCCTGCATCGTGACGATGCGATCACAACGCGCGGCGAGTGCAGGATCGTGAGTGATGATTAGGAGCGTCGCGCCGAGTGCTGCCCGCCGTTCAAACAGCAGGTCGATAATCGACGATCCGGTTGAACCGTCGAGGTTGCCGGTGGGTTCATCGGCAAAGATGATGCTGGGCGCGGCAGCCATGGCGCGGGCAATGGCTACACGCTGCTGCTCACCACCCGAAAGTTGCGATGGATAATGCGTGAGCCGATGCCCCAGGCCGACGCCTTCCAGTTCCTTTGCCGCGCGTCCGAACGGATCGTCTATTCCCGCCAGTTCCATCGGCACCGCGACATTTTCAAGCGCAGTCATGGTGGGAAGGAGGTGGAAGGCTTGCAGCACGATACCGATGCGTCCACGCCGTGCACGGGCCAGTTCGTCTTCATCCAGCTTCGTAAAATCCAGCCCGTCGACCATTACAGTGCCGCCGCTAGCCCGCTCAAGGCCAGCCAGGACCGCCATCAGGGAGCTTTTTCCCGAACCCGATGGTCCTAAAAGGGCGATGCTGATCCCGTAAGGAACCTCGAGGTCGACCCCGCGTAAAATAGAAACAGGCGCATCGTCGGCACCAAGCGTAAGGATGACATTCGACGCCCGTATCGCCATATCGGGCGTGTTGGTTTGCGTGGTGGACAAGGAGAGTTCCTTATGAAGACGAATTTTGCCTTATATGGTGTGGCTTTACTGCTTGTCCAAGCCCTGTCTGGATGCGGGTCTTCACCTGTAACTGCGCCAAAGGAAGAAACGGCCCAAACTGCGACGGTAAAGGCCGAAGCCGCGCAATATGACAAGCTCGTCGTCGCTTTCGGCGACAGCCTTTATGCGGGGTATCGACTTGCGCCAAATGAAGGCCTTGCCCCACAACTCCAGGATGCACTTCAAAAGGCAGGGATTAATGCGCGTGTGCATAATGCCGGTGTGTCGGGGGATACCACCGGTGCAGGAAAACAGCGGCTGACATTTGTCCTCGATAATCTGGAGAAGAAGCCCGATTTGGTCGTGTTGGGACTGGGCGGCAACGATATGCTGCGCGGTATCCAGCCCAAGGAAACCGAGGCCAATCTAACGGCAATGCTTGAAGAATTGAAGAAGCGCGACATTGATGTGGTGCTTACTGGCATGCTCGCTGCGCCAAATCTGGGGGCGGATTATGCCAATGCCTTCAACCCCATTTTCCCCAAATTGGCGAAGCAATATGGCGCGCCGCTTTATCCCTTTTTCCTCGATGGAGTGGTCGCAGATCCCAAGCTGATGTTGCCCGACAATATCCATCCCAACGCCGAAGGTGTGGCGAAGGTCGTCGATGGCCTTTCACCGCTCGTCGAAAAGGCGCTCAAGTGATCGAAAGCAGACTGTATTAAAAAAATAACACACCTTCGACCGGATTCGCTTGAAATCGTTCTAACTGCGTTCCATTTATTCCATAATATTACCGCTTGAGGAGGATCGACCCCCATGTCGACCAATGCATCGACCGAAACACTCACCGCTACCGAGACGGAACTGAAGCTAACCCCGCCCGATCCTGTGCCGCCCATTGCGGCCGAGAAGGCTGTCGGGCTGGTACCGGTGGAAGATGAGGTGAAAAGCAAGCTTGCCGAAAAGGTGGAGGGCTATATCGCTGACCTGCTTGCGCAGGATGTGAACAGTCCTGAATTTGGCAAGCGCGTCGACCAGTTGACCAATATGGGCCGCAAGGAAATCATGGAAGCGGCAGGGCAATCCAACCGCTTTCTCGATCGCCCAATCCGCCAGATGGACGAAACCAGCGGTGTAGGCGCAGACCTTGCTGAACTGCGACGGACGGTTGAGGATCTTGACCCTTCTAAGCGCGGCAACCTGACGACCAAGCAGAAGCTGTTTGGCATCATCCCTTGGGGCAACAAGCTGCGCAACTATTTCGACAGCTACCAAAGCGCGCAGGGACATATCAGCTCGATTCTTGGCCGCCTTGCCAACGGCAAGGACGAGTTGCTGATGGACAATGCCGCTATCGACGTCGAGCGGCAAAACCTTTGGAAGGCGATGGGCAAGCTGGAGCAGATGATCCTCATCTCCAAGCAGCTTGACGGAAGGCTGGAAGAAAAGGCTGCGGAACTTGAGCTTTCAGACCCTGCCAAGGCAAAGGCAATTCGCGAAACCGCGCTGTTTTACGTCCGCCAGCGCCATCAGGACCTGCTGACCCAGATGGCGGTCACGGTGCAGGGCTATCTGGCGATGGACCTGGTCAAGAAGAACAATATTGAGCTGGTGAAGGGTGTCGACCGTGCGTCAACAACCACCGTAGGCGCGCTGCGCACGGCGGTTACGGTGGCGCAGGCGATGACCAACCAGCGGCTGGTTTTGGGCCAGATCTCCGCGCTCAACACCACCACAGCGAACATCATCGACAGCACCGGCAAATTGCTGCGCGAAAACACTGCAGCCATTCATGAGCAGGCATCTGCCTCTACTATTCCGCTCGAAACGCTCAGCCGCGCATTCCAGAATATCTATGATACGATGGATGCGATCGATACGTTCAAGGTCAAGGCGCTTGAGAGCATGAAGCAAACCTCCGAGGCGCTTGAGAAAGAAGTCGAGAAGTCCAAGGGTTATATCGCCCGCGCCGAGGGCCAGGCGCAAGCCAAGGCCAGTGCGCCGGAAACCAACCTTTTAAGCGCATTGGAGGCGTAAGAATTGGCAAGTCCGGCCTCGCAATCCGATGAAATACTTGATGGCGCGCGACGCTCACTAAAGCGTGTGCGGATGGGGCCGCCTATCGGAATGAAGTCCCGCGCGCTTCGCCGGGCCCATTTCTATGGAAAACTGGCACGAGCAGGAATCGCGGTCGGTGCCTTGCTGATCGGGGCCGGAATCATCGGCGCTATCATCGATGGCATCGGTTTCTGGGGAGTGATGATTACCGGCGCTCTTGGTGCTGCAGCTATTTACGCGCTGATGCGCTATCCCGAAATGCCGATGCCGACCGTGGAGACGCTGCGGCAAACCGATCTTGCAACATTGGCCGGAAAAACCGAAATCTGGCTTGAGGCGCAGCGCGCTGCTCTGCCTGCACCAGCGATCCCGGTGGTGCAGAATATCGGCTTGCGGCTGGATGCTCTCGCCCCGCAGCTTCAGACACTGGCGGAAACCGACCCGGCATCGCGTGAGGTGCGCAAGTTGGTGGGAGAACATCTGCCCGAACTGATCAACGGCTATCGGCGTATCCCGGAAACGCTGCGGCGGCAGGACAATGGCGGTAAGACCCCTGAACAGCAACTGGTCGATGGATTGAAGCGGATCGACCGCGAGATCGAAACCATGACCGGGCAGATTGCCAGGGGCGAACTCGACAAGCTGGCGACACGCGAACGCTTCCTCGAAATCCGCTATGACGGGGCGAGTGAAACCGCTCAGTAATTTGGGAAATGGTTCCCCGGTAAGGATTCGAACCTCAATAGACGGAGTCAGAGTCCGTAGTCTTACCGTTAGACGACCGGGGAATGTGGGGTGCGCCATTAGGCCGGAGCGGGCCTGCTGTCAATCAGGTGACAGCCGCTTTTTTGAGGGCTTTTGCCTATTCTCTTGAAAAAACCGTCGCTTCGGTATAGCTCGGTCCTCAAGTACCGGGCGGCATTTCCCGCTATCGGATAAAAGATAAGAGAAGATTCGGCCATGGGCGATCCAATCGCACCATCGCCGCAAAAAGGCGGACGGGGCAAAGGTGCCCGGAAAAAGGGCCCAAACCGTCGAAAGTCCGCCGATGCGGCTACAGGAGGAGGAGCCTCGCGGGAAAACAACGCGAAGCAGGCTCCCAAATTTTCGCACGAAAACCGATTTGGTGACCAATCCGGTCGTGGCGGCTGGCTTGGGCGCACGGCTTATGCTGCGCTCGATCTTGGTACCAACAATTGCCGTTTGTTGATTGCTCGCGCTTCCAATGACGGGTTTACGGTAGTTGATGCTTTTTCGCGTGTGGTCCGGCTCGGCGAAGGTTTGGCTTCGACCGGCAAGATGAGCGAAGAGGCAATGGACCGCGCGATCGAGGCACTCTCGGTTTGCGCCGACAAGCTGAAGCGCCGCAATGTCGTGTTGGCACGATCGGTCGCCACCGAAGCATGCCGGCAGGCGTTGAATGGCACCCAGTTCATCGAGCGGGTGAAGCAGGAAACCGGCATCATGCTCGATGTCATCAGCCCAAAAGAAGAAGCGCGGCTGGCGGTTATGGGCTGCCACGCGCTGCTCGAGCCCGGCGAGGGGCCTGCGCTGATTTTCGATATTGGTGGCGGATCGACCGAGCTGGTGCTGGTATCGACCGACGGAATTGTCCCCGAAATCCTCGATTGGGCGAGTGTTCCCTGGGGCGTCGTCTCCCTGACCGAGAGCGAGCCCCTGGACGGTGAAGATGATGCCGCGCTGGCCGACGCCTATCACCGGATGCGGACCAAGGTCAGCAATGCCTTCGCCGAATTTGCAGCGCGCTTACCAGTCGGGCAGGGGGATCACCGCCTACTCGGTACTTCGGGTACTGTGACAACACTGGCCAGCGTGTATCTGAAACTGCAATCCTACGATCGCAAGCAGATCGATGGACTGCACCTGCCAACCTCCGCCATGCGCGAAATCAGCCAGACATTGGCTGCGCTGCCGCCTTCTGGCCGGGCAAAGTTCCCGACGATCGGGCATGAGCGTTCCGATCTCGTTGTGGCTGGTTGTGCGATATTGGAAACCATCTTCGATATCTGGCCGGGCGAGCGCTTGGGTGTTGCCGATCGAGGTATCCGCGAAGGCATATTACGCGCATTGATGGCAAGCGACGCGAAGCGTCGCGGCAAGCGCCCCGCATGACGAAATTCACTTTTGGCGGCAATCGCTCTGGCCGAAGCACAACTGGCAAGGAAAGGGTCAAAACCGCCAAGCGGCGCAGTCCGCAATCGGCGCGCTGGCTCGAACGGCAACTCAACGATCCTTATGTAAAGCGCGCGCAGAGCGAGGGCTATCGCAGCCGAGCGGCGTATAAGCTGGTCGAACTGGACGAGAAATTCCATTTCCTAAAAGGCAAGAAGGCCGTTATCGACCTTGGCATTGCGCCTGGTGGCTGGGCGCAGGTCGTTCGACGCAGGCTGCCAAAGGCGAAGATTTCCGGCATCGATCTCCTCCCGGTGGATCCCATCGAGGGCGTGACGCTGTTCGAAATGGATTTCATGGACGATCGAGCCCCTGACTTGCTGGTGGAGGCGCTAGGGCAAGCGCCTGACCTTGTCATCTCAGACATGGCGGCCAACACCGTCGGTCACAAACAAACCGATCACCTGCGCACTATGGGGCTCGTGGAGGCTGCGGCGCATTTTGCCGTTGAGATGCTGCAGCCGGGTGGTGATTTTGTCGCAAAGGTTTTTGCCGGCGGAACCGACCCTGAATTGCTCAATCTGCTCAAATCAAATTTCGCTACCGTGAAGCATGCAAAGCCGCCGGCAAGTCGCAAGGGTTCAGTCGAATGGTATGTGGTGGCGCAAGGTAAAAAGGGCTGAATCAGCCCTTTTTGCGCGCCCGGTCCACCGCCGCCTTCAGCGCATCATAACCCAAGGCACCTTCGAGCATTTGATCGCCGATGATGAAGGTGGGAGTGCCTGAAAAGCCGATTTGCTGCATCATCGAAAGATTACGTTCAATCTCCGCATTCACTTCCTCCGATGCCGCATCCTTGGCGGCACGCGCCATGTCGAGTCCGGCACGGCGTGCGGCTGCAGTAATGGTCTGCTCATTGGCAGGACCCGCAGCAAACATGGCATCATGGAATGCCTTGTGCTTACCCTGCTTGGCCGCAGCCAAGGCCCAGCGGGCAGCGTCGCGGCTGGTGGGCGAAAGGATCGGCAATTCGCGATAGACGATGCGAACGTCCTTTTCGCTTGCCATCAAACGGTTGAGATCGGCCACGCTGGAACGACAGAAGCCGCAGTTATAGTCGGTGAATTCGACCACTGTGATGCTGCCTTTGGGATTGCCACCGACCGCTCCCGGGAATGGCGTGGTCAACGCGTTGCCTGCCGAACCCATCCGCTTGGCCATTTCCCGCTTTTGGAGGATTTCAACGGCTTCGGTGATGATTTCCGGATTTTCGAGAATATAGGCGCGAACGATGGCTTCGGTTGCGGCACGCTCTGTCTTGCTGATGCCCGCCGCAGAAATCGCTTTTTCAGCATCGGCAGCAGCATAGGCTGCTTTGTCTCCGCGTTCGACCTCTTCCTTGTCCGTAAAGAAATATAATCCCGCGCCTAGCAGCATCAAGGCGGCGATTAAGGCAAATATCAGGGGAAGGCGGGCGTTTGTCTGTGACTGATCCATTTTTGCGGCGTAGCGTGTTTGTCAGTTTCGGGCCAGAGGATTAACCCCGTTAGCGCTTTCGCTTTTCCAGTTTCTGCACCTGGGCTTCGGCCACCAATTTCACATCCTGCGCCCTGATCCAGTCTTGCGAATATTCGGGTAACCCTGCCATGGCTGTTGCGGCATTGGGCAGGGCAAGCTGCGGAGCGCCCTCCATCAAATAGCGTTCTGCACTGGCGAGCGCCGCACGCGGCTCGTCACCCAACGCCTGATAGACAACGCCAAGCTGGTACCATGCGAACGGATTATTGTTGTCCTTCGCCACTGCAGCTTTCAGAACTCGCTCAGCCTCCGCCAGATTGGCTTTGTCCTCCGTTGCGATTAACGCATGCCCAAAAACCGCCGCGATCAGTGGCTGGTTTCCGGTTATGTCGACCGCCTTACGCAGCGACGCCAGGGCTTCATCTGGCTTTCCCGATTCAAGCAGGATCTGCCCATGCAATTCTAGGAAATAGGGGTCGTTGGGATTCTTCGCGACGAGGCTGTTCGCCTCCGCCATCGCTTTTTCTGGATAGGCGGCTTTGTGCCACGCGTAAGCGCGGGCGTAATGCCCTGCTATGGATTTGTCGGTTTCGGGATAGTCGCGCAGTGTTGCATTCGGATCGGCGATATAGCCTTGCAGCTTCGCCTTCACGCGCTTGAAATCCGCTTCCCATTTGGGGTTCAGGGGTGCGTTCCACGCTGGATCGGCCTTGTAAGTGTCTTCCAGCACCGTAATGCGTTCGCCCGAAAGCGGGTGGGTGCGGTCATAACTGTCAACCTGGGGGATACCGAGACGGAATTCGTAATTTTGCAGCTTCTTGAAGAAGTTGATAGAACCACGACCTGAGATGCCCGCCGCCGAGAGGTAGCGCGCGCCTGATGCATCGGCGACGCTTTCCTGAACGCGGCTGAAGGCAAGGAATTTGCCCAGCGCTGCCTGTTGGCCTGCAGCCATGATTCCCATCCCGGCTTCTCCGGCACCAGCGGCGATGGCGGCTGCAGCGAGTATCAGGCTCGCGATGGAGATCGAGCCAGCTTTTTCCAACCCTTCACTGTAGCGGATGACATGGCCACCCTCGATATGACCAAGTTCGTGCGCGATGACACCCTGGACCTCATTTGCGGTGGATGCGGCATGTATCAGTCCGCTGTGAAGATAAACCGTTTGGCCGCCCGCGACGAACGCGTTGATCGATTTGTCGTTGATCAGGACGATATCGACATTTGACGGATTTAGGCCTGAAGCGCGTATCAGCGGTTCGGAGATTTCATCGAAAAAGGCTTCGGTTTCGGCATCGCGCAATATCGATTGGGCATGCGCTGGCTGGATGCAAAGTGTGAATGCAGCCAATGCCGCTGCCATTTTAGACAGGAATTTAAAAAATTGCTCACCCTGAAACATGCTCATGCGATGCATCGATCCAAATGAATGGGTGATGAAGCCGGAACCAGCCCGACCCGATCGGTCTGCATGATCGATCGGGTCAGGATTGGTAACTTAGCCAAAAGTGCGTTGCCACCATCCGCGACGTGGACCGTCGCCTGACGGGTCTTCATCCCCCGCGTCGGTGCTTGCATCTTCTTGGGTTTCGGTTTTTTTGCTGCTGCGGCGCGGCTTTTTTGCCGGAGCTGGCGCTACTTCGTCCGCGCTTTCAGCGGCATCGTCCGCTTTCGCTTTGGGTTTGCGACGGGACTTTGGCTTTTCCTCTGCGGGTGCTTCGGCCGGCTCCACGATTTCGGCAGCGACTTCGACCTCTGCGGTTTTAGCCTTGCGGCTCGCGCGCTTGGGCTTTGCAGGTGCGGCTTCAGTCTGTTCGGCTTCGGCTGCTATAACAGGCTCGCTTTCGGTCGCTGTCTCGGCCTCTGCCGGAGCGTCGGTTTCAGCCGTTTTGCGGCGACTACCACGTGCACGACGGGGTTTGCGAGCCGGTTCGGCATCAGTAGCAGCTTCATCGTCGCCGGCAGCAGCTTCTGAGCTTGTTTCTGCAGCTTCGTTTTCTGCGTTCTCTTCTGATGGCGAACCTTGATCTTCACGATCCCGATTGCGACCGCCCCGGCGACCACGCCGACGGCGCTTGCGGCGTCCGTTACGGTCTTCACGTGCATTTTCTTCCGAACGCTCTTCGGCTTCTTCGACTTCAGCTTCGTCTTCTACATCCTCGAAATCGTCGTCATCGTCCAAGTCGACAATCGGTTCCGGGATCGCCGGGCGCTCGGGGCGAGGACCGCTTGCCGTCACTGTCATCTTCGCGCCTTCGGTTTCGCCATTGGGCAAAACTTCGACACGAACATGGTACCGGTCTTCGATCTCGGCAAGCTCTGCGCGCTTGTTGTTTAGGATGTAGATGGTGGCTTCCTGGCTCGCTTGCAGCGAAATCTGGCTGCCATGGCCGCGCGCAGCTTCTTCTTCGATCAGGCGCAAGGCCGAAAGTGCCGAAGATGATGCGGTACGTACGAGACCAGTACCTTCGCAATGCGGGCAAACACGGGTGGATGCTTCGAGCACACCGGTACGCAGGCGTTGGCGGCTCATTTCCATCAGGCCAAAGCTGGAAATCCGGCCTACCTGGATGCGCGCGCGGTCGTTCTTCAGCGCTTCCTTCATCGCCCGCTCAACCTTGCGGGCGTTCGAATGGTGATCCATGTCAATGAAGTCGATGACTACCAGGCCTGCCATGTCGCGCAAGCGCAACTGGCGGGCAATTTCGCGGGCTGCTTCGAGGTTCGTACTGAGCGCAGTTTGCTCGATGCCATGTTCCTTGGTCGAACGGCCCGAGTTGATATCAATCGAAACCAGCGCTTCAGTAGGGTTAATAACGATGTAACCGCCTGATTTCAGCTGGACGACCGGGTTGTACATCGCGTTCAACTGATCTTCGACGCCATAGCGCTGGAACAGCGAGACCGGGTCGGAATAATGCTGCACCCGCTTCGCATGGCTGGGCATCAGCAGCTTCATGAAATCCTTGGCTGCCTTATATCCTTCGGCACCTTCAACGAGCACGTCGTCGATATCCTTGTTGTAGATATCGCGGATAGCGCGCTTCACGAGATCGCTATCCGAATGGATCAGCATCGGCGCGCTGCCCTTCAACGTGCGCTCACGAATTTCGTCCCACAAACGAGCGAGATAATCGAAGTCGCGCTTGATTTCGGGTTTGGTGCGGGCAAGGCCAGCTGTGCGGATGATGCAACCCATCGTCGAGGGAAGCTTAAGGTCGGAAATGATGGATTTGAGACGCTTGCGATCCGACGCGCTTGAAATCTTTCGGCTGATCCCGCCACCATGGCTGGTGTTGGGCATCAACACGCAATAACGACCTGCAAGGCTGAGATAGGTGGTCAGCGCAGCGCCCTTGTTGCCCCGTTCTTCCTTGACGACCTGGACCAAGAGCACCTGGCGCCGATGGATAACGTCCTGGATTTTGTAGCGACGGCGCAAGTTGAGGCGCTTAGCGCGCATCTCATCGCTTGCTTTGGGAGCATTGGACTTGCCACCACGTCCACGCCGACGGCGACCGCGGCGGTCATTGCGGTTTTCCTCTTCTTCATCCGAAGAGGTTTCACGCTCACCATCGTCCTCGGTATTTTCATCACCATTGGCTTCGAGGTCAGGCTCTTCGCCCTCGCTGATGTCGATGGTGTCGATGCGATCATCGCTTTCGACTTCGATGAAATCGGGGTCTTCTTCGTCATGCGCTTCGGAGCGCATGATGCCTGAGGGTTCGTCTTCCTCAGCTTCTTCCTGCTCGCGCAGTTTCGCTTCTTCGGCTGCCGCAGCGGCTTCTTCAGCCAGCAGGCGTTCGCGATCCTCTTTCGGGATCTGGTAATAATCCGGGTGGATTTCGCTGAAGGCAAGGAAACCGTGCCGATTGCCACCATAATCGACGAACGCCGCTTGCAGCGACGGCTCTACGCGGGTGACCTTGGCTAGATAAATATTGCCTTTGAGTTGCTTATGTTCTGCAGACTCAAAGTCGAATTCCTCAATCGTGTTCCCTTTTACGACGGCAACGCGGGTTTCCTCCCGGTGGCGCGCGTCGATTAGCATGCGCGTTTTCATTATAATTTCTCCGCGCCTCCCATTGCTCTGCATCAAGCGAGCTGCGGGGGGCGATATTTGCTGAAAGATGTCCGGCGCCGGTCGCAAATGGGGAAGCCCCAAATGCAACATAGCTGGCCGGGAAATGTACGAATGTGTCTGCTGCAAGGGCACCGCGGGCGCAATTCGCGCGGGCGTAATTTCCTGCCAACGCACCGGGCCCATTCGGGACGGTGGAAGGGGAAATTTCATGCCACATGCAACATCAACCTGTTTTATGCCGAAAAGTCAGTTGGTTCGGCGTCTTGGGGGTCGTATCCAGTAAAGAATAACAGACCGTGAATGACTGCTAGCACCCCGCTTACGCAGGGGCAAGTGGCGGTATCGAAAAATTCCCTCGACCCAAGGTCCAAATTTGCGCAAAAGTCATGCACATGTTGTTCGGCGCTTTCATTGCGATATCGATTGCCATTACGCCGCCGTCATCAGCAGGCGCCATGGCTTCGAGCCCTCTATTCCAGAATTTTGCCGGATCATTCCTGTCGCAGATTCTGGCCTGGTTTCGGCCAGAACCGCGCAAGAGCCGGTACCAGGTTTCCGGGGAGATAGGAAAAGGGGACCAGAGAGGCTTACCGCAAATTGCCGGCCCTGCAGATGCGAGGCTGCCCTTGATCGTAATCGATGCAGGGCATGGCGGTCATGATCCAGGGGCGATCAATTCAGTATCGGGTACCCGCGAAAAGGATGTGACGCTAGGGCTGGCGCGCGCCATCCGCGCTGAATTGGTTGAAACTGGCAGGGTTCGGGTAGCGCTGACGCGCGACGTTGATCGATATCTGGTTTTGCAGGATCGTTACGAAATCGCCCGCAAACTGAAGGCCAGTCTCTTTATCTCGATCCATGCCGATGCCGCCGAAAACACCGAGGCCAGGGGAGGGACGGTCTACACGCTTTCAGAAGTAGCTTCAGACCGCGAGGCGCAACGCCTGGCAGCCCGCGAGAACCGCGCCGACATCATCAATGGCGTTAATCTTGGTGGTGAGGATAAGGAAGTCTCCTCCATATTGATCGATTTGACTCAACGCGAAACGATGGGTGTTGCGGCCAGTTTCGCAAAATTGCTGATCCGCGAAGCTCAGCCCAAAATGATTCTGCGCGAAAAGCCGCACAAATTTGCTTCCTTCATCGTTCTGAAAGCGCCGGATATGCCATCCGTGCTTTTCGAGACCGGGTATATCAGCAATGTCGATGACGCGGATTTCCTGTCGTCGGCCGAAGGTCAGCAAAAAGTAGCGCGTGCAGTCACCAGCGCCGTCCAGGCGCATTTTGCCCGCCGGTTGGCGCGCAATTGACAGCGAAATAGCTTCGACAAAATATCTGCGCGCGCCTATCGGTTGATCATGGACGATTCACTGCCATCTGGACTTGAACAACCCGCATTAGACGGTCGCGATCCGGATATGCCCGATGATGCGCTTGGACTTGCCTTGCCAGAAATGCCGAAGGCGGTGGCGGCATCACCTTATCGCGTGTTGGCGCGTAAATATCGTCCGCAGAATTTTGCCGAACTGATCGGCCAAGATACGATGGTGCAGACACTCGGCAACGCAATCAAGCGTGGTCGCCTTGCACATGCATTCCTGATGACTGGCGTGCGCGGGGTCGGCAAGACATCGACCGCGCGACTGATTGCGAAGGCGCTGAACTGCATTGGCCCAGACGGGCAGGGCGGCCCAACCATCGATCCTTGCGGTGTTTGCGAACCGTGCCGCGCGATTGCCGAAGGTCGGCATATCGACGTGATAGAGATGGACGCGGCGAGCCACACCGGCGTCGACGATGTCCGCGAGATTATCGAGGCGGTCCGCTATGCAGCCGTGTCTGCACGCTACAAAATCTACATTATCGACGAAGTTCACATGCTGTCGAAAAATGCCTTCAATGCGTTGCTGAAAACGCTTGAAGAGCCGCCAGCGCACGTGAAATTCCTGTTCGCAACGACCGAAGTGAACAAGGTTCCGATTACAGTGCTGTCGCGCTGCCAACGGTTCGACCTGAAGCGCATACCTGCCGAATTGCTCGCCGAACATTTTTCGGAAATCTGCAAGAAAGAGGGTGTGGACGCCGAAGCCGAAGCCTTGCGCCTCGTTGCGCAGGCAGCCGAAGGTTCGGTGCGTGACGGGCTGTCGATCCTCGATCAGGCGATTGCCCATGCGGACCTTGCAGCCGACGACAGCGGCAGCGAAGCTCGGGTCGAGGCAGCACAGGTTCGCACCATGCTGGGTCTATCGGATCGTGCGGCCGTGCGGCGTCTGTTCGGCCTGTTGCTCGAAGGCGAGGCGCAGGCAGTATTGGATGAAGCGCGCAACCAATATCAACTGGGCGTTGAGCCGGCTGCAACCTTGGCCGGATTGCTGCGCGAAGTGCATTTGGTGACGCTGTCCAAGATCGGCAGCCCATCGGAGGCTGCTTTGCCGGAAGAAGCCCGTGCGCAAATCGATGAGTGGGCAGGGCGGTTGTCCTTCCCGATGCTTCACCGGTTTTGGCAATTGCTGCTGAAAGGGCATGACGAAGTGCGTCAGGCCAGCCTGCCGCTCGAATGCTGCGACATGGCGTTGTTGCGTGTATTGCATGGGGCTGCGATGCCCGATCCCGGTGAACTCGCCCGGATGTTGCAGCAAGGACCCGTGCCGACCGCAGCCAGTAATCCGACGCCCGCTCCACAAGCACCTCAGTCTTCACCGGCGATGGCGTCTAGCTATCCTGCTGATTTCAAATCGCTGGTTGAGGCGCTTGACCAAGGGGGGCATCCCAATGTGGCTGCCACGCTCCATGATGTCTTGCGCTTGGTTCGCTATGCGCCGCCCAGACTGGAATTCCAATTGGGCGGTGCTGTATACCAAGGATTTGCTGCCGACCTGAACGATGCGCTGTTCCGCTTGACCGGTACTCGATGGGAACTTGCCGAAACGCCTGGAGAGGCTCAGCCCAGCCTGTATGAGCAGGAAAAGGCGGCACGCGCCGCACAAGATAGTGAAATTCTCGAATCGCCGCTCGTAAAGGCGGCACTTGCAGCCTTCCCGGAGGCCGAGGTGCATGTCGACGGACGGACGATTCATTCTCCCCACGAAGCAGAAGTTCGGAGCCTTAGAGCATGAAAAGCATCGAAGAGATGATGAAAGCGGCGCAGGAAGCTGCGCAAACCATCCAGAAGCAGATGGAAGAAGCGCAAGGAAAGCTCGATACCATTGAAGTAGAAGGCGTATCTGGCGGCGGTCTCGTCAAGGTGCGGGCGAGTGCCAAAGGCCGTATCATTTCGTTGTCGATCGACGACAGCCTGATTGTTCCTGCCGATAAGCAAATGCTGGAGGATTTGGTCGTTGCGGCATTCAACGATGCCCGCGAGAAAGCAGATGCCGCCAGCAACAGCGAAATGGGCAAGATGACCAGCGGATTGCCGCTGCCTCCGGGCTTCAAGCTGCCGTTCTGAGGCGCTTTTCCCCAGCTTTTCGTGCCATTTCACCGCTATGCCGTTGAATGGCAGAAAATCGCGCTCATATTGATGCCAAGTTTTCGTGCCGCCAATCGGCACGGTTGGAGTGAATATGACGCTATCTCTACCCCTTTTGCCTTTGCGCGACATCGTGGTGTTTCCCGGCATGGTTGTGCCGCTTTTTGTTGGTCGCGACAAATCCGTCGTCGCCCTCGAAAAGGCGATGGAGAGCGACAAGGAAATTTTCCTCGTCACCCAGCTCGATCCGGCTGAGGATGATCCCGATTTTGATGACCTGTACACCGTCGGTGTTTCGGCAACGGTGATGCAGCTGCTGAAGCTGCCCGACGGAACCGTTCGGGTGCTGGTTGAGGGCAAGCAGCGGGCCAACCTGCTGCGTGTCCACCAGCGGACCGCGGACTATGCTGAAGCCGAGGTTGAGCTTGTTGATGCCTCCGCAGTTGAAGGGCCCGAAGCAACTGCATTGATGCGTTCGGTGCTTGAACAGTTTGAGCAATATTCGAAGCTCAACAAGAAAATTCCGTCTGAAACCGCCGTGCAACTGGCAGAAATCGAGGATGCCGCGCAGCTTGCGGATGCCGTTGCTGCCAATATCAACCTCAAGGTTTCGGACAAACAGGCTTTGCTCGTCGAGGCCGATCCGCTGAAGCGTCTTGAAATGGCCTTCGCCTTCATGGAGGGCGAGTTGGGCGTGCTGCAGGTTGAAAAGAAGATCCGCGGCCGCGTGAAGCGCCAGATGGAAAAATCGCAGCGCGAATATTACCTGAACGAGCAGTTGAAGGCGATCCAGCGCGAGCTTGGCAATGGCGACGAAGAAGGCGGCGATGAGCTTGCCGAGCTGCAAACCAAGATCGATACGCTGAAGCTGTCAAAAGAAGCCAAGGCCAAGGCCCAGGCGGAAATGAAGAAGCTGCGCGGGATGGCCCCGATGTCAGCCGAAGCAACCGTAGTTCGCAATTACCTCGATTCACTGCTGGGTGTGCCTTGGGGTAAGAAATCGAAGCTCAAGCGCGATATCGCCAAGGCGCAGGAAATTCTCGATTCCGATCACTTTGCCCTCGAAAAGGTCAAGGATCGCATCATTGAATATCTCGCCGTCCAGGCGCGTACCAACAAGCTGAAGGGGCCGATCCTGTGTCTCGTCGGTCCGCCGGGTGTTGGCAAAACCTCGCTTGGCAAATCGATTGCCAAGGCGACGGGCCGCGAATTCATCCGCCAATCCTTGGGCGGGGTGCGTGACGAGGCTGAAATCCGCGGCCATCGCCGTACTTATATCGGCTCGATGCCGGGCAAGATCGCATCCAACCTGCGCAAGGCTGGGACGATGAACCCGTTGTTCCTGCTCGATGAAATTGACAAGCTTGGCCAGGATTTCCGGGGCGATCCGGCTTCGGCATTGCTCGAGGTTCTTGATCCGGAACAGAACAACAAGTTCAACGACCATTATCTGGAAATCGACCTTGATCTGTCGGATGTGATGTTCGTTACCACTGCGAACAGCATGAACCTGCCGCAGCCGTTACTTGACCGCATGGAAATCATTCGGCTCGAGGGCTACACCGAGGACGAAAAGCTGGAAATCGCCAAACGCCACTTGGTGCAAAAGCAGATCAAGGCGCATGGCCTCAACAAAGGCGAGTTCGAGGTCAGCGACGAAGGTTTGCGTGACCTGATCCGCTATTACACGCGTGAAGCCGGCGTGCGTACGCTGGAACGCGAAATTGCGAAACTTGCGCGCAAGGCGCTGCGCCGGATTCTTGAAGGCAAGACCAAGAGTGTCTCGATAACGCCTGAAAATCTGGCCGAGTTTTCCGGTGTACGCAAATATCGTCATGGCATTGGCGAGGACGAGAACCAGATTGGCGCGGTAACAGGCCTTGCTTGGACCGAGGTTGGTGGTGAACTGCTCACCATCGAAGCCGTCACCGTTCCTGGTAAGGGCCAGATCAAGACAACAGGCAAGCTCGGCGAAGTCATGTCGGAATCGATCCAGGCGGCATTGTCTTATGTGAAAGCGCGCGCGCCCAGCTATGGAATCAAGCCATCGATCTTTAACCGCAAGGATGTGCATATCCACTTGCCCGAAGGCGCGGTGCCCAAGGACGGCCCCTCGGCCGGTATCGGAATGGTTACCGCGATAGTCTCGACCTTGACTGGTGTTGCCGTACATCGTGATGTTGCGATGACGGGTGAGGTTACCCTGCGTGGTCGCGTGCTGCCTATCGGTGGGCTTAAGGAAAAGCTGCTGGCTGCCCTTCGCGGTGGTATCAAAACCGTTTTGATCCCGCAGGAGAATGAGAAGGATCTTGCCGACATCCCGGCCAATATAAAGGAAGGGCTGGAGATCATTCCGGTCACACATGTCGACCAGGTATTGGCCCGGGCGCTGGTATCCCCGCTGAGCCCAGTTGAATGGACTGAGGCGGATGAACTCGCAGCGCTTCAACCGCAAGCTGCCAGCGCTGCGGGGGCGCCGGTTACGCATTAAGCTGATCAGTCTTTAAGCTAGAAGGACGTAACGTTACATGACGTTGCGTCCTTCTTCATTTCTGGCTGGAAATGCCTGCCGAGAGGCGGTTTTTCGTACCACTTTGGCTGTTTCGAGGCAGTTATCGACAGATTATACATTAATTCACCAAAAGTCGCGGTTTTTTGCGGATTTTTCCTTTGACAGATATTGCTTTCTGCTCCTTATTCCCGGTCCGGCCCAGCCGCGATTCCTTCCCGGAATTGGTCCATAATATTCATTTGAGAGGGGGATCCCGATACTATGAACAAAAATGATCTCGTCGCAGCCGTTGCAGATGCAAGCGGCCTTAGCAAAACCGATGCAGGCAAAGCAGTTGAAGCAACCTTTGACGCAATCACCAAGGCTCTCAAAAAGGGTGGCGAAGTCCGCCTCGTAGGTTTCGGCACTTTTGCTGTTGCCAAGCGGAAGGCGTCGACCGGTCGCAACCCGCGCACCGGTGAAGAGATGAAGATCCCCGCCTCCAACCAGCCCAAGTTCAAGGCTGGCAAGGCGCTCAAGGATGCCGTGAACTAAGTTTCACGCATTTGCGAAACAACGAAGGCGGAACCTAATAGTTCCGCCTTTTTTGTTTTAAGCATTAAAAAAGCGCGATCGCCACATGGAGCGATCGCGCTTTTTTATATTTGATTATCGAGTTCAGGCCGCGCGAAGTTGTTTGAAGGCGAAGGCCTGTTGTACCGGCTGCTGCTCCAACTCATTAACGACCACCAACCGCACGCGCTGACCGGTATAGCGCACAGCGCCCAAGCGGATGATACGTTCAATGGGCGTTCCGCGCATCGCCAAAACTTCCTCAATACGACGCTGTTTCTGCGCCACGGTCAACAGGATGGCATAGAGTGAAAGTGCGAAAGCAAAAGCGAAAAGGGTGGCAACGAGAAGCGACATTTGAACTCTCCGAATCACTTGGATTTCCTTATATGTTCTATATATGTTCTTTTGTGTCAATCGTAAAAAACATCTGTTGTAACATTTGGTTCTGCTCGATAGCTTGATGGCCGAAACCAGATAACGGGGGGAATTTATATGGCATTGGCCAAGTGGACGATTGCAGCTGGAATTGCAGCTTTGGCGGCAAGCGGGGCGTCCGCACAAACGCTGCGTCCAGACCAGTCGGCATTTCGTGAACTATTTGTGGAGTTGGTGAACACAAACACGGCATACTCCAATGGAAATTGCACCGTCGCTGCAGAACAGCTTGCCAAGCGGATGTGGGATGCAGGCTTCACCAAGGATGAGGCGAGGGTGGTTGTCGTTCCCGGATATGAGAAGGAGGGCAATCTTGTTGCCGAGTTCAAGGGTAGCTCGAAAACATTGAAGCCGATGCTGCTGCTCGCGCATATTGATGTAGTCGAGGCGCGCCGTGAAGACTGGACGCGCGATCCCTTTACGTTGGTAGAGGAAGATGGATTCTTTTACGCCCGCGGCGTGGCCGATGACAAAGTACAGGCGGCTATCTGGGTGGACAGTTTCATCCGCTTCAAGAAATCGGGCTATCGCCCCAAGAGGACTATAAAGCTTGCCGCGACTTGCGGTGAAGAGAGCAATGCCGAAGCCTTGAATGGGGCGGAGTGGTTGGCCCGCAACATGCCGGAAACACTGTCTTCGGAATTTGCCTTGAACGAGGGCGGCGGCGGTCGCTTGGATAAAGAGGGCAAACCCCAATTTCTTGCGATCCAGGTGGGCGAGAAAGCGACCCGCACATTCGACCTTGAAACCACCAATCCGGGTGGGCACAGCTCGGTGCCTCGGCCCGACAATGCGATCTATGATCTGGCGGAAGCCATTGTTGCCGTCAAAAATCTCGGTTTCCCGGTTCAGTTGAATGAGACGACCCGCGCATTTCTGAAGCAGCTCTCACCAGTGGCACCGGCTGCAGCACAAAAGGCCATTGCCGACCTGCTGGCCGATGAGACCAATATCGAGGCGGGCAAGCTGCTTTCGATGGATCCGGTAATGAACTCCACATTGCGGACGACCTGCGTTGCAACGATGCTGGAGGCTGGCCATGCTGCCAATGCACTGCCACAACGGGCCAAAGGCGTGGTCAATTGCCGTATTGTTCCCGGGATGAGCACCGAGGATACGCAATCCGCTATCGAAAAGGCGATCGCCAATCCTCGCGTAAAGGTGACACTGCGCAAACCGCATCGTCCCATGGCGGTCCCGCCGCCGCTTGATAAACGCATTCTTGATCCGGCTATCAAGCTGGCAGGGGAGATGTTCCCCGGCGTGCCATTGATCCCTACCATGGCGACCGGCGCAACAGATGCTACCATGACCGCACTGATCGGCATCCCGACCTATGGCATCCCCGGAATCTTTTTCGAATCCGATGGTGGCGGCATACACGGGTTGAACGAGCGTCTGCGGGTGAAATCGGTTTATGATGGGCGTGATTATCTGCACCGGTTGGTGCAGATCTATGCGGACAAGTAAAAGCTAAGGGCTGGCCGCGATCTTACCGCGCCGGGCGGCGAACCATTCGCGCAGCATAGCCTGCGTGCAACCGGTAAAGCCGCCCGAGCCGACAACCGAACAGCTATTGGGGCGCATCGGCCGGGCTTCGTCGTCAAGGCTCTCGACAGCCGATGTCCAAGATTGGCTGCCTTGGGTCTCTTCCTCATCTTTGCGAAGGTTTTTAGGTATCCGGTATCGATCGCCTTCGGGCGCCGTCGCGCATACAACGATCTCCTCGGGGTCGGACGCTTCCGGACATTTTTCTTCGCCAAATGTGGTCAGGAACGAGACTTTCTCGGGTAAGGCTGCTGAACTGCCTTGTGGGCCATCATCGGCAAATGCAGGGGCGCTCGCCAAAAGGAGTAAAAGTGGAATCGATAAGCGGGCCACTGCTTCTTCTTGCAATCCATATGAAAAACGTTGCTTTTTCGTCTATTCGGTTGAGCGATGTGAATGGCGTATTAATCGGCATTGTAAAGCGAAAGGCGCACTGGGCTTGACGAATCTTGCCATTGCAGCTAACGGCCCGCGCATTCCACATGGAAGGCGCACATACCGGTGCCTGACGCCGCCCAAGGGCTTTGTCGGGTATTTGCCTTCCAGAGGTTAAACCGGAAGGAGAAAGACTATGGCGGCACCTGTCGTCACCATGCACCAATTGCTTGAGGCCGGAGCGCATTTCGGCCACCAGACCCACCGTTGGAACCCGCGCATGAAGCCGTACATCTTCGGCGCACGCAACGGCGTTCACATTCTTGATCTGTCGCAGACCGTTCCGCTCTTCGCACGCGCTCTCGATTTCGTCTCCGCAACCGTTCAGGCAGGCGGCAAGGTTCTGTTCGTCGGCACCAAGCGCCAGGCGCAGGGTCCGATTGCTGACGCAGCTCGCGCTTCGGGCCAGCACTTCGTCAACCATCGCTGGCTGGGCGGCATGCTCACCAACTGGAAGACCGTTTCGAACTCGATCAAGAAGCTGAAAACCCTCGAGGAACAGCTTTCGGGCGAAACTTCGGGTTTCACCAAGAAGGAAATCCTGCAGATGACCCGCGAGCGCGACAAGCTTGAGCTTTCGCTCGGCGGAATTCGCGACATGGGTGGCATTCCGGACGTGATGTTCGTGATCGATGCCAACAAGGAAGAGCTGGCAATCAAGGAAGCCAACGTTCTCGGTATCCCCGTCATCGCGATCCTCGATTCGAACGTTTCGCCTGATGGCATCGCATTCCCGGTTCCGGCGAATGACGACGCTGCCCGCGCAATTCGTCTGTACTGCGAATCGATCGCTGCTGCTGCGACCAAGGGCAACACCGGTGCAGCCGCTGCACGTGGTGAAGACCTCGGTGCGATGGTTGAGCCGCCGGTTGAAGAAGCTGTCGTCGAAGTCGCAGCCGAAGCCAGCGAAGAAGCTGCCCCGGAAGCGTAACAATCTTCGTGTCATTCCCGCTTTGGCGGGAATCCACGGCCTGACATTCCGGTTTTAACCGATGGCACAGTCCATGGATCCCCGACCAAGGTCGGGGATGGCATTTTTCTGGATCCGCAGGATCCTGCAAAACCAAGTCGAAAGGACAAGAAATGTCTGCAGTAACTGCTTCAGCCGTCAAGGAACTGCGCGAGCGTTCAGGCGCCGGCATGATGGACGCCAAGAAGGCGCTCGAAGAAACCAATGGCGACATGGAAGCCGCAGTTGACCTGCTGCGCGCCAAGGGTCTTGCCACTGCTGCCAAGAAGTCGAGCCGCACTGCGGCCGAAGGCCTTGTTGGCGTTGCCGTTGACGGCACCAAGGGTACGGCCGTTGAAATCAACAGCCAGACCGACTTCGTTGCCAAGAACGAACAGTTCCAGGATTTCGTCCGCAAGGTCACCGGCGTTGCGCTGGGCCTTGGCGCTAACGACGCCGACACCATTCTCTCGGCTGCACATCCCGACGGCGGCACGGTGCAGGAAGTCCTGACCAACAATATCGCAACCATTGGTGAAAACCAGGTGATCCGCCGCGCAAAGAGCGTCTCGGTTTCGCAGGGTCGTGTCGTTTCCTACGTCCACAATGCAGCTGCCACCGGAATGGGCGGCATCGGCGTTCTGGTCGCCCTTGAAAGCGATGCCGATGCTGACACGCTCGATGCGCTTGGCAAGCAGCTCGCGATGCACATTGCAGCCGCTTTCCCGCTCGCACTCGATGAATCGGGCCTCGACAAGGATACGCTGGAACGTGAAGCTGCCATCGCACGCGAAAAAGCTGCCGAAAGCGGCAAGCCTGCCGAAATCGTCGAAAAGATGGTCGAAGGCGCAGTGAAGAAGTTCGCGAAGGAAAACGCGCTTCTTTCGCAGCTGTTCGTCATGGACAACAAAACCCCGATTGCTGACGTTGTTGCACAGGCGGCCAAGGCTGCTGGCAAGAACATCAAGCTGGCGGATTATGTTCGTTACCAGCTTGGCGAAGGCATTGAAAAGGAAGTGTCGGACTTCGCAGCTGAAGTGGCTGCCGCAGTCGGCGCGTAAAATTCAAGCCGATCCCTGCAATGCGGGGATAAGGCCTTGGCGATATGGCGCTCCGCTCTTATAGCAGGGCGCCATTATTGCATCTGCAGTTGGGGAAAGAGGATTTTATGGCCAATGGCCGCTATCGCCGCGTTCTTTTGAAACTGTCTGGCGAAGTTCTGATGGGCGATCAGTCCTTCGGCATCGATCCTGATACCGTGGCTCGTGTAGCTGCTGAAGTGAAGGCAGCGAAGGACGCAGGCCTTGAAATCTGCCTCGTTATCGGTGGCGGCAATATCTTCCGCGGAATGGCCGGCGCCGCCAAGGGAATGGACCGGGCACAAGCCGATTATATGGGTATGCTCGCGACGGTGATGAACGCACTCGCGATGCAGAATGCGCTGGAGCAATTAGGTGTACAGACCCGCGTGCAATCGGCGATCGAAATGGACAAGGTGTGCGAACCGGTCATCCGTCGCCGTGCCGAACGGCATCTGGAAAAGGGCAGGGTTGTGATTTTCGCGGCCGGTGTTGGTGCGCCTTATTTCACCACCGATAGCGGTGCTGCCCTGCGCGCAGCCGAAATGAAATGCGATGCCTTGCTCAAGGGAACCTCGGTTGACGGCGTATATGACGCTGATCCCAAGAAAGTTGCCAGTGCAAAGCGTTATGAAACATTGAGTTATGACCGTGTCCTTTCAGACAATCTGAAGGTCATGGATGCAAGCGCGGTTGCGCTTTGCCGCGATAACTCCATTCCTATCGTGGTTTTTTCAATCCGCGAGCAGGGCAATATATTGAAGGTGCTTGATGGAAGCGGCACCTTCACCGTCGTTCAGCAAGAAGGGAATTGAATCGTGCCGCAATATGACAAGGCTGATGTCGAACGCCGCATGAAAGGCGCTGTCGAGTCACTTAAGGGTGATCTGTCGGGCCTGCGAACAGGTCGCGCCAATGTGACTTTACTCGACCCGATCGTTGTTGAGGTTTACGGATCGAATATGCCGCTCAACCAGGTAGCAACGGTAAGCGCGCCTGAACCGCGCATGCTTTCGGTGCAGGTCTGGGATCGTTCGAATGTGACGCCGGTGGAAAAGGCGATCCGTTCAGCAGGTCTCGGCCTTAATCCGATTACCGATGGCCAGACATTGCGCCTGCCTATTCCTGATCTGACCGAGGAACGTCGCAAGGAATTGGCCAAGCTTGCCGGGCAATATGCGGAAAAGGCAAAAATCGCCGTCCGCAACGTTCGCCGTGATGCCAATGATGCGCTGAAGACCGACGAGAACAAGAAGGAAATCAGCGAGGACGAGCGCAAGCGCCTTGAGACCGAAGTGCAGAAGATGACCGATGATACGATCAAGGCCATCGACGAAGCAGCTGCGGCCAAGGAAAAGGAAATCATGAGCCAGTGATCGGCCTGCGGTCCTCAAAGGCGAGGCCGCAAAAGCAGGTCGATCCCGAAAATGGCGGGGCCGGCCATCATGGCGCGCGTCATGTTGCGATCATTATGGATGGCAACGGCCGCTGGGCAAAGAAAAAGCACCTTCCGCGCGCGCTTGGTCACAAAAAGGGTGTCGAGGTCGTCCGTGAGATAGTGCGCCATGCGGCCACGACGGGTCTGGAAGCCTTGTCGCTCTATGCCTTTTCGAGCGAAAACTGGAAGCGCCCGGAAGATGAGATCAACGATCTGATGGGGCTGCTGCGGGCCTTTATCAAATCAGATATTGAAGAATTCGCGGCCAATGATGTGCGGCTGAGGATTATCGGGAATTATAAAGTTCTCGCCCCCGACATTGTCGAGATGATCGAGGACGCGCTGGCGCGGACCGCGCATAACAAGCGTACGACCTTGGCGGTAGCGCTGAACTATGGTTCGCAAGACGAACTGGTCCGCGCGGCACAGGCTGCTGCGGGCGAGGGCGCGATCACGGCAGAGGCAATCGAACGCCATCTCGACACCGCAGACATGCCACCGCTTGATTTGCTCATCCGCACTTCGGGCGAGCAGCGACTGTCGAACTTCATGCTCTGGCAAGCGGCCTATGCCGAACTTTGGTTTACCGATACGCTTTGGCCCGATTTCACCCCGGCGGAGTTCGATACCGCACTGGCCGAGTTCGGAAAGCGCGAAAGGCGCTATGGCGGGCGATGAGTGAAGGCGTGGAATCTATAACGAAACCTCGCTCGGACCTTGGTGTTCGCACCCTGTCTGGCATTGCCATGATGCTGGTAGCAACCGTGGCCATTCTGTTTGGCGGATGGCTTTTCCGCATTTTCGTTATCCTTGTTGCTGTCGGTTTATTGCGCGAATGGTTCCGGTTGGCGTGGCAATTGAGCAGTGATGGGGTCGGGCGTTTGCTTTGGGCAGCGGGGGGAATAGTTTACATCGGCGTTGCAACGGCCAATTTGGTGGCTTTGCGAGAAATCAGTGAGATGTATCTCGTGCTTACCGTGATCGGCATTGTTATCGCGACCGATACAGGGGCCTATTTCGCAGGGCGCACATTTGGCGGCCCTAAAATCGCGCCGAAAATTAGCCCGTCGAAGACCTGGTCTGGCCTTGCCGGCGGGATGTTAGCAGCGGCGATATTGGCGAGTGCAGTCGGTAGCCATTTTGAGGCGTTCGCAATCTGGCAACCGCTTATTGGCGCGGGACTGGCCGTCGTTGCCCAAGCGGGCGACTTTTTCGAAAGCTGGATGAAACGCCGGGCGGGCGTGAAAGATTCCGGTTCACTCATTCCTGGGCATGGCGGGTTGCTTGACCGCGCCGATGGCTTGCTTGCCGTACTATTCGCCGTCGCGATATTGCTAGCTGTCGTGCACTTTGATGCAGGCGTGTGGCGGCTTTCATGACCGGCCAACGTTCCCTGTCCATCTTCGGTGCAACCGGATCGATCGGTCTTTCGACGCTTGATCTGGTGCGCCAGCATCGTGATCAATATCGTCTCGTCGCATTGACCGCGAACGGCAATGCGGCGGAGCTTGCCAAATTAGCTCGCGAATTCAAACCCGACGTTGCGGTTGTCGCAGACGAGGGGGCATACGGCGATCTGCGCGATGCATTGGATGGGACGGATATCAGGACTGCCGCCGGGGCCGATGCCCTGGTTGAAGCAGCGCAAATGGGTGCCGACTGGACGATGGCCGCGATTGTCGGCTGTGCCGGCCTTCCATCCACAATGGCGGCAATCGATGCTGGCAAGACCGTGGCGCTGGCCAACAAGGAAGCGCTGGTTTCGGCTGGCGACCTGATGATGGCTGCGGTTGAGCGATCGGGTGCCACGCTTTTGCCAGTCGATAGTGAGCATAACGCGATTTTCCAGTGCCTCGCAGGCGGCCGCATCGATCAGGTGCGCAAGATCACGCTGACTGCCAGCGGCGGGCCGTTCCGGACATTCAGCCTTGAACAAATGAGTGGTGTGACGCCGGCGCAGGCCGTGGCCCATCCCAATTGGGATATGGGCGCAAAGATCAGCGTCGACAGCGCCACGATGATGAACAAGGGCCTTGAACTGATCGAGGCGCATCATCTGTTCCCTGTCGGCCTCGACAAGCTCGATATCGTTGTCCACCCGCAATCGGTGATCCATTCGATGGTCGAATATGTCGATCGCTCCACGTTGGCGCAGTTGGGCTCACCCGACATGCGCATCCCTATTGCCAGCACGCTTGCCTGGCCCGAACGGCTCGAAACCAACAGCGAGCCGCTCGATCTCGCGCGGATTTCCAAATTGGAATTCGAGGCGCCGGATATGGTCCGTTTTCCCGCGCTGCGAATGGCACGCGCAGCGGCGGAGCAAGGCGGGGCAGCACCGGCAATCCTAAACGCGGCCAACGAAATTGCTGTGGCGGCATTTCTGGCAGGTCGCATCGGATTTCTCGACATTGCCCGCCTCGTTGAAGAAACTTTAACGGGTTACGCGCCCAATGCGCCCCACACCCTCGATCATTTGTTCAGCATCGATGCAGCCGCGCGCGAATATGCAAAAGGCTTGATGGAAAAACTATCCTATGCAGCTTGAATCTCCTCATATCCTGGTCACGGTCTTTGCTTTCCTGCTGTTGCTGGGAACGCTGGTGGTGGTCCATGAACTTGGCCATTATTGGGTAGGTCGCTGGTTTGGCGTCAAAGCCGACAAATTTTCCATCGGTTTTGGCCCGCAATTGTGGGGCAGGGTGGATAAGCGCGGCACGCTGTGGCGCATTGGTGCGCTACCGCTTGGTGGATATGTGCAGTTTGCCGGTGACATGAATCCTGCCAGCCAACCCGATGAGAATTGGGAGAGGCTGCCCGAGGTTGAACGTAGCCACACTTTCCAGTCGAAAGCTCTGTGGAAGCGCGCTTTGATTGTCTTTGCAGGCCCTGCAGTCAATTTCCTGCTCGCCATCCTGATCTTGAGCGGATTTCTCTGGTATTATGGTCAGGCGGTCAATCCGCCTGTCGTACAAAGCGTGGCAAACGGAACCGCTGCGGCGAGCATGGGGCTCCAGCCGGGCGACCGTATTCTTGCGGTCAACGGCGTTACCGTCGATAGCTTTCCCAAACTCGCGACCGAAATATCAATCCATCCCGATGAACGCATCCCGATCCGCTATCAGCGCGACGGCGAAGTTCGCACCGACATCGCGCATATCGGTGTTGTCGAAGAAGTAGACCGTTTTGGTAACAAGTACCGCCGCGGCGTATTGGGACTGCCTATACCGCCTGCTGAAATCCGCGAAGTAGGCATTTTGGAGGCGCCTTGGCTGGCGACCAAGGAAACCGCCGATATTGTTCGGCTGACTATCAAGACTACCGGGCAGATCATCTCGGGCCGTCGGCCGGTCTCCGAACTCGGTGGCCCGCTGAAGATAGCCAAGGTTTCGGGCGAACAGTTCGTCCTTGGATTTGCAGCTTTCCTTTGGCTGACAGCGATGATTTCGATTAACTTGGGGTTCATCAACCTGTTGCCAATTCCGATGCTAGATGGTGGACATCTCCTTCTCTACGCGATCGAGGCAATCCGTCGTCGACCAGCAACGCCGATCATGCAGGAATGGGCTTTCCGTGCAGGATTTGCCTTTCTGGTGAGTTTTATGTTGATGGTGACATTCAACGATCTCGCGTCATTCGGCCTTTTCGGCAAATGATACGTGGATAGAATCTACAGATTGCTTGATTGAAAGCAGCGCATGGGGCAAGGGCGCAACAACATTTTCCGTTCAGCGGGGCCAAGGGAAGGTCGAGAATTTATGAGCAAAACATCGGTTTCCGCCAAGTGGATCGGCGCCTCGATGCTGGCTGTGATGGTTTCGCTGACGGCCATGCCAGCGGCGGCACAAACCGCGGATGCCGCTGCTGCCGCTACGCAAGAAAATGTGATCCGTTCGATCAGCGTTACCGGAACCCAGCGCCTCGAAGCGGATACCGTTCGTTCCTATATCCGCTTGCGCACCGGCCAGGTCTGGACACAGGCTGCGGGCGACCAGGCGCTCAAGGATTTGTACGCGACCGAATTGTTCGCCGACGTCAGCATCCGCAACAATGCGGGTGATGTTACGATTGAAGTGCGCGAAAACCCGGTGATTAACCGCATCATCCTTGAGGGCAACAAGCGCATCAAGAACGACAAGATCGAACCCGAAATCAAACTGGCACCGCGCCAAATCTATTCGCGTTCCAAGGTTCGTGCTGACGTTGCCCGCATCGTCGAGCTCTACAAACGGCAGGGCCGTTTTGCCGCGCAGGTCGAACCCAAACTGGTCCAGCTCGACCAGAACCGCGTCGATATCGTTTTTGAAATCACCGAGGGACCAAAGTCGAAAGTCCGTCAGATCAACATCATCGGCAACGAGAAGTTTTCCGATGGCAAGCTGCGCGGGGAAATGGTCACCAAGCAAGCGCGCCTGACCAGCATATTCAGCTCTGGCACCAGCTATGACCCGGATCGCCTGGCATTCGACCAGCAGAAACTGCGCCAATTCTATCTCACCGAAGGCTATGCCGATTTCCGCGTCGTTTCGGCTGTCGCCGAACTTACGCCCGACAAAAAAGACTTCATCATCACCTATGTGGTCGAAGAAGGAGAGCGTTATAAGTTTGGTGAGGTCAAGGTCGACAGCAAAATCCGCGACTTCAAGTCTGAAGCACTGACGGCCAATCTGCGGATGAAGCAGGGCGACTGGTACAATGCCAAGCAGGTGGAAGACACGGTCGAGGGACTGCAGGAAAGTGCAGGTCTGTTCGGTTATGCCTTCGCCGAAGTGAATCCGCAGTTCAATCGCGACAAAGATGCTCTGACGATGAGCATCACTTTCGACATCGCCGAGGCGGAGCGCGTTTTTGTCGAACGCATCGACATCAACGGCAATACCATCACCCAGGACAAGGTAATCCGCCGTGAGTTCCGCCTCAACGAAGGCGATGCTTTCAACAGCATCCAGGTGAAGCGCACGACCGACCGCATCAAGTCGCTGGGTTATTTCCAGGAAGACCTGGAGGTCGAGCAGGAGCAGGGTAGCGCGCCTGACCGTATCGTCTTGACAACCAATGTCGAAGAAAAGGCGACCGGCGAACTTTCGCTGTCGGCTGGTTTCTCCTCGATCGAAAACTTCATTTTCCAGGGTTCGATCACCCAGCGCAACTTCCGCGGCAAGGGACAGGAACTGCGTACGAACATTTCCTATTCCAGCTATTCGAAATCAGCGGAAATCGGCTTTACCGAGCCTTATCTGTTCGACCGCTCGATCGCGCTGTCGGGCGATATTTTCCGCCGCGACCTTTCGAGCTTCAACTTCTTTAACAACGATCGCAACACCACCTACGAACAGGCGACCACCGGTTTCCAGATCCGTACCGGTGTGCCGGTAACCGAATTCCTTTACTTCCAAGCGCGCTACGGCATCAGCTATGACGATATCTCGCTGGACCGCAGCCTTTTCTTCTCCGATCCTGACGGCACTGGTCCGCTGCCAAGCAGTTGCGATCCTATTCTTGCAGGTCGCTTCCTCTGCGAAGCAATTGGCAAGCGTCTGACATCGACCCTTGGCTATACACTGCTTTACGATACCAGCGATAACCGCCTGCGGCCGACGCGCGGCCATAGCCTCAGCATCAGCCAGGATTTTGCGGGTCTTGGTGGAGACGTGAAGTATATCCGTACCCGCGTGAATGCAGATAAACACTTCAAGGTGACCGACAGCGGCTTCGTATTCTCGGTGTCGGCGGAAGGTGGCTATATCCATCCGCTGGAAAATCGTGGTTCGGTGGCTTCGGGAATCGATGATATTCGTCTGACCGACCGCTTCTACCTCGGTGAACCGCAAATTCGCGGTTTCGATATCCGTGGTGTTGGCCCTCGCGTACAGCGTATCTTCTTTGATGGAGCCATCGAAAATGGCGTTCCGGTCAATGTGCCGCGGCTCGATCGTAAGCAGATCCAGGACGACGCAATCGGTGGCCGCGCTTATTATCTCGCACGTGCAGAGCTGCAAATTCCGCTCGGCAGCGGTGCCAAGGAACTCGGCCTGCGTCCGTCTGTGTTTGTTGATGCAGGTGCGGTCTTCAAAGTAACGACCCCGATCTTGCAGACCGTGCAGCAAAGATCAGCCGCAACTGCGACTACACCCAGCCAGCCACTCTACTACACGGTGAACACGTCGGGCACCACACCGACATTGGAAACCACGACTGTTGCGACCAACCCCGACGGGTCGGCGCGCGTACCCGTATTGCAGTTTGAGGAACGCTTTTTTGGTGACAGCTGGAAACCCCGCGTTTCGGTCGGTTTCGGCGTCAACTGGAACTCTCCCTTTGGTCCGTTCAGGATCGATATAGCACGGGCTCTGCTAAAAGAGCCTGGCGATGACACCAAACTCTTTACATTCAACGTAGGAACTCAATTCTAATGACCAAAATTTCCAAATCGATCGCGGCTTTGCTTTTGGCTGGCGCGGCTTTCGCCGGCGGTAGCGCACAGGCGCAAGTGGCCGGCATTGCGACCCTCGATACGACCGATGCGATCATGCAGACCAAGGCTTTCGCACAGGCTTACCAGCAGATCGGCACGACCTATGCCAACAATTCGCAGTCGATCCAGACCAAGCGTCGGGAAATCAACGATATCAATGCGCAGTTGGATACCAACAAAGACAAGAACCTGACGCAGGAAGAACTCGACGCCGCAATCAAGTCGAAAAATCCGCTTCTCCAGCAGCTTGAGACGAAGGAGCGCGAGATCGCCCAGCTTCAACAGCCGATCGTTGCTGCTCAGGCCTTTGCGGTCGAAAGTATTGCCGACCGTTATGCTGCTGCCCAGCAGCAGGTTGTAACGCAGAAGAAGATCAACATCATCCTGGCACCCGACGCCTTTATCTGGGCACCCGATGCGGTGGACATTACCAAGGCTGTAACTGCCGCGCTTGATGTTTCGGTTCCCGCAGTGGGCACCACGCCGCCTGCAAATTGGCAGCCCAAGCAGTCGACCGGTGCGCTTTACGAGCAGATCCAGCAGCGCCTGTTGAACGCTGCACGCGTTCAGGCAATCCGCAACGCACAGGCGCAGCAAGCTGCACAACAGCCTGCAACCGCTCCGGCAACCGCGCCTGCAAATCCGACACCCCAGCCCGAAAGCCGCTAAGCTCGATGAGCGATTTCGCCAATTATGACGTCCGGCGCGTGATGGCGGTGCTTCCGCACCGCTATCCGATGCTGCTGGTTGACCGTGTGGAAGAGTTGATCGTCGACGAACGTATTTCGGCGATCAAGGCGGTGACCATGAATGAGGGCTTTTTCCAGGGGCATTTCCCCGGGCGCCCGATCATGCCCGGCGTCATGATTGTCGAAGCCCTTGCGCAAGCCGCCGGTGTTCTGGCTATGGAGAGCCTGGGCCTCGCCGGTTCAGGCAAGTTGGTCTACTTCATGGCGATCGACAACGCGAAATTCCGCGCCCCCGTTGAACCGGGATGCTTGCTTACGCTGAATGTCGAGTTCACGCAGAAGCGGCCGCGCGTATGCAAATTCGCAGGACGGGCCCTGATCGGTGACCAGGTTGCTGCAGAGGCGGATTTCATGGCGATGATCGCTGATCCGCCGGCCTGACAAACACACTATTCGCAAAACTTGCATTCCGCGAAAACCGCCGCTAAGGGCGGCGCTTCGCAATCCTGGCTCCGGTCGGAAACCGGGCCGCAAAGGAGTTTGAAAAATGAAGAACGATATCCATCCCGATTATCACATGATCAAGGTGCAGATGACCGACGGCACCGTGTTCGAAACTCGCTCCACCTGGGGTAAGGAAGGCGACACGCTGCAGCTTGACATTGATCCGACTTCGCACCCGGCCTGGACCGGTGGCAACCAGCGCCTCATGGACGCCGGTGGCCGCGTTGCCCAGTTCAACAAGCGTTTCGGCGGACTTACGCTCAAGAAATAAGCCTTGGGCTTTTGGATTTGAAAGGTGCCGGGTTGACGCCCGGCATCCTTTGCACATAAGGACGCGCCTGCCTTTCTACAGGTGCTGTGGCGATCGTAGCTCAGTTGGTTAGAGCGCTGGTTTGTGGTACCAGAGGTCGCGGGTTCGGATCCCGTCGATCGCCCCATTTTCCCTACACATTTTGGCTGACAAACGGGTTGCGTAATATTATTGCGCGGTCTCGTAATTTCTCGCGACTCGTAAGGAAGCTGTCATGCCTGCGCTGTGGGACCTGCCCGATTTCGATGCCCATGAATCGGTGCACATGTTCGATGACCCCAAAACCGGGTTGCGCGCAGTTATTGCCATCCACTCCACGCATCTTGGCCCGGCAGCAGGCGGAACTCGTTTCTGGCATTATGCCGACCAGCAAGCCGCATTGACCGATGCGCTGCGCCTGTCGCGGGGGATGAGCTATAAAAATGCGATGGCGGGACTTGCTGCAGGTGGTGGCAAGGCGGTTATCCTTGCCGACCGCCAATACAGCAAGCCACAGGAACTGCTTGATGCTTTCGCCCGGGCGGTCGACTCGCTTGGCGGCCGTTACATCACAGCGCAGGATGTCGGCATGTCGGAAGACGACATGGTGACGCTGTCGAAAAACACCCGGCATGTTGCTGGCTTGCCGGGGCAGGGCGGCGATCCCGGCCCTTACACCGCGCGCGGCGTTTACCTTGGCGTAAAGGCGGCAGCGAAACGTGCGTTGGGCACGGATGATGTTCGCGGCGTGCACATCGCCATCCAAGGCGTTGGGAGCGTTGGCGGCGGCCTTGCCCGCTATCTTGCTGCTGATGGTGCTAAGTTGACACTGGCTGACGTCAACGCCGAACGCGCCACTGCGCTCGCCGCCGAGTTGGGTGCACAAACCGTCGCATCAGATTCGATCATTTCGGTCGAAGCCGACATTTTCAGCCCTTGCGCATTGGGTGCAATACTGACTGATACAAGCGTGGCCGGATTGAAGATAAAGGCTGTCGCGGGTGGTGCCAATAACCAGCTAGCGACATCGGCGCAGGGACAGCAGCTTGCCGATCGCGGTATTGTCTATGCACCGGACTATGTGATCAATGCTGGCGGGATCATCAATGTGCTGCGGCATGTCGATAATGCAGATGATGCTGCGATCAACGCCCGAATCGACACCATCCCCGGCCGTTTGCACCAGATCTGGGAAGAGAGCGAAGCCAGCGGCGATACTCCAGCTGAGGTCGCCGACCGGATGGCACAGCGGTTGATCGGACGGTAAATCGTTTGGCAGGTGCGGGCGACTGCTTCATTTGATACGCTTCGTTACTTGACAGGGGAGGTACCAGAGCGGGCACGCCGCCAACGCTTCGTCGCGCCTTGCGCTCCTATTAACCGCTCGCCACCCCCAGACTGCAATCATTCATCCACGAGCAAGGTTTTGATTAACAGGGTTGGCGCGCATTAAAAAAGAAGGAGTGTATGATGCGTGTCGCTACCAATAAGGCGGGCAGTCTCATCCTGCTTGCCATGTCCACGATCCCGCTGTCGGGAACGTTACATGCACAGCAGCCAAGTTATGACCCTATTGTCGTTGACGGTGCGCTGCCTGATCTTAGCACGATGGTCAAAGGCCCTGAAGTCAAGGGCACGATCGTTGCGCGCAATGGTGAAAAGATCAGGGTGCGAACCGCCGATGGCAGCAGCACCGATATCGCGATTACTGATGCGACCAAGGTTAAGACCAGTTCCGGTCTGTTCGGTGGGCGCAGCAAATTAGGCAATGAGGCGTTGCTCAATGGATTGCCGGTAACCGTCAAGACCCTGCAATGGGAAGGCGGCCTTGTCGCGAGCCAGGTCAGTTTCCGTAAAGGCGATTTCAAGACCGCCAATATGATCCGCAATGGCACCGAGCAGCAATTTGCCGAGCAGACCGCTGCCACAGAAGCGCTGCGGGGGCGGATGGGCGATATCGACAAATACAACATCAAGGGCACGACCAACGTCTATTTCGACACCGGCAGGTGGCAGCTATCGTCACAGGCTAAATCCGATTTGTGCGCCACTGCATCCCAGGCTGAAGCGACCGACAATGCGCTGATGCTGGTTGTTGGCTACACCGATTCGGTCGGCAGCGAAGAATATAACCAGACGCTGAGTGAAAAGCGCGCGAACAGCGTGATCAACTATCTGCAGCAGCAATGCCGTTGGAAGCCGTATCGCATGCTGACTCCGACCGGCATGGCCGAATCTGATCCGGCTGCAAGCAACGACACAGAAGAGGGCAAGGCCCAAAACCGCCGCGTTTCAGTGAACATCCTCGTCAGCAAGAGCGTCGACGGACTGTAATCTTCGCGGGGTGGGCTTTGGTCCACCCCGTTCCGCAAAAGATAATGTGCATTATTGTAATGCACTTGACAAAAATGTCTTGTCCTGCAAGTTGCCGGGATGAAACTTTTAGCGAACTCTGACGAAGCTGTTGTCCTAACGCCGCTTGATACGCTCACCTTTCGGCTGGAGGACCTGCCTCGGCAGCTCCGACGGCTGATCGACGATGCATTGCAAGGACATGATCTCGGCCGGACGCAATGGCGCTTGCTCGCATATGTGTTGCGTCAGGAAGGGCTGACCCAGACTGAATTGGCGCGCTATCTTGAAATTGAACGCGCAAGCGCCGGTCTTGCTATCGATGCGCTTGAGAAGAAGGCGTTGGTCGCTCGTCGCCAACACCCCGGGGATCGGCGGGTTTGGCGCATCGTGCCCACTGAAAAGGCCAAAAAGCTGCTCGGCGATCTGCGTGTCACTGTTGACGAAGTATATGCCCAGTTGTTCGATGGATTTAGCCAGCAAGAACTTGAGCAACTCGGCCGATTCTTCGAGCGCATGGCGCTCAATATAAGGGCGTGAGGCGATGACGATGACCGACCTTATCGAACCGCTCGACCAAATTGACCCCAGCCTCCCAGAGCGTTTTGTCGATGGCCGCGCCAACGCCTTGTTTGAACGTCTTCGGAACGAAGCACCGGTCCATTATTGCGCAAACGGTCGCTTCGGGCCTTTCTGGTCAATCAGCCAGTACGAAGACATTGTCGAGATCGAGGCGCTGCCCAAAATCTATTCCTCCGAAGCGAAATATGGAGGGGTTTCGATCATCGATGTCGACCCGGCGCAGGCAACCTATCTTGAATCCTTCATCATGATGGACCCGCCAAATCATAGCCAGAAGCGACGGACGATTGCGCCCGCATTCACCCCATCAGAAATGGCCCGGCTTGGCACATCGATCCGGGAACGCACTGCAACCTGCCTTGATGGCCTGCCAAAAGGCGAGGATTTCGATTGGGTGCAGTCCGTTTCGATCAATCTAACGATCGATATGCTGGCCATTCTGTTCGATTTTCCTTGGGATGAACGGCACAAATTGCGGATCTGGTCCGATGCTATCACCTCGCTCGAAATGATGAAAAACCGCCCGGAGGAGCGGGCTGCGAATCTGTTCGAAATGGCGTCGCGCTTTCATGAGTTGTGGCAGGAGCGTAGCAAGGGTGAACCTGGACCTGACCTGCTGTCGATGATGGTTCATGCGACCGATTTCGGTGAAATGGGTGCAGCCGAGTTTATGGGGAATATGGCCACCCTGGTGGTTGGCGGGAACGATACGACGCGAAACTCGATGTCTGGCATGATCGAGGCATTCAATCTCTGGCCGGATCAGTGGGAAAAAATATGCGCCCAACCTGAACTCATTCCCAATGCCGTCAGTGAAATCATCCGCTGGCAATGCCCCGCATTGCATATGCGGCGGACTGCACTTGAGGATGTGGAGTTTCGCGGTCACCAAATCCGCAAGGGCGACAAAGTGGTTCTCTGGTATATTTCGGCCAACCGCCAGGAATCGGTGTTTCCCGATGGCCACCGGTTTCTCGTCGATAGGCCCAATGTGCGCCGACACCTCTCCTTCGGCTTTGGCATCCATCGCTGCGTCGGCGCGCGCTTAGCGGAACTGCAATTGCAGATTCTGCTTGAGGAAATGGTGAAGCGAGAGATCCACGTCATCCAAACCGGTCCGGTCGAAAGGGAGCCGCATCCCTTTTTAGCGATCATCAATTCGGTACCAGTCAAGCTAGGCTGATTTGCCCTAAAATCTATTGCTACGATTGCGCCAAATCAATTGGCGTCCCTTGAAAGCAATGCTAGAGGCGCGTGCGAGTCATATCATATGCACCGCTTCGCAAATCCTGCCCGTTTCCTCGGCATTGCCAAACCGCTGACCCCGCTGCTTTTGTGGCCGGGAATACTGCTGGTTCTAGGCGCGTGCTGGTGGGGGCTGACGCAGGTACCGGCGGAACGGTTGCAGGGCCATTCGGTCAAGATCATGTTCGTCCATGTGCCCGCTGCGTGGCTGGGTATGGGCGGGTGGACCGGGCTTGCCATTGCCAGCATCGTACAGCTTGTGTGGAAGCATCCTTTGGCGGGCGTATCGGCGCGGGCCATTGCGGTGCCGGGCGCTCTGTTTGCCGCGCTATGCCTGATCACCGGCTCTATCTGGGGGCGTCCGACATGGGGCACCTGGTGGGTCTGGGATGGTCGGTTGACCTCGATGCTGATCCTGTTCTTCCTCTATCTCGGCTATATCGCGCTAGCTAACGCATCGAGCGAAAAGGGTAGCGTCAGCCGCACGGCCGCGGTGTTCGGCATCATCGGTGCAGTCAATATTCCTATCATCAACCGGTCGGTGGTCTGGTGGGAAAGCCAGCATCAAAAGGCCAGCATCACGCTTGGTGGATCGTCGATCGATAGCGCCTATCTGTGGCCGCTTTTCGCGAGTGCATTGGGTTTCACGCTGATTTTTGGTGCGGTCGTTTTGATGCGGATGCGCGCCCAGCTTGCCGAAATCCGTATCGAGGCGCGGATGCGCCGGATGGCGGAGGATTGAGGTAGTGGATCACACACCGTTCATCATTGCAGCATTTCTAGTGACCGCATTGGGCACGCTCGTGCTTGTGGTGCACAGCTGGTCTGCCATGCGCCGCGCCGAGGCGTTGGCCGATGATTTGAAGAGCCGCAAATGAAACCCAAACACCAACGTTTGATCTTAGCCATTCTGGCCCTTGCCGCGTTGATCGGTGCAGGGTTGCTGGCTGCTTCGGCACTGCGTGAGGAGGCGAGTTACTTCTATACGCCTGCGACATTGGCCAAGGCCGATGTCGAGCCCGGAAAGGCGATCCGTCTTGGCGGGATGGTGCAAAAGGGTTCGGTCAGGCGCGATGCCGATGGCATAACCGTGCACTTTATCGTCCAGGATCGCGACGCGACGCAGGCGGTTGTTTACAAAGGAATAACCCCCGACCTGTTTGTTGAGGGATCCGGCGTGGTTGCCGACGGCCGAATGGATGCGAAAGGCGTTTTCGTGGCGGATAGCCTGCTTGCAAAGCATGATGAAAATTATGTCCCGCGCGAACTCAAAGACATCGACATGTCCACCGCCGAACATAGCAAGGATACCCTCGCCGAATGATTGCTGAATTCGGTCTTGCCGCCCTTTGGTTGGCAGCGGCATTGGCGCTGTTGCAGGCATTCGCTGGCATTGGCCACTGGCGCGGTTTTTCACCAGCACTGGCTTCGCTGACCCGCCCTGTGGCGGTGGTGCAGGGGCTTTTGTGTCTGGTTTCTTTCGGATGCCTTGTCTGGCTGTTTGCGATTACCGATCTATCGGTGCTGCTGGTCGCATCGAACAGCCATATCGACAAGCCGATGATCTTCAAACTGGCGGGCACTTGGGGCAATCATGAAGGTTCGATGTTGCTGTGGGTGACGGTGCTTTCGCTTTCGGGAACTGCCATAGCGCTGTTCGAAAAACGGCTCGACCATCAGACGTTGGGCGCGGCATTGTTTGCGCAGGCTTTGATCGCACTCGGTTTTTTTGCCTTCCTGCTTTTCTCGTCCAACCCTTTCGAACGGCTTGATCCGGCGCCGCCCACTGGCGCAGGCCTGAACCCGCTGTTGCAGGATATCGGCCTCGCATTCCATCCGCCGACGCTTTACATCGGATATGTTGGCCTCTCGGTGGCATTTTCCTTTGCCGTTGCCGCATTGTTGACCGGAAAGGTTGGCCCTGCCTTTGCCCGCGCAATGCGCCCATGGGTGTTGCTCGCGTGGATTTTTCTGACAATTGGTATCACCGCGGGCAGTTACTGGGCCTATTATGAATTGGGCTGGGGCGGCTGGTGGTTCTGGGATCCCGTAGAAAACGCCTCGCTGATGCCGTGGCTTGCAGCGACAGCATTGCTGCATTCGGTGGCTGTGCTGGCGACGCGCGATGCCTTGCGCGCCTGGACTATCATGTTGGCGCTGATTGCTTTTGCGATGGCAATGGCCGGAACCTTTCTTGTGCGTTCGGGCATTTTGACGAGCGTGCATGCCTTCGCTGTCGATCCGGAACGTGGCGCGTTCATCCTCGGTCTGCTGGTAATCTATATTGGCGGCGCATTGACGCTGTTCGGCCTGCGTATCGGTGTGGTGCGCGAAGGGAAGACCTTTGCCTTACTCAGCCGTGAAGGTGCGATCGTTGGCAACAACATATTCCTCTCGGTCATCCTCGCCATCGTTCTGGTCGGTACATTGTGGCCATTGGCTGCCGAAGCGATGGGCGACAAGATTTCGGTGGGCCCGCCCTATTTCAACCAAACGACGGTACCGATCGGCCTGCTGCTGATGCTTTTGCTGATCGTTGGTCCGTTGCTTCGCTGGCGCGGCGATAGTCTGTCGCGGCACAAGGCTTTGGCAGGGCCTGCCTTGCTATTCCTGCTCGTGGCATGTGCTCTGTTCGCTACACAGCCGCAAGCAGGACTTTGGCCAATCCTGTCATTGGCCTTGGCGGCCGCGACCGCGCTGGCATCGATATTGCCGTTATTGGGTCGCAACATTTTGCGCATTCCACTCGCGCTTTGGGGCATGGCTCTGGCGCACTTTGGATTTGCCGTATGCGTTGCGGGCATGGCGGCTGAACAGGGTTGGAAAGTCGAAAAGCTCGTCGCGATGCGTGTCGGGGAAAGCGCCGTTGTTTCCGGCTGGAACGTCAAACTGGATGATGTCCATCCTGTGGTCGGCGACAATTGGGTTGCGCTCGAAGGACAACTGCTTGTTCGCCGCGACGAAGACACAACCATAATGCGCCCTCAATCGCGGCAATTCTCCAGCCCGAAACAGCAAACGACCGAAGCTGCGCTGCTCACACGATGGGATGGCCAGCTTTACGCTGTGATTGCCGCGCCGAGCGAGGGCGATGCATCAGATCGCTGGCAGGTGCGCTTGTGGTGGAAACCCTTTGTAACGCTGATCTGGTACGGCGGCTTGCTCATTGCACTGGGTGGAGCCATTGCGCTCTTTGGGCGCGCGACGCTCGCCCTGCGGAAGCGCCGCCGCGATAATCCATGGAGCTTGGCATGAAAAAGAATTGGCTAATCTGGGCGCCTCTCGCCCTGTTCGCCTTTCTTGGCGGCATTTTCCTTTACGGTCTGGTTGAACCGAAGGATGAATATGTCCGGTCAAATCTTGTAGGCAGGCCGTTGCCTGAATTTGCACTGCCCGCGGCAACCGAAGGTGTGCAAGGGCTGTCGAATACCGACTTCGCCGATGGCAAACCACGTATGCTCAATATCTTTGCGAGCTGGTGCCTGCCGTGCAAGGCGGAAGCGCCATTCCTTGAACAGATCAAGGAAGCAGGTGTTGAAATCCATGCGATCGCCATCAGGGACAAACCGGAAGACGTGGCCGCTTTCCTTGCGGAACATGGCAATCCTTTCGTTAGGATCGGTGCCGATATGGACATGCTGATCCAGCTTAAGCTTGGCTCATCGGGCGTTCCCGAAACCTATCTGATTGACGGCAAAGGGCGGATTATCCACCAACATATCGGCGATATCCGTGCCGAGCATGTTGAACCGCTGATCGCAAAGCTGAAGGAAGCCAAATGAAGCGCTTCGTCATTGCTTGCGCGTTGGCGTTTTCAATAGTGCCAGCAGCGGCACAGGAAGGCCCGCCTCCGCCGCTTGCCAACCAGCAACTTGCTGACCCTGCCCAGGAAGCGCGTGCGCTGGAATTGATGCAAAGGCTGCGCTGCATCCAGTGCCAGGGGCAGTCGATTCACGATAGCGATGCACCAATTGCAGCCGCGATGCGCCATGAAGTGCGCGAGCGTATCAAGGCAGGGCAAAGCGAGGCCGAAATCGAGAGCTGGTTGATCGAGCGTTATGGTGATTGGATCAGCTTCGCACCCCCCGCGTCGGGAAGCGGATTGATCCTGTGGCTCCTACCAATTTTGGTTTTAGGCGGGGCGCTTTTGGTGGCTCGCGGCCGTTTCAGAAAGCGTGAGGCATGATCGGCTGGATCATCATGATTGGAACCGGCCTGGTCTCGGCCTTGGCCATCCTAGCCTTTGCCAAGGGACGCAGGCAGCTATGGCAACCTGTTGCCGCAACGGTGGTGCTCGCGATGGCAGGCTATGCATGGCAGGGCCGCCCTGAACTATCGTCATCTGAGGCCCAACCCATCGCTGCAGAGCGGGGCGCAGCCGAGGCTCTGCTCAAGATGCGCAGCGATATGGATCAGAATTTCGGTGTCGCCAAAATGTGGCTGGTCACCGCCGACGGATTTGCCCGCGATGGAAGTTATTCGGCGGCTGCGGGCTATATTCAGGCAGGGTTACGCGAGCATCCCGATAATCCCGATCTGTGGTCCGCGCTTGGGCTGGTCCTTATGCTGGCATCCGATGGCGAGATGACACCGCCTGCGAAACTGGCTTTTGACAAGGCGCGTACGCTGGCTCCCAACCTGCCGGCACCTGACTATTTTGTAGGTTTGGCAGCATTGTTCGATCGCAAGCCTGACATCACCATTAGCAAATGGAACGCGGTTCTGGAACGCGCCACGCCCAAGGCAAAATGGCGTCCGGCGGTTGAGTCGCAGCTTGCAGGGCTTGAATCCCTGCTGGCGGGAGCGGCGCCTCCGTCACCTGAATTGAAAAATTAATATAATACAATAGGATGATATTCGCGAATTTACAGCGATAGTGCGTTGTTTGGGCTATAGTGTCGTGCTATCGGCGCGCGCTGCGTCCCGTATGGCGCGGAATGGCTGATAAATCCGCCTTTGGGGTGCGCATGGCTAATAGCGAAACCGAAAATTCCGAAAATCACCTGGAACATGGCGGCCACGGCCACAAAAAGGCGTCGTTGCTGACGCTGTGTGTCGGCACAGTAGGCGTTGTCTTTGGAGATATCGGTACCAGCCCCATTTACGCATTTCGCGAAACCTTTGCCGGCCACCATCCGATCGAACCCGATCCCATGCACATCACCGGTGTGCTCAGCTTGGTATTCTGGTCGATGATGCTCGTGGTGACGTTCAAATATGTCTTCACCATCATGAAAGCGGACAACAAGGGTGAGGGCGGTAGCCTTGCCCTGCTGGCGCTGATTAGCCGCAAGACGCAAGGCGAGAAATGGACCGCGCCGATCATCATGCTCGGCGTGTTTGCGACCGCGCTATTCTACGGCGATTCCATGATAACCCCGGCGATGTCAGTCCTTTCGGCAACCGAGGGTCTGAACTATGTCCATCCGGGCTTCAAGGGCTGGGTTTTGCCGATTGCGTTGGCAATCCTGGTTGGTCTCTTCGCAATCCAGGCGCGTGGAACGGCCAAGGTTGGTGCGTTGTTCGGGCCTATCATGGTCACTTATTTCGCGACACTTTCCGCGCTCGGTTTGATGCATCTAATCAAGATGCCCGAAATCGTGCTCCACACGCTCAATCCGTGGAATGCGATCAACTTCTTCTATGTTGATGGTCTGCGTGCGTTCATTTCGCTTGGAGCTGTGGTTCTGGCAGTGACCGGTGCTGAAGCGCTATATGCCGACATGGGGCATTTCGGCAGGCGTCCCATCAAATTCTCTTGGCTTTGGTTCGTGCTCCCCGCGCTGATGTTGAACTATATGGGGCAGGGGGCGATGATCCTGTCGATGACGCCTGCGGAAGCGCAGGTAGCGATCAAGGATCCGTTCTTCCTGATGCTCCCTGGCGACCTTCGCCTTCCGATTGTCTTCCTCGTTATCCTTGCGACCATCATTGCCAGCCAGGCGGTGATCTCGGGCGCGTTTTCACTAACTCAGCAGGCTATCCAACTCGGCTTCATGCCGCGCTTGCGTATCCTGCACACCAGCGAGAGTGAGGCGGGCCAGATCTATATCCCGGCGATCAACTGGGGCCTGATGATCATGGTCATCGTCTTGGTGCTCTTCTTCCGCTCCTCAAGTAACCTCGCAGCGGCCTATGGTATCGCGGTGACAGGTGCGATGTTCATCGATACCTGCCTTATCACGGTCGTGCTTCTCAGCCTTTGGAAATGGCCAAAGTGGAAGGCGCTGCCGATCCTTGCGGTGTTCTTCATCGTCGACATTGCCTATTTCGGTGCCAACCTGCTCAAGGTACCGCAGGGCGGATATTTCCCACTCGTCATCGGGTTGATCATCTTCACCTTGCTGACCACCTGGTCGCGCGGTCGCGCCTTGATGCGTGAACGCATGGCCGAAAGCACGATGCCGATGGAAATCTTCATCAAGTCGGCTAGCGGCAGTGCCCAGCGGGTTCCGGGAACGGCAATCTTTATGGCCTCAACCAGTGCCGGCGTGCCGTCGGCCTTGCTCCATAACATCAAGCATAACCGCATCCTCCATGAACGCGTTATCATCCTTACCGTAGACATCGCGGAAATGCCCTATGTCGATGAAAGCAAGCGCGCGACCTGCAAGACATTGGGCGAAGGCTTCTACCGCGTCGTCCTGCGCTATGGCTTCCTTGAGGAAACCGATGTTCCGGCTGCGCTGGCAAAGGTTGACCTCTGTGGTCCGCCATTTGACATGATGCAAACCAGCTTTTTCCTGTCGCGCCAGACGTTGATCGCGTCCAAGGTCCCCGGCATGGCAATCTGGCGGGAAAAGGTTTTTGCCTGGATGCTGCGAAATGCGGCCAATGCGATGGAGTTTTTCAAGCTTCCAACCAACCGCGTTGTCGAACTGGGCAGTCAGGTGGAAATCTGATCCAATTCGGATTGATGTTTTCGAAGACTCTTGCTTCCTTTAACTATTTATAATAGAACAAAAAAGGAACTTGAGGAATCTAGAACTTTGGAAATAAGTCCATCATTATCGTTGTTGTTTGAAGTTCCGCAGTCTGAAGTGCGGACCAGACTGGATGAACTTGTTTCCACGCAAGCCGACATCCATTTTGATCAAATGGAACGGCTGGGGGATGCTGCTTCTGTACTGATTTTTAATGGGCTGACTTTCGATTGCGACTTCAATCCTGAATCGGCGCTCAAACCTGAACGGCGCAAAGTTTTCTCTACGCTTGGCGATGACGCAATATGTTCGGCCCTTGCCATATCTCTGCATTCGCACATCGAACACGGACTGGTCGTGCCAGAGATTGCCAAGGCGTTCCTGAATTTTGGTGCAGTTTGTGCGCGGAATCTGCAGGCGTCGGCAGTTGTCTGGCAACCAACCGGACTTCAAACCGATACGGGATATTTCCTCGAGGTTGTCCAATCCTATGTGGATGGTGGCGTTTTTCCTGTTCTGCCGATCGTCGATTTCATCGCCGAAAAGCCCGGCTATTTGCGGTCCAAAGGGCTTGCAGATTTTTGCGGGCAGGAATTCGAATTGCAGTCAGGCCAGTTGGACCAGCAGGAATTGATCCGGCGTGCAATTCGCCTTGCACATGATTTGGCGACCAATGGATCGATAGACGATTCACAAGAAATCGCTGACTTGGATCCGGCGAATTTGATCCATTTGGAGCCCTCCGACGACGGCATGTTGCTTCATTGCCGAATTACCTCGAAATCGGAGCAAATAGTGCCCCTCTGCTGATTGCTTTCCGTCCCGCTTCCAATAGCTTGGCGTGCGTGATGGAGGGCTTTTGGACATGCTGACATTCCGGGAAGTGAAAAAGCGCGTAAAAGTGCCGGGATTTCACTGCCATCACATAATTCCAGCAGAGGTTGTCGAAAAACCTGCTTTCCGAACGATGTTCAACCGGATCGGAGCAATCGGCTTTGATTTCCAGAATTTCCATCAAAATGGAATGTATCTGCCATGCACTGAGGAAAATGCCGCCGCATTCGGGCTACCGCTACATCGAGGACCTCATCCATTATATAACCAGATAGTATGCGAACGCATTGCGGCCTTCGAACGGCTGAGCCCCAACGGCCAATTGCGCCAGATCTACGACCTGCAAAAGACATTGCGCGTGGCATTGCGAAGCAATGCGCTGCCACTGCGCAATCGCCAGCGCGATCCTTTGGCGCCAAATCCAGCGTTCGAAACGATCGAGAAAGCCGCATTCGATTTATACGGTGCCCTCGAACCTCGTTGAATTGAATCTTGTTGCGCTTTTTTCTGGACGTTTGAAATTTTGTGTGAAAAAGCGCGGTCACGATGAAAGTCCGTTCACTCTCGCTTCTTCTTCGACTTACGCGCCCTTAGGCGCGTGATTGCCTCCGGCTATGTCCGGAGCCGCCCGGCCTAAGGGTACGAACTACAATCAGACCGGAAACTTTAAGGGCGACATGGCGCGCCCCACAGATTGAGAAGCAAAATGTTGAACGATCCATCCCGTAAATACCGCCCGTTCCCGCAGGTGGACCTGCCAGATCGGCAATGGCCGGACCGCACTATCGACAAGGCACCCCGTTGGCTCTCGACCGATTTGCGCGATGGCAACCAGGCGCTGATCGACCCGATGGGCTCTGAGAAGAAGAGCCGCTTTTTCGACCTGCTGGTCAAGGTGGGCATCAAGGAAATTGAGGTTGGCTTTCCTTCATCAGGCGCGACTGATTTCGATTTCATCCGCGATCTGGTGGACAGCGGACGCATCCCCGATGATGTCACCATCCAGAGCCTGACCCAATCGCGCCGCGACCTGATCGAAAAGACATTCGAGGCGATGGCAGGTGCCAAAAAGGCGATCGTGCATCTTTACAATGCGGTATCACCCGCTTGGCGCAACATTGTTTTCAATCTCGATAAGCCGGGCGTGAAAGCGATTGCGATTGAAGGGGCGCAGATCCTGGCAGAGCAGGCCGCGAAATATCCGCAAACCGATTGGCATTTCGAATATTCTCCGGAGACCTTCTCGACTGCCGAATTGGATTTCAGTATCGAAGTTTGCAGCGCCGTTATGGAAATCCTGAAGCCGACCGTTGAAAAGCCGATCATATTCAACCTGCCTGCCACCGTAGAGGCGGCTATGCCCAACATCTATGCGGACCAGATTGAGTATTTCGGCCGCAATATTCCGAACCGTGAAGCGGTCGTAATCAGCCTGCACACGCATAATGACCGCGGCACCGGAATTGCCGCAACCGAGTTGGGCCTGTTGGCAGGGGGCGACCGCGTCGAGGGCTGCCTGTTTGGCAATGGTGAGCGCACCGGCAATGTCGACCTCGTTACCGTTGCACTCAATATGTACACGCAAGGCCTGCATCCGGGGCTCGATTTCTCGGATATCGATGAGGTCATCCAGACCGTAGAATATTGCAACCAGCTGCCCGTACACCCCCGCCATCCTTATGCCGGGGAACTTGTGTTCACTGCTTTTTCGGGAAGCCACCAGGACGCAATCAAGAAGGGTTTTGCCCATCAGGCCAAGCGCAATGATGAAATCTGGGAAGTTCCGTACTTGCCCATCGATCCGGCTGATTTGGGCCGAAGCTATGAAGCCGTCATTCGCGTGAATTCGCAAAGCGGCAAGGGCGGTGTCGCCTGGGTGCTTGAGCAGGACTATGGACTTAAACTGCCCAAGAAGTTGCAGGCCGACTTTTCGCGCACGGTGCAAGAGCTTTCGGACACTACGGGCCGTGAATTGACCTCGGGCGATATCTGGGGTGCGTTCCAGGAGCGCTATTTCATCAACAAGTCGGGGCGCTTCGAACTGTTCGACTATGCAGAGAACCATGCCGGAAGTGACCGCATTTTTGTCGGTAAGCTGAAGGTAGATGGCGAGTTTCGCAGCCTTTCGGGGCGCGGCAATGGCCTGATGTCGAGCGTGATTGCGGCGCTCAAAGACCATGGTGGGCCTGAAATGGATATTGTCGATTATAGCGAACATGCCATCGGCCACGGCGCCGGCGCGCAGGCCGCAGCCTATGTCGAATGCCGGACCACCGATGGTCGCAGTCTTTTCGGCGCAGGAATCGACACCGATGTCGCTACGGCAACCGTGCGTGCCTTGCTGAGTGCTGCAAACGGCATTTGACAAGCCCCAATCGTTGCGCTCTTTACCGCTTAATCACGTGATTAAGCGTTAGGGAGTTCGCGATGTCTTTGCCTGCCATTTTTGATAATCTTCGCCTGCCGGTGATCGGTTCACCGTTGTTCATTGTATCCGGTCCGGAACTGGTGATCGCGCAATGCAAGGCGGGGGTTGTTGGCAGCTTCCCGGCGCTCAATGCACGCCCCGCGAGCCAGCTCGACGAATGGCTTCACCAGATTACCGAAGAGTTGGCAGCGCACAACCGTGACAATCCTGATCGTCCGGCGGCTCCCTATGCGGTGAACCAGATCGTCCATCGTTCGAACAACCGCCTCGATGAAGATGTCGCAATTTGCGCCAAGTGGCAGGTGCCGGTCACGATCACGTCGTTGGGGGCTCGTGAGGACCTGAACCAGGCGGTACATGCATGGGGCGGCATAACGCTCCATGACGTCATCGATGATCGTTTTGCACGCAAGGCTATCGAGAAGGGGGCCGATGGCCTGATCCCTGTCGCTGCCGGTGCCGGTGGCCATGCCGGAACGACTTCGCCATTTGCGCTGATGCAGGAAATCCGCGAATGGTTCGATGGCCCTGTTGCGCTGTCCGGTTCGATTGCGCATGGCCAATCAATCCTGTCGGCGCAGGCAATGGGCGCAGATTTTGCCTATATCGGTAGCGCCTTCATCGCGACCAAGGAAGCCAATGCGGTCGAGGGCTATAAGGAAAACATCGTCGAGGCGAAGGCCAGCGACATCGTTTATTCAGACCTGTTCACCGGCGTGCATGGCAATTACCTGCGGCAGTCGATCGTCAAGGCTGGCATGGATCCGGATAACCTTCCCAAGGGTGATATCAGCACCATGAACTTTGGCTCCGGCGGCAATACCGAAGCCAAGGCCTGGAAAGATATCTGGGGTTCGGGCCAAGGAATTGGCGCGGTTAAGGAAGTGCAGTCGGTTGCGGACATGGTCGATCGTTTGGAGCGCGAATATCGTGCTGCGAAGGAGCGACTTGACAAGGTTTACCGCAAGGGGTGGTAAGTCGGGTATCGCCCCTGCATTGCAGGGGCGCGCCTTTCAGCCTTCCTTTTCGAAGGCTACACTGATCCGCAATTTCACGTCGTCACCCACCATCGGGACATATTTGGTCATGCCCCACTGGCTGCGTTTGATGGTCGTGGCGGCATGAAAGCCCAAGGTCGCTTTCTTGTTCATCGGATTGTTGCCGGCACCTTCGAACCGTGTTTCGAGTTCGACTGGCTTGGTCACGCCCAACATCGTCAAATCGCCTTTGATTACCGCCTTTTGGCCGTCGACCTTGACGCTGGTTGAAACGAAGCGGGCAGTTTCAAATTTGGCGATGTCAAAGAAATCGGGCGTTTTGAGGTGGTCGGTCAGGCCTTGGCTCGATGTCGCCACCGATGCGATCGGGATGGTGACATCCACCTTTGCCGCTGATGGATTGGCGGGGTCGATCTGCAGCGTGCCCGTTACATCACCGAACAGACCGAAATAGTCATTGAAGCCGAAATGATTCACCTGCCAGTTGACCTGAGTATGTCGGCTATCGACGGCATATGTGCCGGCGGCCACCCTGGCCGTATCTGCAACGCCCGGGAGCTGGGGCTTATCGCCCTGCTGAGCCAATAGTGGAGCTGCAACGATGAGGGGAAGGGCGATCAGGAACTTGCGCATGTGAGGCTCCAACTGAAAGGGGGACGGAGCAAATGTCGCTCCATCCCCCTGAAAGTCAACAGCTTTGCGGCAGAGCGCTTAGTTCTTGGCTTTGTCGACCAGCTTGTTCTTTGCGATCCAAGGCATCATCGCGCGCAGGCGGGCGCCGGTTTCTTCGATGGGGTGCGCGGCGGCCGCTTTGCGGGCGGCTTTCAGTTCGGGCTGGCCGGCACGGTTATCGAGCACGAAATTCTTCACGAAACGGCCTGACTGGATGTCTTCCAGAACCCGCTTCATTTCCGACTTGGTTTCTTCGGTGATGATGCGCGGGCCGGTGGTGATGTCACCATATTCAGCTGTGTTCGAGATCGAATAACGCATATTGGCAATGCCGCCTTCATACAGCAGGTCGACGATCAGCTTGGTTTCGTGGAGGCATTCGAAATAGGCCATTTCAGGCGCATAACCAGCCTCGACCAGCGTTTCGAAACCTGCCTGGATAAGATGGGTGATGCCGCCGCAAAGCACGGCCTGCTCACCGAACAGGTCGGTTTCGCACTCTTCACGGAAATTGGTTTCGATGATGCCCGATCGACCGCCACCAACGGCGCTGGCATAGGCAAGTGCGACATCATGTGCGTTGCCCGATACGTCTTTGTCGACTGCGATCAGGCAGGGAACGCCGCCGCCTTTTTGATATTCGCTGCGCACGGTGTGCCCGGGGCCTTTGGGCGCGATCATGATGACGTCGAGGTCGGCGCGCGGCTCGATCAGGCCGAAATGGATATTGAGGCCGTGTGCAAAGGCGAGCGCAGCACCCTGCTTCATATTGGCGTGCAGGTCATCTGCATAGATGGCCGCCTGATGTTCATCGGGTGCGAGGATCATGACGACATCGGCCCATGCAGCAGCGTCGGCATTCGAAAGCACCTTGAAGCCTGCGCCTTCGGCCTTGGCAGCAGTGGCGGAACCGGGGCGCAGGGCAATTGCCACTTCCTTGACGCCACTATCGCGCAGATTCTGCGCATGCGCGTGGCCCTGGCTGCCATAGCCAACAATCGCGACCTTCTTGTCCTTGATCAGGCCAAGATCGCAGTCTGCGTCGTAATAAACCTTCATGATATTCGCTTTCCTGTTTTGAAGTGTTGGCCAGAGGCCTGAATTAGCTTGCTTCGCTGCCGCGCATCAGCCCGACGATGCCGGTGCGCCCGACCTCGACCAAACCCAGTTCGCGCATCAACGCAACAAAGGTATCGATCTTGTCGGGTCCGCCGGTGATCTCGAAAATGAAACTCGAAACGGTCGCGTCAATTACGCGGGCACGATAGATGTCGGCCAAGCGCATTGCTTCGACCCGTTTGTCGCCCGCACCAGAAACCTTTACCAACGCTAGCTCGCGTTCGACATGCGGGCCTGCATCGGTGAGGTCGGTAACCTTGTGCACTGGAACCAGGCGTTCGCATTGGGCGATGATCTGGTCGATGACCTGCGGCGGACCCTTGGTGACAATGGTGATGCGGCTGATCGCATGGTCTTCGGAAATGTCGGCCACGGTCAGGCTGTCGATATTATATCCGCGCGCAGTGAACATCCCGGCGATACGCGCGAGCGTACCGGCTTCATTGTCGACGGTGAGCGTCAGCACGTGCCGCTCGGCAAATTCTTCCTTGATATGCATTATACGAGCGCCTTCGCTTCGTCATCCATTGTTCCCGACACTTCATCGGAGTGCAGGATCATTTCGGTGTGCGCTGCTCCTGATGGGATCATCGGGAAGCAGTTGGCTTCCTTCGATACGCGGCAGTCGAACATGACCGGGCCATCATAGGCCAGCATCTCGGCAATGGCATCATCGAGCTTTGCCGGATCGTCGCAGCGAATGCCCTTCCAGCCATAGGCTTCAGCCAGTGCAACGAAATCGGGCAGGCTGTCCGAATAGCTGTTCGAATAACGGCTTTCATAGGTCAATTGCTGCCACTGGCGAACCATCCCCATCCATTCGTTGTTGAGGATGAAGACCTTGACCGGCAGGCGATACTGGCTGGCAGTGCCCATTTCCTGGATGTTCATCTGGATCGATGCTTCGCCGGCAATATCGATCACCAGCGCATCAGGATTGCCCATTTGCGCGCCGATCGCTGCGGGCAGGCCATAGCCCATCGTGCCGAGGCCGCCGCTGGTTAGCCATTTGTTGGGCGCATCAAAATGGAAATGCTGTGCTGCCCACATCTGGTGTTGGCCAACCTCGGTGGTGATGATCGGTGCTTTGTCCTTGGTCAGCTCGTACAAGCGCTCAATCGCATATTGCGGCATGATCTCGGATTGGCTTGCCGGATAGTTGAGCGAGCCGACCGAGCGCCAGCCCTTGATGCGCGCCCACCATTCATCCAGATTCTGTGGCTGCAGTTTGCGGCTGTTCCAGATGGTGATCATCTGGCGGATAGCTTTGCCGACATCGGCAACAATCGGCAGGTCAACCCGTACGGTCTTGTTGATCGAACTGCGGTCGATATCGATATGGATCTTGGTGCTGCCCGGTGAGAAAGCATCGAGACGCCCAGTCACGCGATCGTCAAAACGTGCGCCAAGGCAGAGCATGACGTCGCACTGGTTCATCGCCATATTGGCTTCATAGGTGCCGTGCATGCCCAGCATGCCGAGCCATTGCTGGTCCGAAGCAGGGAAGGAGCCCAAGCCCATCAAGGTCGAAGTGACCGGTGCACCCGAAAGCGCGGCCAGTTCGCGCAATGCAGCGCTGGCATCCGGCCCTGAATTGATGATGCCTCCACCGGTATAGAGGATAGGCGCCTTTGCCTTCGCGAGCAGTTCAACTGCCTGCGTAATCGCCGCAAAATCGGCTTCGCCTGCCGGAGCGTAGCGTTTCGCAGCGTTGACGCCATGGCGGTCAAATTCGGCCGTTGCGACCTGCACATTTTTCGGAATGTCGATGACGACGGGGCCGGGGCGACCCTGGGTGGCGATATGGAAAGCTTCTGCAACCACCGCGCCCAATTCAGATGGATCCTTCACCAGATAGTTATGCTTGGTGCAGTGACGCGTGATGCCGATCGTATCAGCTTCCTGGAAGGCATCTGAGCCGATCAGGTTGGTCGCAACCTGGCCGGTGAGGCAGATCATCGGAATCGAATCCATGAAAGCATCGGCGATGCCAGTTACGGCATTGGTTGCGCCGGGCCCTGAGGTGACGAGCACGACGCCCGGCTTCCCGGTTGAACGCGCATAGCCTTCAGCCGCATGGGCTGCACCAGCTTCGTGGCGCACAAGCACATGGCGGATCTTCGGATGCTGGAAAAGCGCGTCGTAAATCGGCAACACGGCGCCGCCGGGATAGCCGAAAACGGTGTCCACACCCTGCGCGAGCAGGGCTTCGATCAATATGTCTGCGCCGGATTTTTCGGCCACTTTTCCTGTCCTTCAAACAAACGAAGCCCGCCTATTGCTGCATCGCAACAAGGCGGGCAAGTGCGGGCTGTTACGGATTAGAAAATGGCATGTCAACAGTTAAAATTGTAATAATCTTTCAATTTGGCCTAAATCGGAGTCATTTAATGCCTCTATCCAGCGCGACCAATCCTTGGGAGGTTGGTTCCTGAACCAGGTATATTGCCGTTTTGCATATTGGCGGGTGGCGGCTTGCCCGCGCGACACCGCTTCGGCCCGGTCGATTTCTCCATTGAGCATTGCCGAGATTTCCGGAACCCCGATCGCGCGCATCACCGGTGCGTCAGCGGGGAGATTGAGCGCCAAAAGCGACCGCACTTCGTCCACGGCGCCTTGCTCCATCATTTGCTCAAAACGCTGGTCGCATCGTTCATGCAGCCAATCACGTGGAGGCAAAAGGATCAGCGGACGCAGATTGACCTCATCGGCGATCCCGCCTTCGAGACGCTGGCGCCAATCGATGATGCTGGTGCCCGTCGAACGGATGACTTCAAGCGCGCGTTTTACGCGGCTATCATCATTGGGTGAAAGGGCCGCTGCGCTTGCCGCATCCTCCTCCAGCAATGCCCGATAGGCGACGTCTGTGGGAAGGGAACGGACCACCCTGCGCTTTTCTGGGTCGATTTCGGGGATCGGAGCGATGCCATATAGCAATGTGCGAAGATAAAGCCCGGTTCCGCCGACCAGCAGCGGCAGCCGCTCTTCGAGCCAGGCCTGTTCGATTTCGGTTTTCGCATCTTGCGCCCAACGCGCCGCCGAACAGGTATCGCGCCCATCGAGATATCCGAAAAGCTTGTGCGGCGCGGTCGCCATTTCCGTGGCGGCGGGTTGTGCACTCAGGATTGGCAAATGCGCATAAACTTGGGCGCTATCGGCGTTGATAACCGTCACAGGCTGCTTTTGGGCAATGTGAAGTGCCAATGCGGTCTTGCCGCTGGCCGTCGGACCGGCAATAAGCGCCAATCTTTTGCCCCCGGGCCTGTTTTGCGGATTCGTCATGACTTCAGCTTCTTCCACAAATATTGCCACACTGATAGCGGCTGATCGCCTTGAAACGGGGGCAATTTCCGAAGCAGAAGACCGGTTGCGCACTGTAGGGGGAGAGCCGGAAGGACATCACTGGCTCGAAACCGGTAAGGCGATCGACCTTTCATTTGGCGGCGATATCGCGGCTGTGCGGCAGGCTTTGCAGCCGCTTGAAGGCCAGTTCGACATTTGCGTCCAACCCTCAACGAACCGCAGAAAGATGCTGCTGGTTTCGGATATGGATAGCACGATCATTACGGTGGAATGTATCGATGAATTGGCCGATTATGCCGGCATCAAAGCAGAAATCGCCGAAATCACGGAACGCGCGATGCAGGGCGAACTGGATTTCGAAGGCGCGTTGCGCGGGCGTGTGGCGCTGTTGAAAGGTCTGCATCGCGATACCATCCGCCTGTGCATCGAGGAACGGGTTCGATTGACTCCCGGTGCCGATATATTGCTGGCGACGATGCGGGGCTGGGGCGCGCACGGGCTTCTCGTTTCGGGCGGCTTTACCGATTTCGTCGCTGCCGTCGTCGAGATGGCGGGTTTTGACAGCATGGCCGCAAACCGCCTGGGCATTTCGGGCGATTATCTGGATGGAACGGTGGACGGAGCTATCGTCGACGCGCAAGAGAAAGCGCGCCAACTGCATCAGGCGCGCCAGCAGCTTGGGCTGGCATCTGAACTGGTGCTCGCCGCAGGTGATGGAGCCAATGATATTTTGATGGTCGAGGCAGCGATTGACGGGGGTGGCATCGGCGCGTCTTACCGTGCAAAAGCTGCATTGGAAGCCAAAGCGAATTTTGCGATCCGACATAATGATTTGACCGCATTGCTGTTCGCGCAAGGCGCGCCACGCGAAGAATGGCAAACGGTCGATTGAACCCTCAAGCTGCCAATGGCAGTATCAATTGAGTCCATCTAGGAGCACAACTATGCGCATATTTCCGCTTTTTGCAGGTCTGGTTCTGGCAGGTTGTGCAACCTCGCAAATGGATAACGCCACAGAGGTGGCGACTGCGAAACTGTATCGCGGCGATGGAAGTGAGGCGGGCGTTGCTAAACTGGTACGCAAATCAGATGGCATTTCTCTTGAAATCGCAGCTGCAGCGCCTGGCCAGGGAAGCTTTGGAATGCATCTTCATGCAGTCGGCAAATGTGACGGCCCGGATTTCAGCTCTGCAGGGCCGCACTGGAATCCCGCGGGCAAACAGCACGGCCACGATAATCCAGCCGGCGCACATGCTGGAGATTTTCCCAATCTCGTCAGCAATGCTGAAGAACGTATCCTGTTCAACGGCCCAGTTGAAAGCGCGGGCTGGGAAGGAGAGGGGGCACTATTCGATGCGGATGGTGTCGCGGTTGTCATCCATGAAAAGGCGGATGACTACAAAACTGACCCGAGTGGCAACAGCGGAAAGCGGATTTATTGCGGGGTTTTCACCCGCGGCTAAAGCTTGTCAGCGTAAAGCAATGAACCCGGCGCAAGCTGCGACAGTACTTGCCCGATATCATCGAACGAAAAGGCAAAGCAGCCCTGGCTGCGCCCGACCTTGCCTTGCGTCGCAACCAGCGATTTGCTCACGTAGCGGGCAGGGTGAATAACGATCGCGCGGTTTTCGGCCTGATCATTTTCCGGATCGAGCCCAATCAGGCGGCGCGATGCGCCATATTTGCCGATATAGCCCTCGCCAATCAGGTAAGCCCCAGACGATGTCGCCTCCGATCCCGGAACATTGGAGAATTGCTGCAATCGGCCGCTATGCGTACGATCAGAGCCAATGCCATGTGACACCAGCAATGTCGTATTGTTGCCGTTAAGCAGGTTGAACAAATGGAAACGCGGCAGACCGGATGGCTGGGAAAAATCGGCTATCGCGAGCATGTCGCGACTGAAAATCTTATCGCCGTGCCTCGCCAGCGCAGCCCCTGCGCGTGCAAGCAATCGTGGATCCAGTTCGACTGCGGCAGTCGACTGGGCATAGGCGCCAGCCAGCGGAAATGAGGCGCAGGCGACGCCTGCACCTGCAAGAACGCTGTTCCGGATAAATTGGCGACGACCCACCTGTTTCATTGACATCAAGGTAAGCGACAAGCCTTACCAATAGAAGTATCGCATCCGCATTTCAGCGCAAAATTGCGGCATTTCGCCTTAGGCCTTCGTTCTAAGCAGCCTTTGCCAATCCGGTTAAAACGCGACGAAATGGGGCTTCAATTGTGCAATTCCATTTGATTTTTGAGCGTTTTTTCAGCATATCAACTGCAAGTGTGTAATAATGTTATCAAACAGGGCTTCACAATGCTTGCGTTAAATTTGCGGCGACTTGCCATGGGTGGTTTGGCGGTAATGCTGGCCGCATCGGCGCAGGCGCAAGTGCCTTCGGCTCCGAACGATCCTGCGGTTGTGGTTGCTCCCCAAGCGACGCCCATCCCCGCAACCGAAACCCCTCCGGTTGACGTTCCGACACCGCAAACTGACCCTGTGGCGCCGCAACCTGTGCCGCAGGTTGAGCCCCAGCCAGAACCGAAACCAAAGCCGGTTAAAAAGGGCCCGCCCGACAGCCTCAAACCGGGGCAATTCGTATGGGAAAAGCGGGATTCCTATGCAAACCCACTGCGCATGGTGATCGTCCTGGATATCCAGCGCATGTATGTATTTGATGGTGACGACCTGGTCGGGTTCACCACCGTTTCCACAGGCAAAAAAGGCAAGGAAACGCCCACCGGGGTGTTCAACATCCTGCAGAAAAAAGTTTACCACGAGTCCAATATCTACGCCAACGCGCCAATGCCCTTCATGCAGCGGCTGACATGGGATGGGATTGCGCTGCATGAGGGCTATAACCCTGGCTATCCGGCTTCGCATGGCTGCATCCGCCTGCCGAAGATTTTCGCCAAGGCGTTGTACGATGCGACAGTGATGGATGGGCAGGTGGTCATCCTTGAAAGCCTTTCAAAGCCTCTGCCCAAGCCGCAACCGGCACCAGAAGCTCCTGTTGAACCAGCGCCGACTCCATCCGAGCAGCCGACACAGCCGTCGCCACTAACCAAAAAATGAAGCTTTCCCCTAGGGAAGGGGATGTTGACGTTTACGCTAACGTAAACTAGAGTCGCGGCAGCCTCTAAAGGGAGAAGGTGGCGCGGCAATGAGCAATATGATGGCAAACGGGAAACCGGCAGATGCGACGATCGAGACACCCGATGCGCTCGGCCGTGAAAGCTACACGATTTCCGACCTGTCGGCCGAGTTCGATGTAACTGCGCGCGCGCTTCGCTTTTATGAGGATCAGGGATTGATCTCTCCTGAACGGCAGGGATTGGCGCGGATCTACTCCAAGCGCGATCGCGCCCGTCTGGCCTGGATTCTTCGTGCAAAGCGCGTCGGATTCAGCCTTGCCGAAATCCGTGAAATGATCGATCTTTACGACTTGAACGATGGCCGCAATGTCCAGCGCCGCGTTACGATCATGAAATGCCGGGAGCGGGTCGAACTGCTCAAAAAGCAACGGCAGGATCTGGATAGCGCAATCGCGGAGCTGACCGAATTTGTGAACCTGGTCGAAAAAGTCGAAGCCGAGGAAACCAAGGCAGCCTGATCTGCCTTTTGACAATCAGAGGACCATATGCCGCAATATAAGGCGCCGCTGCGCGATACGCTTTTCATTCTCAACGAAGTTCTGGGCATCGACAAATATGCCAATTTGCCGGGTTTCGAAAATGCCAGCGCCGATATGGTCGAGGCGATCCTGACCGAAGGCGCGAAATTTGTCGAAAATGAGCTTTTCCCCCTGAATGTCGTGGGCGACAAACAAGGGTGCACCCGTCATGCCGACGGTTCGGTGACAACGCCCGATGGTTTCAAGGAAGCGTATAAGGCCTATTGCGAAGCCGGCTGGGGCACGCTTTCGGCACCTGTCGAATATGGCGGGCAGGGCATGCCGCACATCCTGTCGATGGCGTTCGAAGAATATATGGCCAGTTCGAACATGGCATTCGCCATGTATCCCGGGCTGACGCATGGTGCGGTATCCGCAATCCTCGTCAAAGGCAGCGAGGAGCAAAAGGCGACCTATGCGCCCAATATGATCAGCGGCAAATGGACGGGTACGATGAACCTGACCGAGCCGCATTGCGGCACCGATCTTGGCCTTATCCGTACAAAGGCCGTGCCGAATGGTGACGGCAGTTATGCGATCACTGGTACCAAAATCTTCATCTCGTCAGGCGATCACGACCTTGCCGAAAATATCATCCACCTAGTTCTCGCAAAAACGCCCGATGCACCGGACAATGTGAAGGGCATCTCGCTCTTCATCGTTCCCAAATTCATCGTAAACGAAGATGGGTCGCTTGGCGCGCGCAACACACTCGGCTGCGGCTCGCTCGAGCACAAAATGGGCATCCATGGCAACGCAACCTGCGTGATGAACTATGATGGCGCGACCGGTTATATGGTCGGCGAGGAAAACAAGGGCCTAGCAGCCATGTTCATCATGATGAACATCGCACGACTGGGCGTGGGCCAACAGGGCCTTGGCGTGGCCGAAGTGGCCTATCAAAACGCCGTGCAATATGCGCATGATCGCCGCCAGGGCCGCGCCTTGACTGGTCCGCAGGACACCAGCGAAAAGGCCGACACCTTGTTCGTCCATCCCGACGTGCGCCGCATGCTGATGGACTCAAAGGCGTTTACCGAGGGTATGCGCGCGCTTTGCCTTAACGGTGCCTTGCTTGCAGACTTGATACACAGCGGCCAAACCGAAGAAGAGCGCGTTGCAGCTGACGACCTGCTTTCGCTGCTAACCCCGGTCATCAAAGGTTATGGCACCGACAAGGGCTATGAAGTCGCGACCAATGCACAACAGGTCTATGGCGGCCATGGCTATGTTGGCGAATGGGGCATGGAACAATATGTCCGCGATGCCCGCATCACCATGATCTATGAAGGCGCCAATGGGGTTCAGGCGATGGACCTAGTCGGTCGGAAGCTCGCGCAAAATGGCGGACGTGCTGTGCAGGCCTTCTTCAAACTGGTCGATGACGAATGCGCTGCCGTCAAGGGTTCCAAGCTCGAAGATTTTGCGACAAGGCTTGAAAAGGCCAATGGCGAACTCAAGGCCGCAACGATGTGGTTCATGCAAAATGGTATGGCTAATCCCAATAATGTGGGTGCGGGTGCGCACCACTATATGCACATCATGGGCATCGTAGCGTTGGGGCTGCAGTGGCTGCGCATGGCAACCGCTGCCCAAGCTGCACTCGATGCGGGTTCGGGTAACGCCAAATTCTACGAAGCCAAGCTGGTAACGGCGCGTTACTTCGCCGAACGCTTCATTCCTGATTGCGGTGCCCTGCGCCGCAAGATTGAAGCGGGCAGCGAAGCCGTAATGGCGCTGGAGCCGGAGATGTTCCAGGCGGCCTGATATGGCATCCGGGCCATCCGCCGAAGCGACGCCCGTCGTTCGAGAAGGGCATAATTGCTGGCGGATCGCCCGGGCCAATCGCGTATCGGTGGTGGTCGATGCCGCTGATTATTTCCATTTCGTGCGCGAGTTGTGCGAGGAAGCACAGAATCTGCTGCTATTCATCGGCTGGGATTTCGACACCCGCATAGCGCTCGAGCCTGGCGATCGCTCGCGACGGTACCGGCTTTCAACCTTTTTCCTAAGGCTGGCGCGGAAAGACCGGCATCGGCAGATTGCCATTCTCAAATGGCGCTTTGGCGCTTTGAAACAGTTTTTGATCCCGACAAGTGCGTGGACATTGGTCCGCTGGGCGACCACCCGGGCTATCCGCTTTCGCTTTGACGGGGCGCATCCAGCAGGCTGCAGCCACCACCAAAAGATCGTTGTTGTGGATGACAGCATCGCTGTGTGCGGCGGCATCGATCTCGCCTGCGGCCGGTGGGATACGCCGCAGCATCTGGACGATGATCCCAAGCGCCTGTTGCCCAATGGCAAACCGCATAAGCCGTGGCATGACATCACCATGCTGATGGATGGCGATGTGGCGACTGCACTGGGCGAGCTGGCGCGGGATCGTTGGGCAGTTGCCGGGGGCAAACCATTGCCAGAGGTTCGTAAGGTCAATCCCAAATGGCCAGACGATGTTTCGGTGCTGTTTGAAAATGTCGATCTTGCAATTGCCCGTACCCGTGCCTGCTATGGCGAAGTGGAAGAGGTGCGCGAGATTGAGAAACTAACCCTCGACATGATCGCTGCCGCACAGCGCTTTATTTATATTGAAAACCAGTATCTTACATCCGCAAAGATTTCTGCCGCCATCGCCACACGAATGGCGGAAGCCAATCCCCCCGATGTGGTCGTTGTGATGCCGCGTTCGGGGGAAGGGTGGCTCGAGCAAATGGCGATGGATGCTGCGCGCGTGCAGCTGGCACGAGCGATTGGGAAGGTCGATAAGGGCGACAGGTTTCGCATCTATGTGCCGCTGACCAAAGGCGGCGAGGACATTTATGTCCATGCCAAGCTGATGATAGTCGATGACAGGATCTTGCGGATTGGTTCCGCCAATCTGAACAACCGCTCGCTGGGTCTGGATAGCGAATGCGATATGGTGCTCGATGCGGCCTTGCCCGCCAACCACGGGTCTGAAAAAGCGATATCCGAATTGCGCACGCGATTAATGGCTGAGCATCTTGGCGTCGAAGTGGAGGCTGTCGCAGCCCAAATGAAGACGTGCGGATCGTTGGTGGAGACGATCGAAACGCTTCGCGGCCAAGGCAAAACGCTGGAACTGCTCGATCTCGAAAAGCCCGGTCCGCTCGACGAGCTGATTGCCGAAAATGAACTGCTCGATCCCGAGCATGCGGATGGCTTTTTCGAGCCGTTGCAGCAACGGGGTTTACGCCGGCGCTGGCGGGAGGGAAGGGCGCGAATAGCAAAAAGGCTCGTGCGTCGCAGGGCGACGAACCGTTAGCCTGCGCTCCACTTGCGACAGTCGGAATGCGACGGGCGGTTAATCCCGATGCACCATTCCATTCAACGATTGCTGCTGTTCAACTGCTCCACTTCATAGAAAAACGCGTTCCGACAGGGGGTTGTGAGAAAGAGGAGCAACCGATGTCGATGAGCCGGAAATGGTCGCAAAACCCGATGGCGTGGGCCGCTGCAATGGCGCTCATACTGCCTTTTGCTGTGGGTGCCGTGCATGCTGCGGAACCCGCCAAACAAACAGCGCCGTCTGACGCACCGGTTCCACCGCCAACAATTGATAGCGATGGAGATGGGAAAGCAGATGCATGGGATCGCGATGGAAATGGCAAGGCTATGCCTGGGATACCAATGGCGATGCCAAGCCTGATCAGTTCGATGATGATGGCGACGGCAAGCCTGACGTCAGGCGCTAAAGTTATCAGGCCCGCGGGTCGCTAAGGGACGGGCCGGAGCCGGGGCGGAGTAATCCGCCCCGGTGTCTTTTATTCCACCGGCAGGAAATCGGGAACCGACAGATAGCGTTCGCCGGTATCATAGTTGAAACCCAGAACGCGGCTGCCAGTCGGGAGCTCCTTCAGTTTCTGGCTGATCGCGGCGAGCGTTGCGCCGGAGGAAATGCCGACGAGCATGCCCTCTTCACGCGCCGCACGGCGGGCCATTTCCTTCGCATCTTCGGGATCGACCTGGATCACACCGTCGATCAACTGGGTATGCAGGTTTGCCGGAATGAAACCTGCACCAATGCCCTGGATCGGGTGAGGGCCCGGCTGGCCGCCGCTGATCACGGGCGATAAAGTGGGTTCCACGGCATAGACCTTCAGATTGGGCCATGCTTCCTTCAAAACCTTTGCGCAGCCAGTGATATGGCCACCGGTGCCAACGCCGGTAATCAATACATCGATTGGGCTATCCTTGAAGTCGGCAAGGATTTCAGGTCCGGTGGTGCGGACATGGACGTCCACGTTGGCGGGGTTTTCGAACTGCTGCGGCATCCATGCGCCGGGGGTGCTTTCGACCAGTTCAATCGCGCGCTCAATCGCGCCCTTCATGCCCTTTTCTCGCGGGGTCAGGTTGAATGTCGCGCCATAAGCAAGCATGAGCCGCCGACGCTCAACCGACATGCTCTCGGGCATCACCAGAACCAACTTGTAGCCTTTGACCGCTGCGACCATTGCCAGGCCAACACCGGTGTTGCCGCTGGTCGGCTCGATGATAGTTCCACCGGGTTTAAGGCTGCCATCCTTTTCCGCCGCTTCGATCATGGCAAGGCCAATGCGATCCTTGATCGAACCGCCCGGGTTGGAGCGTTCGGATTTGATCCAGACTTCGGCATCGCCAAACATCCGCTGCAGGCGAATATGCGCGCTGTTGCCTATGGTTTCGAGGATGGAGTTGGCCTTCATGTGCGAGGTTCCTTTGCTTCACGAAATTGCGGCTCAAACGTCCGTGCGTTTTTGAGTTCGGGGAACAGTTTGGCCCAGATACCGGTGATGAGGATAGCGCCTGCGCCGCCGAATACAACCGCGCCGACGGGGCCAAGCAATGCTGCGGCAAAACCAGATTGCAGCTCGCCCAATTCGTTGGAAGCCGAAATCGCCAGACCGGAAACTGAGCTGACCCGGCCGCGCATGGCGTCAGGGGTGTTGAGCTGCACCAGCGAACCGCGGACATAAACCGAAAGCATGTCAGCCGCGCCCAATATTGCCAACATCGATAGCGCCACCGCCATCGATGCACCCATATCGAGCCAGTCGATTTCGGCATTGCCGAACAGGTGCTCACCAATGATGTGCGAGTAACCAAAGCCGATGGTGGCAATGCCGAATACGACGACCGCCCAAAGCATCTTGGCACCGACATTGTGCTTCAGCGGTTTGAAGGCGAGATAGATGGCGACGATCGCTGCGCCAAATGCTGGAGCAGCACGAAGCTGGCCCAATCCATCTGGGCCGACATGAAGGATATCGCGCGCATAAACGGGTAACAGCGCGGTAGCGCCCGCGAGCAACACAGCGAACAGATCTAGCGTAATGGCACCAAGCAGAAAACGTTCGGACCAGGTATATTTCATCCCCTCAACCATCATACGCACCGGATGCTTTTTCTCGTCCATTGGTGGCGGATATACTGGGCGGACAGTCGAAATCGCGATGCTGGAAAGGACCAGCAAGCTAACCGTCATCCAATAGGAGCCAGCGGCATTTTGCGCATACATCAAGCCGCCGACAGCAGGGCCGATCACCGAAGCGCTTTGCCACGCAATCGAACCAAGCGCGATCGCGCGGGGCAGGGATTCGGGGGGGACGATATTGGGCGCGATTGCCGCCATCGAAGGGCCAACGAAAACACGGGCTACACCGTGCAATGCGGCAAGCAGGAACAACAGCGGCAGGTTTAGCGCATCGTTATAGGTCAACAGGCCAAGTGTCAGCGATGCACCTGCATCGACCATATTGGCAAAGATCGCGACCCTGCGGCGCTCGAACCTGTCGGCAGCCCAGCCTGCGACGGGCGTCAACAATGCAAGTGGAATGAATTGCACCAAACCGAGCAACCCGAGTTGGAAAGCCGCCTGCTTTGGCGACATGCCATAATCGGTGCGTGCAATGTCGTAGACTTGCCAAGCGATCACGACGACCATCGACATCGTGGCAATCACCGCCATGAAGCGGGCGAGCCAATAGCGGCGGTAATCAGGTATCGCGAAAGGATGCGGTGCGGACGACATGCTCATTTGTCGCCTATCTGCTTCGCCGAAGCAGTGCAATCGCCCTGTGCTACGTCCAGCTAAAGTTGTGCTTTGCATGGCTTTCTGTGCCGCTCATCGAATTCGCTCTGGAACTCGTGGATGTTCGGGTGCAGCATCGCAGGCATCAACATGCATTCGGGGAGAAGCAGCATGAAATTGAAACAAGCGGCTTTGGCCGTGTCACTGGCCACGTTGGTGATCACCGGCGGTTGTAAGAAAGTGGACGGCGACCCTTCCGCAGTCACAGCCAATGATGGAAGCGAATGGGGAGGTTTCGTCGAGAAATTCCTCGACGGTTATTTCAAGATCAACCCCACATTCGCGGTCTATCAAGGCAAGCACGAATTTGATGGGCGACTACCCGATTGGTCGCCCGAGGGCATAAAGGCTGCGATCGCGTATCGCAAACAGGCGATCGCCGATGCCAAAGCGATCAATGCGTCCAAACTGACCGATGCGCAGAAATTCGAACGCGACTATCTGGTGCACGCGATGGAGGGTGAGCTTTTCTTCCTCGAAGATGCGGACATGCTGCACAAAAACCCGTCGGCTTATGTCGGCGTCCTTGATCCCAATGTGTACATCGCGCGCCCCTATGCGGATGCCGAAACGCGGATGAAGGCATTCATCAAATATGCCAACAATGTTCCCAAAGCCGCAGAGCAGATCAAGGCGAACCTGAAGCTACCGCTTCCTGCGACGTTTGTGAAAATAGGGACAGCAGGTTTCGGTGGTTTTGCCGATTATTACACCGGCGATGCCAAAAAGGCCTTTGCTGAAGTGAAGGACGCCGAACTGCAAAAGCAGTTTGACGAAGCGGCGACCAAAGCCGCTGCGGCAATGAAGGATCTGGCCGGCTATATCGGTTCGCAACCTGGCACCGATGGCGGCTATGCCCTTGGTGCGGACAAGTTCGCCAAAATGGTTTTGAAGACCGAAGGGGTGAATGTTTCGCTCGATGAGCTTGAAGCCATTGGCCGAGCTGATCTGAAGCGAAACCAGGATGCACTTGCCAAAGCATGTGCTGTGTACGCTCCCGGCGCTTCGATGCAAGATTGCATGAGCAAGATGGGAGCCAACAAGGCAGCCGATGGTCCTGTTGCCGAGGCGCGCCGCCAATTGCCGCCATTGAAGCAGTTCCTGATCGACAAGGATATCGTTTCTATCCCCGGCACCGAAGAGGCGAAGGTTGAAGAATCGCCGCCCTATAATCGGCAGAATAGCGCCTATATCGATATTTCCGGACCCTATGAGAAAGGTCTGTCATCGGTCTATTACATCTCTCCGCCCGATCCGACATGGGACAAGGCGACGCAGGACGGGTTTGTACCGGGCAAATATGACTTGCTAGGCACCTCGGTGCATGAGGTATGGCCCGGCCACTTCCTCAATTTCCTCCATTCGAACCGGTCAAAGTCGATCTTTGGCAAGCTGTTCGTCGGTTATGCCTTTGCCGAAGGCTGGGCACATTATACCGAGGAAATGATGATGGATGCGGGGCTTGGCGATACCACTGCTTCGCCCGAGGAAGCGGCTGAAATGAAGATCGGACAGCTCTCAAACGCATTGCTGCGTAATTGCCGCTATCTGTCCGCCATTGGTTTGCATGCGCGCGGCATGGCGGTTGCCCAGTCTGAGGAGCTGTTCAAGACGCAATGCTATCAGGATGCCGGAAACAGCAAACAGCAAGCCGCGCGCGGCACTTATGACCCAGCCTATCTGAACTATACGATGGGCAAGCTGATGATCCGTAAATTACGCGATGATTGGACCAAGGGAGACCGTAAAAAGTGGAAGGCGTTCCATGATGAATTCCTCTCGTATGGCGGCCCGCCAATACCGATGGTAAGGCAAGCGATGATGAAGGAAAAAGAGGCTAAAGCCGTCTTTTAAGCGATAAGCCCTCTCCCTATCGTGGGGAGGGGGCCTCACTTCGTGCTGCGGCCGTCCTTTGCTTCGGGTCGTGCCGAACTTTCATCCTGGTTCCAGGCCAGCCAGTTTTCGAATTCATCATAACGCAGCGGGTTTATGAATTTGACCCCCGCCTGGTCATCGCGGTTCCAGACGATCGATACTTTTCGGCGTGATAGGCCGGCGATGACAAGCGTGAGGTTTTCGGTAGGTTTCAGATTGCGCACCTTGTCCAGCCGCACCCCGTTTGCCGAAATATCGATCGCTTCGCAGTGGATGCTACGTTGATCGGATTCGAGCTTGGCGGGAACCTTGCAATTATATCGCGGTAATCGCGGTTTCACGCGCGCAATCGAAATTCCGGTCTTTTTCAGAACCGCGTCCAGATCGGCTGCTTCGGTAAACTCGACACCGGCATAAGCGCCATTCTGCCAACGCACTGTACCTGCGATGGACAGGTTTGAACGGAACTCAATCCGGATTTCTTCACCAATTGAGAGTTTGGCCCTCGTCTCGATTTTTGCACCACCTGATGAGATATTGTGCACACGGCACAACAATTCCCGCCCGGCTGCATCGAGCTTCGCGACGAGCATGACTGAGATCTGCCGCGCATTCTCGCGACGATCCGGTTGTGGCATCAGAATGAAGTCGTCGACCTCGGCCGCGACTTCATTTTTGAACTCAACCCTGCTACCCAATTCCATAGCTCGACCGATCCCCAATCGACACGAATGCCATTGTTGGGAATAACGGCGGTTCCGTTGTAAAATTTATCAATTCTTATGGCTAATTTTGAAATCTTCGAAAAGCAGATTTTCCGGTATTTACTGTTTTATATTAATGGTTTGGATGATTAAGCAATCGTCACGAAGCTATCCATAACCCGTTTGCGGCCCGATTGTTCGAACTCGATTTCCAGTTTGTTGCCCTCGATATCCTCGATCGAACCATAGCCAAATTTCTCGTGGAATACGCGCATGCCGATGGCAAGGTCGCTGCGACCCTGGGCGCCAAGACCGACGGCTGGCTTGCTGACTTCCTGAACCCGTTGCGGCCGTGAGTTGAACCCGCCAGCTGTTGCGGCGCGCTGCCAACCTGGGCCGCGCGCGTTGCTCCGGCCCTGGTTTGCCGCAGCCAAATGGGCGAAAGGATCGGCCCGTTCGGACCAGTTGGCGCGCCACAGAGATGCGCCCCCGGTCATCGTCTGCTCGTTCTCAACATGCTCGGGCGGCAATTCGTCGATGAAGCGGCTGGGGATGCTGCTTGTCCACTGCCCGTAAATACGCCGGTTGGCGGCATGGGTGATGGTGCATTTCTCTCGGGCGCGCGTAATCGCCACATAGGCGAGGCGTCGCTCCTCTTCGAGACTGGCCATCCCGCCTTCATCAAGCGCGCGCTGAGAGGGGAAAACGCCATCCTCCCAGCCTGCGCAAAACACGTGATTAAATTCGAGTCCCTTCGCTGCGTGGATTGTCATGATGGTGACCGCTTCGTCGTGCGCGCCCGCATCATTATCCATCACAAGGCTGACATGCTCCAGGAAGTCGCCCAGCGTCTCATATTCCTCCATCGCACGGACGAGTTCCTTGAGGTTGTCGAGCCGTCCCGATGCTTCAACACTGCGTTCGGCCTGCAGCATTGCGGTATAGCCACTATCCTCGAGCACCAGTTCGGTTAGCGCCGACGGGGGCAGGGTGGCCGCACTATCGCGCCAACGTGCAATATCAATCACCAGATCGGACAGCGATTTGCGTGCCTTGCCGGTCAGTTCATCAGTGCCGATTATGCGGGTCGCGCCAACCGACAGTGGAACCCCTTCCGCGCGGGAAACTCGATGGATTTTCTCGACCGCCTTGTCACCAATCCCGCGCTTTGGCGTGTTGACGATGCGTTCAAAGGCGAGGTCGTCTGCAGGTTGGTTGATGATGCGCAGATAGGCGATGGCATCGCGGATTTCCGCGCGCTCGTAAAAGCGGAAGCCGCCTATAATCTTGTAATTGAGGCCGATCTGGATGAAGCGATCTTCAAATTCGCGTGTCTGAAACTGCGCGCGAACCAGAATGGCGATGTCGTTGAGCGACACCTGCTTGTACTGCAGCGCCTCTATTTCCTCTCCGATACGCCGCGCTTCCTCAGGCCCGTCCCATACACCGAGCACCCGCACCTTTTCGCCGCTGTCGAGATCGGTCCAAAGCGTCTTTCCCAACCGGCCACTGTTCGATTCAATCAGGCCCGAAGCTGCCGCAAGGATGTGGGGCGTCGAGCGGTAATTCTGCTCAAGCCGGATGATCTTGGCGCCGGGGAAATCCTTTTCGAAACGCAGGATATTGGCCACTTCCGCCCCACGCCAGCTGTAGATCGACTGGTCGTCATCGCCGACACAGGCGATATTCTTGCGCTTCTGTGCGAGCAGACGCAGCCACAGATATTGGACGGCGTTGGTGTCCTGATATTCGTCGACCAGAATATATTTGAACTTTTCCTGATACTCCTCAAGCACATCGCGGTTGTTTTTGAGCAGCGTCAGATTGTGCAGCAGCAGGTCGCCAAAATCGCAGGCGTTGAGCTCGCGCAGGCGCGCCTGATAGACGGTGTACATCGCCTGGCCCTTGCCATCGGCGTAGAGCGCACTTTCGCCTGCATCGAGGTCCGCCGGTGTCAGTCCCTTATTTTTCCATTTGTCGATCAGTGAAGCCAGGCTGCGGGCGGGCCAGCGTTTTTCATCAAGGTTGGCAGCTTCAATCAACTGTTTGAGCAACCGTAGTTGGTCGTCGGTATCGATGATGGTGAAGTTGCTCTTAAGGCCCAATAATTCGGCGTGGCGGCGCAGCATCTTTGCACCGATCGAGTGGAAGGTGCCGAGCCAGGGCATGCCTTCCACAGCATCGCCGATCATCCGCCCCATGCGCTCCTTCATCTCGCGCGCGGCCTTGTTGGTGAAGGTGACCGCGAGGATTTCCGAAGGCCATGCCAACCGTTCGGCGATGATATGCGCGAGGCGCGCAGTTAGCGCCGCCGTCTTGCCCGTGCCTGCACCTGCGAGAACCAAAACGGGGCCCTCGGTGGTCAGTACGGCTTCTCGCTGCGGCGGATTTAATCCTTCGAGCCAGAGATATTGCGGGGCAGGCGGGTTGTGAGTCACGCGCGAACGATTAGGGAACATGGGCGGCGGGGGCAATGCACTTTTCCGCTTTCCTTTGCGTGCGGGCGATGCCAGCAATGGCGGCATGACACAGTGGACAATGCAGGGCGCATCGCATAAACGCATTCTCGGCGCGGCGATGGCAGGGACAGCGGTCGAATTTTACGACTTCTACATTTTCGCGACGGCGGCCTCGCTGGTTTTCGGGCCGTTGTTCTTCCCGACGTCCAGTCCCGAAGCGCAATTGCTGCAAAGCTGGCTGACCTTCGCGCTGGCCTTCATCGCAAGGCCGGTGGGGGCGCTGGTGTTTGGCCATTATGGAGACCGGATCGGACGCAAGGCGACGCTCGTCTGGTCGTTGATGATCATGGGGGTTTCGACCTTCCTCATTGCGTTCCTGCCCAGCTATGCCGTTGCTGGCTGGATCGCTCCCTTGCTGCTGTGCATCCTGCGCTTTGGCCAAGGCTTTGGGCTTGGCGGCGAATGGGGCGGGGCGGCGTTGCTCGCGGTTGAAAATGCGCCTGAGGGCAAGAAGGCACGCTATGGCATGTTCCCGCAACTGGGCGCGCCGGTAGGGTTCATTCTGTCGAATGGCTTGTTCCTGATATTGGGCCTGATCCTTTCGGACGCCGATTTCCGCGAATGGGGCTGGCGCATTCCTTTTCTGTTGAGCGCTGCGCTCGTGGGGATTGGCCTGTGGGTGAGGCTGAAGCTCACCGAGACTCCGGCTTTCGCCGCTTCCCTGGAAGAAGCCCCTCCGCCTAAAGTGCCGGTGGCCGAGGTGGTGCGCACGCATCCGTTGCAGCTTTTTGGCGGCACCTTTGCGGCCATAGCTTGTTTCGCGATCTTCTATCTCTCGACCGCCTTCGCGCTGGGCTACGGCACAACCAAGCTGGGCATGGCGCGTGAGGATTTCCTTGGCGTGCAGCTGGTCGCGATCCTGTTCATGGCAGCGGGCATCATCGTCTCAGGCTATTGGGCAGACCGGACACGCCCGGCTTTTGTGTTAAGCTGGGGTTGTGCTGCGATGTTTGTCGCCAGTTTCACCACCGCGCCATGGCTTGGCAGTGGTAACCTGTTCCTGACCGGTGTGTATCTGTCTCTGCTGCTGTTCGTGATGGGGCTGGTTTACGGCCCGCTGGGTGCATGGCTGCCAGGCCTGTTCCCGGCGCGGGTCCGCTATACCGGCGCGTCGATCTGCTTTAACGCGGCGGGGATACTTGGCGGGGCGCTGGCGCCCAATATCGCGCTCCAACTATCGGAGCAGGGCCTTGAATATGTGGGTTACTATCTCGCTGTGATTGCCGTGCTTAGCCTGTTCGGCTTGCTACTTCTGAAATCGCGCGACGAGGCGGCCGTCTAGTATAGCCAGACCAATTGCTATCAACGCTGCCCCGACAATCTGCCCGCCCGACAGGCTTTCGCCAAGGAAGGCGATGCCAAGGATAACGGCGAGGATTGGCATGAGGAATGCCACCAACTGTGCATTCGATGCCCCCGAACGGTCGATCAGCCGGAAGTAGAGCGTATAGGCCAGCGCTGTCGAAAATAGCGCCAGCGTCAATCCCGCCAAGGTGGAATCAAGGCGCGGCGTGGCCATTGTCCAGGGCTGGTCGACCAGCACGACGACCGGCACCATCATCAACGCAGCCATCATCGTTTGACCGGTTGCAACCGCCATCGGTGTCAATTCGGTCTGCGACAGGCGTCGGCCATAGATGGCGGCAAAGCTGTAGAAGATGGTCGAGATCATGCAGGCAATCTGCGCGAGCAGGTTATTCGAAAGCCCCTTCATTGCTTCCGGACCGACCATGACGACAATTCCCGCCATGCCAATGAGCACGCCAAGGATGCGGGCAGGGGTGGCCTTTTCATCGCTGGTCAGGAAATGTGCGGTGATCACGCCCCAAAGCGGGGTGGTGGCGTTGAGGATCGAGGCGTAGCCGCTGTCGAGATATTGCTGGCCCCAGAAGAACAGGATGAAGGGCAGGGCGCAATTGAGCGCACCCACCACCGCAAGCAAGCCCCAGACGCGCGCTTCGCTCGGCAGGCGTTGACCCATTAGCCGCATCGCAATCCACATCGGCGGAACGGCGAGCACCAGGCGCATGAACACAAGAGTGATGGGCGGATAGCTGCGCAAACCAACCTCGATCAGAAAGAAGGCGCCGCCCCAAAGGATCGAAAGGATTCCGATCAGCAGCCAGCCTGTGCCATCCAGTTTCGGGCTTTGCGTCATTCAACCGTGCTTTCAGGCCGCAGCAGGGTTATCCGCGCCTTGCCAATATCGCGGATGGTATCGATCTCGAAACCCTTCACTTCGGTGTCTTCGCGATTGCCGGTTTCGATGCTGATAAGCGCGCCCGGAGCAATCCAACCCAGCCTTGCAAGTTTGTCGAGGGCAACTGAACCGGCGCCGGTGCCATAAGGCGGATCCATAAGGATCAGATCAAATGGTTTGCGCGCCGGACCCAGCATCAATGCCGATCCACGGCGGACTTCGCTTTGCGAACCTGCCCCCAATTTGGCGATGTTGCTTTCCAGCGCCTCCAGCGCCGCACGGTCTTGCTCCACGAAAACGCAATAAGCCGCCCCACGCGAAAGCGCCTCCAGCCCCAGCGCGCCCGAACCAGAAAACAGGTCGAGCACTTGCAGGCCCTCGAACGACCCAAGGCGGCTGGTGAGCATCGAAAACAGCGTTTCGCGCGTTCGGTCTGCGGTTGGGCGCGTGGTATCGCCTTTGGGTGCAACCAAAGGTCGTGAACGCCATGTCCCCGAAATGATCCTCATGCTTTCAGTGTATTCCGGAAATTGATCAGGTCGACGCGGCGAATTTCGTGCACTGCTCCTACAGGAAGGTCGGCCAGTTCAAACGGGCCATAGCGGGTGCGGATCAGGCGGCTTACCTCCAGCCCGAAATGTTCGAGCACGCGGCGGACTTCCCGATTCTTGCCCTCGGTCAGCGTCATTTCCAGCCAGCCGTTGCGACCGGTGCGCCGTTCGAGATTGGCATCGATCTTGCCATAGCGGACGCCGTCAATCTCGATGCCGTGGATCAGTTCCTCGAGCTGCGCCTGGCTGATATCGCCAAATGCGCGCGCGCGGTAAGTGCGTTCCACGCCTGTCGAGGGAAGCTCCATCTGGCGTTTGAATTCACCATCATTGGTAAGCAGAAGCAACCCTTCGGTATTAAGGTCGAGCCGCCCGATCGGCATCAGGCGTGGCAGATCCTTGGGCAGGATATCGTAAATCGTCTTTCGGCCCGAAAAATCGCGTTCGGCGGTTAGGCAGTTGGCGGGCTTGTGGAACAAATAGAGCTTGGTCGGCTCTGGCTGTTTCACCGGCTGGCCATCGACTGCGACGCCATGCAGCGATTTGAGCAAGGTCGCCGGTGTTTCCACCTTTTCGCCGTTCAGCGTGATGCGTCCGTCGGCAATCATGCGCTCAATTTCGCGGCGCGATGCGACACCGGCGCGAGCGAGCAGTTTGGCAATGCGCTCTTCGCCGTCCTTGCGCTCCAGTGCGCCCTTTGATTGGGCATCGTCGCGCTGCGGTTTGGGCTTGCGCGGTTTATCCCATTTGAGGCGAACAGGCTTTGACGCCGCTGCGCGCGGGGCGGGCTTGCCCGATGCCGGACGCTTCGAAGGCGCGCCTTTTGCAGGCGGGCGTTTGGAGGGTGGTTGAGCCATAGGCGCGCCATGCCCGAGTTGGTTCCAAAAGTCACGAGGCGGTTGCATCGGGGCTGTTAAAGACATTGGCGGTTCAGGAATTTGGCGTTAGTCAGACGAGCAATATATTCGGGGAGGTCGCATGTCGGTTGATTTAATCCGCTTCATCATTTTTGCGGCCGTGCTGATTGGCTTGGTGGCGATTGCACTGACCAGCAAGACATTCCGTCCCTATATTCGCAAAGCCCCGCTCGTGGCATTCCTGCTTGGCATTTCGAGCGGGTTCCCCCTTACCTTGCTGGTCGCAACGATGACCTTCTGGTTGGCCAAGGTCGGGATTGATACCGCGACCATCGGCTTCGCCGTCGCGCTTGGCATTCCTTACACAATCAAATTTCTGTGGGCACCGCTTGTCGACAAACTGCATCTGCCGTTCCTGACCAAGACATTCGGCCAACGGCGTGGCTGGCTGTTCTTTATCCAGGCTTTGCTGTTCGTTTCGGTGTGGCAGCTGGGGGCAAGCAACCCGCAGCCAGGGCAGTTGGGAACCTTTGCCATTTGGGCGCTAATCACAGCATTTCTATCGGCGACACAGGATATCGTTATCGATGCGTATCGTATCGAAATCCTTGATGAAGAAGAGTTTGCGCACGGCACCGCGACCAATCAGTTCGGTTATCGCACTGGCAATCTGATTGCGGGCGCAGGCACAATCTATTTTGCCTCTGCTGAGGGGCTGGGGCTAGGCTGGGCAACCGCTTATGGCCTAACCGCATTCTGCATCATTCCGGCGATCATCGGCGCGCTCTGGATTGGGCCGGGGCGCTTCGTTGATCGGTTTGAGCATGTTTCAGGCATGAAGCCCGGCCAATGGCTGACCGAGGCTGTGGTCAATCCGTTCCGCGAGTTTCTGACGCGTCACGGTGCCTTTATCATTCTCGGCTTTGTATTGGTGTACAAGGTTGGCGATGCAATGGGGCAGGCCATGCTCAGCCCGATGATCGTCGATCTCGGCTTTGCCGATCTGGACTATATTTCCGCCAACAAGCTTTGGGGCTTTGGCGCGCTGATCGTCGGGTCGGCCCTTGGCGCGCCATTCATTCTGTGGCTTGGTATGGGAAGGGCACTGCTCATTTCCGGCCTGATGATGATGTTTTCGAACACCATGTTCATGATCCTTGCAGCGACCGGCAACAATTATTGGATGCTGGTTGCGGCCATCGTCACGGAGAACATGACAAGCGGCATCGGCCTGACTGTATTCACCACTTATCTCTCGGGCCTGTCCAGCATCGCCTATACCGCAACGCAGTTTGCGCTGCTGTCCTCTTTCGCCGGGGTAGGGCGCACCTTCATGGCGGGGCCAGCGGGCATCATCGCAGAAAAGGTTGGCTGGGTCGGCTTTTGGGGTTTCACAGTGGTCGCAGCGATACCGGGCATGATCCTGCTATGGGTGCTATGGAGCAAGGGATATGTCGTCCAGAATATTCGGCAGACCGAAGGCGTCGACGAAAAAGCACTGAAGGAACCGGTGGGTGGCTTGCGGATCGCAGGGTTCCTGTTGGTGGTTGTCGGGCTCGTCGGCGTGCTTCTGTCACAACCTCTGGAGCTGGCGAGCAACATCACCGCGATATTCGCCGCAGTATTGGTAGTTGGCGGATTGCTGGCGTGGAAAGGCAAGCCCGCGAAGGCGGCCTAATCCAGTTCCAGCGGATGAGCGAGGTCGGCAAAGGCCGATTGCACCGCCTGCGCCGCCCCTAAAGCGCCCAGGCTGTCGGCTGTTCCCAGTACGGTGCGCAGCTGCAGCGCGGCGTTCTGCATATCGCTTTCAGACGTGGCTATCGCATCGAGTAAGCGTGCCTCGTCGAGCGTCATGCGCGGGCAGCAACAGCCGGCAATGTTGATCCTGCGTTGTGATGTGCGCACTGTCTCCGCGATGAATGCGCGGAGCATCACCAGCGGCCGCATATAGGACATTCCAAACGTGCCCAGCATGGCGTTTGCAGCGTGCGCATCATGCATGCCATGGGCACCCATTCGACGGATGCAATAGAGCAGCAGCCGGCGGTTGTCGTCGACAGGGCAGGCGAAGGGCAGGGCGGCAGATGCGAGAGGCAGGATGGGTTGCACGGTGAATCTCCTTGTCACCGATGCAAGTCACCATAAATGCTATTGCAAGTCAATCGCAATAAAGTTGCTAATTCGGGATTTGCCCATTCGCTTTCAACACTTCGCCCGCAAGGTAAAGCGATCCGCAGATCAGCACCTTTCTGGGTTGGCGGTCCGTCGCCAAGTGATCGATGCAATCTGCAACAGAGGGTGATGAGCGAGTCTCGCTGATACCCACATCGGTGCGCACCCATGAACACAGGTCTTCGGGCGCATGATGTTCATGGCCGGGGATTGGCACCGCTTGGAAGGATGTAATTTTTGATGAAATGGGTTTCAGAAAACCCATCGCATCCTTGTTCTTGAGCATGCCGCAGATCACATCGACGTTGGCGACCTTGTCGAGTGCCTTGGCCAGCGCATTGCCTGCGTCAGGATTATGTCCGCCATCGAGCCAGACCTCACTGCCAACTGGCAGCCGATCAACCAATGGCCCCGGTGACAGCAATTGCATGCGCGCCGGCCAGCGGGTGGTTTGCATCGCCTTCGCCATGGCCTCGCGCGGGATCGATATAAGCGACTGATGCATGATCATCGCGATGGCCAAGGCGGCGTTATCCGATTGGTGCCGTCCGGCCATGGTCGGTAACGGCACCCAGACTTGTTCAAAACCATCCTGGTAATGAAGCTGGCCATCCGAAATTTCGGCCTCCCAATCCTTGCGCCTGATCGTCGGAATGGCGCCTGCGCGGTTAGCCTGCTCGACAACGCTTTGTTGCATCGATGGCGAATAAGCCTGGGTAACCAGCGGCACACCATATTTGGCAATCCCGGCCTTTTCGAACGCAATTCGATCAAGCGGCTCCATTTGCGGAATGCCCTCTTCGGGCGCCAACAGGAACCCTTCATGGTCCAGACCCAGTGATGCGATTCCGCAAACGGCGGGCTTGCGGATGATGTTGGTGGCATCGAGCCGACCGCCAAGGCCAACCTCGATCACGCAAGCATCGGCAGGCGTTCGCGAGAAGGCGAGGAAAGCGGCTGCGCTTGTCACCTCAAAAAAACTCGCCTGCAAGCCTTCGGCATGGTCGAGCACTTCGGATAGCAATGCAGCGAGCGCGTCGTCCCCGATCAGCTTGCCCGCAACCCTGATGCGCTCGTTAAAGCGGACGAGGTGGGGGCTCGAATAGACATGGCATTTCAGCCCTGCTGCTTCAATCGCGCCACGCAGGAAGGCGCAGGTCGATCCCTTGCCGTTGGTCCCTGCGACATGGAATACAGGCGGCAGATTGTCTTGCGGATTCCCCAATCGCGCGCACAGCGCACTGATCCGCTCCAGCCCCAGCGTATCGCGCCCGGGCGAGAGCGCCGTCAGTCGGTCAAGTTGCGCCTGGACGGCCGGGTGATCGGACTTTGCGTGGTCAGCCAAGGTCGCGAACTAGGCCGCCTTTTTGCCAGCGGTCAGGTAATCGATTAGGCGCGCCAGCGTCGCTTTCAACTCATGCCGGTGCGTCACCATGTCGACCATGCCATGGTCAAGGAGGTACTCGGCACGCTGGAAACCTTCGGGCAGCTTTTCACGGATCGTCTGTTCGATCACGCGCTGGCCAGCAAAGCCAATAAGCGCGCCGGGTTCGGCAATCTGGATATCGCCGAGCATCGCATAGCTTGCGGTGACGCCTCCCGTGGTCGGGTCAGTCAGCACGACGATATAAGGCAGCCCAGCCTCGCGCAGCATCTGAATGGCGACGGTGGTGCGCGGCATCTGCATCAGGCTGAGAATGCCTTCCTGCATGCGGGCGCCGCCGGCAGCGGTGAAGATGATATAAGGGCATTTGGCCTTCAGCGCTTCCTGCGCGGCGGCGATGAAGGCTTCGCCCACCGCCATGCCCATCGATCCGCCCATGAAGGCGAAATCCTGCACGCTGACGACAGCGGTGTGGCCGTTGATCTTGCCCCGCGCGCTAACCATCGCGTCTTGCTCACCTGTTGCAGCGCGGGCGGCCTTGATGCGGTCGGGATATTTCTTGCTGTCCTTGAACTTCAGCGGATCGTCAACCACGCGCGGCATGGGCAGGACGGTGAAGCTGTCGGCATCGAAAATCGCAGCAAAACGCTCCGCCGGACCGATGCGGCCGTGGAAATCACATTTGGGGCAGACCGACTGGTTTTCCTCATATTCCTTAAGGAAAATCATCGTGTTGCAGCCCTTGCACTTGTGCCACAATGTTTCCGCCGTCTCGCGCTTGGCGATGAAGGGGATGGCGTTGCGGACGCGGGTGACCCAGTTCATGGTTTAGCCTCTTGCTGCTTTGATTGCGTTCGCCAAGCTTGCCACATAATCGCGCACCGGGCCAGCGGCATCGCGGCCATGTTCGGCGATGATTTCGACGATGGCAGAGCCGACCACGACCCCATCGGCAACCTTGGCGATCGCGGCGGCCTGTTCGGGGGTGCGCACACCGAAGCCAACAGCGACGGGGATGTCGGTTGCGGCCTTGAAGCGCGCGACGGCATCCTCGATGCTCGCTTGCGCGGCCTGTTGCAGCCCGGTGATGCCCGCGACCGAGACATAATAGAGAAAGCCGCTGGAGCCATCGAGCACGGCAGGCAGGCGCGCCGCATCGGTGGTGGGGGTGGCGAGGCGGATCAGGTCAACACCCGCGGCGCGCAGCGCAGGGCCGAGCTCGACATCTTCCTCTGGCGGGATATCGACGCAAATCACGCCATCCACGCCTGCCTTGACGCATTGGTCCGCAAACCATTCGGGCCCGCGGATCGTCATCGGATTGGCATAGCCCATCAACACCAGCGGTACGTTCGGGTGCCGCGCGCGGAAGGCGGTGGCGATGGCGAAGATATCCGCCGTCGTCGTTCCCGCCTCAAGACTGCGGATATTGGCCTTCTGGATCGCGGGACCATCGGCCATCGGATCGGTAAAGGGCATGCCGAGTTCGATGACATCTGCGCCACCCGCCACGAGCGCGTCGAGATTGGCGGCGGTATCGCCATCGCCCGCGGTGATGAAGGTGACGAGGGCTGCGCGATCGGCAGGGAAGGCGGAACTAAGTCGGCTCACATCTTCTCTCCGAGAGCCTCAGCCACGGTGAAGATATCCTTGTCTCCACGTCCGCAAAGATTGGCGAGGATGATCCGGTCGCGGTCCATCTTTGCTGCCTCGCGTGCCACAGCGGCAATCGCGTGCGAAGGCTCCAGCGCGGGAATGATGCCTTCGGTACGGCAGAGCAACTGAAAGCCTTCGAGTGCCTCGGTGTCGGTCACGCTGTCATAGCGCACACGGCCGATTTCCTTCAGCCAGCTATGCTCCGGCCCGATGCCGGGATAGTCGAGACCGGCGCTGATCGAATGCGCCTCGGCGATCTGGCCGTCTTCGTCCTGCAGCAAATAGGTTTTGTTGCCGTGGAGGATGCCGGGGCGTCCGCCTGCAAGGCTGGCGGCATGCTCCTTTGTCAAGCCATGCCCCGCCGCTTCAATGCCCAGCATTTCGACGCTGGCATCGTCGAGGAAGGGGTGGAACAGCCCGATGGCATTCGACCCACCACCGATCGCTGCGACCAGCATGTCGGGCAGGCGACCAGTGCGTTCGAGCATTTGCGCACGCGCTTCCTTGCCGATCACGCTTTGGAAATCACGGACCAGTTCGGGATAGGGATGCGGGCCTGCGGCGGTGCCGATGATGTAGAAAGTGTCGTGCACATTGGCGACCCAATCGCGCAGCGCCTCATTCATCGCATCTTTAAGCGTGTTTGCCCCGCTGGTGACCGGGATCACCTCGGCGCCGAGCAGCTTCATGCGGAACACATTGGGTTGCTGCCGTTCGACATCCTTTGCGCCCATATAGATGACGCAAGGCAGGCCAAAGCGCGCGCAGACAGTGGCCGTCGCAACGCCATGCTGCCCCGCGCCGGTCTCGGCAATGATCCGCGTTTTGCCCATACGGATGGCGAGCAGGATCTGGCCGATGCAATTGTTGATCTTGTGCGCGCCGGTATGGTTCAGTTCATCGCGCTTGAACCAGATTTGCGCGCCTTTCCCCGCGGGCGCATCCTTGCGCAGCTCTTCGGTCAGCCGCTCGGCATAATAAAGCGGGGAGGGGCGGCCGACATAATGTTTGAGTAGGTCGTCAAGCTGCGCGTGGAATTCGGGGTCGGCCTGCGCCGCACGATATTCCCGCTCCAGATCGAGGATCAGCGGCATCAGCGTTTCGGCGACATAGCGGCCGCCAAACTGGCCAAAATGCCCGCGCTCGTCAGGCTGGTTCATGAAGGAGTTCAGATTTGTATCAGGCTTTGTCATAATCGCGGACCGCTTGGCAGAAGGCCGCAATCTTGTCCACATCCTTGACACCGGGAGCGCTTTCGACACCTGAAGAAACATCAACCAACGGCGCGCGCGTAGTGCGAAGCGCCTCTGTGACATTGTCGGGCGCCAGCCCACCGGCGAGTCCCCAGGGCGTGCGATGTTCGAAATGGCTCAACAGCGACCAGTCGACGCGGGTGCCGGTGCCGCCAGGAAGCGCTTGCGCCGGGGCATCGAACAAAAACCGGTCGGTGACGCCCGCGAAGCGATCCAAATTCACAAGCGTCTGCCTGTCTTTCAGGCCGATCGCCTTCCAGATTTCGGCCTCGCTATGCTCGCGAACAAGCTTGAGCCACTCGGGCGTTTCGGTGCCATGAAATTGAACGACATCCGGGCGCACCATGTTCAGCGCCTTGTCGGTCAGTTCCGGATCGGCGTTGACCAAGAGCAGCACGACTTTGAGGCTCGGCGGCGTACGCATCCGAAGGGCCGCAGCGAGTTCAAGGCTCACATGGCGAGGGCTTTTTTCGAAATGCACAAGGCCGATATGCGTCGCCCCTGCCTTTGCAGCGGCATTGATGGCGGCCTCATTTGAAAGGCCGCAGATTTTGATCAGGGTTTGCATTGTGGACCGGCCTTAAAGCGTCCCCACAATCGCCCGCGCCGCTGCATCGGGATCCTCCGCCTTAGTGATCGGGCGACCTATCACCAACACGCTGGCACCATCGTCGCGCGCCTGGCGCGGCGTTACGATGCGTTTCTGGTCGGCGGTGCTGGCACCGGCAGGGCGTAGACCGGGGACGACGAAAAATCCGTCCTTCCATGCCTTGCGCGCCGATTTCACCTCATGGCCAGAGCAGACAATGCCATCGAGCCCTGCCTCCTGCGCCAATGCAGCGAGGCGTTCGACCTGCGTGTGTGGGTCGTCAGGCACGCCAACGCGATTGAGATCGTGATCGTCTAAGCTGGTCAGCACGGTCACCCCGACAACCTTTGTATGCGTTCCTGCCGCAGCCTTGGCATCTTCCATCATCGCGCGTCCGCCGCTGGCGTGAATGGTGACAATCGCCGGTTCCAGCGTTTTGATCGCCTGCATCGCCTTGGCTACGGTATTGGGAATGTCATGCAGTTTCAGGTCGAGGAAAATAGGAAGGCCCAGTTTCTGCACCTCATGTACGCCATGGTGCCCGTTGGCACAAAAGAATTCGAGGCCGAGTTTCACCCCGCCGACATGCGCCTTCACCTTGCGCACAAGATCGAGCGCATCATCAAGCAGGGGCGTGTCGATCGCGACATAGACCGGATTGCTCATAGCGCTTTCTCCGGTGTGGTGGTCGCGGTTGGGAAGTTGGCAGCCATCGTCTTGGCACCGCTTTCCAGCGTAGCGATCCGGCGCGTCAGTCGATATCGCATCGCACGGTGCCAGATCCACAGCGGAAAGAAACCGAGCAAAAAGCTCGCGCCAATAACCGCAGGCAGTTTGCTATCGAGCCAGAGGCCGTTCCACAATTTCATCGATACCGGATGCCAGTTGTTGACTGCGAATACCGCGAAGCCAACGAGGAAAATCACCCAGAACAAGGTTTTGAGGAACGACATTCGCAGCTTCTCCTTCGTCTGTTTGTTCGCAGCTTAAGGGAAGGGGGGCAAGGATTCCAGCCCCCTTGCAACCGAAATCGGTTTACCCAAAAACCCGCGCGAAAATCGTATCCACATGCTTCAGATGATAGCCGAGGTCGAACTTTTCTTCGATTTCCTGTGGGCTGAGCGCCTTGGTCACATCCGGATCGGCTTTGAGGAGTTCGAGCAGCGACAATTGCCCATCCGATTCCCAAACCTTCATCGCGTTGCGCTGGACGAGGACATAGCTGTCTTCGCGGCTTACGCCGGCTTGGGTGAGTGCAAGCAGCACGCGCTGCGAGTGGACAAGGCCGCCCATCTTGTCCAAATTCTTCTGCATGCGTTCCGGATAGACAAGCAGCTTGTCCACCACGCCAGTCAAACGACCGAGCGCAAAGTCGAGCGTGATCGTGGCATCTGGGCCGATATAACGCTCGACCGAGCTGTGGCTGATATCGCGTTCATGCCAAAGCGCGACATTTTCCATTGCAGGCACAGCATAGCTGCGTACCATGCGGGCAAGACCGGTGAGGTTTTCGGTCAGCACCGGGTTGCGCTTGTGCGGCATCGCCGAAGAGCCCTTTTGGCCGGGGGAGAAATATTCCTCCGCCTCCAATACTTCGGTACGCTGCAGGTGGCGGATTTCGACGGCGACACGCTCGATCGAGGAAGCAATCACGCCCAAAGTCGCAAAGAACATGGCGTGGCGGTCACGCGGGATCACCTGCGTTGAAACCGGCTCAACCGAAAGCCCCAACTTTGCCGCTACATGCTCTTCAACGCGCGGGTCGATATTGGCAAAGGTGCCAACCGCCCCCGAAATCGCACAGGTTGCGACATCCGTGCGCGCGGCGATCAGCCGATCCTTGCAGCGCGAAAATTCGGCATAGGCTTCGGCCATTTTCAACCCGAAGGTTACGGGTTCCGCGTGTATGCCATGGCTACGGCCAATGCAGGGCGTCATCTTATGTTCGAACGCGCGACGCTTGATGGCTTCCAGAAGCGCATCGAGATCAGCGAGCAGTATGTCAGACGCACGCGCCAACTGCACCGCAAGGCAGGTGTCTAGCACGTCGGAGCTGGTCATCCCCTGGTGCATGAAGCGGGCTTCATCGCCTACTTGCTCCGCTACCCAGGTCAGGAAGGCGATGACATCATGTTTGGTCACCGCTTCGATTGCGTCAATGGCTGCAACATCGATGGAGGGGTTTGTTGCCCACCATTTCCAAAGTGCATCCGCCGCCGATTTCGGAACAACGCCAAGATTGGCAAGCGCTTCGGTCGCATGCGCCTCAATCTCGAACCAGATCTTGAAGCGGTTTTCCGGTTCCCAAATGGCAACCATATCTGGGCGGGCGTAACGGGGGACCATGTGCGGACTTTCTGCGGCAAGAAGTGGAGTCGCCCGCGCCGTTAGCAGGCAGGCGGCATAGCGTCAAAAGCACAAAGAAAAAGGGCGGCGCAATCGCACCGCCCTTTTCCATGAACAATATGTTGCCGATCAGAAGTCGTACGAAACACGTCCGTACAGGAAACGACCGCTGAAGCCGAAGGGCGACTGCGAACTGTAAGGCAGGAACGAGTTGTTGAAGCCGTAATTCACCCCATCAACCGTACCGAAAGGCAGGCGATCGGGATAGACGTCGAACAGGTTGTTCGCACCAATGGCAAGCGAGAGCTTTTCCGTCGGTTTCACGCGAAGCTCGAGATCGGTAACCCATTTTGGCGAAAGGAAGATATCGCCTGGTACGTCACCCGGCTTGAGTGCGATGTTGTTGTTATTTGCTGCGGTCGAGAAGCTGCTTGGCAGGAACACCTCACCATAGCGGTTTGTACGCAGAGTCAGGCCGAACATGTCATAATCCCAATCGAGGCTGAAGTTCAGCTTGTTCTTGGGTTGGCCGTCGGTCAGGCGATAGCTTTCCTGACGGGCGAACAGGCGCTGCGCGGTGAAGCCCGAGAAGACACGGCGATCAGTTATTTTGGTATCATTCAGGTTGTAGCCGGCGCTCAATCGAACCGTGCCCATTCCAAAATCGGGGACACGATAACTTGCAACTATGTCGAGGCCTTCGGTTTTAGTGTCGATGCCGTTGATGAAAAAGCGGGCTGAGGTGACACCTGTAATGCCAGCCGCAGCTAAAGTATCGGTCACGTCACGAACTGTCGACGAGAGATTTTGCAGGTTCTCGGTCAGCGTGATGCGGTCTTCGATCTTGATGTTGTAATAGTCGACTGTCAGGCTCAGACCCTCAAGCATAGTGAAAGTAAAACCACCACCAATGTTGACCGATTTTTCAGGCTTGAGCGGTTCTGCTCCCAAGGCGATTGCAACAGGTGAGGAAACCGGGAACGTACCAATTTCAATCAGCACGCCGCCGACATTGTTCGTTGAGGTGGTTGCGAAAGACTGCTGCGCCAAGCTCGGCGCGCGAAATCCGGTCGAGATCGAGCCACGGAGTGCAAGGCCGTCAATTGGTTCGAAGCGAGCGGCTGCCTTGCCGTTCACTGTGTCCCCGAAATCGCTGTAATGCTCGTAACGACCAGCCAGCTGCAAAGTGAAGCTGCTGGTCAAGTCGGCATCAAGTTCGACATAAGCGGCGTAGCTGTCGCGTGATTCATCGGTTGCGTTGCTCGGGCGGAATCCCGGGAACACCTGAGAGCCGCCAGCGGCGCCAAACGGAGCAGCAGAGAAGGGCCCGTTTATGTAGCTTTGCACTTCACCTGCAACGATTTTGTAGTTCTCATCGCGATACTCGCCACCAAAAGCTAGAGATACACTGTCGCCGATTCCGAGATCAAGGTCGCGACGGAAATCGAGATTGACTGTCGTTTGTCCTGCGCGCATGCCCCCAGCGTTGAAGCGACGGGCGCTGTCGGTGCCGCCAAGCGAGGTGTTAACGCTGTTTTCGACATCATAATTTAAACGGTTCGATCCATAAGTGACCGACAGGTCATAGTCCCATGATCCCAATGCACCCCGTAAGCCGGCGGCAGCTGAAATATCGACGATTTCACTAACGATCAGCGGAAGGAAGCCATCAGCATAGATTGGATTGAACGCTCCTGAAAATCCTGCCCAGTTCTGGTTACGGATGTCGGAAGAACGGCGATAAAAACCTGCACCGTTGCCATCTCTTACGCCATAGCTCCCGAAGGTGTAGAATTCAGCCGCATCGGAAAATTCATATCCAGCGTTCAGGAAGAAGTTCATGTCCTTGGAAACGCCATCGCCATAACGGTGGGCGTAACGATTGAAAGTCGCCTCGCGTGGATCGCCTGCCGCAAAATAATTGCGGCGGATATCGGGGCCTGAGCGGTTAGTTGGAGACCGGTCCTTATACTCTGCTGTAAGATTTAGGTAACCGCTATCGCCGAGGGGAAGGCCAAAATTCGAAGCGAAGGTATAAGTATCACCATCACGCCGCTTGCGATCTTTGCCGGTGTAAGTGATAACAGGGTTGTCGCCGCCCGTTACGGCGTAGGCTCCACTGGAACCAATAGCGAGTGTCTGGCTAGTGGTCGTCAAGGCGACAGACGCCACTTGGCCGACATCTTCCATTTCGGTGACATATTTGCCGTAGGTCGCTTGCGCACGGCCTCCAATGCCCTTTTTCAGCTGGACGTTGATCACGCCCGCGATAGCGTCCGAACCATAAAGCGATGCCGCACCATCACGAAGGACTTCGATACGCTCGATTGCGAGCGGCGGGATGGTGTTCATATCGACGGCGGTCGAACCGCGCCCAACCGAACCGTTGAGGTTGATCAGCGACGATTGGTGACGGCGCTTGCCATTGACGAGAACGAGTACCTGGTCAGGCGCAAGGCCGCGCAGAGTTGCGGGGCGGAGCGAGTCCGTACCATCCGTAAGCGAGGGCTGCGGGAAGTTGAACGAGGGAACAAGCTGGTTGAGCAAGCGGTTGGTTTCGGTCGAACCGCTGTTCACCAGATCCTGTGCGGAAAGAACGTCGACCGGAACCGGGCTGTCAGCGACGGTGCGGTCGGTACGACGCGTGCCGGTAACGATGATTGCGGGTTGATCGGCGGTGTCCTCAGCCTGCGCATCTTGCGCATATGCGGGTGCCACTGTGCCAATCGAAAGCGCGGCAAATGATGCCGAAAGTGCGAGAAGCGATCCATGTTTTGTGTTTTTCATTGGTTTTTCCTTCGCCCTGTTTGTTGAAGTGACGGGAAAGTTGCCACTTATGAAAAGGTTTGACCAGAATCTGCGACATTTTCGCATATTTTGTGTCTTTGCTGTGTCATTATTGCAACGCAGCATGATTTCATCCGCAACGACAAATAGCTGTGGATTGCTGCACAAGGCGCTTTTCGCAGAGTCCTTGCATCGCTATCGGGGCAGGGATGGCTGATACCACCGACACCGATACCCCTGCGGAAGATCCGTTCGACCAGATCGTGAATGCGCCGTTCGATGCGGCGATTTCGGAACGTTATCTGATCTATGCGATGTCGACCATCACCGCCCGGTCGCTCCCCGATTTGCGTGATGGCTTGAAACCGGTGCACCGCCGCCTGCTGTGGGCGATGCGACAGCTGAAGCTTGACCCGGCAAGTGGATATAAGAAGTGCGCGCGCGTCGTCGGTGACGTAATCGGTAAGTACCACCCGCATGGCGACCAATCGGTCTATGATGCGATGGTCCGCCTCGCACAGACCTTTTCGCTGCGATATCCGTTGGTCGACGGGCAGGGAAATTTTGGTAATATCGACGGCGATAACGCCGCGGCATATCGTTATACCGAAGCAAGACTGACCAAGACCGCCATCGAATTGATGGCGGGGCTCGACGAAAATGCGGCCGACTTCCGCCCGACCTATAATGGTGAGGATGAAGAACCGGAAGTCATGCCCGGTCTGTTCCCGAACCTTCTCGCCAACGGCGCGAGCGGCATCGCGGTAGGCATGGCTACCAGCATTCCTTCGCACAACGCGGCAGAAATCATAGACGCCGCGATGCTGTTGATCGATGAACCCAAGGCGACACATGAGCAGTTGATGCAGATTGTGCAGGGGCCCGACTTTGCAACTGGCGGTGTTTTGGTCGACAGCCGGGAAACCATAAGCGCAGCTTATGAAACCGGTCGCGGCGCCTTGCGCGTGCGGGCCCGTTTCCATGCCGCTGATGCAAAGGACGCAGCGGATCGCGAAGCGGGTATAGAACGATTGCCGGGCGGAACCTGGCAACTGGTGATCACCGAAATTCCGTACCAGGTGCAAAAGGGCAAGCTGATCGAACAGATCGCGCAGTTGATTGCGGACAAAAAGCTGCCGATCCTCGACGATGTGCGCGATGAATCCGATGCCGATATCCGCATCGTACTTGTTCCCAAGAGCCGCAATGTTGATCCGGAAGACCTAAAGAACGCACTGTTCCGCCTGACCGATCTCGAAACCCGTTTTGGCCTCAACATGAATGTGCTTGATGCCAATCGCGTGCCCAAGGTTATGGGTTTGGGCGAAGTATTGCGTGAATGGCTGACGCACCAGATCGAGGTGTTGGTGCGCCGTTCGCAGCACCGGCTCGAAAAAATCGACGCGCGGCTTGAGCTGGTCGAGGGCTATATCATCGCCTATTTGAACCTCGACCGGATCATTGAGATTATCCGTACCGAAGACGAACCCAAGCCGGTGATGATGGAAGAATTCCAGCTTACTGACCGGCAGGCCGAAGCTATCCTCAACATGCGTTTGCGCTCGCTGCGCAAGCTTGAGGAAATGGAGTTGCGCCGCGAACGCGATGAGCTTCATGCCGAGCGTGAAGAACTGGTCAAACTGCTCGAAAGCCCGGCGCGTCAGCGCACGCGGTTGAAGAAAGACCTGACCAAGTTGCGAATTGGCTATGCCGAGGATACCGAACTTGGCCGGCGCCGCACATCGTTGGTCGAAGCGGCTCCGGCGCGAGAAATTTCGCTTGAGGCCTTTGTCGAACGCGAGCCGGTAACCGTAATCCTGTCAAAGCGCGGTTGGATCAAGGCGATGAAGGGCCATGCCGATCTATCAGCCAAGGCCGACTACAAATTCAAGGAAGGTGATGCGCTCGCACAGGTCTTCCACGCGCAGACCACCGACAAGATCTTGGTCGCAACGGCCAATGGGCGTTTCTACACGATTGGAGCAGACAAGCTCCCGGGTGCGCGCGGCTTTGGTGAACCGCTGGGAACGATGATTGATATCGAGGCGGGTAACGATATCGTCACCTTGCTGCCTGTCACGCCCGGCGGGCGCATGCTGCTTGCAGCTTCGACGGGCAAGGGCTTCATCTGCAAGATGGAAGATGTTGTGGCGGAAACGCGCAAGGGCAGGGGTGTGGTTACATTAAAGCCCGGTTCGCGCCTTCAGGTCGTGCGGTTGGCCCCCGCCGAAACTTCCGATGAATCCTCAGCAAAGGATCAATATGTCGCAGTGGTTGGCGAGAACCGCAAACTCGTCATCTTCCCGATGAACGAAATACCCGAAATGGCCAAAGGACAGGGTGTCACCCTGCAACGCTACAAGGACGGCGGGCTGTCGGATGCAATCTGTTTCAACCTCAGTGAAGGATTGAGCTGGACAATGGGTGGCGAGAGCGGGCGGATGCGTACCGAAACCGACCTCACCCAATGGAGGGTCGCACGCGGCGCGGCTGGACGTTTGCCACCTCAAGGCTTTCCCCGGAACAACCGTTTCGACTGAATTTGTTTACTACGCCGGTAGAGCTTTTGTTCTCCGAGCGCCGTGAAGCAATTTTTTACACCTTGAGCCTAGGCCGTCCCTATGAAAATGTGGGACATAAACCAGAATTCCCACGGGTCGCCCGCCTCGCTGACGTCGAAACTCGTCCAGAGGACCGCGCCCGGAGGCGATGCAGCCAGTCATGCCTGGCTGAACTCGCTTCCCATTGCTGCATCAATCTACCGCGTGGATTTAAGCGGTGCCAAGCGGATCGCGACCAATCCGCTATTCGATTATCTCGCGCTGTCGCGTGCCAGCGCAGCGGGCTTTGATACATGTTGTTTCAATGATTTAATCCTTGAAATGATCGCGCAGGATCGCCAGGAACATTTTTATCGCTGGCGTTCGGATGATAAGGTCCAGCCGCTTGATCTTGAAATCAGTGTCTCTCGTTTTGGCGGTGACGAGCCTTATGCTCTCGTCTCGCTGGTCGATCGCACGGCAGAAGTTCAAGGCAAGGTAAATCTGCGCCGCGAAATGATGAATGACAGCCTTACCGGCTTTGCGAATCGGATAGGTTTCGAGGAACGCATCGGCGAAGCGGTCGACAATTTTCGGAAATCCGAGGTCGAGCGTGAATTCGCGCTGGTTGTATTCGATCTTGCCCGTTTCAGTCGCATCAATGAATCGGTTGGCGTCTTGGCGGGTGACGAACTTATCATCACCGTTGCCAAAAGGCTGATGTCGAGACTGCGCAACAGTGAAATAATCGGTCGGCTCGGCGGCAATGAATTCGCGCTTTTCGCCCCGGTTGAAAACGGCCGTGGCGCAGGATCGATTGCCGAGCGGATCGTCAGAGCGTTCGACGATCCCTGCAAACTTTCAAACCTGGAAATCAAGATTGATTGTGCTGTTGCTGCCGCGCTTGGCAATGCAGTTGATGATGATCCGATGGACGTGCTACGGCACGCCCAGATCGCGCTAAAACGGGCGAAACAGACGAAAAAATTTGAGCTGTTTTCAAGTGACAACCTCGACCGTGCCTTGCATCGCTTCTCGCTAGAAACCGATTTGAGGCGAGCGCTTGAGCGCGATGAACTGGAACTGCATTACCAGCCGCTGATCGATCTGGAGAGCGGCAAGCTAAATGGTTTTGAGGCGCTGGCGCGTTGGAACCATCCTTTGCTGGGGATGGTGTCCCCACTCGATTTCATCCCGGTTGCCGAGGAGAGCGGGTTGATCGTTCCATTGGGTCGCTGGGTTTTGCAAAAAGCGTCAGCCACCATTGCCCTGTGGGAACGTGAGAGTGGAAGCGATTTGCCGATCAGGGTTTCGGTAAACTTGTCCGCCGTGCAACTGCTGCGGGATGATGTTCCCAGCGCTGTGGAACATGCCATAAAAGCCGCCGGCATCGATGGTGATCGCTTGACGCTGGAATTGACCGAAAGTGCGTTTGTCGACGATCCGGAAGGCGCGAAAACGGTCTTGGACGCGCTCAAGGCGCTCAACACCAATTTGGCGATGGATGATTTCGGAACCGGCTATTCAAACCTTGCCTATCTACAAAAACTGCCGATCGACGTCTTGAAGATAGACCGCAGTTTCGTCTCCGACATGCTGGCCAACAAGGACAATCGGGCCATTGTCAGCACCATATTGTCACTGGCTTCGGCACTGGGGATGAAGACGACCGCCGAAGGCATCGAGACGCAGGCGGTTTCAGACGAACTTAAAGGGTTGGGCTGCACCAACGGTCAGGGCTACTATTACGCTCGGCCATTGACTGCGGACGCCGCTTACGAGTTTCTCTCGGCGCGCAAGGCTTCCGCTACCAATTGATCAGCGATTTCTGCAGCGCGCGGCCCTGCTGGAAACAGTTCAGCAATCCATTGCCTCTCAGCCGCCTGAAGAGTCTTTGCAACAACCGGCCCGGCACGCAGGCCTTTCTGTATCAAATCGCCGCCCTTGATCGGGAATTCTGGCACATCCCATCCTTGCAAAGACGAGAATTCATCGCGCCAGTAATCTTCCGCACAACTGAGCAGGACCAGGTCGCGCGCATTTTCAATGCCGATACTGTACGCGAGTTGCCGGGCAGATTGCGCTGATCCGTGATGCGCGGCCAATTGGATCAGTTCGGTTCGCAAACGGTTTGATAGCTTAAGCCTTGCGGCAATTTTTTCGACCAAAGCGGAATCATTGGGCAAAACGGCGCCCAGTCTGCGTGCCACCGATGGCGTTGCCGCAACGGCCATTTCGCGATCAATCAGGCGTGCTAGTTTGTGTCCCGCATCAGGTACAATTTCGGGTAGGAAGGAATTGAATATCCCGGCATCGAGCATTGTCTGCACAGCCTGCGATGGATTGGCGACCGACAACAATTTGCGAAGTTCGTCCGCGATACGCTCGCGGGATAATGCCATCAATTTGCTGGAATGCTTCGCTGCTGCGGCCAATGCCTCGGCATCGATTGCGCCTTGCCCGAACCGAGCGTGAAATCGAAACAGGCGCAAGATGCGCAGATGATCTTCGGCGATACGCTGTTCGGCATCGCCAATGAAGCGGACATGATGGTCGGCAAGATCAGCAAGGCCACCGAAATAATCGAATATTTCCCGGGTTTCGGGGTCTGCATACAGCGCATTGATCGTGAAATCGCGGCGGGCGGCGTCTTCCATCCAGTCGGTCGCAAATTCGACTGTCGCACGACGCCCGTCGGTCGATACATCGCGGCGCAAGGTCGTGATTTCAAAAGTACGGCCATCGGCAACGGCTGTTACCGTACCATGGTCAATACCGGTAGGAACGGCTTTTATCCCTGCAGCTTCCAGTCGGCGGCTGACTTCCAGTGGTTCCAGCGGCGTTGCCAAATCGACGTCTGCAACCTCGATACCCAGCAGAGCGTCGCGCACCGCGCCGCCAACGACACGCGGTGGTTGTTCATCTACCCGCAAGGCCTTCACCACAGTGGCCAATGCGGGGTCGTGCAACCAGGATGAATCGGGCAATTGCATCAACGCTCACCCAACAGACGGCGTGATAGATTTGCAATGATTCCGGCAGTGACGCCCCAGATGCGACGACCTTCCCAGTCCATGTCGTAATATTCGCGCATCTGCCCCTGCCATTCGACTTGCCTGCGAGCGTACTTGGCACGATCGAACAATATCTCAAGCGGTACCTCAAACCATTCCTCAACTTCGCTGGGGTTGGGAATAAGGGGCAAGTCGGGCGTGACCACGCCGACCACGGGCGTGATCTGGTATCCGCTTCCCGAATAATAGTCGTCTGCCGGTCCAAGGATTTCGACATGTTGGCGGGGAAGGGCAATTTCCTCTTCCGCCTCGCGCAAGGCAGCGATGATTGCGCTTTCATCTTCCGGATCCACCTTGCCACCGGGGAAAGCGACTTGGCCGGCATGGCTGCGCAGCCAGGCGGGGCGCCGCGTCAGGATGACGCCGGGGTCTGGCCTGTCGGTAATGGGGACCAGCACCGCAGCGTGGCGATAGTCTCCGCTATGGCGAGGATAGGCGCGCTCGTCTTCAATCTCTATGGCACGCGAAGGATGCAGCGCGTCAATGAACTGCTTTTTCCAACTCATTCCGCGGCACCCAATGCGAAGAATACACCCTCGCTCCAGAGGCCGGGATTATCCGGATCAGCTTCAAGTGCGCGTTCGGCAAGGTCATAATATACGGGCCGCGCGCAACGCGCCCAAAGGCCGGAGCGAACCAAAAGATATGGAACTTGCGCACCATCATAACTGCGCATTTCGATTGGATGATCGTTGCCGGCAATCACAAGATCGTCGGTGTTTATGCGAAAGGCGATGCTGCCACCCCGGATTTGTGCTTCGACTGCGATGAAAGGCACGTCTTCGACTTCGATTGAAAGCCGCTCCTGCGGTGTGACCAACGCGTAGCCTCCATCGGTTTCGATCCGCAGCAGGCTGGAAAAGGCGCGCACCATCGCGGGGCGCGTAATCTCTCCGCCCTGATGGAACCAGCGCCCATCGGCTGCGATCCGCATATCGCTATTGCCGGATTTGGCCGGAGACCAATTCTCGACCGGGGGCAGTTTTCGTTGAGCAACCAGATCAGCTATCTGGGCCAGACTGAGATCGGCGAGATGGGGAGGGGGATCATAGGGCACGGTCGTCCTCCTCCAACATTCCAGATGTGGGAACCGCCAGGCCCTTGGCATTTCGGGCGAGCAAGCGGCGGGGTTCCCAAGGTCCGGGAAGCGTCCATCCACCGGTTTGCGAAGAATTGAAGCCGAAACGTTCATAATATTCGGGATCGCCTATCATCACCATGACAGGCTCCCCCATTTTTCCTGCGGCTTCAAGCATTGCATGCATCAATTGATGGCCGATCCCTTTTCCCTGCTGGTTGGGGGTAACGGCGACGGGACCGACCAGCACTATGGGAAAATCGCCAATGCGAACCGGCCAGCATTGGATGCTGCCAATGGGGACGCCGTTTTCCACCAACGCAAATGACAAAGCTGAAATCGCCTTGCTGCGCTTGCGCAACAAATAGGCTGTGCGACCGAAACGATCGGTTCCAAAGGCATCGTCGAGCAATTGTTCCAATTGTTTGGATGCAACCCGTTCCAGAGGGACCAGTTCAGGCATCGGGTATTGCCTCTGGCAATTGGCGCCTGCGCAACATGGTCAATGCGACAAATGCGCCAAGCCCCGCAATCGCCGCCAAGAGATAAGGGGCCCCGGGGAAGCGGATTGCTGCGCCTGCTTCGGTAAAGGCCGCTAGCGCGTAATTGTAGGAGAATTGCCCGATCATCAGGCTGAAGGCAGCGAGTGATCCGATCAGTCCCTGCAATTCGCCCTGCTGCGACGCCGGGGCGCGTTGCGACATCATCGCGTTCAGTGCCGGCATCACCATGCCCGAAAAACCGTTTACCAACAGCAACACCAAAATGATGCCCGCATAGGGCACGAAAGCGACGATAAGATAGCTGCTGATCCCCGAAATCATGCCGATATAGGCAGTTTTCCGCTCGCCAAAACGCGAAATGAAACGGCGGATAACAACCGCTTGGAACACTGCCATCGATATGCCAACCAATCCAAGTGATACACCCACCATTCCGCTATCCCAGCCATATTGGATGGGCGCAAAAAAGGACCAACTAGCGGGGTACACGTTACCCGCCAGCGACCACAGGAAATAAATCAGCGCGACCGGAACAATGCCGGGTATCTTGCCGAGCGAAGCGAAAGCTCCAAGCGGATTGGCGCGTTTCCATTCAAAGGGTCGCCGCTTTTCTTCGGGCATGGTTTCCGGAAAGACGAGAAAGCCATAAATGCCGTTTGCGATGGCCAATGCGCCCGCAACGTAAAACGGAACACGCGGCCCGAAATCGCTTAGCAAACCGCCGATAACGGGGCCGAAAATGAAGCCTAAGCCGAAGGCTGCGCCCACCTTGCCAAAGCTAGCCGCACGTTCTTCCGGCGAAGACATGTCCGCCATCGCAGCGTTGGCCGGCCCGAAAACCGCTCCAAGGCCGCCGGCAACCGCACGTCCGACGAAAAGCCAGCCAATGTTGGGGGCGAGGCCCATCAACAGGAAGTCGAAACCGAAAGCGAAAAGCGACACAAGAAACACCGGTCGCCTTCCGAAACGGTCACCCAAATTGCCGACAGCCGGCATCAACAGGATCTGGAAAAGGCCGTAGGTCGCACCGATCCAGGCACCGATGCGAGCTGCCTCTGCAGAGTCCACATGCGCCAAATGTTTGATCAGGTCGGGCAGGACAGGCATGATGATGCCGAAACCCATCGAATAGATGAGCACGGTCAGCAGCACGAAACGCGTCGCGCGTCGTTTCAGGGCGGGGTCCATCGTCATCGCGGGCGGCCTTGTCAGCCGACTGCACTTTTGTCCATGTTTTTTGCCGGGATGCGGCGCAACATCATGATTGGATTTACTTTGGCATTCGATCGATTTGCGCTAGCTTACCACGCAGATATTTTGGGGAGCCGGCAAAATGCAGAATGACGAACAACCGCAATCCAACCAGAATGCAGCCCCGGCGCCAGTCGCCGACGCGACGCCGGCACCCACTTTGGCTGAAGAGTTGACAGCTGTTGCGCCCGCAACCGGTTCGGGAACCCCTTCCAACTGGGGTGGTAAGCTGATCTTCGGGCTGGGATTGGGCTCTGTTCTAATTGCGCTTTTTGCAGGGCTTGGTTCCGGTTGGGGGCTTTGGGAATTCGGTTTCGGTTTCCAGCTGCTGATGATTGCATTTGGTGCTGGTCTGCTTGCAGTATTTGGCGGATTGTTTGCCGGCTGGTGGGCGAAACGCAAAGGCCGGAAGGCCGCTCGACCGCTGCGATGGGCGGGAATGGTGTTGGGCGGTGCGCTGGCACTGTGGCTCCTCAGCTTTGTTTATACCGCTCGCTCGGTTCCGGCCATTCATGACATCTCGACCGACCTAGCCGATCCACCGCAATTCCGGATGCTGGCCGTGCGTGCAGACAATCTCGATCAAATTCCGGGTGAAGATGATCCCGAAATGAAAGGTATGAACCCGCTGCAACGCTGGGCGGCCATTCATGGCAAAGCATATGGCGATATTCGTTCCGTCCGTATTGCCATGCCCGTCGCAGAGGTGATTGCGAAAGCAGAGCGGCTCGCAAAAGTCCGCGGTTGGGAGATTGCGGTCGCCGACCCGATCGAGGGTCGGATGGAAGCGACCGACACCACCCGCTTCTTTCGTTTCAAGGATGATGTTGTTATTCGTGTTCGCCCGACCGAGGACGGCACCGGAAGCATCGTTGATATGCGCTCCATCAGCCGGGTGGGCGTCAGCGATCTTGGCGTGAATGCCAAGCGGGTCCGCAGTTTCATTGCGGACCTCGCCGGAACAAATCCTGCCAGTTAGGGCTTGGGCGTCAGCTTCAGCAGGCGCCCTTCGCCGCCATCTTCAAGCAGCCAGACTGCACCGTCGGGCCCCTGTTCGACTTCGCGGATGCGCGCGTCCATGGGCCAGTGATCGGCTTTCTCGACAGTTTCACCATTCACCCTCACGCGGATAAGCGCCTCGCCGCCAAGTCCGCCGATGAACAACGACCCCTTCCAGGCTGGGAACAAGTCGCCATTGTAGAACATCAGGCCGCCGGGTGAAATCGCAGGCACCCAAAAGGCCTTGGGTGCTTCAAAACCATCGCTGGGCGTATGATCGGGGATGTCGCGCCCGTCATAATGGTCGCCATTGGACGCCTTGGGATAGCCGTAATTCGCGCCGGGTTTGACGAGGTTAAGCTCGTCACCATGGCGAGGACCCATCTCCTGGTTCCAAAGCTGCCCTTTGTCATCAAAGGTAAGCCCCAGCGGATTGCGATGGCCCAGCGACCAGATCTGAGATTTCACCGGGTTGGCAGAATCGTAAAAGGGATTGTCCTTCGGCACGCTTCCATCGGGGAATATCCGCAGCACCTTGCCCAAATTGCCGTTCATATCCTGTGCCGGATCGAACTTCTGACGTTCGCCCGAAGCGATGAAGAGATATTTCCCGTCAGGCGAGAAAGCGAGGCGATGTCCATAATGGCCGCGCCCGGTAACTTTCGGGTTCTGCTCCCAGATTTTCTGCAGCCCGACCAGTTTCGGCTGGCTGCCTTGATACTCCAGCTTTGCCCGGCCAACGACCGCACCGCGCGTATCGTTCGTGCCTGCCTCTACCCAACTGAGGTACACCATGTTCGAACTGGCGAAATCAGGTGCAACAACCACATCGCCGAAGCCGCCCTGGCCGCCATAATCAACCGCAGGAACACCAGCAACGTCACGAACCGGACCATCAGCTTGCCATAACTTCAGCTTGCCGCTCTTTTCCGTAATCAGCGCATAAGGCGTTCCGGGAACGAATGTCATCGCCCAAGGTTCGTTAAAGGTTGCCACCGGAGTAGCCTCAAAGGGTTTGGCACTGTTCGAGGCTTCGGCATTTCCGGATGAAGGCGCACAGGCAACGGCGATGAAGCTGGCGACGGTCAAACTCAAGGCACGCATCATGGGGAGATCTCCTCTATATCTGTCAGCATTAGATGTTCATGCAGGGCTATATTGGCAAGAGGGTTGCATTTGGCAGCGTATCCGCCTAGATGGGGTTTATCCCGACATTGCGAAACACTGGAGGGGCTGGCGCCGAAAGGGGCCGGCGCAATCGGTCATTCGCAATGCCATATCATATTTGGAACACCATGCCCGATTTGAAAAAACTTGCTGAGATCATCGAGCCAGAGGCCAAAGCCTTGGGGTTTGATCTCGTGCGCGTGGCGTGGTTTGATCGCGGTGCAGAAGGTTCGGACGAGCCGACGTTGCAGGTGATGGCAGAGCGCCCGGATACGCGGCAGCTGGTCATCGACGATTGCGCGGCGCTGTCGCACCGTATTTCGGATCTGTTTGATGAGCTTGACCCCATAGAAGAGGCCTATCGGCTAGAAGTCAGCTCGCCCGGAATAGACCGTCCGCTGACCCGCCTGAAGGATTTCGCCGATTGGGCAGGGCATGAGGCAAAGATTGAGGCCCTAGAGCCCATTGAAAACCAGAAGCGGTTTCGTGGTGAACTCGCAGGTGTGAATGGTGAGGATGTTTCGATCACCGACCGCACCGGCGCCACACACAATATTGCCTTTTCCAACATCCATTCCGCCAAGCTGGTCTTGACAGACCGGCTGATTGCGTCGACTGCGCCGCTCAACAGCGCCGGGGCCGACGAAATCGACGAAGACAACCCCGACGTAGAACAGGAAGACTAAAGTCATGGCCAGTCCGATTGCAGCCAACAAGGCCGAACTGCTTGCAATTGCCAATGCTGTTGCCAGCGAAAAGATGATCGACAAGGCGATCGTCGTCGAAGCGCTTGAAGAAGCCATCCAGCGCGCTGCGCGCGCCCGTTATGGCGCTGAAAACGATATTCGTGCCAAGCTGGACACTCAGACCGGCGACCTTCGCCTGTGGCGTGTTGTCGAGGTTGTCGAAGCGGTCGACGATTATTTCAAGCAGGTCGACCTGAAGCAGGCCGAAAAGCTGCAGCCCGGTTCCAAGGTTGGCGACTTCATCGTCGATCCGCTGCCCCCGGTTGATCTGGGTCGCATCGACGCACAGTCGGCAAAGCAGGTTATCTTCCAGAAGGTGCGCGATGCTGAGCGTGAGCGCCAATATGAAGAATTCAAGGATCGCGCTGGTGAAATCATCACCGGTGTCGTGAAGTCGGTCGAGTTCGGCCATGTCGTGGTTGATCTGGGCCGTGCAGAAGGCGTTATCCGCCGCGACCAGCAGATCCCGCGCGAAGTGGTTCGCCCCGGTGATCGCGTCCGCGCGTTGATCATGAAGGTGGTCCGTGAAAATCGCGGCCCGCAAATCTTGCTCAGCCGTGCGCATCCCGATTTCATGAAAAAGCTGTTCGCGCAGGAAGTACCCGAAATTTACGATGGTATCATCGAAATCAAGGCCGCAGCCCGCGATCCGGGCAGCCGTGCGAAGATCGGCGTCATCAGCTATGACAGCTCGATTGACCCGGTTGGCGCTTGCGTCGGCATGAAGGGCAGCCGCGTTCAGGCGGTTGTCCAGGAAATGCAGGGCGAAAAGATCGATATCATCCCCTGGTCGGATGATGCCGCAACCTTCATCGTCAACGCATTGCAACCGGCAACGGTCAGCCGCGTTGTCATCGACGAAGAAGAAAGCCGCATCGAAGTGGTCGTTCCCGATGACCAGCTCAGCCTCGCCATCGGCCGTCGCGGGCAGAATGTCCGCCTTGCCAGCCAGCTGACTGGCCGTGCGATCGACATCATGACCGAGGCGGAATCGAGCGAGAAGCGCCAGAAGGAATTTGTCGAGCGTTCGGAAATGTTCCAGCAGGAACTCGACGTTGACGAAACACTGGCTCAGTTGCTCGTCGCTGAAGGCTTTAGCGAACTCGAAGAAGTCGCCTATGTCGCGATGGAAGAAATCGCAGCGATCGAAGGTCTTGATGACGAGTTGGCAGAAGAACTGCAGAGCCGCGCGGTCGAAGCCTTGGAGCGCAAGGAGGAAGCATCACGCACCGAACGTCGCGAACTGGGCGTCGAAGATGCGCTTGCCGAACTGCCGCACCTGACCGAAGCAATGCTGGTCACGCTGGGCAAGGCTGGCATCAAGACGCTTGACGATCTTGCCGACCTTGCAACCGACGAACTGATCCAGAAGGGTCGTACCGAACAACGCCGTGGCGATAACCGTCGTCACCGTGTCGAAGACAAGCCCGGTATCCTGGCGGTCTATGGCCTGAATGAAGAGCAGGGCAACGAGATCATCATGGCGGCCCGCGCGCACTGGTTTGATGAGGAGGACGCCGTTGCCGCGGAAGACTCCCAATGAGGACCGTAATAGCCCTGTAAGAAGGTGCATTCTGACGGGAGAGCGGGCGGACCAACGCCTGCTCATCCGGCTTGCGCTCGGCCCGGATGGCCAGGTGGCCCCCGATATTCACGGGAAGGCGCCCGGTCGCGGAGCATGGATTGGCGTGCCTGCCGAAGAACTGGAAGCTGCCCGTGCAAAGGGCAAGCTTGCCGGTCTTTTGAAGCGCGCGTTCAAGGTTTCGGAACTTTCGGTTTCAGACGATATTGTCACGCGCATCCGCGATGGCCTCGAAAAGGCGACGCTGGATCGGCTGGGGCTGGAAGCTCGGGCGAGCAATCTGCTTTCCGGCGCGGAAAAGGTCGATGCTGCGGCCCGTGGCGGGGCTGTTGAGCTGCTGCTTCACGCATCCGATGCCAGTGATGATGGTGCTGCAAAGCGTGATCAGAGCTGGCGTGTCGGCCTTGAAGAGGAAGGCAGTGGGCGAAAAGGAATGCGACTGCCGGTCGATCGCGACCGGTTGTCAGCGGCGCTCGGAAGAGCAAACTCGGTGCATGTGGCGATCACCGATGCAAAAGCGGCGGAACGGGTAAAACATCACCTCGAACGCTGGCTTTATTTCATTGGATGCAGTAACGCGCGCGGCGACGCCAAGGCGGACCGCCGCGCACAAACTGCACCGGACGGTAATTGATTGAAGGCAAGGTCTGTAGAAAAATGAGTGACGAAGGCGAAAACAAACCGACATTGGGACGCAAGCCCCTTGGGCTGAAGCCGCGTATCGAGTCGGGCGAGGTAAAACAGACCTTCAGCCATGGCCGCACCAACAAGGTCGTGGTCGAGGTGAAGCGCAAGAAGCTGGTCGGCAAGCCCGGCTATGCGCCCGAACCAGAAGTTGCTGCTCCGCCACCCCCTCCACCCCCTCCGCCACCGCCTCCTCCGCCGGCTCCTGCCCGTGCGGCCGCTCCCGGCGGTGAAACTCCGCAAGAGCGCGTTGCTCGCCTGCAGCGTGAGGCGGAAGAGGAACGTCTGCGGCTCGCAGAAGAAGCTAATCGCCGCGAACAGGAAGAACGCCTGCGTGCTGCCGAGGAAGAGCGCCGTCGCGCGGAAGAAAATCGCAAGGCTGAGGCAGAGGCCGCAAAGGCTCCGCCGCCTCCGGTGCAGGTAGAAGAACAGGTTATTGAAGAAACGACCGACGGTGCATCGCCGCCGCCGGCACGTCGTTTCACGCCAGTGGAATCGCCAAAGCGACCAGCACCTGCCGCACCGCGCGAGGAAGTCCGTGGCGCAGATACGCGTCGTGAAGAGCTGCGTCGTGAGGATCCGAAAAAGGCACCGCACAAACCGAGCCGCGACCGTGCAGGCGATAACCGCCGCCAGTCGGGCAAGCTGACTGTTACCCGTGCTCTCGATGACGATGAAGGCGCACGCGCCCGTTCGCTCGCTGCACTGAAGCGTGCACGCGAAAAGGAACGCCGTTCGCACATGTCAGGTATGCAGCGCGATGCACAGCCCAAGCAGGTACGTGACGTCGTCGTTCCCGAAGCGATTACCGTTCAGGAACTCGCTATTCGTATGGCCGAAAAGGGCAGTGACCTTGTGAAGGCGCTGTTCAAGATGGGCATGCCTGTCACCCTGACGCAGAGCATTGACCAGGATACGGCCGAACTGCTGGTCACCGAATTTGGCCACAACATCACCCGCGTTTCGGACGCCGATGTCGATATCGCCCATGACGAGGATGTCGATGCACCCGAAACGCTGAAGGCTCGTCCGCCGGTTGTGACCGTGATGGGCCATGTCGACCACGGTAAAACGTCGCTGCTCGATGCGTTGCGTGGCGCCAATGTACAGGCCGGCGAGGCTGGCGGCATTACGCAGCATATCGGTGCCTATCAGGTGAAGACCAAGGGCGGTGACCTGATCACCTTCCTCGATACACCGGGCCACGAAGCTTTCTCGGAAATGCGCGCACGCGGTGCGATGGTGACCGATATCGTCATCCTCGTCGTCGCTGCTGATGACGGCATCATGCCGCAGACGATCGAGGCTATCAATCATGCCCGTTCGGCCAATGTGCCGATGATCATTGCGATCAACAAGTGCGACAAGGACGGTGCTAACCCGCAACGTATCCGTGAGCGCCTGCTCGAGCACGAAGTCATCGTCGAAAAGATGGGTGGCGAAGTGCAGGATGTCGAAATCTCTGCTCTGAAGAAGACCGGGCTCGATGATCTGCTGGAAAAGCTTGCGCTTCAGGCTGAACTGATGGAGCTCAAAGCTAATCCGGATCGCGCTGCTGAAGCTGTTGTGGTAGAGGCGAAGCTCGACAAGGGCAGGGGCGCCGTTGCGACGCTGCTTATCCGTCGCGGTACGCTGAAGACCGGCGATGTCTTCGTCGTGGGTGAGGAATCGGGCAAAGTCCGCGCGCTCATCAACGACAAGGGTCAGCAGGTTAAGCAGGCAACACCATCGATGCCGGTCGAAGTCCTTGGCCTCACCGGTGTGCCGGGGGCAGGTGAAATACTGACCGTCGTTGAAAACGAAGCTCGCGCCCGCGAAGTCGCTGCCTTCCGCAAGGAACAGGCGAAGCTCAAGCGCACCACACAGGCGCCGGTTTCAGTAGACAACATGTTCTCTGCGCTTTCGGCCAATCGGGCGAAGGAATATGCGGTTGTCGTCAAGGCCGATGTCCAGGGTTCGGTCGAGGCGATCGTCAATGCGCTGCACAAGATTTCGACCGACGAAATCAAGGTGCGCGTGCTGCAATCGGGTGTTGGCGCAATCACCGAAAGCGATGTGAACCTCGCCAACGCCTCAAAGGCGCCGATCATCGGCTTCAACGTCCGCCCGAACGCCAAGGCGCGTGAAATTGCGGAGCGTGAAAAGACCCGGTTCAAATATTTCGATGTGATTTATCACCTCACCGAAGATGTCGCCAAGGAAATGGCGGGTATTCTTGGTCCAGAAATCATCGAAACCGTCGTCGGACGTGCGAAGATCCAGGAGGTTTTCAACGCAGGCAAGAAGGACAAGGCCGCGGGGCTGCTCGTCCTCGAAGGCCATATCCGCAAGGGATACCATACGCGCCTTACCCGCGAAGACGTTATCGTATCAAAGACCGTTATCGCTTCGCTGCGTCGTTTCAAGGACGATGTCGACGAAGTGCGTGCCGGCCTCGAATGCGGTGTCGTGCTTCAGGATACCAACGACATCAAACCGGGCGACATGCTTGAAATCTTTGAAGTCGAGGAGCGTGAACGCACGCTGTGACGGAATTTGCTGGCACAAGGGGTTCACATGTCGAGTTGATGGGGGCGGAGTTTCTAGACTTCGACCCCGTCACCGAAACCATAACCATGCGTTTCGTCGCGCCGGATAGTTTCATCACCCAGCGCGGCGGTGTGCAGGGCGGGCTCGTTGCCGGCTTTCTTGACGAAGCGATGGGCTGGGCGCATGTTCAGGCGACAGGTGGTGCAGAAGCGCCGCTAAACCTCGAGATTTCGATGACCCTGCTCAAGCTCATCCCTGCTGGTCCGCTAATGGGCAAAGGGCGTGTCGTCCGCCGGGGGCGTCGTGTGATTTTCCTCGAAGGCGAATTGTGGGACGAGAATTGGACCACATTATATGCCCGTTCCACCTCGACCGCGATTCCAACGCCCGTGCCGGGCAGGGGCAACGATGGCGCGGCATAACGAAACGCCCGAAGGCCGCTCGGTCAGATTGCTCCGAGTAGGCGAGCAAGTGCGCCATGTGCTTTCCGACCTTCTGGCGCGTGGCACTGTGCATGATGATGTGCTCACCAGCCACAGCGTCAGCATAACCGAAGTGCGCATGTCCCCCGACTTGCGTCACGCCACGGTGTTCGTGAAATCGCTGCTTGGTGCGGATGAGTCTGAAGTGATCAAGGCCTTGCGCACCAATACTGCCTTTTTGCAGCGGGAAGTCGCCAGCAAAGTGCGCATGAAATATGCGGCCAAGCTCAAGTTCCTGCCCGATGAAAGCTTTGATGAAGCAAGTCACATCGAAAAGCTGTTGTCTAATCCGCACGTCACGCAGGATCTGAAGCCGGACGAGGAATGACGGCTTAGCCCGGCACCAATTTTGTCTTGATCGTGATTGTTACCTTTTTCCCGACGACCAGCGAATAGGCCGTCATCCCAAAATCGCGGCGGTTGATTGTGGTTACCCCGGTCAACCTGATGGTATCTTTGCCGTCCGCCTGCGCCGGAGGGGCGGAAAAGCTGAGGTTGAGGTTTACCGGACGCGTCACACCCCGGGCGGTTAACTCACCCGATACAGTACCTGCAGTTGGGCTTGTCATCGACAATACTTTACCTTCAAACCGAACGACCGGGTATTTCGCGACGTAGAAGAAATCCTTTCCCTTCAACCGCCCGGTGGTCAGGCCATCTTCTGCCTTCAACTGAGTTGCGTCGATGGAAACATCGAGGTCGATTTCGTTCATTCGCTCGGGAGACAAAACAACTTTCCCGCGCATTGCCGGAAAATAGGCTTTCCGGTTGCCAATTCCCATGAAGGCAACTTTTGCATCGACCGAGCTGGACTCTGGATCCAGGTTAAATCGATAGGTAGATGCGGTGCTGCCTAGACTAGAGGCGCACAGTAACCCAACAGCGACCATCCATTTTGCAGTTTTCCACTGCATTATCTTTTCTCCCACAGCGACCGAGCGCCACACTGCCAGATAGGGCTTGGACTCGTCCAGTAGGCAAAGTTATGACGACTATATGGCTAAGCTGTATTTCTATTACTCCTCGATGAACGCAGGCAAATCGACCACGCTGCTGCAGGCCGATTTCAACTATCGCGAACGCGGTATGGAGACGATGTTGTGGACCGCCGCTCTCGATGACCGTTACGGCCAAGGCTATGTCACCTCGCGCATCGGGTTGAAGGCAGACGCGCACAAATTTGATCCTGAAACCGATTTGTGGGGCGCAATCAGCCACGAGAACGATCAGCGAAAACTCGCATGCGTCATGGTCGATGAGGCGCAGTTCCTGTCGCGTGAGCAGGTTTTGCAGCTGGCCCGTATCGCGGATGAGGCCGGTATCCCGGTGCTTTGCTATGGCTTGCGTACCGACTTTGCCGCCGAATTGTTTCCAGGATCGGCTGCGCTCCTCGGTCTGGCGGATTCATTGGTCGAGTTGAAAGCGGTCTGCCATTGCGGGCGCAAGTCGACGATGAACCTGCGCGTCGACGGCGAGGGGCGGGCAGTCATAGACGGGCAGCAGACCGAAATCGGGGGCAATGATCGTTATATTGCAATGTGTCGCCGACATTTCATGGAAGCGCGCAAGGAATCCGCTGCTCATGCCGCGTTAAGCTTGACGACGGCATAAGTGGTTGCATGAGGAAGATTTTAATCTCGGCAACATTCATTGCTGGCGCGTTCACCGCTTGTCAGTCGCTCGCGGCGTCGCCGAAAGAATGGTCCGAATACGGCATCGAAGCGAGTATCCCCTTTGCCAATCATGGTGGAATTCGGAATTTCGAAGCCAATGGTGACCGCGGTTTGTGGATCGAAGATCGCCAGCGCCGCTGGTATTATGCGCGCATCGTCGGCCCCTGCCGTGACCTGGATTATGCAAACGGGATTGCATTCGATACGCGCGGAACCTCAACCCTCGACAAATTTGGCGGCATTTTCGTGCGTGGCGATTTCTGCCAGTTTGAAAGCCTGGTGACGGCGGCCAAACCGCTGCCGCGCAAGGAAAGGCTCAAGCTTCGCAAGGAAACCCGGCTCGAAGCTCGCAAGGCCGTTGCCCCGAAGGATTGACAGCCGTCAACTTGGCTGCGCATGGCGGCGCGATGCATGGCTGGATCATTCTCGACAAGCCGGTTGGGTTGGGCTCGACCCAGGCCGTAGCTGCGGTCAAACGCAATATGCGGGAAGCGGGATATGGCAAAGTGAAAGTGGGGCATGGCGGAACGCTTGATCCACTTGCAACCGGCGTGCTGCCAATAGCTTTGGGGGAAGCGACAAAGCTGTGCGGTCGCATGCTCGACGCCTCCAAGGTTTACGAGTTCACGATAGCCTTTGGAACTGAAACAAGCGGGCTTGATGCTGAGGGCGAAGTCGTATCGACCTCAGAGGTGCGGCCAACTTTGCCGCAAGTGCGCGCTGTGCTCCCGCATTTCACAGGGGCGATAGATCAAATTCCACCGGCCTATTCCGCGATAAAGATCGACGGGAAGCGTGCCTATGAGCGCGCACGTTCCGGGGAACAGGTGGAAATGGCGAGCCGCCAGGTGCAGATTTATGGGCTGGAACTTTCGCATTCTGATGTTGTTTCAGGAAATGCCCCGATTGATAGCGTTACACTGACAGTTCATGTTTCCAAGGGCACCTATATCCGTTCACTCGCTCGCGATATCGCTTATGCCTTGGGCACCGTTGGCCATGTCACAATGCTGAGGCGGAAAAAAGCCGGGCCCTTTGGCCTCAAACAGGCGATTTCGCTGGACAAACTCAACGAAATCGGTAAAGGCGCGCCCGCAAAGGACATTATCTTGCCGTTGGAGGCAGGGCTGGTCGACATCCCGGCTCTTGATCTCTCCCCGGATGCGGCAATGGCGATCCGACAGGGTCGCGTCTTGGCCGGGGTTGCCACGAAAGATGGGCTATATTGGGCGCGAGACGCAGAAATGCGTGCCTTGGCGCTGGTAGAGCAAATCGGCGGGGAATTAAGAACCGTTCGTGGCTTCAACCTTTAAAACACGATGTTCGAAGGAAAAAAATGTCTATTACTGCTGAACGCAAAGCCGAAGTGATCAAGGAAAATGCCCGTGAAAAGGGCGATACCGGTTCGCCGGAAGTGCAGGTTGCGATCCTGACCGACCGCATCAACACCCTGACCGCTCACTTCAAGAGCCATCACAAGGACAACCACTCGCGTCGTGGTCTGCTCCAGATGGTCAACAAGCGTCGCTCGCTTCTCGATTATCTGAAGAAAAAAGATGTCGCGCGTTACAATGCGCTGATTTCCAAACTCGGACTGCGTAAATAAGAAATTGCGAGGCGGCCCCCTGCGGGCCGCTTCTGCTATATGGGGTGGGTCCGCATTTCGGTGGACCCCGCCATGGGGCGCAAAATGCCTCGACCGGTCCGGGCCGGAGATCCCGGAAAAAAGGAGGCCCCTTTGCGCAATAGGGCGCGAAGGCATCTCAAGGAAAATCTATGTTTAATGTGAAGAATGTATCGATCGAGTGGGGCGGAAAAACCCTGACACTCGAAACGGGCAAGGTTGCCCGTCAGGCTGACGGCGCTGTGATGGCGACCCTCGGTGAAACAGTAGTACTTTGCGCGGTTACTGCGGCAAAGTCGGTGAAGGAAGGGCAGGATTTCTTCCCGCTCACCGTTCACTATCAGGAAAAATATTCGGCTGCAGGCCGCATCCCCGGTGGCTTTTTCAAGCGTGAACGTGGCGCCACCGAAAAGGAAACGCTGGTTTCGCGCCTTATCGACCGTCCGGTCCGTCCGCTTTTCCCAGAAGGTTTCTATAACGAAATCAATGCTATCGCTCAGGTGCTGAGCTATGATGGCGAAAACGAGCCCGATATCCTCGCGATGATCGCTGCATCGGCAGCACTCACCATTTCGGGTGTTCCCTTCATGGGCCCGATCGGCGCAGCGCGCGTCGGTTATCTCAATGGCGAGTATATCCTCAACCCGACTGACGAGCAGGTTGCCGAAGGCGATCTCGACCTTGTCGTCGCCGCTACCTACGATGCAGTGATGATGGTTGAATCCGAAGCCAACGAGCTTTCGGAAGAAGTCATGCTCGGCGCCGTCATGTTCGCGCATGATGCTTGCCGCGAAGTCATCAAGGCGATCGTCAAGCTGGCTGAACAGGCTGCCAAGGATCCTTGGGAACTTGACGCCGGTGAAGACAATGCCGCGCTGAAAGACAAGCTCAAGAAGCTGATCGGCAAGGATATCGAAGCTGCTTACAAGCTGACCGACAAGTCGGCCCGTTCGAATGCGCTCAACGCAGCGCGCGACAAGGCCAAGGCGATGTTGGCTGCTGACGGTCTGGAGCCGCAGCAGGTGATGGCTGGCATCAAGCTGACCAAAAAGCTTGAAGCCGAAATCGTTCGTACCGCGATCCTGAAGACCGGCAAGCGCATCGATGGTCGCACGACCACCCAGATCCGCCCGATTGTTGCGGAAACGCATTTCCTGCCGCGTGCGCATGGTTCGGCGCTGTTCACCCGTGGTGAAACGCAAACCATCGCAACCTGCACTTTGGGTACCAAGGACGCGGAGCAGATGATCGATGGCCTCAACGGCCTGCATTATGAAAGCTTCATGCTGCACTACAACTTCCCGCCTTATTCGGTCGGTGAAGTTGGCCGCTTTGGTGCGCCGGGCCGTCGTGAAGTTGGCCATGGCAAGCTTGCATGGCGTGCGCTGCACCCCGTGCTGCCCAGCAAGGAAGACTTTCCTTACACCATCCGTCTGACCAGCGACATCACCGAATCCAATGGTTCGTCGTCGATGGCGTCGGTCTGCGGCGGTTCGCTTGCGATGATGGATGCCGGCGTTCCGATCAAGCGTCCGGTCTCGGGTATCGCAATGGGCCTGATCCTTGAAGGCAAGGAATATTCGATCCTGTCGGATATTCTTGGCGACGAAGATCATCTCGGCGACATGGATTTCAAGGTTGGCGGAACCGAAGTCGGCATCACCACGATGCAGATGGACATCAAGATTGCTGGTATCACCCGCGAAATCTTTGAAGCTGCACTCAACCAAGCGAAGGAAGGCCGTGCGCACATCCTTGGCGAAATGAACAAGGCCCTCGGTGCAACCCGCAGCGAACTTTCGGCGCACGCTCCGCGTATCGAAACGATGCAGATCGACAAGGCGAAGATCCGCGACGTTATCGGTACTGGCGGCAAGGTGATCCGCGAGATCGTCGCCACCACTGGTGCCAAGGTCGATATCGATGACGAAGGCGTGATCAAGATCTCGTCCAGCGATCTTTCGCAGATCGAAGCTGCTCGCAAGTGGATTGCAGGTATCGTCGAAGAAGCAGAAGTCGGAAAGATTTATGACGGCAAGGTCGTCAATATCGTCGATTTCGGTGCGTTCGTGAACTTCATGGGTGGCAAGGACGGCCTCGTCCACGTCTCCGAAATGAAGAATGAGCGCGTAGAAAAGCCGACCGATGTCGTTTCGGAAGGCATGGACGTTAAGGTCAAGGTCCTCGAAATCGATCCGCGCGGCAAGGTTCGCCTTTCGATGCGTCTCGTTGACCAGGAAACCGGTGAAGAACTGGAAGACACCCGTCCGCCGCGCGAACCCCGGGGTGACCGCGGTGAGCGTTCCGATCGCGGTGACCGTGGTGACCGTGGTCCGCGCCGAGACCGTGGTGGTCGCGATGGTGGCCGTGGCGGCCGCGATCGTGGCCCGCGCCGCGAGCGTTCAGAAGGTGGTGAGGGCGGCGACCCGAACCATGTTCCGGATTTCCTCAAGGATTGATCCTACAGGACAGATTTACAGGAAAAGGGCTGCTTCGGCGGCCCTTTTTCATTTGTGAATTACGGGTTTGCCGGCTTGGTTCATCCACGATACAGCCCGACGAATAAAGAAAGCGCAAAAGCCTTGGCGAGTGGACCAAGTGCCATTAAGGGATGCCCATGCAGAAAAAGCTTATTGCACCGCTCGCGCTTGGTTTGTCGGCCATGTTGCTTTCAGGATGTTCTTCGCTGGGACTTGGCGGAGGACGTGATGGTACGGATACCCGTTATGTCGCGCGCGACGTAAATACGCTTTATCTGGCTGCAAAAGACAGGCTCGACCGCGGGCAGTATCAGATGGCTGCCGCCCTGTTTGACGAGGTGGAGCGCCAGCATCCTTACTCGCCTTGGGCCCGCCGTGCGCAGTTGATGAGCGCCTTCAGCTATTACATGGCGCAGAAATACAACGAATCGATTTCATCTGCCCGCCGCTTCCTGTCTATCCACCCGGGTAACAAGGATGCGCCTTACGCTTATTACCTGATCGCGCTTTGCTATTACGAGCAGATCAGCGACGTAACCCGCGACCAGAAGATTACTGAACAGGCTCTTTCGGCTTTGGGTGAAGTGCAGCGCCGCTATCCCAATACGCGCTACGCTGCCGATGCCGGATTGAAGATTGACCTTGTTCGCGACCATTTGGCAGGCAAGGAAATGGAAATCGGGCGCTTTTACCAGCGCCGTGCACTTTGGCTGGCTGCTTCTTTGCGCTTCAAGGAAGTGGTTCAGAAATATGAAACCACCACCCATGCGCCAGAGGCGTTGTACCGGATGACCGAAAGCTATCTGGCGATGGGAATCCCTGAAGAAGCCAAGCGGTCGGCAGCGGTTCTGGGTGCAAACTATCCGGGCAGCAAATGGTACAGCCGAGCCTACGAACTGATGCAGAAGCACGCTCCGGGAGCGTGATATTGCAGCCATGCTGACGGGCCTTTCGATCCGCGACGTGGTGCTGATCGAGGCGCTTGACCTCGAATTCGACGCTGGCCTTGGTGTCCTCACCGGCGAAACCGGTGCCGGCAAATCCATTTTGCTTGATGCCCTGGGTTTGGCGCTTGGAGCCCGCGCCGATAGCGGGCTGGTACGGTCAGGCGCGGAAAAGGCCCAAGTTACAGCCAGTTTTGATGCCCCTGCCAATGTCGTCGCGTTGCTTACCGAGAACGATATTTCGATCGAGAACGGAGAGGCGTTGATGATCCGCCGCTCGGTTCGTGCCGATAGCGGAAGCAAGGCGTTTATCAACGATCAGCCCTGTTCGGCCGCGTTGCTGCGTGATGTGGGCCTGCATCTGGTTGAGATCCACGGCCAGCATGATGATCGCGGCCTTCTGAACCCGCGCGGCCACCGGGCGCTGCTCGATGCTTTTGGCCGCTGCGACACTGCGTCTGTGTCTGGACTTTTTGCTGCATGGCAGGATGCCAAGGCAAAACTGGAAAGCGCCCGTGAAGCGCTCGAAAATGCGGCTCGTGATCGGGAATGGCTGGAGCACGCGGTCACTGAATTGCGGCGATTTGCGCCGCAGGAAGGCGAGGAAGAATCACTCGCAGGCGAACGCGCAGATATGCAGAAGGGCGAACGCATCGCCGAAGATTTACGCGCAGTTCTTGAGGCTTTTGAAGGTTCGGAAAGCGGATTGGCAAAGCTGCGCAGTGCCGCGCGCAAGCTTGACCGCGTGGCAACCGAGCATCCGCTTCTCGCCGAAGCCCTTACTGCATTGGATCGTGCGGTAATCGAGGCCAGCGAGGCGGAAGACAAGCTAATCGCAGCAACACAAGCGTTGAGTTTCGATCCCGAGCGTCTCGATGCCATCGAAGTGCGCTTGTTCGATCTGCGCGGATTGGCACGCAAGCATAATGTGCGCCCCGAAGAACTGGCCCAACTGACAGAAGAATTGGCGGCAAAGCTTGATGCCATCGAGGCAGGCGGAGAGGGGCTCGCTAAGTTGGAGGCAGAAGTCGCCCGGCATGGAGAGGCCTATCGCAAGGCAGCATCTGCTCTGTCGGCGCAACGCAAGGAAGCGGCAAAGCGCCTTGATGCAGCTGTTGCTGGCGAGTTGGCCCCGCTCAAGCTTGACGCCGCAAAGTTCCAGACGGCGGTGGAAGAACTGCCGGAAGATCGCTGGACAGCGACCGGCATGGACCGGGTGGAGTTCCTGATTTCAACAAATCCGGGCGCTCCATTCGCCCCGCTCGCAAAGATTGCCTCAGGTGGGGAGTTGTCTCGCTTCATACTCGCTCTCAAGGTGGCGCTCGCAGAAGAAGGCGGCGCAGCAACGATTATTTTCGACGAAATAGATCGCGGCGTTGGTGGTGCTGTCGCTTCAGCGATTGGAGAGCGGCTCGCGCGCCTGGCGGGTGCTGGCAAGCAACTGCTTGCTGTAACGCACAGCCCGCAGGTCGCGGCCAAGGGGCAGTCGCATTATTTCATCGCCAAATCGAGCGAAGGTACCGTTACCCGCACGGGCGTCACCCGTCTAGATTCGGATGGCCGCCGTCAGGAAATTGCGCGCATGCTCTCCGGTGCGGAGATTACCGATGAGGCACGGGCGCAAGCTGCGCGGCTGATGGAGGATGTGTGAGCGAGGTTGAAAACCTCTCCGAAGCCGAAGCTGCCAATGAACTGATGCGTCTGGCGAAGGCGATTGCGCATCATAACAAGCTCTATCATGCACATGATGCGCCCGAGATATCCGACGCGGAGTTTGATGCTCTGGTGCGGCGGAACAATGAGCTTGAGGCAGCTTTTCCGCAGCTGGTGCGGGCCGACAGCCCCAATGCGCAGGTGGGTGCTGTGGTAGAGGCGTCGCCGCTGAGCAAGGTCACCCATGCCAAGCGCATGATGAGCCTCGACAACGCATTTGCCGATGAGGATGTCGAGGATTTCGTGGCGCGGGTTCGCCGCTTTCTGAACCTGCCGTCCGATGTACAGATCGCGTTGACAGCAGAGGACAAGATTGACGGCCTGTCCTGCTCGCTGCGCTATGAAAATGGCGAGTTGGTGCAGGCAGCCACGCGCGGTGACGGGCAGGTAGGCGAGGATGTCACCGCCAATGTCCGCACCATCGCCGATATTCCGCATCGACTGTCTGGCGATGCGCCTGCTGTTTTTGAAGTCCGCGGCGAAGTCTTCATGGCCAAGGCCGATTTCGAAGCACTCAACGCGCGCCTGTTGGCTGAAGCAGAAGACCCGGAAAAGGCCCGCCAATTTGCAAATCCGCGCAATGCGGCGGCAGGATCGCTGCGGCAGAAAGATCCGGGTGTGACGGCATCCCGGCTCTTGCGTTTCTTGGCGCATGGCTGGGGTGAGGCAAGCGCCATGCCTTCGGACAGCCAATTTGGCGTCATGCAAGCAATCGCTGCATGGGGCATTCCGGTTTCGCCTTTTCTGAAGCAAGTGGACGGTGCGTCGGGCGCGCTGGCGCAGTATCGCGAGATTGAGCGGCTACGCGCAGACCTGCCTTATGACATCGATGGCGTGGTCTATAAGGTCGACCGCCTCGATTGGCAGGAGCGTTTGGGCTTTGTCGCGAAGGCGCCGCGTTGGGCGATTGCGCACAAATTCCCGGCGGAGCAGGCCGAAACGACGCTCGAAGCGATCGACATCCAGGTGGGGCGCACGGGCAAGCTGACGCCGGTTGGCCGGTTGAAGCCGGTGACGGTGGGCGGTGTGGTTGTCTCAAACGTGACGCTGCACAATCGCGACGAGATTGCTCGCCTTGGCGTGCGACCTGGCGACCGCGTGAAGGTGCAGCGGGCAGGGGATGTCATCCCGCAGATTGTCGAAAACCTGACCCGCGATGCGGCGCTACCCGATTACCATTTTCCCGATCACTGCCCCGAATGCGGCAGCGAAGCAGTCGCCGAGGAAGGCGAAGTTGATGTCCGCTGCACCGGCGGGCTGATCTGCCCGGCACAGCGGGTTGAACGGCTGAAGCATTTCGTCAGCCGCGCCGCGCTCGATATCGAAGGGTTGGGCGAAAAGACCATCCAGGAGTTTTTCGACCTCGGCTGGTTGCATTCACCCGCAGATATCTATCGTCTTCGAGAGCATCGCGCCGAGATATTGGGCCGTGAGGGTTGGCAGGAAAAGTCTGTGGACAACCTGTTGAATGCGATTGAAGCGAAAAGAGCGCCAGATGCAGCACGTTTGCTGTTCGGCTTGGGTATCCGGCATGTAGGCGCGGTCACCGCGCGAGACCTGCTCAAGAATTTCCAGACCTTGCCGCGCCTACGCGAGATTGCTTCGTCGGATGCCGGCGAAGCTGATCTCACACAAATTGACGGGATTGGCCCGGTTGTAGCGGAAGCGTTGCGCGAATTTTTCCACGAACCGCATAATGTAGAGGTGTGGGAAGACCTGCTGAAGCAGGTCTCGCCGCCCGATTATGTCGTTGCGGTAAAGGCATCGTCGGTTTCGGGTAAGACCATAGTCTTCACCGGCGCGCTCGAAACGATGAGCCGCGACGAGGCGAAGGCGCAGGCCGAAGCATTGGGCGCGAAGGCCGCCGGCTCGGTTTCTGCAAAAACCGATCTGGTCGTGGCAGGCCCCGGCGCCGGTTCGAAACTTAAAAAAGCGCAGGAACTGGGGATCGAAGTGATCGACGAGGCCGCATGGGCAGCGATCGTCGCCGCCGCTGGTTAGTCGAACCAGCGCATCACGCCGCCGGGCATTGGCGTCCATATACCCATGCGAATACCCGCTTTGCGCAACACGGCGCCGGTCCACTCATTACAGGTGGTATATGCCGAGTAATGTCCGACACTGTCATAGAACAGGTTGTTCTCGCTATAGGCCGGATAGGCCGTGCTCCGGCCATCGGCGGTTAGACGGAATGTCGACCGGATGGAGGACATGATGCTGTGAAATTGCGCTTGCGTGACGAGGAAGCGCTTGCGGTGCGGGGCAGGGCGCGGGTCGACCAAATGGTAGATGTGCAGCGTCGTTTCGTCGGAGCCAATGATAGCGGATGCAACGTCTGCGACTTTGACATCACCCCAGGTGCGCGCATTGCGATAGACGCGGCGGTGGCCCCAGCCGATCATGGCGTGCGTGCCGTAAAGATTGCTATCTGCAAGATGCTCCGGTCGGATCAGGTCCGACAGATCCTCACCCGCAGCCGACATTGGCACAATCAGGCTGACATGCACGCCGTTGGTCTCGACAAAAATGGGTATACCCCGATCGGGCTCTCGCCAATTATCATTGGCGGGAATGACGCTGCCCCCAAGGGCGGCAAGGAAAAACACGCCGATAACTAGCGATGGCCAACCTACCAAAGCCCGCAGGGCACTGCCTGCGCTGTTGATGTGAAACAGTTTCAAGTGTAACTATCTTCCATGGCCGATTTCACTCATGTCTATGATGCCCCGCCACCGGGTGCAAATGCGGATTGGACAGTCCCGCAAAAATGGGACGCGTTCTCCGCCGATGAACATGCGATGTGGGATCGGCTCTTTGCACGCCAATCCGAAATGCTGCCGGGGAGGGCATGCGACGCCTTCATGCGCGGCATCGACGTACTGAAACTGGAAAAGCCCGGAATTCCCGACTATCGCGAACTGAACGAACGCCTGAAATCGGCAACGGGTTGGCAAGTCGTCGCGGTGCCGGGGCTTGTTCCCGACGATGTGTTTTTCGATCATCTTGCCAACCGGCGTTTTCCGGCAGGCAATTTCATCCGTACACCCGAACAACTCGATTACCTTCAGGAACCCGATGTGTTCCACGATGTTTTCGGCCATGTCCCGATGCTCGCGGACCCGGTTTTCGCCGATTATATGGTCGCTTATGGGAAGGGCGGATTGCGCAGCCTTGGCTTTGGCGCATTGCATAAGCTTGCGCGGCTGTACTGGTATACGGTCGAGTTTGGTTTGATCGAGGAACCAGCGGGGCTGCGTATTTACGGCGCGGGTATCGTATCCAGCTATGGTGAGAGCATTTTCTGCCTCGACGATCCCAGCCCCAATCGTATCCGTTTTGATTTGTTGCGCTTGATGCGCACGGAGTATCGGATTGACGATTACCAGCAGAATTATTTCGTGATTCCCTCGCTCGAACATCTGTTGAAGGTCACGATCGAAACCGATTTTGCGCCGCTCTATGCGCAACTTGAATCGCTGCCAGATATCCCAATCGCCGACATCCTTCCCGACGATGATGTCATCACCCGAGGTACGCAGGCTTACGCCTACGCAAAGGCCAAATAAAAGGCCCCTTCCCGCGAAAGGAAGGGGCCACCGGCAACCAGGCGATGGGAGGGGGGATCGGAATGCCCGGTCGCCAATATCGCTTAGGGCATCAAAACACTGTCGATGACGTGTACGACGCCGTTCTTCTGGCGCAGATCCGCAAGTGCAACGGTCGATTTGCCGCCTTTGGCGTCGGTAACGATCAGCTTGTCACCATACATCGAAGCAGTCAGTTTCTGGCCCTGGACGGTCGTCAGCGTGGCTTTGCCATTCCCGCTCTTGATCGCTGCCGCGATCGCCTTGCTGTCAAAGGTGCCGGCCACAACATGGTAGGTCAGCACTGTGGTCAGCGTGCCCTTGTTTTCAGGCTTCACCAAGGTTTCGACAGTGCCAGCCGGAAGCTTGCCAAAGGCTGCATTGGTCGGCGCGAATACCGTGAACGGGCCCGGGCTGGCGAGTGTATCGACAAGGCCAGCAGCTTTGACTGCGGTGACGAGGGTTGAGAGATCGGGCGTTGCAACTGCGGCTTCAACGATATTGGTTTTGGGAGCCGCCATGCCATGATGGCTATGCCCATGGTTGTGGGCATAGCCGATGGTGGCGGTTGAAGCCAGTGCTGCGGAGGCGAGTGCAATCTTGAAAAGGTTCTTTTTCATGGTTTTTCCTTCTGCAAGACATGTGGGGGAATACATGTCGGACGCAGTTACGGATCGCTGCACCAGACGGATGCATCCCCGGTGAAAAAAAATTTCAGATTGTGTCTATCGCGCCTTTGGCGATCACCGGGCCGGTCGCTTTGCCACCGGGGGCGCCGCCTGCAGGCTCGGGCGTGATTGCGAACAAGGCGCCCTTGTGTAGATGCGGCCGCATCTCTTCAGGAACGGAATGGAGCGCAGGTTTTAACGGATCAATCATGCCAAGTGAACGGGCAATACCGTCTTCAGGGATGATCCACAGTTCGGGATATAGCTTCCCAGTTTCGAGCGAGATCGGGATGATCTGCAAAGCCCCGGTTTGGGGATTGTAATTGGCGGCAACGCTTTCGCGTCCATCTTCGGCACCTATGGCCGCCACCAGGATTTGCGGTTGTTGCGGCGCAGAAGTGACCTCTGGCTGACGCCACAACATTGTGGCGAGCACCAACATTATTGCAAAGGACGCTGCCGTCAGTCCTTGCCAGACGCGCACATTGCCAATGTAGTTGTCCTGACTTGGCTTTTCCGAAATGGCAGCATCGATCTTGGTCCAAAGCGCAGGCGAGGGCGCTTCTTCTTCGATCACTTCCATGGCGAGCATCCGGTCATTCCATTTGGCATGCTCCGCCGCAAAATCGGGTTCACTCGCCATTCGAGCACGAGCTTGCGCCGCTTCCGCCTTATCGAGCAAGCCAAGGGCAAGTTCGCCCGCAGTGGCGATATCATCATCTGTCAGGCGCATCACTCGCTGCCTTCCAGGCAATGGCGCAGCTTTATCAGTGCGCGCCGGATCCTGCTTTTTATGGTCGGAAGGGGTGTGGATTCTGCAACGGCAAGATCCGCATAGGTACGTCCGTTCCAAAATGCCGCCCGGATGAAATTCGCATCCCGATCATCGAGCCGATCGATACAACGATCCATCACCTTGGCATCATCTTTTTCAGCAAGTCGCGCCTCGGCGTTGGGTGAGGTATCAGCGGTACCCAGCGCTTCATCCAGGTCCACGGCCTTGCCTTTGTCGCGGGCGCGCAAGCGATCAATCGCCTTGTTGCGCGTGACTGCAACCAGCCAACTGATCGGGCTCGCCTTGTCACGATCGAACGCGGCGGCACGGTTCCAAATGGTCAGATAGGCGTCTTGCAATGCTTCCTCGGCTTCATTCCGGTTGCCGAAGATACGAAGGCAAACACCAAAAAGTTTCGCTGACGTTCGACGATATAGAAATTCGAACGCTTTCCGATCGCCGATACCCACACGTGCAAGCGCATCGCTCAGCAATTCGCGTTCACGATTGGCGCGTGCGATGGCCATCTGGCTTGCGTCGGGTTGCGCATTCATGTCCCGAATATCGGCTCGAAACCATGGCAGCGCAAAACGGGATTTGGCCGGTAGTCACTACCAGGTGCCGAAATCCCCCGGTGGCTGGCTGGTCCGGCCGGATGCGCGGATTGGCCGACGATGACCATAACGTCGGCGCTTGACCAGACGCAGGCAAGGCCAATCGCCATTATCCTTGCGTTCGACCAGCACGAAACCATTGCGACGGTAAGCGGCAACTACCGTTTGGGCTTGGGTGTTCAGCAACCCGGCAAGTATCAGGCTGCCCCCTTCGGCGATGACCGATGCAAAGCTCGGCGCAAGTTCAACCAAAGGCCCGGCAAGTATGTTGGCAATCAGCAAGTCATAGGGAGCGCGTGCATTTATCGCAGGATGATCGGTTCCGGTGGCGACAAAGAGCGCCACCTGACCCTGTTTCCGTCCCAAAGGCACAGCATTAGCGGCCGCATTGTCGTGGGTCACATCAATGCTCACGGGGTCGATGTCGGATGCTGTTACGGACGCCCGCGGCCAAAGGTGCAAGGCGGCAAATGCCAGCAAGCCGGTTCCAGTGCCAATATCGGCGATGTGATGAAATCGGTGGCCAGCCGAAGCCATTCGATCGATCATGGCGAGGCAACCGCTGGTTGTTTCATGCCCGCCGGTGCCAAAGGCTTGCCCCGCCTCAATCAGGAATGTCCTTGCGTGCTTGGGAACGGCTCCCTTGTTGGTCGACGTATGGACATAAAACCGGCCTGCTTCGACCGGTGCAATGCTCTGCTGGCTAAGGGTCAGCCAGTCTACATCGGGCAGTTTTTCCAGTTGTGCTTTGGTGCCCAGCCGTGTTTCAAGCAAGGCAATGTCGTGTTTGCCCGGCTTGGCATTGAAATAAGCCTGGATTGACCATTTTGCATCGTTGAACGCTTCCAGTTCGTCCGCCACGAGCGTGGGCAGGTTTTCGAACTGTTCAAGCCAGTCGTCATCCTCATGCAGCATTTCGGCCATCGCACGTGTGCAGGGCAGGGTGGCTTTCCAGTTCATTTGCCTGCTTCTTTGGCTAGCCGGTTTTCAAGTCGCCTCATCGCGCCTGCGGCATATTCGGAACATCCTGTCGAACTGACCAATGGTTCCTTGCCGGACAACCTTTCAAAAAATGCGCTCGCCGACGGGTGCGGCGTGATCAAGATGTCGCAAGGCTTATACGCTCCAATTTTGGCAATCGATCGGCGGAGTGGCGCAACATATTCCGGATGGTCAATGAACCTGTAATCGTCAGCGGAGACGGCACTGATGCTGTCGGCAAATACGATCTGACGGCAGGTCTTGCCTTCGCACGATTTCCACGTCCAGCTGGTGCCGCCGGGGGAATGACCGGGCGTTGCGATTGCGGCCAATGATTGCCGTCCGATCTTCAGGGTTTCGCCATCGCCAATCAATTGATCGACCTTCACGCCTTCGACCGGATCGAACAACCCCTTTTGGGGATCGGAGGGGTGCACTGTGCCGGTTTCGAGTGCAACCTTTGCCTCGGCGCGCGCAACCATCTTCGCACCAGTAATCCGCTTCAGGCCCGCCAACCCGCCTGAATGATCAATATGTTCATGCGTGTTGAGAAGAAAACGGACATCTTTTGGGTCAAAGCCTAGTTCACGAATATTTGCCTCGATTTCGGTTGCGGCTTCGGGAACCGCCCCATCGATCAGGAAATGACCTTGCGGAGTAGTAATCAGCAGCGAAACAATACCGCAGGTGCCCACCATATAAGTGTCGCCGAAAACATGCGCAGGCGGAGCGGGATCGCCCCAGCCGTCCCGACCCTCGCAGGCCTTTGCGATCGATTCGGATTTTGCGACCGGAGTGGCAGCGCTGGGACCGTCTGTTGCGCATCCCGACAAAGTTGCTGCAATCAAAAAGTATGCAGCGACCGATTTAGCGGACATAGCTGGCGCCATTGATGTCGAGGACGGCTCCGGTCATAGATGGAGGTGCCTCCAATGCGCAGAAACGGACCAGAGTGGCCACTTCCTCCGGCATGGCAACGCGCCCAAGCGGTATATCGGCGAGCAATTTGTCTCCACCACGACTGGCGAGATAATCTTCCGCCATTCCTGTCATTGTGAAACCGGGGCAAATCGCAAAAGCATAAATTTGCTGCGCCGCATAACCACGCGCGATGCTTTTGGTCATCGAGACCATTCCGCCCTTCGATGCGGCATAATGCCAATGTGCGGGGCTGTCGCCGCGATACGCAGCGCGGCTGGCGACATTGATGATCCGGCCTTCTTGGCCCAGCGCCTGCCAATGCAGGATAGCGAGCCTGCATAGCTGCGCAGACGCTGTCAGGTTGATGGCCATGGTCCGTTCCCAGCCATCGAGCCATTCAATATCGCTGCGATCAATCGGATTGGGTTCGAAAACACCGGCATTGTTGACCAGCACATCGATTCTGCCGCCCATTTCCTGGAGTGCATTATGCCAAATGGCAGAGGGCACGGTAGGATCGCTTAAATCGCCATCGGCGCTGGAGGTCGCGTAAACCAGCACATTGTCGTCGCTGAGTTCGTCAACAATTGCTGCGCCGATACCGCGCGACCCACCGGTTACAAGAATATGTAAAGTCATGTCCGCTGCCTTCCACAGCGGACGATGAAATTCAACTATGCTTAGCGGTGGAGTGCTTTACCGGACCAGATTGGCCGCAAATTTTCCGGCATTGGCCTGCAACGCGGAAATCTTGCCCTCGACGTCTCCAAAACCGGCTTCAAGTTGAGCGATTTCCGAAACCACATTTTCGGTGTCGGAACGGATCGCTGCGATGGTGTTGGACATGAGGTCGGCCGCCAATGCGGTTTCATCGACCGAAGCCGTGATCATCGTGACTGTCTGTGCTTGTTCCTCCATCGCATGGCGGATGCGCTCGGCACTGTGCTGCACATCCTCCACCGCAGTCTTGATCGCGACGTTCGATTCGACCGATGCCTTGGTGGCATTCTGGATTGCGGTAATCTTGCCGGCGATTTCATCGGTCGCTTCGGCGGTTTGGTTGGCCAGGCTTTTCACCTCCTGCGCAACAACTGCAAAACCGCGACCGGCATCACCTGCGCGGGCCGCCTCGATGGTGGCGTTGAGGGCGAGCAGATTGGTCTGCCCGGCAATATCGCGGATTAGGCCGAGTATCGATTCGATCGATTTGGATTGTTCAGACAAAGTGTCCGTTGCTTCGACCGCTTCCTGCGCCCGTTCGGTTGCGCGATTGGCAACATCGGCTGCGGTTTCGACCTCGGTTCGCGTATCTTCAATTGCGCGAATGAGGCCGGCAGCTGTCTGTGCGGCTTCACGCATTGCAACCGCGGATTGTTCGGATGCGGTTGCAACTTCAGATGCCTTGCTCAGCATTCCTTGCGCCACGGCCGTGCTCGCGGCGGCCTGTCGACGCAGGATATTCGCCTGTTCGGATATGTCGGCTGTGCTGGAAGCAATGTCGTTTTCGAACTGGTTGGTGAAGCCTTCTTTTTTCGTGTGCTCCACGATCCGCTGATAATGCACATAGCAGGCGGATGTGACGGCCAACTCCATCGAGGTGAAGTCATGAACGGTCTTGGTCAACCGGTCGCGCGTTGCAGCCGATCCGTCCAATTTCGCATCGAAAATGTCGAAATAGCGCAAGCTGGCGCGGGTCGATGCTGCAAGCAGGTGTCCCAGCGGTACGCGATCCTTGCATGCAGTGATGATCTGCGATTTCAGATATTCGCGCCATTCGCCGCTATGGATGTCGCGCATGCGGTTGCGAATATAGCCAGCGGTCGATTTGACCATTCGGTCGATATATTCTGGATCGCGCAGCTGGGCGGTCGATCCATATTTAGTCCAATATTCCCAATAATGGGCCGAGAATGATTCCATTTCGCTGTCGACAACAGCGAGCAAATCCCGGCATCTTTCCGCCATGCAGCCATCGAAATCGAACGCTTTGACAATTGTGTCAAATTCCGCCGATAGCGATTTTTCCATGTCTGACATTGAGAACCCCCGAAATCCGATCTTCGCGTTTACATTTTGGCTATGTGTGCATTCCTAACCGGGAATGGTTAATGCCGTCTTTCCCATGGCAGGGAAAATTCCGTATCCCATACCCTTGCGTAGTCGGTTCAAAGCGGTAAAGAGCGACGCAAACTCGAACAGGGAAGCTTAGCCAATGGCGCAAAATCCGAACCGGCCAATTTCGCCGCATTTGCAGATTTACCGTTGGGGTCCGCACATGGCGGTGTCCATTTTTCACCGGGCGACCGGTTTCGTGATGGCAACTGCAGGAATGCTGACGCTGTTGTGGTGGCTTGCTTCTATTGCGGGCGGTCCGGAAAGTTATGCGACCTTCCAATCCTATGTCGTTTCGGCTGGCGAGGAAGCTACGGGGGCGCAGGTTGCAATCAACTGGTTCTTCCGCCTGCTGGCGCTTGGCATCACCTACAGCTTTTTCCAGCATATGTTCTCCGGCATCCGTCACCTTTTGATGGATCTTGGCGCCGGTTATGAGCTGAAGACGGTACGCACCTGGTCGATCGCCGTTTATATCGCAGCGCTGACCGCAACCGCATTGGTTGCGATGCTCGTCGCAGCACGTTTCATGGGGGCTTGAGATGGGTAACGGAACCAAATTGGGGCGCGTTCGCGGGCTTGGTTCAGCCAAACATGGCGGCAAGCTCTGGCTTGATCAACGGTTGACCGCTGTCGGAAACCTTTTGCTGACCACCTGGCTGGTGCTGTCGCTGTTGTGGCTTCCCAACTTCGATTATGAAACCGTCGCTGCCTGGCTTGCCCAGCCCTCGGTCGCGGTGCCGATGATCCTGATGCTGGCAAACATTTTCTGGCATGTCCGCCTCGGCCTGCAAGTGCTGATCGAAGACTATGTCCATGACGAGGGCAACAAATTTGCCACGCTTACCCTTTTGAACTTTTACGTAATTGGCGGCGCCGCATTCGGCATTTTCATGGTCGCCAAGCATGCATTTACAGGAGCTCCCGCCTGATGTCCGAAGCTTACAAGATCATCGACCACACTTATGACGTTGTCGTCGTCGGGGCAGGGGGATCGGGCCTTCGCGCAACGATGGGCGCTGCTGAAGCCGGTCTCAAGACTGCATGCATCACCAAGGTCTTTCCGACGCGTTCGCACACCGTAGCGGCGCAAGGTGGCATCGCGGCCTCGTTGCAGAACAACTCGCCCGATCACTGGACCTGGCACATGTACGATACCGTGAAGGGATCGGACTGGTTGGGTGACCAAGACGCTATCGAATATATGGTGCGTGAAGCGCCCGCTGCGGTTTACGAATTGGAACATGCTGGTGTTCCCTTCAGCCGCAACCCCGATGGCACCATCTATCAGCGGCCCTTTGGCGGACATATGCAGAATATGGGCGAAGGCCCTCCGGTGCAGCGCACTTGCGCTGCAGCCGACCGTACCGGCCACGCCATGCTGCACGCGCTGTACCAGCAGAGCCTGAAATATGACGCTGACTTTTTCATCGAATATTTCGCGCTCGACCTGATCATGGAAAATGGCGAGTGCCGGGGCGTGATTGCTCTGTGCATGGACGATGGCAGCATTCATCGTTTCAAAAGCCAGTCCGTTGTCCTGGCTACTGGCGGCTATGGCCGCGCTTATTACAGCGCAACGTCTGCCCACACTTGCACCGGCGATGGCGGCGGCATGGTGCTGCGTGCAGGCCTTCCGCTGCAAGACCTTGAATTCGTCCAATTCCACCCGACCGGCATTTACGGCGCAGGCGTGCTCATCACCGAAGGTGCGCGTGGTGAAGGCGGTTACTTGACCAACAGCGAAGGCGAGCGTTTCATGGAACGCTATGCCCCGTCCGCCAAGGACCTTGCGTCGCGCGATGTCGTCTCGCGCTCGATGGCGCTTGAAATCCGCGAAGGCCGCGGCGTTGGGCCGAACAAGGATCATATCTACCTGCACCTCGACCATATCGATCCCAAGGTGTTGGCGGAGCGTCTGCCGGGCATCACCGAAAGCGGCAAGATTTTCGCAGGTGTCGACCTGACGCGCCAGCCGCTGCCTGTCTGCCCGACGGTCCACTACAATATGGGCGGCATTCCGTGTAATTATCATGGCCAAGTCGTCACCAAGAAGGGTGATGATCCGGAAGTCGTGGTCCCCGGCCTCTATGCGGTTGGTGAAGCGGCGTGCGTTTCGGTCCATGGCGCTAACCGCCTTGGCTCCAACTCGCTGATCGACCTTGTCGTGTTCGGCCGCGCAACCGGCCTGCACCTCAAGGAAACGCTGAAACCCAACGCGGCGCAAAAGGCGCTGCCCAAGGATTCGGCTGACCTCGCGCTGGCCCGTGTCGACCATTATCGCAATGCAAAGGGTGGATCGCCGACGGCTGCGGTGCGCCTAGAGATGCAACAGACGATGCAGAAGCATGCGGCGGTCTTCCGCGACAGTGCGCTTCTTGCTGAGGGTTGCGAACTGATGCAGAAGGTCAACCAGCGAATGCAGGACATCTCGGTCAACGACCGCAGCATGATCTGGAACACTGACCTTATCGAAACGCTCGAACTCGACAATTTGATGAGCCAGGCGATCTGCACCATCGAAGGCGCCAATGCGCGCAAGGAAAGCCGCGGCGCGCACGCGCATGAGGATTTCCCCGATCGTGACGATGCGAACTGGATGAAGCACACCGTTTCCTGGTTCGAAGGTTGGGGCGGCAAGGGTGGTAAGGTCACCCTCGATTACCGTCCGGTGCACGATTACACGCTGACCGACGAGGTCGAGTATATCAAGCCCAAGGCGCGCGTTTACTAAAGCGATTTGAAGGCCTGGGCCGTAAGGTCCAGGCTGCGCTTGCGCATCTCATGCGAATAGACCGAGCAGGAGACGATGATTTCGTCGGCCTGCGTGCGTTCGATGAATTTTGAAATGCCGTCCCGAATTGTTTCGGGTGCGCCGATGGCACTGCAGGAAAGCACCTCGTCGAGCATTGCAGCTATATGCGGCGGCAGGCTGGCCTTATAACCCTCTACTGGGGGCTGCATCTGGCGCGGATTGCCAGTGCGCAGGCCAACGAAGCTTTGCTGGATCGAACTCGCCAAAAACTCCGCTTCGGCATCGGTGTCTGCGGCGATGACATTCATCGCTGCCATGGCGTGAGGTTTGTCAAGAAATTCGGATGGTTTGAAACTGCTGCGATAGACGTGGAGTGCCTCATCGAGCAGCTGCGGTGCAAAATGGCTGGCAAAGGCATAAGGCAGACCGAGCAAGGCGGCGACCTGCGCGCCATATAGGCTGCTGCCCAAGATATAGAGTTGCACATCCGCACCTGCGCCGGGGGTGGCGCTGATGCCGGTGCGGCCATCATCGGCAAAATAGCTTTGCAGTTCGACTATGTCGCGAACAAAGGCGTTTGGGTCGCTGTCGAGCGTGCGGCGAATTGCATGCGCAACGCGTTGGTCGCTGCCCGGTGCACGGCCAAGACCCAGGTCGATCCTACCCGGATAGAGCGCATCGAGGGTGCCGAATTGCTCCGCTATGACCAGCGGCGCATGGTTAGGCAGCATGATACCGCCAGCGCCAATACGGATGATCTTGGTTGCAGCCGCGATGTGCCCGATCACCACCGATGTCGCGGCGCTGGCGATGCCCTTCATTCCGTGATGCTCGGCAACCCAATAGCGTGTGAAGCCTAAAGCTTCGGCATGGGCCGCCAGATCGGCTGCGTTCGCAAGCGCTTGCGCCACCGATCCGCCTTCAACAACTGGCACGAGATCAAGGATTGAATAATGGGTCATCCAAACCATCTAGTCACGGTACAGCTGGGTTGCCAAGCAGCAATCGACAGCGCCCGACTTGGCTGCCATAGGGAAGGCGGATGCTGACCGAAAACTTCCTGCCCTTCCTGCTGACGGCGATCCTGATCGAACTGACTCCGGGGCCAAACATGGCATGGTTGGCATTGACCGGTGCCGCATCGGGCAGACGGGCTGCGCTTTCAGCAACAGCGGGCATTGCATTGGGGCTTGCGATTGTTGCCGCGTTGGCGGCTTTGGGGCTGGCTGAACTGGCGCAAGCTTCTCCAGAGCTGTTTGCCGTCCTTCGCTATGCGGGTGCAGCCTATTTACTGTGGCTCGCGTGGGAAGCGTGGACTGGGACAGGTGATGTCTCGCCCGAACATGCCCATAATGGTAATGTTCGCTGGTTCCGGCATGGATTGATGCTGAACCTGCTCAATCCAAAGGCGGCACTTTTTTTCATCGCAATATTGCCCAACTATGTGGACAGCAAACAATCGATAATGCCGCAGACTTTGCTGCTGTCAGCTACCTATGTTGCAGTGGCCACTAGCGTGCATCTGATACTCGCGCTGTTGTCAGCTCGTTCGCAAAACTGGTTCGGGCGCAATGGGCATGAGGCGCTTTTTCGACGTATCTGTGCATTGTTGATCGCAGGGGTGGCGCTCTGGTTCCTGCTCAGCACCACGCGCTGAACGACATTCACTCGGCGTTCAGGTGAAGCGGCGCAGTTGAAACGTGCATTTCTATCGACAAAGCGAGTGGAAGAGGAGCAATGCGATGGCAGTCGAACGATCACCGGGATTCAAACTTCTCTTCGCAGGACTGGTGGCTGCCGTTTTGGTCATCCCGCTGCTGATGGTGTATGCGCTTTCATCGGATCGCCAATCGCAAGCAGCAACCGCACGCGCATCGATAGCCGCTGGATGGGGTGGCCCACAGGTAATAGTCGGCCCCGTTCTTGTCATACCCTACACGTCGACCAGCGTTGAGACTGTAACCGAAAACGGACGCGCATCGACTCGTTCGGTCGAAGTGAAAAGGGAGTTGTTCCTCGCGCCCGAAACCAATGTCGTGGCCACCGAGCTGAAACCGGATCGCAAAAAGAAATCGATCTACGAAAGCGTGCTGTTTGTTGCACGCAACAGCGGCAAGGCGCGCTTTGCATTACCGGACGATTTCGCACGATACGGCATTCCACTTGAAAATCTTGACCTGAAAGGGGCGGAGCTTCGCTTTGGCGTGTCAGATGCGAGGGGTCTGCAAAAGGACAGCAAGGTGGTGGTCAATGGACAGCAAATTGCGTTGCAGCCGGGCAAGGGGCTTGCCGCTTCGAACAACTCAGGCTTTTTCACCTTTGTTGACTGGACTGGGGCACAGCCGATTGAGGTTCAGTATGATTATGCCATTCGCGGCAATGAGTCGCTTACGCTGGTACCGCGCGGCGGGGAAACCAGCTGGGATGTCAAATCGACATGGCCAAGCCCGAGCTTTGCGGGGGATTTCCTGCCGGTGAAACGGACGGTGAAGTCCGATGGATTCACCTCCAGCCACGCAATCACCAATCTGGCGCTAGGTCAGTCGATTGTGGCAACCGATGACAATGCCCCGCCGCTGGTCGGCATGCCTCGCCCCGAATTGTTGGTCGACAGCGCACGTTCGGCTCCCTCGGTTGGCGGGCCTTCGCAAGCGGCGACTATCGGTCTGATCGAACCGGTTGATCTTTACAGCCAGGTTGATCGTTCGGTGAAATATGGTTTCCTCTTCATCGGCTTCACATTTCTGGCTTTCCTGATGTTCGATGTCGTGGGCGGTGCGCGCGTGGCAGCGGCGGAATATCTGCTGACCGGGGCAGGGCTGGTGTTGTTCTTCGTGCTGCTTCTCGCCTTTGCCGAGGTGGTCGGCTTCACGATTGCCTATCTGATTGCTGCCGGCGCGATTACCGGGCTGCTCACTGCTTATTCAGCGGCCGTGCTGAAAAGCTGGCTGCGCGCGCGGGTTATTGGTGGCTTGTTGGTCGGGCTCTACGCTACGCTCTACGTGTTACTCAACCTCGAAGCCTATTCGCTGCTCATCGGCTCGCTGCTGCTCTTCGTGGCACTGGCAGTCGTGATGTGGGCCACAAGGCGGATCGATTGGTCCGCCAAGCGCCAGGCGGACGAGGAAACTAGCGCCAGCGCAGCATAGAACGGTCAAGTTCCGCGACGGATCGAACGCCCATGAGTTTCATGCCGCGTTCGATCTCGTCGCGAAGCTTGCCGACGACCCGGTCAACACCGGGTTCCCCGGCTGCGGCCAGTGCGTACAGGTATAGCCGTCCGCCCGAACAGGCCGTTGCCCCGGCGGCGAGCGCCTTCAATACATGGGTGCCACGCCGCACACCGCCATCGCAAATGATGTCGATCTTGCCACCAACAGCGTCGGCTATTTCGGCAATCTGATCGAACGGAGAGCGTGAACCGTCCAACTGTCGCCCGCCATGGTTCGAAACCATGATTGCTGTTGCTCCTATGTCGACGGCGCGTTTTGCATCCTCGACCGACATCACGCCTTTAAGGCAGAATTGCCCACCCCATTCCGCGCGGATTGCTTCCGCCATTTTCCAATCCATCGACTGGTCGAGCATGGTGTTGAAATAATCCGCCACCGATACCGCGACATTGGTTCCTTCACTGACATGGGTGGAAAGGTTGGGGAGGGAGAATTTCTCCCGAAAAAGGTAATTCATTACCCATGCCGGATGCGTCGCATAGCTTAAGACCGACGAGGGCGTGAAACGTGGGGGCGAAGTAAATCCTGTGCGCAAGCAACGTTCGCGATTGCCAGCGACAATGGTGTCGACAGTCAGGGTAATCGCATCGAAATTTGCTGCCTTGCAGCGCTCGACCATAGATTCGTTCAGCCCCTTGTCCTTGTGGATGTAGAGCTGGAACATCTTAGGCGTTTTGATCGCTGCGCCTACCTCCTCGATGCTAACCGTGGCGAGGCTCGATATGCCGAACCATGTATTGAACCTCTCCGCCACTGCCGCAACCGCGCGCTCGCCCTGCCAGTGGAAGAGCCGCTGCAATGCGGTAGGCGAAAGGAACAGCGGCATGCCGATCTTCTTGCCCATAACGGTGGTCGACATATCGATATTCTCGACCCCGGCGAGTACATTCGGAACAAGGTCGCAATCGTCAAAGGACGAAGTGTTGCGCCCTTTGGTCACCTCATCATCGCCAGCTCCATCGATATAATGGAACACCGGTGACGGCAGGCGCCGTTTTGCCAATCGGCGGAAATCTTCGACATTGTGGCAATCGGTTAGGCGCATCAGTAAACTGTCCGGTTCTGTTTGGTTGCTTTGGTGGCCAGCGAAAAACGCGGTTCAACAGGTGTCGCTGCGTTGATGACATGAGCGGCAACGCGTTTTCCAACTGCGGGACCATGTTTGAATCCATGCCCAGATCCGCCGCCGACCAGCCACACATTGTCATGGCCGGGCAAGCGATCGATCAGGAAGTCGCCATTCGAGCTGTTTTCATATTGGCAGACGCGCGCGTGTATCAGCGGCGCTTCGGCAAGATCTGGAAACCGGGTTTTCAGATAAGCGCGCGCGCGGGCGACGCCTGCTGCCGACACCTGCCTGTTCTGGGTGTCCGGATCGACTTCTTCGCCATGTGTGTCGAACGCCATCTTGAATCCCTGGCCTTCCAGATCAGGAAAGCCGTAAGCAAAGTCCTGCGCATTTGAATCTGCCCAAACGGGAAGGGCGGGGGCGGCAAACCTTTTGTCCCCTGGAGCCGCGCCAAAATGGAAAACCTCCTGACGTGTGACGAAGATGCGACCACCCAGCACTTCGGGAAAGATTTTCGGCAACCAAGGACCGCAAGCATAGACCAGGCTTCGCGCGGTGATGCCGGCAACTTCGTAAAACCCATTTTGCAGGCGTTTAGGGCTTTCTGCCTTTCCACGAACAGCCTCAAGCCTTGCATCGGCGACAACCGCTTGCACTCCTCGTCCAGCAATCAAGGCTCCGGTTCCGGTTTCGATAAAGCCGGATTCATTGTCGGCAAACCGCATTTGCTGGAAGCGCGCCCGAAGCGCTGCCGCATCGCCCTCCCACCGACCGAGGCCAGATGCACGCAACCATTCGAGGCTTTGCTTGGCGGAAGCATCGTTGTCAGCCGAAAACCACAACACGCCAACCTTGTGCAATATGGGTTGGCTTTGGCGCTGTGACAGTGCGTCCCACTGCGCGAGTGAATCTACGGCCATGCTCGAATAGAGCGGGTCGCCACCATAGCTGACGCGAATGACCCGGCTCTCGCCTCCAGACGAAGACCGGGCATGTCCGGGCGAATATTGGTCGATCAGGGCGACCGACAGACCGGCCTTTTTGAGGTGCCATGCCGACCAGGCACCAAAAACCCCGGCCCCGATCACAGCCACATCAACCACACCTTGGGTCGAGGTTGCGGCCTTTGCCTGCGCGGCAATGCCGATTGCGCCCGCCGCAGCAAGCGTCTCGCGTCGCGTCAATTTCATCCCCGCCCCCGTAGTTTAGAATATGCCCCTGAAGAAATCGCAATTGTTCGGATCAGCGCTTTTCAGCCCCCGTTGTAAAGCGGCCATCCGTTGTTCGGACGTGCCATGTGTGAACATGCTTTCCACCGGTGCCCGCCCGGCGTCTAGCATCTTTCAGCCCCCGTTGTAAAGCGGCCATCCGTTGTTCGGACGTGCCATGTGTGAACATGCTTTCCACCGGTGCCCGCCCGGCGTCTAGCATCAGCTTGTCGTCGCCGATGGCGTGCGCGGCTTTCATGCCTTCTTCAATATCGCCGGGTTCGATGCGATTGGCATTTCGGCCAGCCCAGACCCCGGCATAGCAATCTGCCTGCAGTTCCATGCGGACCTGGAGCGCATTGCCTTCTTCCTGGCTCAGCCGGGATTGGGCACGACGAACTTGGTCGGCTACGCCTGTCAGGTTCTGGATATGATGGCCCACTTCATGCGCGACCACATAAGCGTTTGCAAAATCGCCGCCGCCGCTCATCTGCTGCAATTGGTCAAAGAAACTGGTGTCAAGATAAACGCCATTGTCGGCAGGGCAGTAAAAGGGCCCCATTGCCGCTTGGGCAGCGCCGCAACCTGATTGCCCGCCACCTTGGTAGAATTCGATCTTGGCGGGCTGGTACCGCTGTCCGGCCTCGGCAAAAATTGCCCCCCATGTGTCTTCGGTCGATTTCATCACCCGGCAGGCGAACAGTTCAGCCTCGGTATCGCACGCAACATTGCCACCACTTGCCTGCTGCGTCGCGTCGCCGGGTGCAACGCCACTGCCGCCAAGGTTCAACGAGCCGCTGGAAAAGAGGAAAAAGCCGATTGCAGCAATTATCAGCAGAGTGCCACAACCCATCTTCCGGCCGAGCAGCATTGGCAACAGGCCGAAAAGCAGCGATCCCAATCCGCCGCCGCCACCCATATTGAAACCGCTGCCGCCCGCGCCTTGGTCATTCGCATTGCTGGTTGGATCAAGATCGTCGAGACGCATGGCGATTCTCCTCTTCTGCGTTCAAATCAAGCATTGCGGTTTTGCCTCAAAAGCGCAAGGAAGAAGGCCAATTTACACACCGCAATCCAAAGGACTTCTCCCATGTTTCTCAAAGGCAAAACTGCTCTGATCACTGGTTCCACCTCGGGCATCGGCTTGGGCTATGCCCGGGCGCTTGCTGCCGAAGGGGCCAGCGTCATGATCAACGGCTTTGGTGATGCTGCGGAGATTAGCGGCTATGTCGAGGAATTGATCCGCACCAGCAATGCGGGCGCACTGCATTCGGCTGCAGACATGACCAAACCTGATGAGATCCGGGCAATGGTGGCCGATTGCACTGCGAAGCTAGGGGCTCCCGATATCTTGATAAATAATGCGGGTATCCAGCACGTTTCCCCTGTTGATTCCTTCCCCGAAGACAAATGGGATGCAATTATCGCCATCATCCTGTCTTCGGCCTTTCACACAACGAAGGCGGTAGTGCCGGCAATGAAGGAAAAGGGTTGGGGCCGGATCATCAATACCGGGTCGATGCACAGCCTCGTCGCTTCGCCCTTCAAAAGCGCATATAATGCTGCGAAGCATGGCATTGCCGGTTTCACCAAGACCATCGCACTGGAAGTTGCGCGCGACGGCATAACGGTGAACTGCATTTGCCCCGGCTATGTTTGGACACCGCTGGTGGAAAACCAGATCCCCGATACGATGAGGGCCCGTGGCCTGACGCGTGACCAGGTGATCAATGATGTTCTGCTCGCCGGCCAGCCGCAAAAGCAGTTCGTGCAGGTCGACCAGCTTGCATCATTGGCGGTCTATCTCTGCTCCGATTCCGCAAGCGCAATTACCGGGGCCAACTTGTCGATGGACGGGGGCTGGACGGCGCAATAAGCTGGCATCAAATCAGGGAGAGAAAATATGCGAACAAAATTGTTGATGGCCGCCGCATTGCTTGCGACTGCATCCCATGCACATGCAGCGAACCCGCTGCGTGATGCAATTGCAAAGGATATGCCGTCGCTGATCGAAATCTATCGCGATTTGCACGCCAACCCTGAATTGAGCTTTGAAGAAGTAAAGACCGCCGCAAAGCTGGCTGCGGAAGCCAAGCGTCTTGGCTTTCAGGTAACCGAAGGCGTTGGCAAAACCGGCGTTGTTGCGGTGATGAAAAATGGTGCCGGGCCGACGGTGATGATCCGCGCCGATATGGACGGGCTTCCTGTTATCGAGCAAACGGGGCTTCCTTACGCTTCAAAAGTGCGCGGGGTAAGCAAATCCGGCACTGAAACGGGCATCATGCACGCCTGCGGCCATGATACGCACATGACCGCTTGGGTGTCGACCGCGCGGCAACTTGTCGCAAACAAGGATAAATGGTCGGGTACGCTGGTGATGATCCTTCAGCCCGCGGAGGAAATCGGGGCAGGGGCAAAGGCCATGCTCGACGACGGCCTCTACACCCGCTTCCCCAAACCGGACTATGCGATCGCGTTTCATGATGCTGCGCAATTCCCAGCGGGCACCATCGGCTATCAGAGCGGTTGGGCGCTGGCCAATGTCGATAGTGTGGATATCAAGGTCAAAGGTGTTGGGGGGCACGGCGCCTATCCGCACACCACGAAAGATCCGATCGTGTTGGCGTCGCGCATCGTAACTGCCCTGCAAACATTGGTTAGCCGCGAAGTCGATCCCCAGGATGCCGCTGTGGTGACCGTGGGCAGTTTCCATGCTGGTGCGAAGCACAATATCATTTCGGACGAAGCAACCTTGTTGCTGACCGTGCGCAGCTATTCGGATGAAACGCGCAAATTGCTGCTCGACGGCATTAGGCGTATTGCGAAAGGCGAGGCTATTGCAGCTGGTGTCCCCGAAGACCGTATGCCGGTCGTTTCGGTCAACGAGGCCGAGTTCACTCCCGCAACCTTCAACACATCGCCGTTGACCGAGCGCGTGGCTTCCTTGTTCAAAAAGCAATTTGGCGAACAACGGGTGATTGAAACCAAACCGGTGATGGGCGGAGAGGATTTCAGCCGTTTCTACCTGGCTGACAAGGCCAATGTCCAAAGTATGATTTTCTGGGTGGGTGGCGTGCCCCAAGCAGAGATGGATGCTGCGGCGAAAAGCGGAAAGCCGCTGCCTTCGCTACATTCACCTTATTGGGCGCCGGATGCGGAAAAGGTGATCGCAACTGCTTCCGAGGCGTTGACCCTGGCAGCCATGGACCTGATGAAAAAATAGCATTGTACAGGTTGAGCACAATCAATCGGTTTGTTTCATTTATGTGAATCGATAAATCGAAACTCTCGATTACAGTTGGCGCTAAAAATCGATGGAATTTCCTGTTGGCAAGGTCCATCTGCACGCTGTGGATGCATGACTGCATCCCCATTGGATATTCTCCAACCGGATAGGAATTGCCATGAACGATCAAACGCCTTTCGATACAAGCGGTGGTTGCCCGGTGCACAAGGGTGCAACCCGTTCGCTCCTCGGCCGCACCAACAAGGACTGGTGGCCAGATGCACTGCCGGTGGACATTCTCCACCAGGGTGGAACTTCGCCCGACCCGATGGGGCCGGACTTCAATTACGCCGAAGCATTCAAAAAGCTCGATTATAAGGCGCTGAAGGCTGATCTGACTGCCCTCATGACCGATAGCAAGGACTGGTGGCCTGCGGACTATGGCCATTATGGCCCCTTCTTCATCCGTATGGCTTGGCATGCTGCCGGTACTTACCGCACGGCCGACGGTCGCGGTGGCGCCAACAGCGGTCAGCAGCGTTTCGCTCCGCTCAACAGCTGGCCCGATAACGGAAACCTCGACAAGGCACGTCGCCTGCTGTGGCCGATCAAGCAGAAATATGGCCAGCAGATCAGTTGGGCGGACCTGTTCATCCTCGCCGGCAATGTCGCGATCGAATCGATGGGCGGACCGGTTTTCGGTTTTGGTGGCGGCCGCGCGGACGTTTATGAGCCTGAGAAAGACATTTACTGGGGTGAGGAAGACCTTTGGGTCAACGAAGGTGCGAAAACACGCATCCGCCCTGAAGACAAAGCTGAATTGGCCAACCCGCTCGCTGCCATTCAGATGGGCCTCATCTATGTGAACCCGGAAGGCCCGGGCGGCAATCCGGATCCGCTGCAGTCGGCCCGCGACATGCGCATCACTTTTGCGCGCATGGCGATGAACGATGAAGAAACCGTCGCTCTTACCGCAGGCGGCCATGCTTTCGGTAAAGCCCATGGCGCGAAGCCGTCGGATACTTTCGGCATGAGCCCGGAATCGGAAGCCATCCACCAGCAAGGTTTTGGCTGGCTGATCGACGCCGACGAGATTGCCAAGGGCAATATCACCACTTCGGGAATCGAAGGTTCCTGGTCGAACAACCCGACCAAGTGGGGTGGTGACTATTTCCGCCTGCTGTTCAAATATGATTATGAACTGACCCACAGCCCGGCTGGTGCGCAGCAGTGGACTCCGATCAATCCCGATCCGGAAGACATGGCACCCGACGCACGCGATCCTTCGAAGCGCGTCCCGACCATCATGACCACTGCCGACATGGCCCTGAAGATGGATCCCGAATACCGCAAGATTTCGGAGCGCTTCCTCAACGACCAGGCAGCGCTTGACGATGCCTTTGCGCGCGCTTGGTTCAAACTGTGCCACCGCGACATGGGACCGAAGGTCCGCTACCTCGGCCCCGAAGTGCCGGCTGAAGACCTGATCTGGCAGGATCCGGTTCCGGCTGGAACCAAGCCTTCGGACGCAGATGTCGCAGCGTTCAAGGCCGCCATCCTGAACAGCGGGCTGACTGTCAGCCAGTTGGTCAAGGCTGCATGGGCGTCGGCTTCAACCTATCGCAAGTCTGACCATCGTGGTGGCGCCAACGGTGCACGCGTCCGTCTTGCGCCGCAAAAGGATTGGGCGGTCAACGAGCCTGCCGAACTGGCGACGGTGCTTGCCAAGATCGAAGAACTGCGTGGTTCGCTTTCGGTTGCCGACGCAATCGTTCTGGCTGGCAGCGCAGCAGTCGAAAAGGCAGCCAAGGATGCCGGCTTTGACGTAACCGTTCCGTTCACCGGCGGCCGTGGCGATGCGACGCAGGAATGGACCGATGTCGACAGCTTTGACGTGCTCGAACCGCAGGTTGATGGCTTCCGCAACTATATGTCGCAGAAGTTCTCGGTGAAGACCGAAGAACTGCTGATCGACCGTGCGGCGCTGCTTGGCCTGTCTGGTCCCGAGCTGACTGCACTGGTCGGCGGCCTGCGCGTGCTGGGTGCCAACCATGGCGGACGCAGCCATGGCGTCTTCACTAACCGCGTTGGCCAGTTGACCAACGACTTCTTCGTCAACCTGCTCGATATGGACACCTTCTGGGATGTCGTCGAAGGCAGCGAAGATGAAGAATATGTCGGTTACGCTCGTGGCGGTCGTACCGAGCGTTGGCGTGCTACCCGTGCAGATCTGGTGTTTGGTTCGAACTCACAGCTCCGCGCCATTGCCGAAGTCTATGCCGAAAAGGGCAACGAACGGAAGTTCGTCGAAGACTTTGTGAAGGCTTGGGTGAAGGTGATGAATGCGGATCGATTCGATCTGAACTGATCACACAGCAGACCTAACGACAAAGGCCGTCGCGGATTGTTCGCGGCGGCCTTTTTCTTTGCCCGTATCGGCTTCGCAATTTTGAGAAATGTTACTCCTCGCCGGAATCCGTTGGGCGCGCAAACCCAGGCTGTGCGTATGTCGTTTCGGCATATGCAGGCATGCCCGGTTGCTGTGGCGCGGCACCGGGAATAACAGGAACGCCATTGTTGCCATTGTTGTCGCGATCGTCGCTCACGCCAAGTGGCTTGGCATCGTTCATGGGTTGGCCGAAGCTTTCAAATTCGTCTTCGCCCCACTCATCGTCCTTGGAATCTCCGTCGTTGGAATCCTCATCGCCATTTTCCGTAGGAGTCGCTTGCGCGATGGTGGGTCGCGGGGTCGAAATTGGCGTCGCCACCGGTTTCACGACCTTTTCGGAATCCTCGTCGGACGAAGGGACCGCCAGGATCACCAACGCGAATAGGCCCAGAACGCCGAGAATGATTTTGAGAACATTGTCCATGATCGAACCCGTAAATGTAAAAATCCGTGATTTCGGTAGCAGAGGGTGCTTAAAATTTCCTTGCCGGATGGTGGCGCAAAAAAGGCCGCCGACCCGATGGTCGGCGGCGCAGTCGCTTTTCCTCCCCAGGAAAACTCGTTTCAACCCAGTTTGGCGGCACTTCCAAGCCGGTGGTAAAGGCGGGCGAACTTCTTCGATTCTTCACCATCTTCCACGGTGGGCAAATATTGGGCCAGCGCCTTGCGGATCAGCTTGAAGTCCTCGGTTGAAAGGACTGCGCGGGAACGTGCGGGTTCACTCATGGCTATCTCCTTCTAGACTGCTAATCAGGCCGCGTTTGCGAACTGGTTCATGGTGTTGTCTTTGCCGCCCGCTTTGAGGGCTGCTTCACCGGCGAAATATTCCTTATGATCATCGCCAATGTCCGAACCTGACATATTCTGGTGCTTCACGCAGGCGATGCCCTGGCGGATTTCCTTGCGCTGGACGCCGGCAACATAACCGAGCATGCCCATCTCGCCGAAATAGTCCTTGGCTAGGTTGTCGGTGCTCAGCGCCGCAGTGTGGTAGGTCGGCAACGTGATCAGGTGGTGGAAGATGCCCGCGCGCTTTGCAGCATCGCGCTGGAAGGTCTGGATGCGACGGTCGGCTTCGATGCCCAGCTCGCTTTCGTCATAGGACGCGCTCATCAGGTTCGCACGGTCATAGGCCGACACATCCTTGCCTTCGGCGGTCCAGGCATCGAACACCTGTTGGCGGAAATTGAGCGTCCAGTTGAAGCTGGGCGAGTTGTTGTAAGCGAGCTTCGCATTGGGAACGACTTCGCGGATGCGATCGACCATGCCTGCGATCTGTTCGATGTGCGGCTTTTCGGTTTCGATCCAGATCAGGTCAGCGCCGTTCTGCAGCGAGGTGATGCAATCGAGCACGCAGCGGTCTTCGCCGGTTCCCGAACGGAACTGGAAGAGGTTGGAAGGCAGCCGCTTCGGTTTCAGCAGCTTGCCGTTGCGGGTGATAACGACATCGCCATTGCCAATCTGGCTGGGATCGATTTCGTCGCAATCGAGGAAGCTGTTATACTGGTCGCCCAGGTCGCCCGGTTCTTTCGAGAAGGCAATCTGCTTGGTGAGGCCAGCGCCGAGCGAGTCAGTGCGGGCAACGATGATGCCGTCAGGAACGCCGAGCTCGAGGAAGGCATAGCGGCAGGCGCGGATTTTCTGCAGGAAATCCTCGTGCGGAACGGTGACCTTGCCATCCTGGTGGCCGCACTGCTTTTCATCCGAAACCTGGTTTTCGATCTGCAATGCGCAGGCGCCTGCTTCGATCATTTTCTTGGCGAGCAGATAGGTTGCCTCGGCATTGCCGAAACCTGCGTCGATATCAGCGATGATCGGAACAACGTGGGTTTCGAAATTTTCGATCTTGTTCAGCAATTCGGCTTCCTTGGCCGCATTGCCTTCTTCGCGAGCCTTGTCGAGTTCGCGGAACAGCAAGTTGAGCTCACGGCTGTCGGCCTGACGAAGGAAGGTGTACAGTTCCTCGATCAACGCGGGAACGCTGGTCTTTTCGTGCATCGACTGGTCGGGCAGGGGGCCGAATTCGCTGCGCAGCGCCGCAATCATCCAGCCGGAGAGATAGAGGTAGCGCTTCTTGGTGGTGCCGAAATGCTTCTTAACCGAAATCATCTTCTGCTGCGCGATAAAGCCGTGCCAGCAGCCCAATGACTGGGTGTAGTTGGCAGGATCGGCATCATAGGCAGCCATATCCTCACGCATGATTTTTGCGGTGTAGCGGGCGATGTCGAGACCCGACTGGAAGCGGTTTTGCAGGCGCATGCGGGCGACAGCTTCGGGGCTGATCGAGTCCCAGGTTCCGTTCTGCGAACCGATGAGTTCGCCTGCTGCCTTGATTTCTTCCTGATAGGTCATTGTGACAAATCCTTGTTTGGGGAGATTGCTATGACGCAAAATTGACAATGTTGGCGCATGGAAGCGAGTCAGATTTGTCAAAAATGTTGTGTGTGCGTCGCACAAAATGCGCCTGAGCTTGTAATATTGTAAATATATTGACATAAGCAGCGCCAATGACCGAGCAGAAACTTTTCGCAGGGCACGCCGTGCGCCGTATCCGCCGCGCCAATGGCCTAACGCAAACCGCGATGGCAGAGGCGCTGGCGGTTTCGCCGAGCTACCTCAACCTGATCGAGCGCAACCAGCGGCCGCTCACCGCGGCGATCCTGCTCCGCCTGGCCGAGCGTTTCGATTTTGATGCGCGCAGCCTGACCGGCGCGACCCCCGGCGGCGGAGTGGAGGCGCTCCGCCGGCGGCTTGCAGACCCGCTATTTGCCGATCTCAACCTCGACAAATTGCAATTGGAGGACTGGATCGCCGCCGCCCCCGATGCCGCCGAAGCCTTCGCCCGGGCCTTTGACCGGCTGTCGGGCGCAGGCCCCGCGCAAGAGGCTGACGCCATCGCCGCGGTACGCAGCGAGATCGAGCGCTGGCGCAACCATTTCGCCGATCTCGACGCGCAGGCAGAGGCGCTGGCCGACGAACTGCGTCTGGCCAATGCCGACCTTTATGGGGCTATTGCCGAGCGGCTGCGCGTCAAGCACCAGCTTTCCATCCGCATCCTGCCCGTCGATGTTCTGCCCGACCGGCTCAAGCGGCTCGACCTGCACGCGCGCCAGTTGCAGCTTTCCGAGCTGCTCGATCCCGCCAGCCGAACCTTTGCCGCCGCGAGCGAGCTTGCCACGCTGGAGGCGCGCGCCGAAATTGACGGCCTCGTCAAAGGCGCAAATTTCGCCGAACGCGCGAGCGAGCGTTTCTATCGCCGCCACTTGACCAGCTATTTCGCCGCCGCGCTGATGATGCCCTATGCGCGTTTCCTGCGTGCATGCGAGGGGACGGGCTATGATATCGAGTTGCTCCAGCGTCGTTTTGGCGCAGGCTTTGAGCAAGTCGCGCACCGGCTGACCACGCTGCAACGCGTCGGCGCGCGCGGCTTGCCCTTCTTCATGCTGCGCATCGACCGGGCAGGGCAGAGCAGCAAGCGCTATGCCGGCGCCAGCGCCTCGCCCCTGGTCGAATCCGACGCGCGCTGCCCGTTATGGCGGCTGCACACCGCATTTGATCGTCCGGGCCAGTTGGTGAAGGATCTGGTCGAGCTGGAAGATGGCGGTCGCTGGTTCACCATCGCGCGCACCGTGCAACCGCAGGCGGGCAGGGAAGGCGGCATCCGCGCCGAATTTGCGGTAGGGCTGGGGATCGATGCGAGCCTTGCCGCGCCGCTTGCCGCCGCGCGCGGGAGAGACCTTGCAACGGGAGAGGCCACCCCAATCGGACTGGGCTGTCGCGCCTGCACCCGCCCCGATTGCCCCCAACGCAGCGCCCCGCCGGCGGGGAGGGTGCTGGTGTTCAACGAACGCGAGCGCGGATTAACGCCGTTCGTATGGGCAGGGGAGTGAGGGGGTTAAGAACCCGCCACACTTTCTAACTCAACCCGTGCCCTGCCGTGCCCGCCTGCGTTCAATCCATGGTTGGAACGGGAACAGGAACTGTTCGAGGATCGACAGCCGCTTGCGATCATCCTGGCCAGCAATGGCCGATTCCCCCTCGCGAAATGTGCCGAACATCCGGTCGAACAGGATGATGCAATTGCCATAGTTGCAGCGCGTGTCTTCAAAGCTTTCCGCCGTGTGGTGCAGGCTGTGGTGCTGGATGGTGGTGAAGAAGAAGGAAAACCATTTCGGCGGATCGGCACGAACATTGGCATGTGCATAATAGGATATCGCGCCCAGCGAATTGAACGCTGCAAACATCGGTGCCTTGTCGAAATCGAGCAAGGCAATCACGCTCAGGCTGATCAGGAACAGTTCAATCGGATTGCCGACATAACCCTTCATCGCATTCAATTGCGTGATGTGGTGGTGCGGCGCGTGGGTGGACCATAAAAAGCCATTGTTGTGCATCCATCGATGCATCCAATACTGCCCGAATTCGACCAGCAGCATCACGATCGCAACCTGCACCAGGAAAGGCAGTTCCGCGATCCATGGCGTTGCCAGGCCCATTGCTTCCTTGGCCTCGCCCATCGGGCCATTGGCAAATGTATCGCTGGCCCATGAAATCGCGGTGATGCCAAGCAGGACGTAGAACAGATCGGTCAGGAATTCTTGCCGGTTGATCCGCCAACCAACGTGGCGTTCAGCGACAAATTCCATCAACTGGACAAAGGTGAGCGCCACCAGGCCCACCGCGGTAATCATCCACCATTTGTCGACCCATTCGGCAGGCGCAAAGGCCCAGAATGCAAGAATTGCCGCTACAGTCGCTGGCGGCAGCAAATTGAACAGAGCTTGTTTCATCAGTCGTCCCCCTCCCAAAGTGATGGGCAGCGCTGTTTTCCAGCGACACTTATTTCGAGCGACCAACGTCAATTTACTTGTAAAAAGCCGTCACGTCGAGCGGAAACCATCCATTTCCCCAATGGGTGGTTTGTGGCACACAGATGCAGAAGGGGAGGCACGATTGATGCGCTATTTGCCCGCACTCTTAGCTGCGCTGTCATTAAGCGGATGCTCCGGATTGGAACACCCCCAACGGGCCAGTACAGAGCAGCCGCTGGTCGCTGCCGAGCGGCTGATCGACGCCTTCTATTCATTCGACCCCAAGCAATTGCGCGCTGCAATGAATGATGCGCCGGCATCACAGCCGCAATTGCTGTATTATCAAGGCTGGGCGCAGGGTGGGAATTACGCGATCCTCGACCGACAGCCCTGCCAGATTGCCAGCGATAGCGAAATCACCTGTGCAATCACCGTAAGGGACGATCTGATTGCAGCCCTAGGCACCGGTTTTTGGGTGACCGACAAATTTCACCTCACAATCCGCGATGGACGGATAGTCGCAGTTCGCAACAGCTCAAACGATCCACCCGAATTTGAACTGGCGCTGAAATGGCTGCAGCGTGAGAAGCCTGAGGTGATGACCGGCCCTTGTCGCGGCTTTTTCGCAGGTGGCCCCACCCCTGGGGATTGTGTTCGCGCTGTGGTCGCCGGGTTCAAAGCCTATCGCGTGAACCACGAGGCGAAGTAGAACATTTCCATAGTTATCGAAATGATGCTTGACTCCGATGTGCGATTCGATATTTCAACGAATATCGAAATGAAGGAGTCGCTATGGACGCCGACGCAATCATCAAAGCGCTTAGTGCGTTGGCGCAAGAGCATCGCCTGGCGGCGTTTCGCTTGCTGGTGCAGGCGGGGGCTTCGGGTCTTCCCGCCGGGGTGCTGGCGGAGCGACTTGGGGTGCCGAACAGCTCGCTTTCCTTCCATCTTGCCCAGTTGAGCCATGCCGGTTTGATCCGGCAGGAGCGGCAGGGGCGTTCGCTGATTTACTCCGCCGATTATGCCGCGATGAACGGGCTGATCGGTTACCTCATGGAAAATTGCTGCGCGGGTGCGGTTTGTGGTTCGGACGATGCCTCGTCTGGCTGCGCACCTGCCATATCCGATGAAAGGAAAAGTGCATGAAACGCTTTCACGTCCATGTCGGGGTCGAAAAACTCGACGCCTCGATCGCTTTCTATTCGGGCCTGTTCGGGCAGGAGCCTTCGGTGGTGAAACCCGATTATGCCAAATGGATGCTGGAGGATCCGCGCATCAATTTCGCCATTTCGCAGAAATGCGGCGCGGTGAAGGGTATTGAGCATCTGGGTATCCAGGTCGAGGACCAGGGTGAGCTCGCCGAAGTCTATGGCCGCCTGAAAGCCGCCGACCGCCCGGTGCTGGAGGAAGGCGCGACCACTTGTTGCTATGCGCAATCGGAAAAAAGCTGGATCGCCGATCCTGATGGCGTGGTGTGGGAGGCTTTCCTCACCAATGGCGAAGCAACCGTTTACGGCGGCAATCCTGAATTGCAGCAGCTGGTTTCGGCAAATGCTGCGGCCAATGCCTGCTGCGCGCCGAAGCAGGAAGCGGCAGCGCCCGCCACCACCAATACTGGCTGCTGCGGCTGAGGTTATAAATGCCAGAGATACGCAATGTGCTGGTGCTGTGCACCGGCAACAGCGCCCGTTCGATATTGGGGGAGGCTTTGTTCAACCTCCACGGAGAAGGGCGCGTGCGCGGCTTTAGCGCTGGGAGCAAGCCCAAGGGGGTGCCGCACCCCGGCGCGCTCCGGCTGCTGGCGCGGCGCGGGATCGATACGTCCACCTTCCGCTCGAAAAGCTGGGATGAATTCAGCGCACCCGATGTGCCGCAAATCGACCTTGCCATCACCGTGTGCGGCAATGCCGCGGGCGAGGTGTGTCCTGTCTTCATCGGCAGCCCGTTAAAGGCGCATTGGGGCCTTCCCGATCCCGCCGATGTGCGCGGCAGCGAAGCTGAAGTCGATGCGGCCTTTGAAGAGACTTGGCGCTTGCTCGAAATGCGGGTGAAGGCCTTCTTCGCGCTTGATCTGGCGGTGATGGACAAGGCGCAGGCGCAGATGGCGCTGGCAGAAATTGGCAGGATGGAAGGGGCAGCCTAATATGGCAGAAAGCAATTTGAAGCGGCTGTCTTTCCTTGACCGCTATCTGACGCTGTGGATTTTTCTGGCCATGGTGCTGGGCGTTGGTCTGGGTTCGACTTTCGCCGGATTGCCGGAGGCGATCAACAGCCTGTCCTGGGGGTCGACCAACATCCCGATCGCCATAGGCCTGATCCTGATGATGTACCCGCCGCTCGCGAGGGTGCGTTATGAGGAGCTGCCGCGCGTGTTTGAGGACAAAAGGGTGCTGGCGATTTCGCTGGTGCAGAACTGGATCATCGGCCCGGTGCTGATGTTCGCGCTTGCGGTGATATTCCTTTCCGACAAGCCCGAATATATGACCGGCCTGATCCTGATCGGGCTGGCGCGGTGCATTGCGATGGTGATCGTGTGGAACCAGTTGGCAAAAGGTGACAACCAGTATGTTGCGGCGCTGGTGGCATTCAACTCGATCTTCCAGATATTGTTTTTCAGCGTCTATGCCTGGTTCTTCCTCGCTTTCCTGCCGCCGCTATTTGGCCTTGAGGGCAGTGTCGTCAATGTCAGTTTCTGGACGATTGCTGAGGCGGTTCTGATCTATCTCGGCATACCCTTCCTTGCCGGCTTCCTGACGCGCAAATGGTTGGCGAAAGCCAAAGGCGAGGCGTGGTATGAACAGGTCTTCCTGCCGAAGATCGGACCCATAACGCTGGTCGCGTTGCTGTTCACGATCGTCGCAATGTTCAGCCTGAAGGGGAATGAGATTCTGACACTGCCGGGTGATACCATCCGCATTGCTATCCCCCTGACCATCTATTTCGTCGTCCAGTTCACCATCAGCTTTTTCATGGGCAAGCTGATCGAGAGCGACTATCCGCGCACCACAGCTGTGGCGTTTACCGCAGCGGGCAACAATTTCGAGCTGGCGATTGCGGTGGCGATTGCCGCCTTTGGTCTGGCGTCACCCGTGGCCTTCGCGGCGGTGATCGGGCCGCTGGTTGAGGTGCCGGTACTGATCCTGCTTGTCAATGTGGCCTTCTGGTTTGGGCGGCGCTGGTTTGCAGACAGCGTACCCGTCAGTCGCTAAGCTCCAGAGAAGCGGCTGTCTCCGGCCTAAAAGCCGTCAAACACATAGCCCATGGCGCGCACGGTGCGCAGACGGTCAGGCACGTCCTGCGCCTTCAACGCGCGGCGCAGGCGGCCGATCCAGACATCGACGGTGCGTTCGTCGATGCTGGCGTCGTCCTTACCCAAAATCTCGATCAGGCTGGTGCGCGACCAGACGCGGTCGGGATTTTCGATGAAATGGGCGAGCAGCTTGAACTCGTTCGGGGCAAGTGCGATGCGCCGGTCGCGATAGCGGACAAGAACCGCGGCGAGATCGACCTGCAATTCGCCTGATTTCAGTCTTGTCGCCGGCGGCACAGTGCCCTGTGACCGGCGATATTGCTGCAGCCTCGTCGCCAGCCTTTCGGCATCGGCAGGGCCCAGCAGATAATCATCCGCCCCGCTGCGCAGCGCGCGCTTCTTCGCTTCGCTGTCATCTTCATCGAGAACCATCGTGATATGGGCATAGCGCGTTGCCGGGGTTTCGCGCAGGCGCCGACACATTTCTATTCCCGATATGTCGGGCAGCAGCCAATCAACGAAACACCAATAGTGCAGCCCCTCTGCGAGCGGCGGTAACTCGGCATGGCAGCCGGCAATATCGATATCCTCCACCCGCGCATGCAATTGCGGCAGGATCGATAAATCGCGTGAAGCGAGGATGACGGCTTCCCTGTGCGACATATCCGGCATTCCCATTTTGCAAACAGGCTGCCTTTTTGCTGCCATCAGATGACAAATTCGTGACGGTCTTGATCACCGCATCAAAGCTGGTGCCCGCAGTAAGAAAAACCGGTTGATGTCTTTTAACTGCTGAACTTTTTGACTTCCTGGCTTTTCCCGCGGGGAAGGATCAGGATTTCATTGTCGTGGACGACAACGATCAAATCGCTGGTGCCGATCATGTTGACGCGCATCGCGCCACTGCGGACCAGATTGCCGTGGCTGTCCAGCAGGCGGGCATTACCCTGCACACTGTTACCATCAGCATCATGTTCGCTGATGTCATAGAGGCTGTCCCAGCTTCCGACATCGGACCAGCCCATGCTGACTGGAGCAACCGCCACACGGTCGGCCTTTTCCATAACCGCATAGTCGATGCTATCCGATGGCGAAGCCGCAAATGACGATTGATCGGGACGGATGACGGCGCCATCGCGCACGGCGTCCGTCATGGAGGCTTTCGCAGCAGCCAGCATTTCAGGTGCCAGCCTTTCCAGACAGCCAAGATAGATATCGGCACGGAAAAGGAAAATGCCGCCATTCCAGGCGTGATTGCCGGCATCGATCATCGATTGGGCGGTGGCGGCATCGGGCTTTTCAACAAAGCGTTCGACGCGCGCGACTGCTGCTGTCAACGGCTCACCCATGCGGATATAGCCATAGCCGGTTTCCGGCGCGGTCGGTTCGATCCCGAACGTGACCAGCCAGCCATCCTCGACAAGCGGAAGCGCTGCCATGATCGCTGCATGGAAAGCAGCGACATCTGCGATCAGGTGGTCGCTTGGCATTACCAGCAGCGGCGCATTGGGCGTATCTGCCGCCAATGCGGCGAGCGCAATGGCGGGCGCGGTGTTGCGTGCGCATGGTTCAAGGATGACGGTTGCATCGGGGACGCCAGCCTCAATCGATTGGGCCGCGATCAAATCGGCGTGCGCGCCATTGCCGACTACAATCGGCGGCGCAAAGAAATCGCGATCCATGCAGCGCGCCAAGGTCAACTGGTACATTGTCGCATCGCCTGCCAGCGTAAGAAACTGTTTGGGCTTGTCGGCGGTGGACGTTGGCCACAACCGCGTGCCGCCGCCGCCCGAGAGGATCACTGGTGTTATCTTCATGGCGAAAAGCCCTATTCGATGGCGAACCATTCCGCAATTACCGAGTGTCGCGCAATTTGACAGTTTCGCGCTATTTCAAAATGTTGAAAATATTCGCAAAAATCACAAAGTGTAAAATTAAGCGACACTTTACCTTTGCCTGTTATCGCATGGGCGAAATGGTGGCAGGTCGCAAACCTCGATGATCAGGTTGTTCAAGCATTATGTCCCTTACGCCGTGTTGTTCCTGGCGTTGGTGGACCTGTGCCTGCTGCTGGTGGCGGCCGAAACCGCCTGGGTCATCCGCGCCAACCAGATTGGCATGCAGGTCGATTATATCGGCAACCGCATCTGGCCGCTCATCACTTTCGCCGCTTCGGTCCAGATCGCCGCCATGGCGGTGGGTGTCTACAGCCAGGAATCGCTGCAATCGCTCCGTTTTGCCATTGCACGGTTGATCGTTGCGGTATCGCTGGGCGTAATCTTCATGGCGGTGATGGCTTTTGCTTTGCCCGGCATGACCTTGTGGCGTTCGAACTCACTCTATGCGATGATCCTTTCATTTGCTTATCTGGCGCTAAGCCGCCTCATCCTCGGAAGTTTGATTGGTGGCGAAAGCTTCAAGCGCCGGCTTTTGGTGCTGGGTGCCGGCAAACGGGCGCAACGCATCAAGGATCTGGAGGCACGCCGCGGCTCGGGTTTTGTCGTCGTCGGCTTCATCGCGATGGACGAAGCAAAGCGGGTCATCCCCGAAGCGATCAACCGTTCGGCGATCTATAACCTTGCCGATTTTGTCGTGAAACTCGGCGCCAGCGAGGTGGTTCTTGCGCTTGAAGAACGGCGCAATGCCCTGCCATTGCAGGATTTGCTGCGGATCAAGACCACCGGGGTGCATGTCAACGACATTTCCAGTTTTCTGGAGCGGGAGACCGGACGGGTCGATCTCGACAGCGTCAATCCAAGCTGGCTTATTTTTTCCGATGGCTTCTCTTCGGGCCGCCGTCTTTCGGGGATCGCCAAGCGCCTGTTCGATATTGCCGCCAGTGCGGTTTTGCTCGCCATGACATTGCCGGTGATCCTCTTGTTTGCACTGCTCATCAAACTGGAAAGCCGGGGTCCCGCCTTTTACCGGCAGGAACGTGTCGGGCGTTATGGCGTTGGCTTCAACCTCCTCAAATTGCGTTCGATGCGCGTTGATGCGGAGGCGGAAGGCAAGGCGATATGGGCGGCGAAAAACGATCCGCGTGTGACCCGCGTCGGCAAATTCATCCGCAAGGTGCGCATCGACGAACTTCCGCAAACTTGGTGCGTGCTGAAGGGCGATATGAGCTTTGTCGGCCCGCGCCCCGAGCGCCCTGAGTTCGTATCCGACCTTGAAAAGCAGCTGCCCTATTTCGCTGAACGCCACATGGTGAAACCGGGAATAACCGGCTGGGCGCAGATCAACTATCCCTATGGCGCGTCGATTGAAGATAGCCGGCAGAAGCTGGAATATGATCTTTACTATGCAAAGAACTACACGCCATTCCTTGACCTGCTGATCCTGCTGCAGACCATCCGTGTGGTTATCTGGCCGGAAGGTGCGCGTTGATGGGTGACGCATTCGCCTGGATTGGTTTTTGGGGCCATTCGGCAGTCGGCTTCCTATATGCAGCGCTTGCCATCTGGGTGTTCCAGCAATTTGGCGGCAAAAGCCGCCAGCAAATTGCGCTGATTGCTGCGCTGTCGGCCACGGCATTTTGGGGCATCGCCACCATTTTGGGTGGGCCGGGAAGCCTTCTGGCCTCTAGCGGGGAAACGCTGCGCAACATGGGCTGGCTGGCCTTCCTGTTCGCGCTGCTTTCGAACGGCGAAGGCAAGCAGCATCCCCGCACCATCAGGATGCTGTATGGTGCGCTGTTCCTTGCGCTGATTTTCCAGCCGATCATCGATTTCGCCTTGCTCGCTGCCTTGCCGGACAGCGCCGAAGCCAGCGCCGCCGCTGCCAAGACCGTGCAATTGCTGCGCATGATTTTTGCGATTGGTGCGATCGTGTTGGTGCACAATCTCTATACGGTCTCCGCGCCCGAAGCGCGCTGGGGGATCAGCCTGCCGATGGTCGCGCTTGCTGCGATCTGGATGTACGACCTTAACCTGTACACTATCGGATATCTCTCCGGCGATTGGCCTGCCGAATTCATCGCGATGCGCGGGCTGATCACAATGCTGCTTGTGCCCGTATTTGCGATGGCGACGCGCCGGAACAGCAATTGGCGCATCCGGCTGTCGCGTTCGGTTACTTTCCAGTCGGTGTCGTTGCTCGCGATCGGTGCCTATCTGTTCGGAATGGTGCTGCTTGCGACAGCGCTCGAACTGGTCGGTGGCAGCTATGTCCGCATGGCGCAGATCACGCTGATTTTCGGCATGTCGCTGGCGGCGATGCTGGTCCTCCCTTCGGGCAAGTTCCGCGCGTGGCTGAACGTCATCATCGCCAAGAATTTTTTCCAGCACCGTTATGATTATCGTGCCGAATGGATGCGCTTTGCCGAAACCATCGGCTTCCCCAGCGATGCCGCGCCATTTCATGAACGTGTGATCAAATCGCTGGCCGACATTTTTGAATCGCCTGCCGGATTGCTGCTTACCCGCGACGATGAATCGCGGCTGGTGTTGCAGGCCCGCTGGAACTGGCCGACCGCCGATATCCCGACCTATGCCGGCAATTCGTTGACCGTGCCCTTTTTTGAGCGGACCGGACACATCCTGCTGATGGAGGATGTGCGCGAGGGCGAGGATGAGCGGGTCGATCATGCCGCCATCCCGCAATGGCTGTATGATGAAAATCGCGCTTGGGCGGTTGTGCCGCTTGTCCATTTTGGCCGTCTTGCGGGTATCGCTATCTTGGCAAAGCCCCCGATAAAGCGCAGGCTCGACTGGGAAGATCTCGACATGATGCGCGTCGTCGGGCGTCAGTTGGCCAGCTATCTGGCCGAGGCCACGAGCCAGGAACAACTGACCGAAAGCCGCCAGTTCGAACAGTTCAACCGCCGTTTCGCCTTCGTGATGCACGACATCAAGAACCTTGTCAGCCAGTTGAGCCTGCTCGCGCGGAATGCAGAGAAACATGCGAGCAACCCCGAATTCCAGGCCGACATGATCGAGACGCTCAAGGGTTCGGTGGGCAAGATGAATGACCTGCTCGCGCGCCTTTCGCAGCATAGCCAGACCCGCCATTCCGCGATCGAGCCGATGGATGTGGAGAGCACCGTCAGCGCCGTGATCCACGCCAAGCGCCTGATCTACCCGATCGAGACCGATTTCTCGCCCGGGCTGTTTGCGCTTGCCGATGCGGGGCGGGTGGAAACGATACTCAACCATTTGCTGCAAAATGCGATCGACGCGACCGATGACGGTTCACCGATCCGCGTCAGTGCTGCACGGCAGGACGATTGGGTCGCTATTCGCGTGATCGACAAAGGTTGCGGCATGAGCGAGGCCTTTGTCGTCAACCAGCTGTTCAAACCCTTTGAATCCACCAAGAGCGGTGGCTTTGGCATCGGCGCCTATGAGGCCCGCGCATTGGCGCAATCACTCGGCGGCCATTTGCACGTCGACAGCCGGTTGGGGAAGGGGACGCGAATGACCCTTCTTTTACCCGCTACGCAAGAAACCCCCAATGACAATGAAGTCGATAAGGCAGCATGATTATGGAACAGACCAAAAAGAAACTGCTCATCGTCGAAGACGACCAAGGGCTGCAGCGCCAGCTGAAATGGTCGTATGAGGATTTCGAGGTGTATTGCGCCTCGAACCGGGCAGAGGCGCTTGCGTTGTTGCGGGCAGAGGAACCCGATGTCGTGACGCTCGACCTTGGCCTGCCGCCCGATCCCGATGGGGTGACTGAAGGGTTCGCCGTGCTTGAGGAAATCCTGCTGGTCAAACCTGACACCAAGGTGATCGTTGCTTCGGGCCATAATGCCCGCGAGAGTGCGATGCGCGCAATTTCCGCTGGCGCATGGGATTTCTACCAGAAGCCGGTCGATATTGATGAACTGCACCTGATCGTCAAACGCGCCTTCCATGTGCGTGACCTTGAACTCCAAAACCAGAAGGCGCAGGCGCCCAAGGCCGACGGCGAAATGCTGTTTGGATCGATGATCACTGCATCGCCGCAGATGCTGAAGGCAGCGCGCACTATCGAGCGCGTTGCCAACACCAACGCATCGGTGATGCTGTTGGGTGCAAGCGGGACGGGCAAGGAATTGCTCGCACGCGGATTGCATGATGCAAGCGACCGCAAGGGCAAGCCGTTCGTCGCGATCAATTGCGGTGCGATTCCTGAAAACCTCCTCGAATCCGAACTGTTCGGCCATGAGAAGGGTGCGTTCACCGGAGCGATCAAGACTACAGAGGGCAAAATCGAGCTGGCCAATGGTGGCACGCTGTTCCTTGATGAAGTCGGTGATATTCCATTGCCGCTGCAGGTGAAGCTGCTGCGTTTCCTGCAGGAGCGGGTGATCGAACGCATTGGCGGGCGCAAGTCGATCCCGGTCGATGTCCGCATCGTCTGCGCCACGCATCGCGATCTCAATCAGATGATTTCCGACAAGGAGTTTCGCGACGATTTGTATTACCGGCTTGCCGAAGTGCCGGTGCATATTCCGCGCCTTACCGAACGCCAGGGCGATGCCGTGCTGCTCGCCAAACATTTCCTCAGCCGCTTTGCGCGTGAAATGAACCCGTCGATCAAGGGATTTGCCGCCAGTGCATTGACGGCAATCGACCAATGGGATTGGCCGGGCAATGTCCGCGAGCTCGAAAATCGCGTGAAACGAGCAGTGATCATGGCCGAGGGCAAGTTCATTTCGGTCGATGATCTGCAATTCGATCTGATCGACGACGATGATCGCATATTGAACCTGAAAGCAGCACGCGAGGCTGCCGACCGGCACGCCATCGGGCGAGCGATTGCACGCACAGAGGGCAATATCTCCAACGCTGCAAAGTTGCTGGGCATCAGTCGGCCGACGCTTTACGATCTGCTCAAGCAGTATGAGATCCATGTTTGATGCAACGCATTTCGCGTCCGTTGTTCGGTTTCGGCTTGGCAGCCATCGCCCTGTTGGGCGGGATTGCGCACGCCGCAATTGAAGCCGACGCGCGCGAAGCGTTTGATGCGGCCAAGGCGCATATCGAAGCTGGTGACCTGAGATCGGCGAAGGTCGAACTGCTCAACGCGACTGCGGCTGAACCCAAATGGATAGAGGCGCAGCTGAAGCTGGCCGAAGTCGCGCTTGAGCTTTTCGATCCGGTCACCGCGAAAGAGCATATCGACAAGGCCATCGCGCTGGGGGCATCCGAAACGGCTTATGCCCATCTGCTGGGGCACGCACTTTGGCTGGCGGGGGATAGCGCGAAGGCTGAAGAGGCGTTGACCCAAAAGGTCATTGCCACAGATAAGCTGCCATATGCCTATCGCATTCTGGGGCGCGTCTACATGGATCAGGGCGATACCATAGCCGCGGAACAGGCGTTCGACAAAGGGCTTGCGCTAGCGCCAAAGGACGGTCGGCTTTGGACGGAGAAGGCACGGCTGCGTTATGTCGTTGCCGATCTGGGCGGGGCCAATGCTGCACTCGAAAAGGCGCTTTCGATCAATCCCGGAAACATTCGCGCAATCGAACTGCGCGGGCGTACGGTGCGTGATCAGTTTGGGTTGATGGCGGCCTTGCCCTGGTTTGAAAGGGGTTTGGAGATCGATCCCAACGATGTCCCGCTGCTCGAAGAATATGGGGCCACGCTCGGCGAACTAGGCCGCTATCGCGACATGCTGGCGCAGGCGCGCAAGATACTGTCGCTCGACACCGGAAATCCAAAGGCATTTTATATGCAGGCGACGCTCGCCTCGCGGGCAGGGGATTATGCGCTGGCGCGTCGGATCATGCAGAAGGTGGCCGGGCGGTTTGGCGAATTGCCCGGACCGCAGTTGCTGATTGCGGTCAGCGACTATGAACTGGGCAATTTCAACAAGGCAGTCGAGCGATTTGCGCGGCTCGCCTCTGCACAGCCGGACAATATCGAGCTGCAATTGCTGTTGGCGCGGGCGCTGCATCGCTCGGGCGATCATGCTGCAGCCTGGGATGCAGTTTCTCCGATTGCGGGCAGGGCAGATTCAAGCCCTTACGCTGCGCAACTGGCCGGTCGGATATTGGAGGCGATGGGCGATCGCGAAGCGGCCGGGGCCTATCTCGATCGTGCTGCTTTCCCGCAGATCGCTCTGCCAAAACCCTTGTCCGCGCAGGCAAATGCCGCGTCAGAAGCCGCGCGATTCCCTCGGGATGCGACCAAGGTCGTGCCTTATGTCCGCCTGTTGCTCGCTTCGGGCCAATATGAGCAAGCGCGCCGGGCGATAGCGCCTTTGTTGGCCGGCAATGACGGGGTGCTGGCTGCGCAATTGTTGGCGGGCGATGTGGAGATGGCGGCCGGTAACGCGCAAGGAGCGATCACTGCCTATCAACGGGCAAGGAGACTGGCGCTCAACGAAGCCGTGTTGGGACGCCTCGTCGCGGCTTATCGATCAGTGGGAAATGCGGATGCGGCGAGCAGCACGATTGCCGAGTATCTTGCTTATAATCCGTCGGGGATCATGGCGCAGCGCTTGGCTGCATTCGACCTAATCGATCGCAAACGGTGGGGTGAAGCGCTGCCCATGCTGTACCGGTTACGCGCACGGACCGGTTTCAACGATTCGGTGCTCAACGCCAATATTGCCCGCACTTTGACGGCATTGGGTGAACATGACGATGCGGTGCGCGAAGCAAGGCTGGCTTACAGGAACGACCCTGCCAACATCATGACGACTTATGCGTATGGCAGAGCCTTGCTGCTGCAAGGGGACGATGCAAAGCGGGCAAGGGATGTTTTGGGCAAGGCAAACAAATTGGCGCCGGAAGACAAGGCAATCGCGCGCGATTACCGCGCGGCGCAAAAGCTCAATTGAGCGCTAGCAGTTCTGACGGTTCGATGCCCGCACGTTGCATCTGTGCACGCACCTCTGGCCAGACATTCTTGATGAAATGATCGCGTTCGGTGTTGCGCAGGCGGGACACGGCACCACGTGCAACGAACAGGCCAACGCCGCGCTTTACATCGACAAGGCCATTGTCCTGAAACAACTGATACGCCTTTGCGACGGTCAGCGGATTGGCGCCTTGCTGCGCAGCAAATGCCCGTACCGATGGCAGCATATCCCCTTCTGAAAAACGTCCATCGAGGATCGCGGCCGCGATTTCATCGCGCAGTTTCAGGTATACGGGCTTGCTTTCGGTTTTCATGCCACCTTACTGCCATAACACAGTAGGTCGCGTCAAGTTAAACGGCCAATTAAATTTTACATTTTACGGCCAGTTTCGAACAATGCTTTCAGGCGCAGGACGCGGCCGTTCTTCGAGCGGCTGGCCAGCGGTGCCGATGAAGAAAAGGCCGGCAATCTGTTCGTCTCCGACACAAATTTCCGATCGGACGATGGGGTCATAACTCGCCCACCCGGTAATCCAGCTGGCGACAAATCCATATGCATGCGCCGCATGGAGCAGGTTCATACCAACCGCGCCAACGCTCAATTGCTGTTCCCACAACGGAATTTTTGGGCTGGGCTGTGGGGCGTAAAGCAGCAACACAAGGGTAGGGGCCATCAGCGCAGGTGCGATGGCTGCCTCGATTTGTGCGGGTCGCGCGTCGGGATTGGCCGCAACAAAGGCGCGTTCCAGCAAGGCGGCAAAGGCCTGCCGGTCTTCTATCTTTATCAAGCGCCAAGGGAACAGCTTGCCATGATCGGGGGTGCGCATGGCGAGGCCCAATATGGCATCGAGGTGGGCGGCATCCGGCCCGGGCGCTATCATGTCGCGCGGCTTACCCGAGCGGCGAGAGGCGAGATAGGCAGGCAGTGAGGACAAGTCGTTGAACATGCCGCCACCGTTCATCGAAAAGCGGTAACAAGCGCAACAAAATTCTTCACAGGCGCAATTTTTCCGTTAGGTTGCCCAACCAATCGCCCCGGGGAGGGCAAAAATCATATCGTTAGGGAAGGTGGGTTCGCGTGACCGATTTGAAACCTATGGGCCTTTGGGTCGAAGGCGACTGGATCGCTGCAATTACTGTCGTCGTTTTGGGTATATTCCTCGCCATTGGAGCGAAAATTGCCATCCAGAAAGAACCCGAATTTGCTGGCCATCCCAAGGGCCTATACATGCTCTTCTTTGCCGAAATGTGGGAGCGTTTCTCCTATTACGGCATGCGCGCATTGCTCATTTTCTACCTGACCAAGCATTGGCTGTTCAGCGACGGCAAGGCGAACCTGATCTATGGCGCCTATACCAGCCTTGTTTACATCACCCCGGTCCTTGGCGGCTATTTGGCCGACCGATATCTGGGCCAGCGCAAGGCGGTTCTGTTTGGTGGCCTTCTCCTTGCAATCGGCCACAGCCTGATGGCAGTCGAAGGCGGCGGCGGGCAGAGTGACCCGGCGATCAACGTATTCTGGGCTGCTTTGGCGTTCATCATTGTTGGCTCGGGCTTCCTGAAGGCCAACATCTCGGTGATGGTCGGCCAGCTTTACAAGATGACCGATATCCGCCGCGATGGTGCCTACACCGTGTTCTACATGGGCATCAATGTCGGTGCGGCGATCGGTACCATCCTTGTCGGTTATCTCGGTGAAACCATCGGCTGGGGCTGGGGCTTTGGCCTTGCCGGCATCGGCATGCTCGCTGGCCTCATTGTCTTCGTGCTCGGCAAGAAGGCTCTTAACGGTGCTGGCGAAGCGCCTGTACCGCTGACCAAATCGCGCGAAATGACACTTTACGGCATCGGAATCGCTGCAGTCGCAGTCTGCTGGGCGTTGGTCCAGTATCAGGATGTCATCCAGGGCTTGCTCGTCGTCTCGGGTGTCGGCCTGCTTGGTTATGTCCTTTATGAAAGCTTCAAGCTCGACAAGGAACCGCGCGAGCGCATGTTCGCCATCCTGTTCCTGATTTCGCTGAACCCGCTTTTCTGGGGCCTGTTCGAACAGGCAGGCGGTTCGATGAACCTGTTTACCGACCGCTTCGTAGATCGTGGCGGCGTGCCGGCGGCAATCTTCCAATCGATCAACCCGATCATCATCATGATCTTTGCGCCGATCTTTGCTGGCCTGTGGGTCTGGCTTGGCAAACGCGGGAACGAGCCTTCGGCACCGGCCAAATTCGGCCTTGCTTTGTTGCAGATGGGCCTCGCCAATCTGGTACTTGTCTGGGGAGCAGAGGCATTTGGTGTCGCGGCGATGACCCCGGTCATCCTCGTCTTTGCTTATTACCTGCTGGCCACCACGGCAGAGCTTTGCCTCTCGCCAGTCGGCCTGTCGGCTATGAACCGGCTGGCGCCGAAATTCCTCGCCTCGCTCATCATGGGTGCGTGGTTCTACATGACTGCGGTTGGCAACTTCGTCGCAGGCAAGATCGGTGAAGCCACTGGCGGGCATGATGGCCAGATGACCAAGCAGGGCCTGCTCGACGTTTATGAGCTGTTCGGCTGGATTTCGATCGGTGTTGCCGTCGTCGTCCTGCTGCTGGCCCCCATCGTCAAACGCTGGATGCATCTCGATACGCTGAAGGATGAAGAACCCCAAGCGGAGAAGGCGGCTTGAACATGACAGGACGTTTTCGCTGGTCGATCCTTGCCGCGCCGCTTGCCCTGATTGCCTGTTCGAACACCTCCGAAGCGCCCAAAAGCGCTTCGGCGGACGCACCGGCAGAAAAGCCTGCAAAGCTCAACAAGGATCCTTATCCTTCGACCTACAAGCCCTATCCGGGCGTCGCCACCGCGATCCGCAACGTCACCATATTTGATGGCGAAGGCGGACGGATTGACAATGGCGTTGTCTTTTTTGCAGGCGACAAGATCCAGTCGGTAGGTGGACCTGATACGCCGATACCGGCGGATGTTGCTGTCTTCGATGGTAACGGCAAGTTCGTGACGCCGGGCATCATCGATATCCACTCGCATCTTGGCGATTATCCGACCCCGTCGGTCGATGCACATGATGATGGCAATGAGGCGACCTCGCCAACCACGCCCGAAGTATGGGCCGAACACAGCGTCTGGCCGCAGGATCCGGGTTTCAGCCGCGCGCTCGCTAATGGTGGCATCACCACGCTGCAGATCCTGCCGGGATCGGCCAACCTGATGGGCGGCCGTTCGGTGGTGCTGAAGAATGTCTATGCGCGCACCGTGCAGGGGATGAAATTCCCCGGCGCACCTTATGGCCTGAAAATGGCATGCGGTGAAAATCCGAAGCGCGTTTATGGCGCGCGCGGACGGATGCCGTCGACCCGCATGGGCAACCTCGCCGTCAACCGCCAGACTTGGATCAAGGCGCAGGAATATCGGAAGAAACGGGATTCGGGTAAGGACTATACCCGCGACATCGGGATGGAAACGCTTGCCGGTGTCCTTGATGGCGACATCACCATCCAGAACCACTGCTATCGCGCTGATGAAATGGCCATCGTCCTCGATATGGCCAAGGAATTTGGCTACAAGGTCTCGACCTTCCACCATGCGGTCGAATCTTACAAGATTGCCGACCTGCTGCGCGAGAATGGCGTCTGCTCGGCGGTGTGGGCGGATTGGTGGGGCTTCAAGATGGAAGCCTATGACGCGATCCCAGAAAATGCCGGCATCCTGCACAATGCAGGTGCGTGCGTGATCATCCACTCGGATGACGAAAACCAGATCCAGCGGCTCAACCAGGAAGCGGCAAAGGCGCTTTCGGATGCGCGCCGTATGGGTTTCCAGATTTCGGATGCCGATGCAATCCGCTGGCTGACCTACAACCCGGCCAAGGCAATGGGCATCGACAAGATGACCGGCAGCCTGAAGCCGGGCAAGATGGCCGATCTCGTACTGTGGAACGGCAATCCTCTGTCGGTCTATTCACGGCCTGAAAAGGTATGGGTCGATGGCGCTTTGCTGTTCGATGCAGCCGACGCCAAGCGGCGACCGGTGAGCGACTTCGAGCTTGGCCAGCCCGGTGAAGGAGATGTGAAATGAGGCATCTTCTGTTCGCAGCAGCGGCTTTGGCTGCTTTGGCTTCGCCCGCATCGGCCGAGACAATCGCCATAACCGGTGGCAAGCTGGTTATCGGCGATGGCAGCGCGCCGATCGAAGGTGGCACAGTCGTCATCCGTGATGGCAATGTAGTCGCCGCTGGTGCTGGTGTCGCCATTCCGGCCAATGCCCGCACCATAGATGCGTCAGGCAAATGGGTGACACCCGGCGTGTTCGCCGGTTTCAGTCGGCTCGGCCTTTCCGAAGTCGATGCCGTCAACGGCACCAACGACAAGAGCGGCGGCAAGAGCGGCTTTTCAGCGGCAATCGACGTTGCTCCAGCTATCGATCCGTTCCGTTCACCTATCGCTGTAAACCGCAGCGCGGGTGTGACCCGCGCGGTGGTTGCGCCTGAAGCTGCGGGGAATATCTTCGCGGGGCAGGGTGCGGTGATGGACCTTGGTTCGGACTCAGATGCTGTAACCAAGGCGCGCGTTTTCCAGTTTGTCGAATTGGGTGAGAATGGGGCAGCCGCCGCTGGCGGAAGCCGTTCATCCTCGCACCTGCTGTTCCGCGCCATGCTGCGCGAGGCGCAGGATTACGCCACTGGTCGCAACGCATTTGACGATGAGTTGTTGCGTGCGGAAGACGCCAAGGCGCTACAAGCTGTATTGCGCGGCGAGCAGCGGTTGCTTGTCCGTGTCGAAGCGGCGAACGACATCTTGCGCGTGCTTGAGTTGAAGCGTGATTACCCGGCAATCAAGATGGTGCTTGTCGGCGTCAGCGAAGGTTGGCGGGTTGCAGATCGCATCGCGGCAGCAGGCGTTCCCGTAATTGCATCCGCGCTCAACGACCTTCCGGCGACCTTTGAATTGCTCGGGGCAACCCAATCGAACATCGGGCGGATGAAGGATGCGGGCGTCAAGGTCTCGATCGGCATGATCGATGACAGGGATTCGCACCAGCTTCGCTACACCACGCAATATGCAGGCAATCTCGTCAGCCTCCAGAAGGTGCCAAGGGCCACCGGCTTGAGCTGGGATGAAGCATTTGCTGCGATCAGTTCTGGCCCCGCCGAGGCAATCGGCATGGGTGACAGGATCGGCAGCCTCAAAGCAGGCCGGGTCGGCGATGTCGTGGTTTGGGATGGTGATCCGCTCGAGCTTTCAAGTGCACCGGTTGCGGTTTTTGTCGATGGGGTCGAACAACCGCTCGGCAACCGACAGAATCGTCTGCGCGATCGCTATCGTACACCGCAGGAAGGCAGCTTGCCCAAAGCCTATGAACATTGACGCCTGACGGCGGGAGGAGGGACAAATGGATAGCCTGTTACCTTTGCTGACAGCGTGTGTGTTTTTCGTTGGAAGCCATTTCCTTTTGTCCCACCCCTTGCGGCGCCCCTTGGTAGGGCGAATGGGCGAAAAGGGCTTTCTTGGCCTTTACTCGCTCGTTTCGTTCGTCGGGCTTGGCTGGATGATGTGGGAATTTTCGCGAGCGCCTGTGGGCGAGTTGTATTGGGCCCCGACCAACGCCATCTGGATCGTCGCCAGCATCCTGACCTTGCTCGCCGCAATCCTGTTTGCCGGATCTTTTCAGGGCAACCCCGCCTTGCCCAATCCAGATGGCGACGTGATCCGCACATTGGCGGCCAAGGTGCCTACCGGTGTGTTTCGCGTGACGCGGCATCCGATGATGTGGGGCTTTGCGCTATGGGGTCTGGCCCACATCCTGATTGCGCCGCGCATGGACAGCTTCCTGTTCAACGGCAGCTTCGTGTTCCTCGCTTTGGCTGGATCGTACGGACAGGATCGAAAGAAAGAAGCCTCGTTGGGCGATGCATGGGCGAAGTGGGAACGCCAGACCAGTTTCCTGCCGCGCCTTTCGCAGTTGGCGAAAGTCGAGCCTCGTTTCCTACTGATCGGCGTGATATTCTGGCTGGGCGCCACATGGGCGCACAACCTGTTTGGCAATTATGGAGCGGGCATCTACCGCTGGCTATAGCCTGACCATCCGCATGCCTGCCTCACCATAGCGCGGGCCAGCGGTGCCACCGCGCGGAGCGGCGGCTTCCAATTTGGCCAGATCGTCCGCATCCAGCGAGACATCGGTGGCTTTGGCGCTGTCCTCCATCGTCACGCGGCGCTTGAAACCGGGGATTGGAACGATGTCCTCTCCCTGGGCAAGCAGCCATGCAAGCGCAACCTGCGCATTCGATGCGCCATGTTTTGCGGCAACATCGCCCACAGCGTCGACTACCTTGAGGTTCGCGGCGAAATTCTCGCCTTGATAGCGGGGGTCATTCCGGCGCCAGTCATTTTCGGGCAAATCATCAAGGCTGCGGATCGATCCCGTAAGGAACCCACGGCCGAGCGGCGAATAGGGAACAAAGCCGATGCCGAGTTCGCGGCAGGTGGGAAGGATTTCCTCTTCGATATCCCGTTCCCACAGCGAATATTCGCTTTGCAGCGCGCTGATCGGCGCAACGGCAGCGGCGCGGCGCAGCGTCGCAGGGCCAGCTTCAGATAGCCCGATATGCTTGATTTTGCCCTCTTTCACGAGGTCCGCCATCGCGCCAACCGTTTCCTCGATAGGCACATTGGGGTCGACACGGTGCTGGTAGAACAAGTCGATGCAGTCGATGCCGAGGCGTTTCAGGCAGCCCTCGACCGAAGCCTTTGCATTGGCAGCGGAACCGTCGACACCAACAATCTTGTTGCCGTCGAAACGGAAGCCAAACTTGGTGGCAATCACCAGCTCATCGCGCTTGCCCTTGATCGCTTCGCCAACCAGTTCTTCATTCTGGAAAGGGCCGTAAATCTGCGCAGTATCGAAAAAGGTGATGCCAAGGTCGATGGCGCGGTGGATCGTCTTGATCGCTTCATCGGGATCGGCAGCCTCACCATACAGGATGTTGCCACCTTTGATCATCGGCATACAGCCGACGCCGATGGCGGAAACCTTCAGGCCATGACCGAGATTGCGATATTTCATGACTGCTCTCCTTCGTGAGCGGGATCATCCTCGCCGACATGCTTGTCGACGGTGGCGGTTACCGCCATGTCCATGGTGACATTGCCCAATGTCCGCATGATATCTGGGAAAGTCTCGATAGCAATCAATAAACCCAATGGTTCGACTGGCACGCCCATGGCGATGCAGATGGGCGCAATCGAACTGATGAAACTGATCGAACCGGGCAGGGACACCGCGCCCATCGTCGTGATTGCACCTGCGGCGAGACCCAAGGCAATCTGCCCGGCGGTGAGTTCGATGCCCATCAGATGCGCGATGTAGAGCGCGACGCCAAAATTCATTGCAGGGCCAGTGGCGCGGAACAGCGCGACGGCGATAGGCAGGATGATTTCCGAATTACGCGTGCGCACGCCGAGCTGGTTCAAGCCCTGCAGCATGGCAGGAAGTGACGCGAGCGAGCTTTGCGTCGAAATTGCCACCGCCTGCGCGGGAATTGCGGCGCGGAAAAAGACGAAAGGGTTCTTTCCAGCGCCTGCAAATGCAATCACAAAGCTGAGTAGCCAGATCACCGAACCGGTTGCCACCAGCACGATGACATAATGGGCAAGGGCGCCAAAGGCCGCGCTGCCCGCGGTGACACCCAGGCCATAGGCAAGGGCAAAAACGCCAATCGGGGCAAGCGCCAGCACCCAACCCACAATCATCACCATTGCATCGGCGACTGCGTCGAAAAGCGAATGGATCGAGCGACGCTTGTCCTCTGGCAGTTTGACCACCGCGAAGGCGAACGCGAGCGTGAAGACGATAAGCGGCAGTACATCGGTGTTCGCCGCCGAACCAATTGGGTTGGTCGGCACGATCTTTTTGATGATTTCAGTGAACGGCTCGGCCTGCTCGATCGGGGCCATGGTTGTCAGGCCTGATATCAGTGCCTGTGCAGCCTCACGCGGGATGGGGAAAGCGGATGTGAGCGTGGGGATCATGAAGGCGGCGATTGCCGAAGATGTCCACAGCAAGGTGATCATCATGACAACGCCGGTAAACGCGATCTTGCCCGCACGCGCCGCCGCAGCAGTCTGAACGATGCCGACGATCAACAGGGCAACGACAAGCGGCACCACGGTCATGCGCAGGGCATTCAGCCAGACTGTGCCGATGACGCTCGCCGCGTCGTTCAATATCGGCGCGGCATCGCCAATCAATTCGCCTGCCAATATGCCCGCCACCAGCATTGCCAAGATAAAGAAAGTCTTGTTCACGGCCCGATTTGCTCCCTGATATTGGATCAACCTTTTATCTGCATGCCCAACCACCGCAAGCCGGTAAAATGACTGGGAGTTTTCACATTTGCAGCTTTGCGGGATGCCGTTCGATGGACTAGGAGAGAGGCATATTCAGGGTTACGGGAGTCGTGATGGGACGCAAATATTTCGGCACTGACGGCATAAGAGGACGCACCAATGCGGGTGCGATGACCGCCGAAATGGCCATGAAAGTTGGGCAGGCTGCGGGCGCGCATTTCTTGCGCGGCGATCACAAACATCGCGTCGTTATCGGTAAGGATACGCGTCTTTCGGGCTACATGGTCGAGAATGCATTGGTTGCCGGTTTCACCAGCGTCGGCATGGATGTCGTCCAGTTCGGGCCGATACCCACACCCGCGGTGGCCCTGCTGACGCGCTCGATGCGTGCTGACCTTGGCGTCATGATTTCGGCGAGCCACAACCCTTATGAGGATAACGGCATCAAATTGTTTGGCCCGGACGGGTTCAAGCTTTCCGATGCTGATGAAATGGCTATTGAGGCGCTTCTCGACCAGCCCCCCAAACTGGCTAAGTCGATGGATATTGGTCGCGCCCGACGCGTAGAGGACGCGCGTGGACGCTATATCCATGCAGTGAAGGCGACGCTTCCCGAGCATATCCGGTTCGATGGCCTTCATGTCGTGCTCGACTGTGCGCATGGTGCAGCTTACCAGGTTGCGCCAGCGGCAATATGGGAATTGGGTGCCAAGGTTACCGCCATCGGCGTCAACCCCAATGGCAAGAATATCAACGATCGCGTGGGCTCAACGCACACGGCGACCTTGCAGGAAACCGTTGTCGCTGCCGGGGCGGATATCGGCATCGCGCTCGATGGTGATGCCGACCGCCTGATCGTTGTCGATGAAAAGGGGCGGGTGGTCGATGGCGACCAGATCATGGCCCTTCTCGGTACATCGATGAGCCGAAACGGCCTGCTTCGCGGCGACGGGATCGTTGCAACGGTGATGTCCAACCTAGGGCTCGAACGCTATCTGGCCAGTCAGCATCTGGAATTGGTGCGCGCCAAGGTCGGTGACCGCTATGTGCTGGAGGAAATGCGCGCGCGCGGGATGAATGTGGGCGGGGAGCAATCAGGCCATATGATCCTGCTCGACCACGCAACGACCGGCGATGGCACTATTGCAGCTCTGCGCGTGCTTGCCGAACTGGTCGACAGCGGCAAAAAGGCGAGCGAACTTCTCCACTTGTTTGATCCGGTTCCGCAATTGCTGCGCAATGTACGCTATTCGGGTGGCAAGCCGCTCGATAATGCCAATGTGCAGTCGGTGATTGCCGAAGCGGAGCGCGAACTGAGCGGTACTGGGCGATTGGTCATACGGCCCTCCGGTACCGAACCGGTGATCCGTGTCATGGCAGAGGGCGACGATGCAAAACAGGTCCGCGCAATTGTCGATCGCATTTGCCAAGCCGTTGAGGAAGCTGCCTGATGCTTGAGATGCGCCCCGATTGCGAACGCTGCGGCACGGATCTGCCCGCACATGTCGGTGGCGCATTCATCTGTTCGTTCGAATGCACATTTTGCGCGGAATGCGCGGATGACATGGACGAGCGCTGCCCTAATTGTGGCGGTGAATTGCTCGACCGGCCGACGCGTTCGAAGAAGCTGCTCGAAAAATATCCAGCCTCCAGCGAACGGAAGCACAAAGGATGAGCACAGCACGCATCCTTATCATTGCGGGTTCCGATAGCGGCGGCGGGGCTGGCATCCAGGCGGACATCAAAACCGTTACGATGCTCGGCGGCCATGCGATGACGGCGATCACGGCAATCACCGCGCAGAACACGCTCGGCGTCGATGCAGTGCACATGGTGCCGACGCAGATGGTAATCGACCAGATTGCCGCCGTCGTCAGCGATATCGGCGTCGATGCGGTCAAAATCGGGATGATTGGGAGTGCGGAAACCGCACATGCGGTTGCGGACAGCCTGTCGGAACTTTCCTGCCCAATCGTGTTCGATCCGGTGATGGTTGCCACCAGCGGAGCCATACTTGCCGATGACGATACGATATCGGCGTTCCAGCGGTTGATGCGTCTTGCGACATTGACAACGCCCAACCTGCCAGAACTTGAAGCATTGGGCGGGCGGGCTTCGCTGCTCGAACGCCATATCCCGCTGCTGATCAAGGGCGGGCATGCGGAGGGCGATTTCATTGTCGACCGGCTCGACCTCGCAATCGGGCAAAGCAGCGAATGGACCGATCCGCGCATCGAAACGCGCAATACGCATGGTACGGGCTGCACCTTGGCAACTGCGATTGCGACCGGCCTCGGGCAGGGTTTCTCGCTTGAACAGTCGATCGAACGCGCGCGGTTGTTCGTGCGGCTTGCGCTGCACGATGCTCCGGGGCTCGGGCAGGGGCATGGCCCGATGGGGCACCAATATGTGCGCGAGGATGCGATGGTGCCGGGGCCTTCGCTGAACCAGGTAACCGTCGGCAGCACCAACTATGCGGCGTCGGTCGATTTCTACAAGGCGCTGGGGCTGCAGCAGATCGTCGATAGTCCGTCCAATGGCTATGCGCGGTTCGAAGTACCCAATGGCGCAACCTTCTCGATCCACGAGAGCGAGGATATCGGCACATCGACGGTGGTCTATTTTGAAAGCAAGCGGCTCGATGCGTGGGTCAGCGAGTTGGTGAGCGAAGGTTTTGCCTTTGAACAAATGCCGCAGGATGAAAGCTGGGGCTGGCGCGAGGCACGCTTGCTCGATCCTTCGGGCAACATTGTTTGTCTTTACAGCGCAGGCGAAAACCGCCGTTATCCCGAATGGCGGATATGATCATAGGCGTTGATGAAGCGGGCAGGGGGCCATTGGCAGGGCCGGTGGTGGCAGCAGCCGTCATCCTGTGCGACGAGGGCATTGAGGGCCTCGATGACAGCAAGAAACTTTCGGCAAATCGCCGGGCTGAACTCGAAGTGGTAATCAAGCGATCGTGCCGCTGGGCAATCGGTGTGGCGGATGTTGAGGAAATCGACCGGATCAACATATTACAGGCGACGATGCTCGCCATGACGCGCGCGGTTGAGGCTTTGTCGGTGCAGCCGCTGAAAATATTGGTGGACGGTAACCGGCTTCCCAAATGGTCTTATCATGCCGAAGCCGTGATCGGGGGCGATGCGCTCCATCCCTGCATCTCGGCCGCAAGCATCATCGCCAAGGAACATCGCGACCGTTTGATGCGCAGCTATGACGCCATGCATCCCGGCTATGGCTGGGCTTCGAACAAGGGCTATGGATCGGCAGGGCATCTGGAAGCGCTGCGGCGTTTGGGGCCGACGCCTTTGCATCGGAAGAGTTTTGCGCCGGTTGCGCAGCTCGAATTATTGTAAATAGATGTAAAATCTTGCTTGGTGAGTCTTTCGGGCAACACCACTAGGGGTTGAGTCCGCTTGGAATCGCCAGACTCCATATCTTGTGCCGGACTCCTTTCGTTCCGCCCAGATTTGCGATTCCGCTAGGGATTCCAACGAGTCGCGGCCTCCAAAATCGCTTGACCTGCGAGTCCGGAAGACTCATCGCTGGCCCCTGATTTGCGCTGTTCAGGCGGGGAGCCTCGTTCAATGGGTGTTATGGAAAAGATTGCGGTCAAATCGAAAGCCGCAACAAAGGTCGCAAAAGTTGATAAGAAGAGCCTGCCTCTCGATCAGATCCTGAAAATGGATTGCATCGAAGCGATGCGCTCATTGCCCGATGCGTGCGTCGACATGGTTTTTGCCGACCCGCCGTATAATCTGCAACTGGGCGGCGACCTCCAGCGCCCTGATGGCAGCCAGGTCGACGCGGTCGATGACGATTGGGACAAGTTCGACAATTTCGCGGCTTATGACAAGTTCACCCGTGAATGGCTCATCGAAGCGCGGCGCATCTTGAAACCCAATGGCACCTTGTGGGTCATCGGCAGCTATCACAATATCTTCCGTGTAGGCGCATCGTTGCAGGACCAGGGTTTCTGGATCCTCAATGACATCATCTGGCGCAAATCGAACCCGATGCCCAATTTCAAGGGCACGCGCTTCACCAATGCGCATGAAACGCTGATCTGGGCGGCAAAAAGCGACAAGGCGCGCTACACCTTCCACTATCGTTCGATGAAGACCTTGAACGACGAGCTGCAGATGCGCTCGGATTGGGTAATTCCCATTTGCGGCGGCAAGGAACGGCTGAAACTCAACGGCACCAAGGCGCACCCGACGCAAAAGCCCGAGGCGCTGCTCTATCGCATCCTGCTGGCGTGCACCAATCCGGGCGACGTCGTGCTCGATCCCTTTTTCGGCACCGGCACGACCGGCGCAGTTGCCAAGCGGCTCCAGCGTCACTGGATTGGCTGCGAACGCGAAGACACCTATTGCAAGGTCGCCGAAGAGCGCATCGCAATGGCTTTGCCGCTTGATGAGTCGGCGCTGGAAACGATGCAATCGCCCAAGTCGCAACCGCGCGTTTCGTTCGGCCAATTGGTTGAGAACGGCTATATCCGCGCAGGGGCTCAATTGACCGACAAGAAACGCCGTTTTGGGGCAATTGTGCGCGCCGACGGTTCGCTCAAATGGACCGACAAATATGGTTCGATCCACAAGATCGGCGCGATGGTCCAGAATGCGCCGAGCTGCAATGGCTGGAACTTCTGGTACTATCAGACGCGCGAGGGCGAGTTGAAGGTTATCGATGACCTGCGGCAGACCTATCTGCTCGCTAACGAGCCGTGAGACAAATCTACCTCCGGCCTTGCGCCTTCATTGAGACGCCGGTTGGATTTGACGGACAGGCCGCCCGCCTTGCCGGCACGATGGTCTATTTCTCGGCGCTGGAGGTAATCCAGACCGAGGGCGGGAAGCGCCATTCGAAAGCGCTTGTCGCGCTATCCGAACTTGAAACGCATCTTTCGGATTTGCCTCAGGAGCTTGGCGACAAAGCCCGGCAGCAATTTGCCCATATCACAGCCTCGCGCCCTGCCATCAAAATGGGCGCGCGTACCATCCAACTCGATCAACCGCGGGTGATGGGGATCCTCAATTGCACCCCCGACAGCTTTTCGGATGGCGGCACGCATGGTGACGTTGAAGCACAAGCGCTCGCCGGCGGGGAAATGGCTGCTGCCGGCGCGTCGATTATCGATGTTGGCGGGGAATCCACCCGTCCCGGCGCACCGCTCATTTGGGAAGGCGATGAAATAAAGCGGGTGCAGCCCGTTATCGAGAGGCTGGCCAATGCAGGTCACGCGCTTTCGATCGATACGCGCAAGGCCGCGGTGATGGAGGCGTCGTTGCAGGCAGGCGCAAGCATGATCAACGACATTTCCGCGCTGCTTTATGATGATCGCGCACTTGCCGTTGCCAAGGCCAGCGACTGCCCGATCGTCCTGATGCATGCGCCGAGCCAGTCGAGCGATCCGCACAAGAATGACGGATATCATGACGTGCTGTTCGACGTGTATGATTGGCTTGAAGAACGCGTGGACGCGCTGGTGGCGGCGGGCATCGCGCGGCAACGGTTGCTCATCGATCCCGGCCTTGGGTTTGGCAAATCATTGTCGGACAATCTGGTGCTCGTGAACAATCTTTCGCTGTTCCACGGAATTGGCTGCCCAATCCTTTTCGGCGCCAGCCGCAAGCGCATGATCGGTGCATTGTCGAACGAGGCTCCGGCTGATGCGCGGCTCGGCGGATCAATTTTCCTTGCGATGAAGGCAGTTGAGCAGGGCGCACATATCGTGCGAGTCCATGATGTCCCGGAAACAGTCCAGGCAATCCATGTCTGGCGCGGGCTGCGCGATTCGGCTTTGACAGCAGGTTAGGCGGCGGGTTTAACCCGTATCGTTTGCCTTCTCCCAGATGCTATCCTGCCGATAGGAGATTGAAGCATGATCGCAAAATATGTTGTAGCCTATGTCGCAACGGGCGTGTCCTTTGCGTTGATCGACAGCGTCTGGCTGCGAACGATGTACGAGCGGTTGTATAAGCCCGAAATCGGCGAACTGATGTATCAAGGCGGTTTTCGGCTTGGCCCAGCGGTAACTTTCTACCTGCTGTACATATTAGGTATGATGATTTTTGCGGTAGGCCCTGCATTGCACAGTGGCAAATGGCAGACAGCGGTGCTGTGGGGCGCGCTGCTCGGCTTTTTCTGCTACATGACCTATGATCTGACCAATTATGCGACGCTAAAGGTGTGGAGCACCAAGGTGACAGTGCTCGACATCATTTGGGGAACATTATTGACCGGTTCCGCATCGTTCGGCGGATGGTGGATTACGACATTAATCTTCGGGAAGAACTAAGCCGCGCTGCTTTCAATGCCGAGATCGGCGAGCTTGCGGTACAACGTCGATCGGCCGATGCCCAATCGGCGCGCAACCTCGGTCATGCGGCCGCGATAATGGCCAATCGCCAGGCGGATGACGTCGGCCTCGATTTCTTCCAGCGGACGCATGTTGCCGTCCTGCTCATAAAGTGAAACGCCGACACCTTCGTTGTGGTTCATCACCGTTTCGGAACGCCGCCCCACCGCCGAAGCGATTTGCGGAAACTCGTCAGGCGTGAGTGCGTCGCGTTCGCACAGCACGGCAGCGCGAAAAAGTGCGCTCTGCAACTGGCGGACATTGCCCGGCCAGTTATAGCTGCGCAGCAATGATAAGGCCTCTTCGGTGATTCCAAGGCTTCGAAGGCCGGGCTGGTTCGCCATGCGGCCGAGGAAATGGCGGGCAAGGGCGGGAATATCGCCGATCCGATCGCGCAATGGCGGGATATGCAATTGGACGACGTTGATCCGGTAATAAAGATCTTCGCGCAGAACGCCGCTTTCAAGCTTTGCCGTCAGGTCATTGTTGCAGGCGGTGATGACACGGACATCGATGCGATAGCTGTGCGGCGATCCCAATGGCTGGATTTCACCCTCGGTGAGCAGGCGCACGAGGCGTACCTGCGTTTCGGAAGGAAGCTGGTCGATTTCATCGAGGAAAACCGTGCCGGTATCGGCTTGTTGCAAGATGCCGACGCGGCGATCAAATGCACCTGCAAAGGCGTCTCTTTCATGCCCGAACAGCACGGAATCGAGCAGGTTCGGGGCGATGGCGCCGCAGTTGACCTTCAGGAATGGCAGTCGCGCGCGCGGTGATGCCGCGTGGATGGCATCGGCAACAACCTCTTTGCCGACTCCGCCTTCACCTTCAATCAATATCGGCGCCTTGCTGCGTGCCGCCTTTGCGGCAATGGCGAGCGCGGTGCGGAAAGCCGGCGCGGAGCCGATGATTTCGTCAAATTCCAGCTGATGGCCGATTTTTTCGGTCAAAGGCTGCAATTCGCCAAAATCCTTGGCATGTTCGGCGGCCAGGCTGAGCGCAGCAATCAGGCGCTCTGCCGCCACCGGCTTGATGATGTAATCCGAAGCACCCGCCCGCATGGCCTCGATCGCGCTGTCGGTTGATCCGATTGCGGTCATCAAAAGGACGGGAAGGGCAGGGCGGCGTGACTTGAGCTCCGCAATCAAAGATGCCGCATCGGAACCGGGAACCCATTGATCGAGCAAGATAGCGTCAAGCATCATGCCATCCTGGGTGCCCAGCATGGCGATGGCGGTCTCAGCATCGCGGGCGAAAACCGTCCGCCAACCAGCACGACTGGCGATAGCCGAAACCAACCTGCACTGGGCAGGCTCGTCATCGACAAGCATCAGCAATCGTGTCTCTTTATCCGCCATCGAAATCCCATCGGGCCCCTGGTGAACCAACGCGGTACCAACAAGTGGTAAAGAGCCTATTAAGCATCCAATAAAAATTCTGTTCGCGGGGTGCTTGAGCAATACCCACCATCTGGCTATTAGCCGCGCATGGCCTATAGCAAGGCGGATATTTAGGGAGGCTGAATTGGCTGGAAATCAGGACATGCGCGACGCGAGCGAAACCTACACCGGATTTCTCTCGTTGCTGAAATGGGGAACCATCGTTTCGATCGCAGTTACAGCTCTCGTATTGCTGATCATCGCATAACGTGACCAAAATTGCAGTTCTCAAAGAGGTCGCTCCCGGCGAAACCCGGGTTGCGGCCTCTCCCGAGACGGTGAAGAAATTTATCGGTCTCGGTGCTAACGTGTCTGTCGAATCCGGGGCCGGGATCAGCGCCTCCATTTCCGATGCAGAATATACCGCTGTGGGCGCGACCATCGGCGCTGCTGCTGCGGTTGTGAAGGATGCCGACATCATACTCGGTGTGCAGGGGCCCGATCCAAAGGCGCTCAAAGGTGCGTCCAAGGGGGCATGGATTGTCGCCGGGCTTGATCCTTTCGGTCAGCGCAAGCGCATCGACGATTATGCGGCTGCCGGTGTCGAAGCGCTGGCGATGGAATTCATGCCGCGCATCACCCGCGCGCAATCCATGGATATCCTCTCGTCGCAATCGAACCTTGCCGGTTACAAGGCCGTAATCGACAGCGCTGCGGCCTATGGCCGTGCCTTTCCGATGATGATGACGGCCGCAGGCACGATTAGCGCTGCCAAGGCGTTCATCATGGGTGTCGGCGTTGCTGGCTTGCAGGCGATTGCCACCGCGCGCCGTTTGGGTGCCGTGGTTTCGGCAACTGACGTGCGCTCGGCGACCAAGGAGCAGATTGAAAGCCTCGGCGCGAAACCCATTTTCGTCGAGAATGTTGCAGGTATCGAAGGCGAAGGTGCCGGTGGCTATGCGACGGAAATGTCTGAAGAATATCAGAAGGCGCAAGCCGAGCTGGTATCGAGCCACATTGCCAAGCAGGACATCGTCATCACCACGGCACTGATCCCCGGACGCGCGGCGCCGCGCCTCATTTCGGATGCGCAAATCGCATCAATGAAGCCCGGCAGTGTGATTTTCGACCTTGCAGTCGCGCAAGGTGGCAATGTCGAAGGGTCGAAGGCAGACGAAGTCGTCGTCAAGCATGGCGTCAAGATCATCGGCTATTCGAACACGCCAGCGCATCTTGCAGCTGACGCGTCGGCGCTGTTTGCGCGCAACCTTTTCAACTTCCTTTCTGCCTTTTGGGACAAGGAAGCGGGCAAACCGGTATTGCCCGACGAAGACGAAATCACCGCAGCCATCCGCCTCACCAAGGACGGCAAGGTTGTCAACGAACGGCTGCTGGGCTGACGGAGCAAGACATGGACTTCATATCAATCCTATCGATCTTCGTACTGGCCTGTTTTGTCGGCTATTATGTTGTCTGGTCGGTCACGCCTGCGCTGCACACGCCGCTGATGGCGGTGACCAATGCAATTTCCTCGGTGATTATCGTTGGCGCGTTGATCGCTGCGGCGGCTTCGGGTGCGCCCGGTGCGAAATGGCTTGGCCTGATCGCGGTGGTGCTCGCCAGCGTCAACATCTTTGGCGGCTTCGCAGTCACTGAACGCATGCTCGCCATGTACAAGAAAAAGGACAAGTAAGAGATGGAACATGCAGTCGTTCCCGCATGGGCCATGCTTGCCTACCTCGTTTCCGGGGTATTCTTCATCCTTGCGCTACGCGGGCTAAGCTCGCCGGCATCCTCGCGCCGCGGCAACCGCTTCGGCATGGCGGGCATGCTGATCGCCGTCGTCACCACGCTTGTAACGCATGAGGTTGCGGCGCTCCCTGAAATCCTGGGTGCTATTGCTATCGGTGGCGGCATTGGTTGGGTCATAGCGCGCAAGATCGCGATGACGGACATGCCGCAACTGGTCGCGGCTTTCCACTCGCTGGTCGGCCTTGCAGCGGTGCTGGTGGGTGTGGCTGCCTATCTCAACCCCGAAGCGTTCGGCATTCTTGATGCCAATGGCGAGATTTTGACCGTTAGCCGCGTTGAAATGGGGCTGGGCGTTGCAATTGGTGCGATCACCTTTTCGGGTTCGGTCATCGCTTTCCTGAAGCTTGCCGGGAAAATGTCGGGTTCGCCCATCCTGCTGCCGGGGCGGCATGTGATCAACCTTGGCACTTTGATCGCGATTATTGGCCTTACCGCCTATTTCGCGATGTTGCCGACGACTGGCACCGAATGGGTATTCTGGACGATTGTCGTTCTTTCTTTCGTAATCGGTTTCCTGCTGATCATTCCGATTGGCGGAGCGGACATGCCGGTCGTCGTGTCGATGCTCAACAGCTATTCGGGCTGGGCTGCAGCCGCGATGGGTTTCACGCTGCACAACAGCGCGATGATCATCACCGGTGCGTTGGTTGGCTCGTCGGGCGCGATCCTCAGCTACATCATGTGTAAGGCGATGAACCGCAGCTTCATCAGTGTAATCGCCGGTGGCTTTGGTGCGGATGCATCATCAGGCGGCGGCGAAGCCAAGGAACAGCGCCCATGGAAGCGCGGTTCGGCTGAAGACGCCGCCTATATGATGCAGCAGGCCGAAAGCGTTATCATCGTTCCGGGTTACGGCATGGCGGTGGCGCAGGCGCAGCACGCGCTGCGCGAGATGGCCGATCTCCTCAAAAAGGAAGGCGTCAGCGTCAAATATGCGATCCACCCCGTGGCGGGCCGCATGCCGGGGCACATGAACGTCCTGCTCGCAGAGGCCAATGTGCCCTATGATGAGGTGTTCGAACTGGAAGACATCAACAGCGAATTTGCGCAAACCGATGTGGCATTCATCATCGGTGCGAACGACGTTGTGAACCCTGCGGCAAAGACCGACAAATCATCGCCCATCTATGGCATGCCCGTTTTCGATGTCGACAAGGCCAAGACCGTATTTTTCATCAAGCGCAGCATGGGCGGCGTGGGCTATGCAGGCGTCGATAACGACGTCTTCTACATGGACCAGACCATGATGTTGCTCGCCGATGCCAAGAAAATGGTCGACGATATTGTGAAGGCCTTGCAGCACTAAGCTGCATCACGCTATCCGCTGAAACAATAGTTCGCCCCGGCCAATCGACCGGGGCGATTCGATTCCGTTTTAGGGAAAGTCTAAGATGCGCAAAATCGGCCTGATTGGCGGTATGAGTTGGCATTCGACCGAGTTTTACTATCGCCGCATCAACAAGCAGGTGCAGCGCCGTGCGAACATGATGTGCAGCGCGCCAATGATCCTCGATAACCTCAATTTCTGCGACATTGCCAAAGCGACAACCGAACAGGATTGGGACCATGTTGCCAATGTCCTGATCAATTCGGCCAAGCATCTTGAAGATTGCGGCGCAACTGCGATCCTGATTGGTGCGAACAGCATGCACAAGGTGCATGACCGTGTCAGCGAGGCCGTGAAGGTGCCGGTGCTGCACATCGCCGATGCCGTCGGCCGCAAGATGAAGGCGGATGGGGTTGAATCGGCTGCCTTGATCGGTACCCGCAATGTGATGGCCGAAAGCTGGTATCGCCAGCGGCTCGTCAAGCATGGGGTAACCTTGCTCCCCTGGGAGGCGGATGACGTCGAGGAACTTGATCGCATCATCTATGAAGAGTTGATGGCGGGGCAGGTCGTGCGCAATTCGGAACGCGCGCTGAAAACGATGATCACCGAAATCGACAAGGATGGCGCAGATGCGGTTGTCCTTGGCTGCACCGAATTGGGGATGATCGTCGATACCAAGGCCAATGTCCTGCCGATTTACGACAGCGCTGAAATCCATGCCGACGCCGGCGTGGACTGGATTTTCGGCGACGCCCCCTGACGAAATCCTTGGCAAGTTGCGATGGATATTGCAGACTTGCCGCATGAGGATGAGAGACAAAGGCGTTTACGCCATCGCCGCTGCCACGCTGGCTATTTCCAGCAGTGCAGCCTTTGCCAAAACCATCGTCGTCGCGCCTGGCGATGACGCGCAGACCCGCTTGCAGGAAGCGCTAATTAGCGCGGCGCCGGGTGATGTGGTCGAACTGGGCGCTGGCCGTTTCAAACTGACCGACGGTCTGTCGCTCGATGTGCCCAAAGTGACGGTGCGTGGCAAAGGTAGCGGCCAGACAATTCTCGATTTCACCGGCCAGTTGGGCGCGGGTGAGGGGTTGCTGGTAACTTCCGATGATGTGGTGCTGCGTGATTTCGCGGTCGAGAACACCAAGGGCGATGGCATCAAGTCCAAGGGTGCCGATCGCATCGTTTACTACCAGATCCGCGTCGAGTGGACCGGTGGACCCAAGGAAACCAACGGCGCTTATGGCATCTATCCGGTCGAAAGCCAGGATGTGCTCGTGGATAGCGTGCTCGTTCGCGGTGCATCCGACGCCGGTATCTATGTCGGCCAGTCGCGTAACATCGTGGTGCGCAATTCGGTCGCGCTCGAAAATGTTGCCGGGATTGAGATCGAGAACAGCTACGACGCCGATGTCCACGACAATCTGGCGACCAAGAATACCGGCGGTATCCTTGTCTTCGATTTGCCCAACCTGCTCCAGATGGGTGGAAAGAATGTCCGCATTTTCGAAAATGTCGTAGTCGACAATTCGACCCCCAATTTCGCACCCAAGGGCAATATCGTCGCCAATGTGCCGACCGGAACCGGCGTGATGGTGATGGCCAATCGCAACGTCCATGTGTTCGACAATATGCTCGGCCAGAACGGCACGACCAATGTGATGGTTGTCGGTTATCGTTATCCGCACCAGGACCCGAAATATGATCCGATTGCGCGCGGCGTTGCGATCTGGGGCAACCAGCATGACAAGGCCGGATGGGATCCGAAATTCCCAGGCAGCCAGCAAATCGCAACCGCTCTGGGTGGCAGCTTGCCCCCGATTTTCTGGGATGGAGCGGGCGGCGATGAGGCCAAGCCAGTCGTCGCGGACCCGGTGCCTGCGCTGTCGCTCGGCCTTGCCGACCTGAAAGCATCGCCTGAAAGCGCGCAGCCGGTGATGCTGCAAAACAGCACCAACCTGCCGCAAGAATTGCCGCGCATCCGCCTGCCGGAATCGATGGAGGCTGCGGTCCGCTGATGCGTCTGTTGCTGGCGGCGGTTGCGGCGCTTGCGCTTGCCGTTTCGGTCAAGGGCAAGCCTGCAGATGTGAACGATACCGCGATTCTTTCGGCTGAATATCCGGCGTCGCTCTCGGCATACGGCTTTTTCACAGGCGGGGCGGATAGACCGTCGCCTGCCTTGCTTCCCTATGCGCTGCGCACGCCGTTATTTACCGATTACGCTGAAAAACAGCGCTTCCTATACATGCCTGCAGACGCGAAATTTAGCGTGGATGGCGACGGGCGCCTGCAATTCCCGGTGGGAAGCGCGCTGATCAAGAGCTTTGGCTATCATGATGCTGCGGGAAAGCTAAATATCATCGAAACCCGCCTGTTGCTGCATCGTGCAGAGGGCTGGGTTGCCTTGCCCTATGTCTGGAATGCCGATGGCAGCGATGCTGTTTTGAAGGTGGGAGGAGCACGCAAGCCGGTTGATTTCACCAAGCCCGACGGCACCAAGATGAGCATCAGCTATTCGGTTCCGAACAAGAATCAGTGCAAGCAATGCCATTCAACCAAGGATAGCGTGATGCCGGTTGGACCGGTTTGGCAAAACCTCTCTTTCACCAATGCGAAGGCGCAGCTCGCGTTCGAGGCACGTGGCGCGGCGCCCGCCAAATTGGCAGCACTCGAAGCGAAATGGGACGATTCCAAGTCGGGCGCTTTGGAGGCACGGGCGCTCGCTTATTTGCGGGTCAATTGCGGGCATTGCCACAAACCCACCGGCTCCGCCTCCAACTCCGGCCTGTTCTATGACGATCATGAACGCAATGCCGCTGCGTTGGGCATCGGCAAGCGTCCTGTCGCGGCGGGCAGGGGATCGGGCAATTTCGACTTCGTTATCGAACCCGGGCATCCCGAACGTTCGATCCTGATCTATCGGATGAAAAGCACCGACCCGGGTATCGCCATGCCCGAATTGGGGCGCGCCACCGCGCATGATGAAGGGGTAGCCCTGCTAGAAGCTTGGATAAAGTCGCTGCCAGTTAGCTAGGCTATTGCCGCATCAATGCGGCGAGGCGGTAAGGCCCGCCGGTCCAGGGTTCGAAATAGCCTTCGATCGCGGGATGGTTCACCGGGCCATTGTCGGCATCGGGCAGCAAATTTTGCTGGCTGACATAGGCGATATAGCTGCTGTCCGCATTTTCGGCGAACAGGTGATAGAAGGGCTGGTCCTTATGCGGGCGCACAGCCTCTGGAATGGCTTCGTACCATTCATCGCTATTGGCAAAGACCGGATCGATATCGAACACCACGCCGCGGAAATCGAACACGCGGTGGCGCACAATGTCGCCGATCGAAAAGCGGGCTTCGGCGACGGGCGGCATTTCAGGATTCGCTTTCATGCACCCAATATCGTTGCCCAATCGCATTCTTGCAACCTTGCGCTTGGCAAAGCCGGAATCATTCGCTAATGGCCGCGCTCTGTCGCACGGGCACGCCAGTTTTTGGCACCGACCAACGCCCGCAAAGACGTGCGGACAGATGCCGGAGTGGTCGAACGGGGCGGTCTCGAAAACCGTTGTGCGCGTGAGCGTACCCAGGGTTCGAATCCCTGTCTGTCCGCCATTTTTCCTCAGGGTTTTTTGATTTCCATCGTCGAAATGGGCAGGCCGTAAACCTGCATGTTATGGCTGTGGCAAAGCTGGTGCAGCGCGAAGATCGTGCTCATCGCCTGCGGGCGGCCCATGGCGTCGTGGGCGGCGTTGATCGCTTCCTTTGCCATTTTCAATGCAAAGCGCGGCTTGGCTGCAATCACGCTGGCCAAGCCGCGCGTAGCGGTTTCCAGTTCGGCCAGCGGCACTACGCGGTTGACGAAGCCAGTCAAAACTGCCTCCTGCGCGCTGATCCAGCCGGCAGTGAACAACAGCTCCTTCGCCTTGCGAATGCCGAAATCATATGGATGGTTGAAAAACTCGGTCCCGCACACGCCAAGGTCGATGGTGTTGTCGCAAAAGGCGGCATTGTCGGCAGCAACCACCAGGTCGCAGGCCATCACCAGCATCAGCCCACCCGAAATGCAGCGCCCCTGAACCTGGGCAATGGTTGGCTTGGGCACATTGCGCCAGCGCTCGCTCAGGTCGAGATAGACCTCTTTCTCAACCGAATAGCGGCCCTCGGCACCGGGAGCAGTGAAATCGGCCCAGTTGCCGAGGACATCGAAATCGGTTGGCTGCACGTCGCGTTGTTTCAGATCGTGCCCGCTGCTGAAATCGGGGCCATCGGCTGCAAGGATGATCACGGCGACGCTTTCGTCACGCGCACAGGCGGTGAATGCGGCATCGAGTTGGTACAGCATCGCGAAATTTTGCGCGTTGCGCTTTTCGGCGCGGTTGAGCACGATCCGCGCCACGCCTTCTGCCGGATGTTCGATTTTGACCAGCGGTTCGCCCGCACTGTTGGTTTTCTCGACAGTCATCGCGCTCCCTCTCCCTCCACGCCGCCGGACTCGGCGTTCGCTTGCCAATGGCTATCAATGCTGCACGTGCGCGGCCAGCGGGAAATTTAACTGATCGATTAATATACAGTTGCGCTGAACCGTCTAATTTGGTCAATGGCCGGCATGACTGATATCGAACGCATCCCCGTCATCATTGGCGTAGGCCAGATCAACGACCGCCCCGAAGACCCTGACAATGGGCTTGATCCATTGGGATTGATGGTCGAAGCCTTGAAACGCGCCGAGGCGGACAGCGGGGTTTCGCTGCTTTCGCAACTGGATAGCGTTGCGGTTGTCGACCAGATCAGTTTCCGCAACCTTAACCCGCTCGACCGCAAATTGGCCGAAGCCCTGGGTGCCAATCCATCGGTTTGCTATCAATCCGAAGCGCCGCATGGCGATACGCCAATCCGCCTGCTCAACGAAGCGGCCAACCGCATCGGGGCAGGAGAGATCAAGCTGGCTGCAGTCGCTGGGGCAGAGGCGCTGCGTACCATTGCCGGTCGCCTCGCCAAGCATGCAACGCCGCAAAAGGATGTGTTTGAAGGTGTGCGCAAAGAGGCCAAGCGCGAGCCTGGTTACGCACAACAACATGGGCTCAATGCGCCAGTCGATGTTTACCCGCTTTACGAGAATGCCGGGCGCGCAGCCTATGGCCAGACATTGGCCGAGGGGCAGGCAGAAAGCGGTGAAATCTGGTCACGCTTCAGCCAGGTTGCAGCCGCCAATGACGGCGCATGGATCCGCAAGCCCGCGTCACCGGAAGAAATTATCACATCAAACGAGAAGAACCGCCCGATTGCATTCCCTTACAATAAGCTGATGGTGGCAAATGCGTCAGTGAACCAAGGCGCCGGCTTCATCGTGGCCAGCCTTGCCGAAGCGCGCCGACTTGGAATTGCCGAGGACAAGATGATCTATGTCGGCATGGGCGCGGCGGCGAAGGAGGCTTACAGTTTCCTCCAACGCGATCGCTATGACCGCTCAGTCAGCATGGAAACCTCGATCCGCCGCACGTTGGAACTCAACAAGATGAGCGGCGCGGACTTCGATTTTGTCGAACTTTACAGCTGTTTTCCGTGCGTGCCCAAAATGGCGCGGCGGATACTTGGATGGCCGGTCGACAAACCCGCAACGGTATTTGGCGGTCTGACCTTTGGTGGTGGACCGATCGCCAACTATATGAGTCATGCTGTCGTTTCGATGGTTGAAAAACTACGCAAGGAAGGCACCAACGGCTTCCTGTTCGCCAATGGCGGTTTTGCGACCGACAATCATTGCATCGTCGTTTCGAACAAACCGCTGGCTGCCGCGCAATTCCCGCAGAATTTCGATTACCAGGCAGAGGCCGATGCTGCGCGTGAAGCTGTCCCCGAACTCGACAAGGACTATGTCGGCACCGGCACGGTGGAAACCTACACCATATTCTATGGCCGCGATGGCAGCCCCAAGGGCGGGGTGGTGGTGGCACGCACCCCGAGCGGCGACCGCACGCTCGCACATGTTGATGTAGCGGACGGCGCGATGGTTGAGTTCCTTACCAGCGGCAAGAGCGAACCGGTGGGCACTCCCGGCGCGGTTGTTGCCGATGCTGGCGGGCGCAGGATCTGGGCCCGCGCTTAAGCGGGCTCCTTCACCCGCAACGTTGCCAGCGCTGCCAGCGCCATGACGACGGCGGCAAAGGCCATGGTCCAGATCGGCTCGGTCGGGAAAAACGCCTTCAGGATCGTGCCCATCACCGTCGCCACCAGCAATTGCGGTACAACGATGAAGACGTTGAACAGCCCCATATAGATGCCAAGCTTGCCCTGCGGCAGGCTGGAAGCGAGGATGGCGTAAGGCATGGCGAGGATCGATGCCCATGCGATGCCAATACCGATTTCGGCGAGCAGCAGCATTTGCGGATCGCGGATGAACAGGAAGGCTGCAAAGCCTGCCGATCCGGCAAGCAGGCAAGCCATGTGTGTTTTGACCTTGCCGAAACGGGCCGCCAATTTGGGAAGCAGGAACAAGGCGGCCAGAGCAGCGACGCCATTGTAGACCGCGAAAAGGATGCCCACCCAGTTGCCGCCTTCGTTATAGGCCGCCGAAGCCGGGTCACTCGAACCAAAAACATATTGGGCAACCACCGGCGTGGTATAGATCCACATGATGAACAATGCCGACCAGCTGAAGAACTGGGCGAGGGCCAGCTTCTTCATGATTTCCGGCATTCCCGAGAAATCGCCGACGATGTGGCTCAGCATGTTGTTGCTGCGGCCGCCTTTGGCCAGTTGGATGGCGACAAGGCTCGCAAGGCCATAGCCCGCCATCAGTGCGCCGAGCAGGTAAACTTCCTTCTCAAGGTCCTCATAGGCAACGACCGCCGCGACCGCAAAGCCCAGCACGACCCAGATCAAAGCGCTGTTGGACGATCGGGCAGCGAGGGCACGGATGGTGGAGTCATCGCCTTCGGCATCTTCCTGCCCGAACGCGCGCAACTCTTCTGGACTAAATTCGGTGGTGCTGAACACCGTCCACAAAACGGAAAGCAGGTAGATCAACCCGCCAAACCAGAAGCTGTATTTGACCGTGTCGGGGATGCCGCCGCCAGCGACTTCATTCGCAACGCCCAGATGGTCCAATACCCAAGGGAAGATCGAGCCGACTACCGCGCCCGCACCAATGAATGCAGTTTGTAGCGAATATCCTGCCGTATGCTGGTCCTTGCGCAGCATATCGCCAACAAATGCGCGGAAGGGTTCCATCGATACATTGATCGAAGCGTCCAATATCCAGAGCATCACGGCCGCAAACCATAGGGCAGGGGCCAAGGGCATCACAAACAAAGCGAGCGAGGCCATGATCGCACCGGCAAGGAAATAAGGACGGCGGCGTCCCAATTTGCCGAGCCAGGTCCGGTCGCTCATATGTCCGATGATCGGCTGGACGAGCAGGCCTGTAAGTGGGGCCGCGATCCACAGCGCAGTCAGATTATCCAGGCTCTCGCCGAGTGACTGGAAAATGCGCGACATGTTCGCGTTCTGCAACGCGAATCCAATCTGGATTCCGAAGAAGCCAAACGAAATGTTCCAAAGGCCCCAAAAGCCCTGACGCGGCTTTTCCATCATCCTCTCCCCACTTTATTTTGCCGCAGGTTGGCAGCGAAATCGCGGCGCGGCAATATGATGGGGTCACGCCATCCGTTACGTATACGAATACGTTCGCTTAATGCGCTCCACAGGATTTGCGGACAATGAGCTTGGCTGGAAGCGTTTTGCCCTCGGCACTCTTGCCTTCGATCAGCTTGAGCAAGGTATCGACCAGCACTTCGCCCGCCAAGCGATAGTCCTGCTGGACGGTAGTGAGTGGTGGGTGCGCAAGGCTGGCAGCCGGGATATCGTCAAAACCGATCACGGCAACATCTGACGGAATGGAAAGGCCAGCCTCTTCCACGGCACGGATAGCCCCGATGGCAATCAGGTCACTCGCGGCAAAGATAGCATCGAATTTCACACCACTCGCGATCAATTGCTGCGCGGCATCATAGCCGGATTGTTCGGTGTTGATGGCATTGACCTGCAGGTCTTTCGAGGTCGAAACGCCCGCCGCGGTCCAGGCCTTCTTGGCTCCCAGATAGCGATCACGAAATTCTGGCGAATGCTCTGAAGCATCGCCGAGAAAGGCGATATTTTTACGGCCGTGGGTAATCAGATGTTCCGCCGCCAGTCGGCCGCCATCGAGATTGTCGCAACCGATGGTTGTACCCATTTCATCCTGCCCGCCGGCGAGCCCCCAGCGGACAAAATGGGTGCCCTGTTCGACAAGTTGTTCGAGTTTCGGGCGGTAGAGTTCATAATCGCCATAGCCGAGCAAGATGATGCCGTCCGCCTTGCGGCTATCCTCATAGTCGACATGCCAGTTGGCGGAGAGTTGCTGGAAGGAAATCAGAAGGTCATGGTTCCGCCGTGCGGCCGTGCGCGTGATTGAAGCCAGCATTGAAAGGAAGAACGGATTGATGCCCGTTTCGTCGGGTGTGGGGTCCTCAAAGAATAAAAGTGCCAGCGTGTTGGAGCGCTGGGTGCGCAAACTCGATGCATTCTTGTCGACTTTGTAATTGAGCTGCTGTGCAATTGCCTCGATCCGTTTGCGTGTTTGTTCGGATACAGAAGGGCTGCCACGGAGTGCACGCGAAACCGTAGGCTGCGAAACCCCGGCGAGTTGCGCGATGTCAAAAGACGTAGGCTTATGTGGTGGCATATGTTGCGACCGGCTCTCCTGCGACATTCCATAAGCAGGGTGCGGCATTCGTGCAACGTCGTTACCGCATAATTCTGAATACGTATGTGAATAACTGTCATTCGCTGCGGCGCGCGTAGTATTTGAATGGTGATGGCCAGACTGGGTGGTCATGCATTTGAAGTTGCAACAAGCGGTGCAGCAACGACTGGGCCGCATATGAGGGGATACAGGATGTCTGCTTCGTGGAAAACGAATGAAGTACGTGCGCGCTTGGCGCAAACGACCAGTGCAACCGCGCTGGCGCTTGCCGCTTTTGCTGCGCTGCCGGGTGCAGCATATGCACAAGATGCTGCGGCCGAAGAAGTCGCCGATGAAGAAGAGGCGATTGTCGTAACCGGCTTCCGCGCAGCACTGGAAAGCGCTGTCGCCGAAAAGAAGAACGCCGAACAGATCGTTGAATCGGTTTCGGCGGAAGATATCGGCAAGCTGCCTGACGCGTCGATCGCTGAATCGATCGCTCGCCTGCCGGGTCTCACCTCGCAGCGCCTGAACGGCCGTTCGGCCTTCATCTCGATCCGTGGTTTCGGCCCCGATCTTTCGCAGACCCTGCTGAATGGTCGTGAACAGACCTCGACCGGTGACAACCGCGCCGTCGAATTTGACCAATATCCCTCGGAAATGGTCAGCCAAGTCAATGTCTACAAGACACCTTCGGCAAACATCATCGGTCAGGGCCTTGTTGGCACCGTCGATATCCGCACCGCGCGCCCGCTGGAAACCGGCAAGCGCGTTCTTGCATTTGGCGTGAAGGGCAGCCTTACCGATCTGGGCAAGCTCAACGCAGGTTCGAACGACAAGGGCTATCGCGTCAACGCAACCTATATCGACCAGTTCGGTGGCGACACTGTCGGTATCGCGCTGACCGCCAACTATGTCGACGAATCCTACCAGGTTCAGGAATATAACGCTTGGGGTTACAATGATTTCTCCGGCGCGCGCCTGATTGCCGGTAACAAGTCGTTCGTCACCTCGACCAACCTGAAGCGTTTCGGCCTTGGCGGTACGTTGCAGGGCGACCTTTCGGACAATGTCCGCATCACTGCAGACCTGTTCTACTCGAAGTTTGATGACGATATCATCAAGCGCGGTATCGAGCTTCCGCTGTCGAGCGCTTTTGGCTGGACTTCGGCGGGTATCAACCCGGGTTACACCGTGCAGGACGGCCATATCGTCAATGGCACCTTCACCAACATCGAAGCGGTTGTGAACAACCACAAGCTGGTCCGTTCGGCTGACCTTTTCTCGAGCGGCTTCAACGTCGATTGGGATATCGGCAATGGCTGGAATGCGACCTTTGACTGGGGTACCTCGCGTACCGATCGTAACGAGCTTATTTTTGAATCCAACGCTGGTACCGGCCGTGGCCAAGGCGTTGGCGCTCGTGACACCATTGGTTTCACGCAAAGCACCACCGGAACTGTGTTCCGTCCGACGCTCAACTATTCCGATCCGAACCTGATCCGCCTGACCTCTCCGATGGGCTGGGGTGGCATCGCGGGCGGCCAGGATGGTTATTACAATGACCGCCTTGTTGACGACGAACTGACCACCGTTCGTTTCGACCTCGAAAAGGAACTGGACGGCTTCTTCTCAGCGGTACGCGCGGGCGTCGCTTACAATGATCGCGGCAAGTCGCTTTATGCGGACGAATATTTTGTCGTCCTTGCAAGCGGTGCGGCTGATCTTCGCGTTCCCGACCAGTATCTGCTGCGTCCGACCAACCTGAACTATCTCGGCCTTGGCCCGGTCATCAGCTATGATCCGCAGGAACTCCTTGAAGGTGGAATCTACCGTCTGGTGCCGAACGCGGTTCAGGACGTCATTTCGAAAAACTATGTCGTCGATGAAGAGCTGATCACCGGCTACCTGCAGGCTGCGATCGATACCGAACTCGGTTCGAGCCAGCTGACCGGTAATGTCGGCGTTCAGGTGATCAAGGCTGAACAGAGCAGCACCGGTGCGCTGTTCTTCAACGGTGTGGCGACCCCCACAACGCTGGGAACCAGCTACACTGACTGGCTGCCGAGCCTCAACCTCTCGCTCCGTACGGCTAGCGACTTTGTCATCCGCGTCGGCCTCGCTCGCGAAATCCAGCGTCCGCGCATGGATCAGATGCGCGTGTCGATCGGCTATGGCGTCGATCGTAGCGGCCCGACCCCCGTCATCCGTGGCGGTGGCGGTAACCCGTTCCTTGAACCGATCCGGGCGAACGCTGCTGACCTGACCTTCGAAAAATATTTCGGTACAAAGGGTTATGTCGCTGCGCAGCTCTTCTACAAGAAATTGCTGAACTGGATCTACAACGCGGAATTCCCGTTCGATTACACCGGCTTCCCGCTGGGTGCCGAAGTCGTTCCGTCGCGCATTGGTACACTCAACGCGCCGCTCAATGGTGACGGTGGCAAGATCTACGGTGTCGAACTTGCTGGTACGCTTCCGTTCGAAACCTTTACGCCCTCGCTTGAAGGCTTTGGCGTAACCGGCGGTGTCTCTTACACCAAGAGCAAGCTGCGTCCGGCTCCGGGTCAGCCTTATGGCGACATTGATGGCTATTCGCGCTGGGTTGCCAACGGCACGGCCTATTTCGAAAAGAATGGCTTCAGCGCCCGTGGTAGCGTCCGTTACCGTTCGACCTTCCAGGGCGAACTGTCCGGCTTCGGTGGCAACCGTGTCCGCCGCCGTGCGCGCGGTGAAATGATCGTCGACGCTCAGTTGGGCTATGACTTCCAGCCGGGCAGCAGCCTTGAAGGCCTGTCGCTGTTCATCCAGGGTCAGAACCTGACGAACGAAGCCTTCTCGACCATCAATCCGGGCGCTCCGCTCGAAGTGATCGATTATCAGACCTATGGCCGCCGTTACCAGGCTGGCATTACCTTCAAGTTCTGATACCTAACCTTGGGGGCGCTGCCATCGGTGGCGCCCCTTTCATTTTCGGGCCATAGCGGCTCCGCAAACGAGGCAGGCAGGACCGATGCGCATAGTCATTGTTGGAGGCGGATCTGCAGGCTGGATGGCCGCTGCAGCATTGTCACGGCTTCTGACACCCGATTGGCAGATTACCCTTGTCGAATCCGACCAGATTGGAACTGTCGGGGTCGGCGAAGCCACTATTCCGCAGATATTGTTGTTCAACGGCGTATTGGGAATCGATGAAAACGAATTCCTGAAAGCGACCAAGGGCACGTTCAAACTGGGCATCGAATTTGATGGCTGGCGCGCACCGGGTCAGCGCTACATGCATGCATTTGGGCATGTAGGGCGCGATCTGGGCCTTATTCCTTTTCACCACTATTGGTTGCAGGCCAAGGCGCGCGGCAAGGCCCGCACGCTTGATCATTACAGCCTTTCCGAATGCACCGCGCGGGCGAACCGTTTTTCGCGTAACGACCCGCTGCCGCAAGCGCCGTTGGGCGCACCCACTTATGCCTATCATTTCGATGCCGGGCTTTATGCCGCCATGTTGCGCAAATATTCCGAGGCGCGCGGTGTTGTCCGTCATGAAGGCCGCATTGTCGACATCCCTCTGAACGGCGAAACCGGCGCTGTAACCGCGGTCAAACTCGAAAACGGCAAACTGATCGAAGGCGATCTGTTCATCGATTGCTCGGGCTTTCGCGGGTTGTTGATCGGCGAAGCAGTGGGTTCGGAATATGTCGACTGGTCCAAATGGCTGCCGTGCAATCGTGCTTTGGCTGTGCCTTGTGAATCCGCTGAAAAGCTTTTGCCCTATACGCGGGCTTCGGCGCGCGAGGCGGGCTGGCAGTGGCGCATTCCGCTGCAGCATCGCATCGGCAATGGCTATGTTTATTGCAGCGATTACATCGATGATGATCGTGCAGCGGAAACGCTGCTCGCGAACCTCGATGGAAAGCCGCTGGCTGATCCCCGTCCTATCCGTTTCACAACCGGCCACCGGCGCGAATTCTGGAAGAAGAATGTCGTTTCATTGGGGCTTTCGTGCGGTTTCCTCGAGCCCTTGGAATCGACCAGCCTGCATCTGGTGCAATCGGGCATCAAACATCTGATCGACCTGTTGCCAGCCGGTGAAATCGCCGGGGCCGAGGTTGAGCGTTTCAACCGCCAGATGACGTTTGAGTTTGAAACGATCCGCGACTTCCTGATGCTTCACTACTGGGCCAATGGTCGCGACGAACCTTTCTGGCAGGCTTGCCGCAATCTCGAACTGACCGACAGTCTTCAGCATAAGCTGGAACTGTTCCGATCAAGCGGGCGTTTGTTCCGCTACAATGAAGAACTGTTCACCGAGACCGGTTGGTTGCAGGTGCTGATCGGGCAGGGGATTGAACCCGCCGCCTACCACCCCTTGGCAAATGCCCCCGGCGACGAGGCGGTCGATAAATATCTGGTGTCTATCGAAGAGGTGATTGCCGCCAAGGTCGCCCGCATGCCTGAACATGCGGACTATATTCGCCAAAACTGTTCTTCCGGAGATTTATGATGCGCAAACTGCTCCTCGCCGCAGCTTTGGCCGCCACCGCCATTTCGCCGCTGGCCGCGCAATCTTTCCGCGACCGCCTGCCCGAAGATGAGGTGATCTATTTCGTATTGCCTGATCGTTTTGCCAATGGTGATCCCAAAAACGATACCGGCGGCATCAAAGGTGACCGGATGAAGCACGGCTTCGATCCGACCCACAAGGGTTTCTACCAGGGCGGCGACCTCAAAGGGCTCACGCAGAAACTCGATTATCTGCAATCGATGGGTATGACCGCAATCTGGTTTGCACCCATATTCAAGAATAAACCGGTGCAAGGCGGCCCAGGGCAGGAAAGCGCTGGATACCACGGTTACTGGATCACCGATTTCACCTCGATCGATCCGCATTTCGGAACCAATGCCGAGTTCAAGGCCTTTGTCGACGCCGCCCATGCACGCGGGATGAAGGTTTATATGGACATTGTCGTCAACCACACGGCTGACGTCATCCAGTATCGGGACTGCCCCGGGGACTGCGCCTATCGCAGCATCGCCGATTACCCATGGTCGCGCAAAGGCGGGGTGAAGGGCGAGGCGATCAACCCCGGTTTCCAGGGCGACAGTGTGCAGACCGACGAGAATTTCGCCAAGCTGAACGACATGAATTTCGCGTACCAGCCGTTCGTGCCGGATGCGGAAAAGAATGTGAAAGTGCCCGCCTGGCTCAACGATATCCGATACTATCACAACCGCGGTAACAGCTATTGGAAGGGTGAAAGCGTCGTCTATGGCGACTTTGTCGGGCTGGACGATGTTGCGACCGAAAACCCGCGCGTCGTGCGCGGCTTTATCGATATATTCGGCAAATGGATCGATGATTTCGGTGTCGATGGCTTTCGCATCGATACGTCGAAGCATGTGAATTCCGAATTCTGGCAGGCTTTCGTTCCCGCGATGATGGATCGCGCAAAGGCGCGTGGCATCCCCAATTTCCATATCTTTGCGGAAGTGATGGTCGATGGCACCGACACGGCAACGCTGGCCCGCTATAACCGGTCTGACCTATACCATACGCTCGACTTTGCCTTCACCTGGGCAGTCGTCGATGCACTGAGCGGAAAGAATGGACCGGAGGCGCTTAGCCGCCTGGTCGCCAATGACATCATTTACCGCGATGGTCCCGGTTCGGCGAAGCGGATGCCGACTTTCCTCGGCAATCACGACATTGCGCGATTTTCCACCAATTTGCGTCGCCGGATGCCCGACATCAGTCCCGATGAGCTTTTGCAGCGGGTCCAACTCGGCCATGCCCTGATGTTCACGATGCGCGGCGTGCCCACCATCTATTCGGGCGACGAGCAGGGATTTGTCGGCGACGGGGGCGATCAGGATGCGCGCGAAACGCACTTTGCATCGCAAGTGAAGGTCTATCTCGACAATGACCTGATCGGCACCGACAACAGCCATGCGCAAGACAATTATGCGCAGGACCATCCGATTTACCGGCATATCGCCGACCTCGCCAAAATCCGTCAGGCGTCGCCCGCTTTGCGCCGCGGAAAGACCATCGTGCGCAATCATGGCGAAAAGCCGGGCCTGTTTGCATTCAGCAGGATCGATGAGGAAAGCGGCGAAGAAGTGATCGTTGTCGCCAATACGAGCACCGATGCGATTACCGGAAACTTTGAACTAAGCCCGGCTGCGCAGTGGTTCGAGCCAGTTCGCGGGACTTGCCCGACCCTCAACGCCCCCGGCTCCGCCAGCATATCGCTCGCACCGCTTGACTATGTAATTTGTACCGTAAAATGAATGATATGCAGAAAATAATGATCTCCTCCACTGCCCTGTCCGAATGGTGGCGTGGAGCTGTGATCTACCAAATCTATCCGCGCAGCTTTGCGGATAGCAATGGTGACGGCGTGGGCGATCTACCCGGTGTCACGGGCAAGCTCGATTATGTCGCCTCGCTTGGCGTCGATGCGATTTGGCTATCGCCATTCTTCACATCGCCAATGCGCGATTTCGGATATGATGTTGCCGATTATTGCGGGGTCGACCCGATTTTCGGAACGCTGGACGATTTCGATGCACTGATCGCCAAGGCGCATGGCTTGGGTCTCAAGGTCATTATCGATCAGGTCTATTCTCACACGTCGGACCAGCATCCCTGGTTTGCCGAAAGCCGTTCGTCGCGCGATAATGCAAAGGCGGATTGGTATGTGTGGGCTGATCCCAAACCGGATGGTTCACCGCCCAACAATTGGCAATCGGTCTTTGGTGGGCCTGCATGGACGTGGGATGCCCGTCGCGGCCAGTATTACATGCACAATTTCCTGCGCGAACAGCCGCAGATGAACGGGCACAATCCCGAAGTGCAGGAAGCGTTGCTGGGTGTCGCAAAATTCTGGCTCGATCGGGGAGTCGACGGTTTCCGCGTTGATGCGATCAACTTTGCCATGCATGATTTGCAATTGCGGGATAACCCGCCCGCACCATTGGGCAATGGCGTGCGCACCCGCCCGTTCGATTTCCAGCTCAAAGTCCACAACCAATCGCATCCCGATATTCCGGGTTTCATCCAACGCATTCGTGCGCTTACCGATCGCTATCCAGATCGTTTCACCGTTGCTGAAGTCGGCGGGCCGGAGCCCGACAAGGAAATGAAAGCGTTCACCGCGGGGAATACGCATTTCAACAGCGCCTATGGCTTTGATTTTCTTTATGCCGAAAAACTGACGCCGGCGCTGGTCCGCGAAGCGGTTGAGAACTGGCCCTCAGGCGAGGGTATTGGCTGGCCAAGCTGGGCATTTTCCAATCATGATGCGCCGCGTTGGATCAGCCGATGGGCACCCGAAGGCGCGCGCGACGAATTTGCCCGTATGGCAATGCTGTTGTTCCTGTGCCTGCGCGGGAATGCGATCATCTGGCAGGGTGAGGAACTGGGGCTATCGCAAGTCGATATCCCGTTCGAAAAACTTCAGGATCCTGAAGCAATCGCAAATTGGCCGCTGACCCTGTCGCGTGATGGAACCCGCACACCGATGCCATGGTCTGCGCGCGAGGAAAACTGCGGCTTCTCTACGCACGAACCTTGGCTGCCATTCGGCCCAGATCATGCGTCGCACGCAGTTGACCAACAGGCCGGCACTGCGGGGTCGATGCTCGAAGAGACCAAGCGTTTCATTGCCTTGCGCCAGTCCAATGAAGCTCTGCGTTCTGGCGATATCCGTATTCTTGATGCGAATGGATCTGTTTTGGCGTTCGAACGCAAAAGCAAATGCCAGACATTGCTTTGCATCTTTAACCTCGGTTCCGAAAACATAGAATGGCCCAGCCAACAGCCTGCCAATTGGCGCAAGGTGGAAAGCCTGAACCAGGCCGCAGACTGGACGATCGGTGCCTATGGGGCGCTCGTGTTGGAGAAAATCGGCTGATGAATGCCCTGTCGCGCATCGTGATCGGTCTTTTCAGCCTTTTCTTCGCCGTGCTGGCGGCGCCCGATGCCGATGCGCGTATCGTAAAGATAGAGAATTTCGCCTCTTCATTCGTCAAGGCCCGCAATGTCAGCATATTGCTGCCGCCCGATTATGACGGGTCCAGCAAACGCTATCCCGTGATCTACATGCATGACGGGCAAAACCTGTTCGAGCCCGGCTATGCATATGGCGGAAAGGAATGGGGTGTCGACGAAGCCATGGCAGGCCGGAAGAAGCAGGCGATCATCATCGGCGTCTGGAACACCGATTTGCGGGGCAGGGAGTATCTGCCGGCGAAGGTGGCGGCGAACCTCCCCGCCGATTTGCGGGCGCGGATAGAAGGCCTCCATGGCGGCGCTTCGTTGGCAGATAATTATCTGCGCTTCCTGGTTGAAGAACTGAAGCCCTATATCGACCGAAGCTACCGCACGAAGACCGACCGCAAATCCACATCCTTGATGGGATCAAGCATGGGTGGCCTGATCTCGCTTTATGCTATGGGCGAATATCCCGAGATATTCGGAAATGCCGCTGCGCTCTCGATCCACTGGCCTTTGGCCGATCCGACCAAGGCGAGTGAAGCCGATCGCGATGCAATCGTTGCAGCATTCGACAAATGGATGAAGCAAAGCCGCATGCGTCCCGGCCCCAACCGTTTCTACACCGATCACGGATCGGTCAATCTCGACAGTTTCTACGCGCCCTATAGCAGCCGCATGGACAAGCTGTTTGCAGCCGCGGGCTGGCGCCGCAATCGCAACTGGTCGAGCCGGGTTTTCGAGGGCACCGATCATAACGAGGCCGCATGGCGCGAAAGGGTGGACATCCCGCTCGATTTCCTGCTTTCTCGGACGAAATGAACTCGACCAAAGCTTTGCACATTTGCATCATGGGTGGCGGCACAGCCGGTTGGATGGCCGCGTGCCTGCTGGGCAAACGTTGGCCGCAACACCGCATCACCGTTATTGAATCGCCTGAAATCGGAATAATCGGGGTGGGCGAAGGTTCCACACCGCAATTGCGTGCTTTTTTTGAAACGCTTGGTATCGCCGAAGCCGAATGGATGCCTGCCTGCAACGCGACGTACAAGGCGGGGATTTCATTCCACGGATGGTCGAACAAACCGGGCTTTGAAAGCTATTTCCACCCTTTCCAGACCGAACTTGATCACCACACCGTGCCGCATTTCTATTTTCACACCCGCGCGCGCCGCACGGGGCGTGACGTGTGGGCCCATCCCGATCGGTTTTTCCTTTCGAGCCAGTTGGCGAAGTTGAAACTGGCCCCAATCCCCAATGAAAATTTCCCCTTCGACCTCGGCTATGGCTATCATTTCGATGCCAATCTGGTCGGCGCTTACCTGCGCGGGTACGCGACGGGCAAACTCAATGTAGATCATATCGCACGCACCGTAGTTGAGGTGCAGCTCGATGCGAACGGGCGGGTCGCGGCGCTGCAACTTGAGGATGGCGAGGCCGTTACGGCGGATTTCTTCGTCGATTGCAGCGGCTTTCGTTCCACAATCATGCAACAGGCGCTTGGCGAACGATTTCTCTCCTTTTCGGACAATCTGTTCAACGACAGCGCCGTCGCAATGCCCACCCCGAATGATCCAGAGGGGATAACGTGCCAGACCAAGGCAACGGCGCTTTCGGCAGGTTGGGCCTGGCACATCCCGCTGACCAATCGCGCCGGCAATGGCTATGTTTATTCAAGCCAGTATATCAGCGCCGACCAAGCCGAGACCGAACTGCGCCAGCATCTGGGCATGCTCGAATCCGATGTCGAGGCCCGGCATTTGAAGATGAAGGTGGGGCGAGTGGCCAATAGCTGGGTCGCAAATTGCCTCGCCGTCGGCCTAAGCCAGGGCTTTATTGAACCACTTGAAGCAACCGCGCTGCATATCGTGCAGGCAACGGTCGAAGGATTTGCTGACGCCTTCGAGGCTGGCGGCTTCTCGGATGTAAACCGTGACGAATTCAACCGCAGCATAGGTGCGCGCTATGACGGAATTCGTGACTATATTGTTGCGCATTACCGGCTGAATACCCGGGGCGACGGCGAATATTGGCGCGCCAATGCCAATCACGACAATCTCTCGGATTCGTTGAAAGCGCTGATGACTTGCTGGTTCAAAGGCGGCGAACTGGATGTTGAGGTGCAGCGGCAGGGCATTTCCAAATATTATGCTCCCTTGTCATGGCACTGTCTCTTTGCCGGTTATGGCACTTTTCCCGACCAGAATATGCTGTTTCCGGCTGAACCCGAGCTGCCACTGGCAGATATGGGCCGCATCGATGATTTTATCCGTCGGTGCTGCCTGAACTTCCCCAGCCTGACCGATGCAATGGCGGAATTGAACTAAATCGTCCAAACATGGAACGTTTGCCAGCGCTTGAGCTGCGTAAATTTTCAGACTTCGCCTGATCAGAACGCTATTTTCCCCTTGTTTGTGGGCAATTTGTGCTATGGACGATTTGCCGGTTGGGGTGGCCAGGCATCATTCGCATTGGGAGCGAGATGGCTAGCTATAACCCCTTGTCCGACATTTCGTCGCGCATGACTGTTGATTATTCCCGACCGAATTTCGGTAGCGGGGACCAGTTTGGCCTGCCCATTATCGGTCGCAAGTTCGACGAAATCATTCTTCGCCATGACAAACATGACCAGATTTTCTGGTGCTTCATGAACCAGCGCGGTCGCCCTAGCTATACCTATAGCCTGGGCGCAGAAGTGCAGGAGGTTCAGGACTGGATTTCGGACAATTATGGCCGCCCCGCAAATGGCGGCCCCGATGATTTGCGCTATTTTGTCTGCGGATCGAAGACACCGGGTATCTATAACTTAGGCGGCGACCTGCGCCATTTTGCCGAGTGCATCCGTTCGCGCGACCTCGTCGCAATGCGCAAATATGCAGAGACATGCGTGCGGATGCAGTTTGCCAATTCCAATGCTTTTGGCGCGCCGATCATTACCATGGCACTGGTCCAAGGCGACGCGCTTGGCGGCGGCTTTGAACATGCGCTGGCATTCGACATTCTGGTTGCGGAACGCAGCGCTCGGCTTGGATTGCCCGAGATTGTCTTCAACCTGTTTCCAGGAATGGGTGCTTACAGTTTCCTGTTGCGCCGGGTCGGCCGCAAAATGGCGGAACAGTTCATCCTTGAAGGCAAGATCCACACCGCCGAAGAGTTATACGAACTCGGGATTGTCGATATCCTTGCCGAGGACGGGCAGGGCGAAGCAACGATCGTCGATTATTGCCAGCGCAACCGCAACCGCTTTGCAGCTGAACGGGCGGTCTATCGTGCGCGCCGTGCCGCCGATCCGGTCGAACTGGATGAATTGATGAGGATTACCACCGTCTGGGCAGAGACAGCGATGACTTTGACTGAGGCTGATGTCCGGAAGATGGAACGCCTTGCCGATGCGCAGGAGCGGCGCATCCGTCGCACCCTGACTGCGGTTTAGGCAGCTCCCGAACGTCGTTCGACGGCGGCGATCTCTCCCAATTCCGCTTTCACGCGATCAAGCTCGCGCTCTACCTGGACAAGGTAGATGCGGCCCTTTTCGTTGAATTCGGCTTCGGTGATTTTCTCCAATCGGCCACAAAGGCTTGAAAGCTGGTTGGCGCCGATATTGTTGGCGGCACTTTTGAAGGCGTGCGCTGCAAATCGGAAGAGCGATGGGTCACGTTGGTCGACAGCCTTTGCCATGCTGGCATTGCTCTCCAGCGAATCTTCCAGAAAGCCCTCAAACATGCTGGCAACGAAATCCTGGCCACCTATCGAGTTGAGATAGTCAATATGTTGCTGGTTGATGGCAGCATCTTCGTTGCCGGATTTGGCCGCAGCTTCGATCGGAACAACGATATTCAGCGGGTCCTGTTCCTTGCTGGGCAATGCACCGGCCGCATCGACAGGAGCGCAGTATTTTTCGATGGTGGCGAGCAGCAGCGCCGAATTTATCGGTTTGGTCAAACGCATGTCCATTCCGGCGCTCAGGCAGCGCGCTTCTGTCTCTGACGTTGCGTCGGCGGTGACGCCAATAATGGGCAGATGGAACCGATTGCCCTCAATCTGACGCCACATGCGGCAAGCATCGATGCCATTCAAGCGCGGCATGTTCACATCGAGCAAGAGGATGTCAAACGGCTGCTTTTCGAGGATGTCTAGTACTTCGTCGCCGTCGCAAACCTGCGTCACCTTGTGGCCAGCAGCCTCTAGTATCGCGGTCAGGATGTTGCGGTTGGTGCGGTTGTCATCGGCCACCAGCACCGACCGAGGAGTGTAGCTCGCCTCGACCATGTTTTGCGCCCGCGCCTTGCGTGCATCAAAATGCGGCTTGTGGGCAAAGGAACAACCGATCCGAACGGCGCTGCGCAGCTGGCTAAAGCTCGCATCGGCGGGGATAACCGTCGCAAATGCGGCGCGCAGTTCGATTTCGCCGAGGTCAGGTTCCTTATCGTGGGATACCAGGACGGCTGCGACCTCTGCATTTGCGAAGGTTTGCCAAATGGCAGCATCAGAACCAAAGGCACGTGCCACGCGGTCGTCGATCATCGCAATATCGAAATCCGCAAGATCGAACTGGGAAACCGCCTTTTCCAGTTCCTGCGCGTTGCGGCAGGTAACAGCCTTGACGCTGTAATTGCCGGCATTCTGTGCCTTGGCCAGCAATTCATGCTCGAACATGCCACAAGCCAGGATGCGGACGGGTTGTTCGACCAGCGCCTCGCCATTGCTGGCTTCGTTTTCGATCGCGGTCACTGGAATTTCGACGGTGAAGCAGCTGCCTCGGCCGATGGTGCTGTCGACGGAAATCGATCCGCCTACTTGCGTAACAAGCTGCTTACAGATGGCAAGGCCAAGGCCGGTGCCACCGAAGCGGTTCATAACGGTGTCGTCTGCCTGCTGGAACGGCTCGAATATTTTGTTGACCGCATCGCTGGCGATCCCGATGCCGGTGTCGCTCACGCTGAACCACAACATTGTCTTATCGTCGCTGCTGCGTAGCCCGGCATTTACCGACACGGTTCCGGATTCGGTGAACTTGATCGCATTCCCGGTAAGGTTCAGCAAAATATTGCGGATGATGTCTGCCGGGCCATCGACGCTCTGGTCGCTCATCGGTTCGGCGGCGATCTGCAAGGCCAGCGATTTATCCTTTGCGCGGACCAACATGATATCCCGAATTTCGGTCAGCAGTTCCGTGATGCGCAAGGGGCGTATTACCACCTTGGCGGCCTTGCTGTCGCTTTTGGCAACCTGGATCAATTGATCGATCAGGTGCAACAGATGTTCACCGGCCAAGACGCTGGCTTCGACCATGTCGTGCTGGGTCTTGGGCATCGACATCTGGCGCAAATGATTACCATAGCCGATGATCGCATTCAGCGGCGTGCGCAATTCGTGGCTTACGCTCGCAAGGAAATAGCCTTTGGCACGGTTCGCCTCTTCGGCTTCTTCCTTCGCTTTCGACAGCTTGCGGATCAGCGTCGAGCAATAGGCCGGAATGACAATGAGCGCGAGCGTGAGGCTGTAACCAAGTACCCGATTGGGCGCCCAGTAATCGGTGGTCATGACCACTGTACCAAAGGCAAGCACCGAAACGGCGGATGCGAATACGAGGTAGCGGACGCCATATCGGAAACCGTTGCCGAGAATGACCCACAACAATAGCGGGTAAAAGAACGACATCGTCTCGGTCGCCCGCATCATTACGGCAAAAGCCATGCCGACATCGAGCATGATGGCCGCGATCCAGCGGCGCTCTTCCGGCCAGATGCCTTTGTGGCGCATTGTGAACAAGGTCGCGTTCAGCGTCAGATAGACCGCAAAGGCAGCAAGAATGAAGCTGTTATAGGCCAGGAAATAGACGGCCAGGCACGATGCCGATCCCATGACGAGGCGGTTCAGCAGGATTTCCTGCTCAGGGGCCAGTGGTGCCCGTTTTCCGAAAAGCCGCCTCATTGCTGCACCGCCGCGGCTTGGCCGAATGTTGCGCGCAACTGGTCGACAGTCAGCGATCGGCCGAACAGATAGCCCTGCAGTTCGTCGCAACCCGATGCACGCAGCAACATGCGCTGCGCTTCATTTTCCACGCCTTCGGCCACGACCCGCATGCCCAAGGCGTGGGCGAGGTGTCCGATGGTGGAGATGATGGCACGGTCGGTTGCCGAATGTTCGATGCGCGAAACGAATGTCTGGTCGATCTTGAGCCGATTGGCCGGCAGATCTCGCAGATATTGCAGCGATGAATAGCCGGTTCCGAAATCGTCAATCGACAGTTCGATGCCGTTGCGTCGCAGGCTGCGAAGCTGCTCCATCAACTTCACGCTTTGGTCGAGCAGCAATTCTTCGGTGATTTCGACGACAATCTGGCCAGGCTGAATGCCATATTGCGCAATCTTGCCGAGTATTTCGTCACACAATTTGCCCGCGTGGAATTGACGCGGGGAAATGTTGATCGCGATATGGGGCAGGCGAATGCCTTCTGCCTTGAATTCCGAGATCTGACGGCAAACGGCGTCTATGACCCATTGGCCGATGCGATCGATAAGGCCGGAATCGTTGGCGACGCGCATGAATTCATTCGGCATCAAGCGGCCCCGCACCGGATGTTGCCAGCGGAGCAGCGCCTCAAGCCCGGTATAGCTCGCGTCGCTTGCTTCAACGATCGGCTGATATTCGAGGAACAGTTCGTCATTGTCGATTGCGCGGCGAAGATCGGCTTCGACGCCTGCATTGAACTGCGCAATCTGGTTCAGCTTGGGCGAGAAGAAGCAATGGCGATTACGCCCGCTTGATTTCGCTTCATACATGGCGAGGTCGGCAAGGCGCAGCAGCTCATCGGGGGAATCGCTGTCATCGGGGATCATCGCAACCCCGATGCTCGCCCCAATCAATTGGTCGGAATCGCCGATCGCATAGCTTTTGCCGATCTGGCTCAGCAGATGGTGGCACTTGCTGCTGACATCCTCTACGCTTTTGATATCGCGCAGGATGATCGCAAATTCGTCGCCACCAATGCGTGCGGCGAGTTCATTGGCGTCGAGCGAGCTGCTTATCCGCTCGGAAACCTGCCGCAACAAGGTGTCGCCTGCCTGGTGTCCGCGGGTGTCATTGATGACCTTGAAGCGATCAAGGTCGACGAGCAGCAGCGCCGCCTTGGATTGGCTGCTGTTACATTCTTCGATTGTCTGGCGCATATGCTCAGCGAGCAAAGCGCGGTTCGGCAATCCGGTCAGCAAGTCGTGCAGCGCCAGATGGGTACGGTGTTCCTCGGCAAATTTGCGCGCCGTGATATCGACAGCAGAGGTCAATACCCCGATCACCTGGCCGTCCTTGTTGAGCAAAGGCGACTTGTTGCAATGGAAAGTCAGCTGAACGCCATCGCTGACATAGGCTTCTTCATAATTGGGGATCGAAGGTGCACCTTCGATAATCAGGGCGTTGCGACGTTGTTCGCGCTCCGCCAATTGCGGCTCGAGAATGTCGGAAATCGAACGCCCGATCAGCGTTTCGGTTTCCTGGCCAAGCATCGCAGACTGGTAACTGTTAATGAACAGCACTTTGCCGTTGCGGTCGGTGGCGACGATCATCACCGGAGTGGTATCGATGATCTGCTCAAGCATCGATTTCCCGGCAACTTGTTCGTTGCGCTCTTCTTTGCTTACGGCGGAAATGGTTGCGCGCTGTTCAAGCTCGATGCGCTTGCGGTGCTGTCCGATGAGCAGCTCCGCACGTTCCTTGAACTCGGCATGCGTCACGGGGCTTTGCAAGAAATCGGTCGCACCTGCGTCCAGCGCAGCAATGCGGCATTCGCGATCTTGCCGGGCTGTAATCACGATAGCCGGAATGTTGTGGCTATCGGGGCGGCTGCGAATGCGGCGAATGAAATCGGCCCCTGTCATTTCGGGCATGCGATAGTCGACAATCAGCAAGTCGGGGGTTTCATTGTCGAGCCAGGCCAACGCCTCTACGGCACTCTGGAAGCATACAGAGCTATAGTCCGAACCCATCATTGCTACGAACTGCGCATAGATGCGAAGATTCGTCGCCCGGTCGTCCACGATGACAATGCGTGCATGCATGCTGTCCGCGTTAACGAGGCATCGTCAACGAATGGTTAACCGCAATTTATTTTTGTAAAATGCGAACTTATGTCGGTTGGAATTGCTTGGGCTTTACGCCAACAATGGTGGTCGCTCGTTTCGAAGAGGACAGGGTTTTGAAACAGTCACCACATCGCAGGTTCAACCCATTGAATGGTAAGTGGATTCTTGTCTCGCCACACCGTTCACAACGCCCATGGCTGGGGCAGGCGGAGGCGGTTTCCGTTCCGGAGACAGTGGCGCATGATCCTGACTGTTATTTATGTGCCGGAAATGAACGTGCGAATGGCACCATAAATCCCGAATATTCGGGCGTTTACGTGTTCGAAAACGATTTTGCGGCGCTGTTGCCTGAGGGGAATGCGGCTGCTGCAGAAAATGAACGATTGTTCCGGTCCGAGAGCGCTTCTGGCACTTGCAGGGTGATCTGCTTTTCGCCGGATCACGGGAAGTCGCTGGCGCAGCTCGAATGCGATGAAATTGCGGCTATCGTCGATGTCTGGGCCGAACAGACCGAAGCATTGGCGCAGAACCACGCCTGGGTGCAGGTTTTCGAGAATAAGGGTAGTGTGATGGGGTGCTCCAACCCGCACCCGCATGGGCAGGTGTGGGCCACACGGCATGTCCCCGATGAAATCGCTACCGAAGCCGACAATCAGGTCGCCTATTTCAAAGCGCATGGAGCGCCGCTTTTGCTCGATCTTGTTTCGCAAGAAAAATATAAAAAAGAGAGAGTTGTCGTAGATACCGAATATTGGATGGCAATAGTTCCCTGGTGGGCGAGCTGGCCATTTGAGTTGCTTTTACTGCCCAAATTTGCGGTGTCCTCGCTACAACAACTCGAGCGCGCACAGCGCAACGACCTCGCTGTCGCATTGCAAGAGATTACCATTCGTTACGACAATCTTTTCCAATGCTCTTTCCCCTATTCGATGGGCTGGCACGGCGCACCTTTTGATGGCGGAGACTATCCAGGTGTCCAGCTTCACGCACATTTCTATCCGCCGCTTTTGCGATCTGCGAGCGTTCGCAAGTTCATGGTCGGTTTTGAAATGTTGGCAGAGGCGCAAAGGGACCTGACCCCCGAACAAGCGGCGGCGGCTTTGCGACAGACGAGCCAAGTGCATTTTCTGGCAGGGGATCAGTGATGCATCCCTCTGCAGCCGAGAATGCACGAAGGGCTTTTGTCGAGCATTTCGGTAACGAGCCCGCGCATATCGCCTACGCGCCGGGCCGGGTGAACCTGATCGGCGAACATACCGACTATAATGACGGCTTCGTGCTGCCCTGCGCCATCGGCTTTGGCACTGCGGTGGCCATTGGCCCAAAGTTGGGCGATTTGATTGACGTCATGGCGGCAGATCTTGCGTCAGAGGACAGCTTTTCCGCGGATTCTCCGATGGCCGATTGCCCGGATTTGGAATGGACAAAGCATGTGCGCGGCATGGCGGCGGTGCTGCGGGACAGTGGTTATCAGCTCAGCGGCGCAAATATGGCGATCAGTGGCAATGTGCCGCAGGGGGCAGGGTTATCCTCGTCCGCCTCGCTTGGGGTTGCGCTTGGGCTGGCGTTGAAAGCGCAATTCGGTCTCGATGCTCTTGGCATGGTCGAAATTGCCCTTGCGGCGCAAAGAGCCGAAAATGTGCATGTCGGCTGCGCCTGCGGCATCATGGACCAGCTTGTTTCGGCTTGTGCTCAGGAAGGGCGTGCTCTCTCGATCGATTGCCGTTCGCTTGAGACGCTGCCGGTCGCGATCCCATCTGACGTGTCGATACTGATCGTGCATTCTGGCGTGCGCCGCGAGCTGGCGGAAAGTGCCTATAATGATCGTCGGCAGCAATGCGACGATGTCACCCGGCATTTCAGTGCAAAAGCGCTTCGCGACGTCGGCCTCGACCAACTTCTAGCTGAAAAGCAGAACATCCCGGATGTGCAGTTCCGCCGTGCGCGGCATGTGGTGACGGAAAATGCGCGTACACTGGCCGCGGCGAATGCGCTCAGTCGTGGAGACCTATCGGAAATGGGCAGGTTGATGGCGCAATCGCATGATTCCATGCGCGATGATTTCGAAATCACCGTCGAGCCTGTCGATCGTCTAGTTGCCTTGTTGCAAAGCGCGATTGGGCCTGAAGGGGGAGTGCGCATGACTGGCGGCGGCTTCGGGGGCTGTGTGGTTGCCATCCTGCCACAGGCAAAGCTGTCCGACGCCATTGCCGCGGTAAAGCGCGATTACCGCACACCTGATGGTTCAGAGCCGCTCATCATAGAGACGCAGGCCGCAGGCGGGGCTCGTCTGATTGTTTGATAAAATGGTCGGGGAAAGAGGATTCGAACCTCCGGCCCCTGCCTCCCGAAGACAGTGCTCTACCAGGCTGAGCTATTCCCCGACCGATGCTTAAAGCCGGTCCAGGACCGGCAAGGCAGGCGGTGCCTATAGAAGGGCGTTTCCAGCCTTTCAAGGGTAAAGATAGAATAATCTGGCCATTGCCGCCGAGGCGATCTGCGAATAGCTTCGTGATGTACAGACTCGATGGGGAAGGCGCTCTTTATGAGCCATTATGAAGACCAGTATCTCGACCTGATGCGGCGCATCTGGACCGAGGGAACGGTGCAGGAAGACAGGACTGGCGTGGGTACGCGGTCTTTGTTCGGTGCAACGATGCGTTTCTCGCTGGCCAATAATGCCATTCCATTGCTGACCACCAAGCGCATCTTCTGGAAAACAGCAGCGCGCGAGATGCTTTGGTTCCTCACCGGTGACACAAATATCCGCAACCTGTTAAAACAAAAGGTGCGTATCTGGACCGATTGGCCGTTAGACCGGTATCGCCGCGAAACCGGCGAGCAGATCAGCCAGGAAGATTTCGAACAGCGCATCGTTGACGACATCAACTTTGCCGAGAAATGGGGCGACCTGGGACCGGTATATGGCGCGCAATGGGTCAATTGGCCGAAATATGAGGATGCAGGGCAGGGGCTGTATCGTCGTGCTCAGAAAGGCATCAACCAGATTGAACTGTTGGTGCAGAGCCTGAAGAACAATCCAGGCTCGCGCAGGCATATCTTCGAAGGCTGGAATGTAGCCGAGCTAGACCAGATGGCGCTTCCGCCTTGCCACAAAACCTACCAGTTCCACGTCGCCGATGGCGTGTTGAGCGGGCTGTTGTTCCAGCGCTCATGCGATTTGGGCCTGGGCTTCGGTTTCAATGTCTTTGCAGCGTCGATGCTGATCCGGATGCTGGCAGACCAATGCGGATACCAGCCCGGCGAACTCATCTGGCAGGGCGGCGATGTGCATCTCTATCTGAACCATGGCGAACTGGTCGAAGAACAATTGTCCCGCACCCCTTCGGGCGCACCCAAATTGCACTTACTGCGCAAGCCGGACAGTATCTTTGGTTATGAGATCGAGGATTTCGAAGTCCTCGATTATCACCCGCAAGCCCATATTTCCGCGCCTGTCGCCGTTTAGGTCAGGGTTATTGACCTAAAAAGGAGTCTGAAATAATATAACAAGGGCGGACAACAAACAAATGTGATTCGCGTAGAGCCCTGTAAAGGGAACGAGAGGAAGCGATGACAGGCACCAAGTCCAATCTTGAACCCTTGCGGCTGCACATTCCGGAACCAAAGTTCCGCCCTGGCGACGAAGCCGATTTCAGCGATATTGCCATTCCAGAGGTCGACGCGATCACCCGCCCCGATGAGGCTTCGATGCCCGCCGATATAAGAGCGCTGGCTTATGGGCTGGTTCGCGTGCTCGACGATGATCATCAGGCCAAAGGCAGCTGGAACCCCGGGCTGGATGCAGAGCAGTTGAGCCTGATGCTTCGCAACATGATGCTGACCCGTGCATTCGACGATCGGATGTTCCGTGCCCAGCGGCAGGGCAAAACCAGCTTCTACATGAAATCCACCGGGGAAGAGGCGACATCGGTTGCAACCGCCATGGCGCTAGCCGGCGACGACATGTGCTTTCCCAGCTATCGCCAGCAAGGCATCCTCATCACACGTGGCTATCCGCTCGTGAAGATGATGAATCAGATCTATTCGAACCGGCAGGACCATCTCAAGGGACGCCAGCTGCCGATCATGTATTCGGCACCGGAGCACAGCTTTTTCACCATTTCAGGCAATCTGGCGACGCAATATCCGCAGGCCGTAGGCTGGGCAATGGCCAGCGCTTCGCGCGGGGATACGCGCATTTCTGCGGTCTGGTGCGGCGAAGGTTCCACTGCGGAAGGAGACTTCCACAGCGCGATGACCTTTGCAGCGGTTTATAATGCTCCTGTCATCATGCAGGTGGTGAACAACCAATGGGCGATTTCATCCTTCTCAGGCATCGCCGGTGGAGAGCGTACGACCTTTGCCGCGCGCGGATTGGGCTACGGCATTGCCTCGCTGCGGGTTGATGGCAACGATCCGCTGGCGGTTTACGCTGCAATGCGTTGGGCCGCGGACCGGGCGCGCACCAATAACGGCCCGACCTTTATAGAATATTTCACCTATCGCGCCGAAGGGCATTCCACTTCGGACGATCCGGCTGCCTATCGCGCTGCGAAAGAGTTTGAGAAATGGCCGCTTGGTGATCCTGTTGACCGGTTGAAAAAGCACCTGATCGGCCTTGGTGAATGGAGCGAGGAACAGCACCAGGCACTTCACGAGGAATTGGCGGAGTTTGTGAAGAAGTCCCAGAAGGAAGCCGAGGCGAACGGCATTTTGGGCCATGGCATGCACCAGCCCTTTGAAACCATGTTTGAAGATGTGTTCGAGGAAATGCCCTGGCACCTGAAAGAGCAGTGCGCGCAGATGATTGAGGAGCAGCACCGCAAATTCGGCCCGGAATGGGAGCCGAAATGATGTCGGAAACAAAGACCATGAACATGATCGAAGCGATCAACAATGCGCTCGATATCATGCTGGAGCGCGATCGCGATGTCGTCCTGATGGGCGAGGATATCGGCTATTTCGGTGGCGTTTTCCGTGCGACGGCCGGCCTGCAGAAGAAATATGGCAAGACCCGCGTATTCGACACGCCGATCAGCGAATGCGGCATCATTGGTGCCGGGGTCGGAATGGCAGCCTATGGCTTGCGGCCGGTGCCTGAAATCCAGTTTGCCGATTATATCTATCCCGGTCTCGATCAGTTGGTGAGCGAGGCGGCTCGCCTGCGCTATCGTTCTGCGGGTGATTTCATCTGCCCGATGACGGTACGCTCTCCATTTGGTGGCGGCATTTTCGGCGGGCAGACCCACAGCCAATCGCCTGAGAGCCTTTTCACCCATGTCTGCGGTATCAAGACGGTGGTGCCGTCGAACCCTTATGACGCCAAAGGGCTGCTGATTGCGGCAATCGAGGATAATGATCCGGTAATCTTCTTCGAACCCAAGCGCATCTATAATGGCCCATTCAGCGGCTATTACGACCGCCCGGTAGAGCCGTGGTCGAAACATGCGGCAAGCGCTGTTCCCGAAGGCTATTATCGCATCGAACTGGGCAAGGCTGGCATCGTACGCGAAGGCGAAGCGCTGACCATCCTCACCTACGGCACGATGGTGCATGTGGTGCAGACGGTTGTCGCCGAAATGGGCATCGATGCAGAGATTGTCGATTTAAGAACACTTCTTCCATTGGACGTAGAAACCATTGAAGAATCAGTTAAAAAGACAGGTCGATGCTTGGTTGTACACGAAGCCACCCGCACCAGCGGATTTGGCGCGGAGCTGGCCGCTTTGGTGCAGGAACGGTGCTTCTATCACCTTGAAGCTGCGGTCGAGCGGGTCACCGGCTTTGATACGCCTTATCCCCACAGCCTTGAATGGGCCTATTTTCCCGGCCCGGTGCGCATCAGCAGCGCCATCGAAAAGATCATGAAGGACTGACGCCATGGGCAAATTCACATTCAAGCTTCCCGATATTGGTGAGGGCATCGCCGAGGCGGAGATTGTCGCCTGGCATGTAAAAGTTGGCGACCGGATCGAAGAGGACCAGCCGATCGCAGATATGATGACCGACAAGGCGACCGTCGAAATGGAAAGCCCGGTATCGGGCGTGGTAACGGCGGTTGCTGGTGAGGAAGGTGACGTCATCGCCATCGGTTCGATGCTGGTTGAGATCGAAACCGAGGGTGCCGGGAATGAGGAGGATGACGCCAAGCCTGCACCGCAAATGGCAAAAGCGGAGCCAGAGCCGGTTGCGCCCATCGCCGCTGTTGAGGTTCAGCCTGCTGCGCCCGCCGAAGTTGTGAAGCCTGTTTTGATTGAGGACGTTCCTGCGCAAAGCCGCGAAAAAACCACGGCTTCTCCTGCAGTTAGGGCGCGCGCCAAGGAACTTGGCGTTGATCTTAATGACGTCAAGGCGTCGGGCGGGCATGTGCGCCATGCGGATCTCGATGCCTATTTGAGCTATGGATCAGGGCAGGGCTATCGCGCGCCCGGCGCATCTGCCAAGCGGGCGGATGAGGTGGTTAAGGTAATCGGCATGCGCCGCCGAATTGCTGAAAATATGGCGGCGTCAAAGCGCCACATCCCGCATTTCAGCTATGTCGAGGAATTTGACGTCACTGCACTCGAAGCGATGCGCGCGGATTTGAACGCCAATCGCGGCAACCGCCCGAAGCTGACGATGCTGCCTTTCCTGATCGTGGCGATTTGCAAAACGCTGCCCGATTTCCCGATGATCAACGCGCGCTACGATGATGAGGCAGGCGTGGTGACTCGCTATGGGTCGGTGCATTTGGGAATGGCAACACAGACCGATGCCGGATTGATGGTGCCAGTCATCCGCGATGCGCAGGATAAGAATGTTTGGCAGCTGGCGAGTGAAATCGGCCGCCTTGCCGAGGCAGCGCGCAACGGCTCCGCCAAGAGCGAGGAGCTTTCCGGTTCGACTTTGACCGTTACATCGCTCGGCCCTCTTGGCGGAATTGCGACTACGCCGGTTATCAACCGTCCAGAAGTGGCCATCATCGGGCCGAACAAGATTGTCGAACGGCCGATGTTCGTGGGTGACACGATCGAAGCCCGCAAACTGATGAACCTGTCAATCAGCTGCGATCATCGCGTAGTCGATGGCTGGGATGCGGCGAGCTATGTGCAGGCGCTCAAGAAACTCGTCGAAACGCCGGTGCTTTTGTTCGCCGATTGAGGATTAGAGACCGAGACCTTGGAAGCTGGTCTGGTCAAACTTCAGCTTGAACGTCAGGAAGGGGCCGCTGCGGGTGTAGCGGGCTTCTTCGAAGTCGCGATCCTCGAAGCCGACGAAGTTATAACCCAGCGTGACATTGGCGTTCTTGAATGGTGTAACCGTCAGCGTCGGTCCGCCCGACCAGGCGATGTTCTTGCCATTCGTTCCGATACGGGCCGTTCCGGACGCGCCGATATCGGCAACGTCTGATAGATCGAAGCGCAAGTCAGCGCCGATGACATTGCTCCAGCCTTTGACATCGTCGGCACCAAAACGGTCGCTGTTATAGCGCGTTCCCCAGAACAGGGCATATTCGCCACGTTCGATAAAGCTGCCACCGCGTTCGTCGACAGGGGTGTAGTTCAACGACAGGCTGTTGATGATGCGGGTCGATTTGACGTCACCATCGACGAGTAATGGCGCGCCGCCAACCGGGCCAGGAAGTCCGGCTGTTGCATTCTTGACGGCGTCATACCGATATTCGGTCTTGTTGAGGAATGACCACATGCTGTCAGCGGGGCGGTGCGCCCAGCTGATTTCAGCCTGTGCGGTCGTCGTCGTTGCACCGCCATCCTGCTTGGCCTTGAACCAGTTCAACGCTCCGCCGACGGCTTTGCCTTCACCGATCTGGCGCAAAATGGCATTGGTGAAGCCATAACGCCGGGTCGTATCCCCGTCGCGCCACTCGGCACGGCCAGTCCAGCTCCAGCGCTCACCATGATAGCTCGCGCCGCCGGTAACAGCGATGAAATCCTCGGTCAGCGTGCCGTCGCTGCCCAGGAAACCGCCTGATGCGACAGGGTGCAACGGATTTACAACGTCGCTCCGATCAAAGCCGCCCACGGTCTGGTTGCCGTCGACAGTGAAATCCACCGACCATTTGTCACTGATCTTGAATGATTGCGCGAGCCCATAAGATGCAAAGGTACGGCCGCCAAATTCGCCGATATCCTGCTGGTTGGCGCTGGCGATGATCCGGCCCCCAGCCCAAGGTGCAAGGTCAAAACCAATGCGTGCGGTGCGGGCATCGATATTTTCGCCCTTGGCAATCTCATAGCTTCCCACCAGCGCGATATCGCTGCGGATCGCATAGCGTGCGCCAAAGCGATGGCGGGCGGGGAAGTCGACACTTTCGTCCTGACCGCCAAGTGCAAATTCGGTCTGCGCATCGAGTTCAAGCTTCTCTGTCAGCTTATGCGAACCGGCAATCCGTGCGAGCGTTGATTTGTTCGTCGAGCCGTCGGCAAGCTTGTCATTTGCATGGGTCAGCCCGGCGCGCAGCGAACTCTTCTCGTTCCGATATTCTAGTTCGGTGGAAGCTGCGATGCGGCGGGCACCGGTTTCGATATAATCTTCGTGATAACCGATAGCCGAAATCGAGAGCTTGTCGGTCAAGCGATAGCGACCATCAAGACCGATCTTTTCCGTGCCAACTTCGCTGCGATTATTCTGCCCCACCCCGAAGTTAGCTGATTGGCGACGGTAATAAGCAAGCAGGTCGAGCTTCGATCCATGATGTTCCGCTTCGAGAAGGACAGCTGATGCGCCACCGGCATCTGCAGTTGTGCTTCCAGCGCGGGCATTGCCATCGGTTGCCGCAAATTCAGCGCGGAGTTCGGTGCTTGTTGTCGGGCGATAACGGATATCGGCGCCTACCAGATTGGTTTTATCGGTGTCGGTCTCGTCATGGATAGCGGTTGCAGCAATCTGCAGTTTCTGGTCCGGCGACTGCCATTTGACGCGGCCACCGGCATTGTTGACGCGCTGGCCGATGCCATCCACCTCATATTCGGCGATGATGAATTGCGGATTCAGACCGCTGGAGCGCGACAGGATAGGTTCGCGGAAACGCAGCGTTCCTGCGAGGTAATCGATGTCATAATCGATATGACGAACCAGGTTCCTGCGCTCGATGATGATGTTCGATTGCAGGCGATCGCGCGTTTCGATGGTGATGCGTTCGCTGTTTGCAAGGATATCGCGCGCGGCGAGGGCATAAGGCCCAGTCAAGCCGGTGCCCTGGATTTCCTCGCGGCGATAGCGGTAAGGCGTATCCGCGGCAAAGGCCTGCGCGTGGATCTCATCGTTGCGATACTCGGCCTTGATACCATTGAAGCTGCGCTGGTAGCGTGCCAATTCAGGCTCATCTATGCCGGTCTGATAGTCGCCGAACAGTGCATAGAATTGCGGCCGTTCCAGCTTCAGGTAAAGGCGGCGGATCGATGCGGCGTCGTAGCGCTGCTCGCTGCGATCGGCATAAACGGTGTAATAGCGGCGCGGGTCGATGGTTCCGGCAAAGCGGGCATCTTCCGATTTCTTGTCGCTGTCATAAGCCAGCGTCATCAGCCATTTGCCACTAACCCGGCCCTTGGCATAGAGCGCAATGCGACCATCGACATTGAGGGCGTATTCTTCGCCTGCAATATCTTCAAGGCCTTCTTCCAGCTTGTTGAAACCGATCGTTCCTGCAGCAAAGCCAACGACAGTCCAGGGGCGATCACCCGGATCGAGCCAGGTTTCTATCCGTTGGCTGCGCTTCACTTCTCCATCCTGCATGGGCAAGGTGATGGCCACGGTTCCCGAGGCGGTGGTCGGTTCGAGTTCGATATAGGCAATGCCTTCATCGCCATGCACGCGCCAGACCGGTGCAGCACGTTCGAGGCCGGAAAGCTGGCTGGCTTGCTGGGCATCGATTTCGACGGCTGGGCGATACGGGTCTGTTACCTCGAAATCGCCGACCGCACCATGTGGAATCGGCCGGCCATTGCGATCGGTAAGGCGTACGGCGATGCGCGGGCGCGTAACGCCGTCCGCTACCAGCACCGATTTCTCTTTCACCAGTTTGGCGTTGATCGGTGCATTGGCAAAATAGACGTCGTGCTCAAAAGTTTGCACAGGGTTGCCGTCATCATCAGTTACCTTGGCCACAAGACGATTGTTGCCCGCTTCGATGGCGATACCGCGCCATATTGCTGCGCGCATCTTGCCATCGGCGCTTTTCTTCGTGCCGTCATAGTTCAACGGATCTACCGGCTTGCCATTCACCGTAAGCTCGATCTTTTGCCGGGGCAGGTGCTTGAAAACGACGCGAACGGATTTGACGCGCGGATTGTGGCCGGTTTCGGGGAACAGGAAGCCGACGCCCGGCTGTTGTCCCGCGAACCAATCGCGCTCCGCGCCAGCGGCTTCCTGATCGGTCGCAGCAGCGGGAAGGGGGATCGCCTTGGCAACGGCATTTTCGCGTGGTGCAACCTGTTTGGCACGGAAATCGGCGCGTTTCAGGCTGCCACCGCGCCCTTCAACAAAGCGGGAAATGGCGCTGCCTGCGCTGCGCGTATTCCGGGCGCAATCAACCGGGGCTTGATCAAGCGGGAAAGTCGAAGGATCGACCTGCACCACATGCAATCCGGGGACTATCCCTTCGAAATGATAGCGTCCATCCTTGTCAGTGACGGTGTAGGTACCGTCTTGCAGCATCACACGGACGCCCGCGATGCCTTTTGCCTGACGCGGATCAACTTGGCAGCCGCCTTCGGTTACCCGTCCGATAATCGTAAAGCGTTCGGTTATTCCATCACGCACGATACGGATCGCCGTGTCAGCGGTGTTGCTGATGGTTCCGCGATTGTCGCGGGCCGACGCGAGGTTGACGGCATCACCCGAGCGGGCGTCTGCGCGAACTTCGGTCAGATAGGTCAGTAATCCCGTGGAACCCGCAGAAATCGGCGGAATAATGACCGAGAATTGCGTTCCATCGGCGGTTACATTGGGCGTGATGGCCGTGCCATTGTAGCGGACGCTTCCCAGCCGCAGGCGCATCGAATTCGGCAAAATATCGGTAACCGTTACCGGTCCGCTATTGCGGGTTCGATCCGCGTTTCGAACTTCTATCCGGTATTGAACAATGTCACCTGGCGCAGCTGTCGATGCCGAGGTCGTTTTGCGCAACTGCAGGTTGCCGCCAGGGCGATCCATGGGGATATCGACGCGAACCGGTGCAGGATCGCTCAAAGTGATGATCCCGCCATAAGAACCGGGGGCAATGACAAATTGGCCTCCATCGGGCCGAGTCAGTTGCGCAATCTCAGCCGGGGTCGCCACTGATGGATGTGTGTAAGGCGCTGGCGGCGTGACGAGCAGGCGGTAATTACCCGGCCTCAGGAAGGGGAAACGGTAAAAACCTGTTGGAAAATCATATATTTGTCCGCCAGCATCGCGCACCTGTGAGCCAGCGATAATGGTGCTTGGAAACCGCGAAACGCCGTCGTCTCCAAACACATCTGCCGGCAGCCCGGTGGCTGCGTCGACAATTGTTACCTGTGTGCCATCGACAGCCGTTCCGTCGGCACTGTCGAAGGTCAGGCCAAAGGGATCGACCAGAATATTGATTTCTGTGCTCGCAATTACCCCGCCGCCCAGCGTTTCATCCAGTTCGACCCGCAATTGATCACCAGGTCGTACCGATAAGACGCAATCGCCCCGGATCGGCGTTGGCGGAATGGCACTGGTATTGATCATCGCGACAAAAACCGAGCTGTTCGCTGCTGTTTCGGTCAGCATTATGTGCTCAAGATCGTTGCTGTCCGTGACCACTTCCGCTTCGAAACTGTCAATCGCACTCGGATCGCGGTTTCTTGCTGTCGAAACCAGCCTCAAAACGATCGGCTCGCCCGCACGAATGGCGGATGTTGCGTTTAGGGAGGCAGGATTCGTCGAAAAACCGGCAAAAGCACCCTGCAGATTGATTGGTTGCAGTCCCGACGTGGTTCGACACATGGTTTGCGGCACTGCAAATGAAGCATTTGCATCCGAATTTGCGAAGTGGAACACGTCCAATGCCGTAGGCTGTGGTACGACACCGCGGTTGACGATGATGTCGACATTATTCGACGGTTGCGAAAGCGTTTGTCCACCCGAGGTCCATTCCGCTTGTGCGGTGTTGCTGATGACATCGGGCAGAGTTTGGGCATGCGCGGGAAGGCAGGCGGCAGCCAAGTGGGCAGCTGCCGCCAGCGCTCCTGCGCGCTTGATAAGATTCTTGGTAAACGGCTTCATAAGAAGTTGGGGCGACAGGCGGCGAAGCCACCCATCGCCCTTCGTTCAAATCAATCGATGGTTACGCGGAAAACAAGCGTACGGGTCTGGCCCGCAGCGATGTTCGTCAGCGTGCCCGAAACCGTGTCGGTGCCGGCATTATACGAACCCGTTCCAGCGCCCGGAGTGCAAGTGCTGGTGCCTGCATTGACGACGGTGCCATCGGTTGCCGGCGTAAACGAACCCTGGAAGGTGACGCCGCTTACCGTTGTCAGATTGTCCGAAATGTTGACGTTGGTTGCCGTTGCCGCACCGGCGCCATTGCTGACGGCGATACAATATTCAACAACCGCGCCCGGAATGGCTTTCGGATTGGTTACGCTGACGCCATCGGAAACGACGCGGCTGTATTTAACAACCGAGAGGTTGGCGGCGGCTACCGTGAAATCGTCACCATCGGTTTCGATGCCATCGCGCCCACTGTCGGCGAAGATGGTTTCGATGCCCGCCGTATTGGCAGTCAAATCGGTCGCGGCAGTGATGGCTGTACCGTCGCTATTGCGCGCTGTGGCCGTAAGGGTAACCCCAGCCACCTGGCCATTGGTTTGAGTCAGGGGAATATCGCCGATCACGAAGACGCGCACGCTGGCATCGGGTGCCAGATTGTCGATCGTCGTCGCAATATCGGTGCCCGCTTCGTAAGTACCATTGTTGTTGGCATCCACGAAAACCTGCAAGTTGGCGACGTCAAACACATCGGTGCCACCATGTTCTGCGGTGCCGCCCGACAGTTGAGCACCGGTCAGGTTGAAATCGAGCGTGTCGTTGGTCGTGTTGGTGACAACAAAGGTCGTCACGGCATCCTGTTGGCCCGGCGAAACCGAAGTGGTTCCGGTAGTAGCAGCTTCGGCGACAGAGAAGATCACCTTACGGTCGACATCGAATGTGTTTGATGCAGTGGCAGCGGTCTGGTTGACGCCGCCAACCTGGAAATCGACCGTTACATTGTTTTGTACGTCGGTGCCTACAAGTGTCCCTGCAGCGTGAGCGGAACCTGCGTTCATCAACACCGCCGTGACAGTACTTGTGGCAACGAGGAATTTAAGCTTACTGGTCATGCTTATGCTCCTGTTGCGGTTGGGTTGATTGCAATTTGCCGCCGCAATCCTTGCGGTTTTCGTTGGAGGTCATCTCACGACCCCGCGAAATACGAGCTTGCCAGCAGATCCTGCGGCAAGCGTTTGATTGAGGTTCCATTTGACGTGCGTGACGTCTGAAGGGAGCGCCTGGCGAAAGGCGCCGTCGGCCTTGGGAACTTTCAACTGGGCAAGTGTGCCCCAGTTTTTGCCACCATCGACCGACACGATTTCGGTGCCATCCGCTGTTCCCGAAAATGCCACAGCGCGAGGAATTGGGTTGGTTACGCTCAGTTTCGACGCCGGCTGTGCGCTGGCATTTTTGTAGCGAACGACAAACACAAGTTGATCGCCAGGAACGACGAGTTTCGGTGCTTCCAGAACGGTCGCGGTCGATCCATCGGCACGCTTCTGGACACGCTCGACAAACACTTCGCTCGCCAATTCGAGAGGCGCCGAAAATGCAGGAGCTGCGAGGCAGAAGGCGATCAAGGCTGAGAGGATTTTTATCATGTCCTGGCTCACTGGATCCGTGTCTGGAATGTTACTGTTCGGGTTTCGCCCGAAGGCACATTCCCCAAGGTCACGCTCACGCGGGTTCCGTTGAAATTGCCGGCATCGGTGTCGGCTGCATCGGTCAACGATGCTGCCTGCAGCGTAAGGCTACCGGCCACATAGCTTGTGCCCGCAGGTAATGGATCGTTGATCACCAGATTGTTGAGCGTTCCCGTTCCACCGACGGTCGCAACAAGCGTGTAGGTGATGATCGAACCGGGGACAGCGTTGGAACCACCAAAGGGATCAAGAATGGTCGCCGATTTTGCCAGCACGACAGAAGCAGCGTCCACTCGGATGAAGCCATTGGCATCACCATCGGCGCCCGTCGTTCCAACAACGGCATCGCCGCCACCTTCACCCGCACCGGCAAAAGTCGTTCCCGGCGCGCCGGTTCCCGTACCTGCGCTGGCTACAAGGCTGACGCTAGCGCGATCACCATTCGCTTGCGTCGAAGGGATGTTCGTCAGAACGAAGACATTCACGCTTTCGTCGGGCTGCAACAATGGATCGTTGGTGCCAGCGACATAAACGGTGTCGACGCCAGCATCATAAACGCCGTTATTGTTGGTATCGATTACGATTTGGCCGAATACAGGATCAAAATCGTCACCGCTGTTTGCGACATTGACTGTCAGGCGAAACGATTCCGGACCGTTGCCATTGTTGGTCACACGATAGGTAAGCGAAACCCCGGTGGCTCCGGGTGTCGTCGTTACGTCCCCCGGATCCGTGCTGGCGACGGTGACGTCGAGCAACTCGTCAACGAGGATGACCGACGTGTTCGATTGGATGTCGACTGTACCCGAGCCGGTATCGAAGCTTGCGGTTGCGATATTCTCGATATTCGTGCCGGCAAGCGTACCCGCCGCCCATGCAGGCGTGTGTGCAATTGCGCCAATGGCAAAGGCGCAAACAGACAGCGTCGCAAAACGCGGGCATGCGGCTTGAAGCCGATTATGAAGTGAGCTGGTCCTCAACATGCCACCCTTATGGCAAAAGGGGGTCAAGAAAAGGTTAAGCCACCTTTGCAGGCGTTAATCAGTTAAATCACTGAATAATAGAGATATATATTGTATAAAGCTTGTGGATTCGTGTAAAATCAAACGAGAATGGTAAATGATGGCTGAAGCCGCCGTTATAACCACAGGCACTGACGCGAACCGAATACGCAAGAAAATTTCGTTTCTTACATTCTCGCTGTTGACAGCCGGAGCCACCGCTTCTAGGAGCGCCGTCACCGCATCAAGCGGGTGTAGCTCAGTTGGTTAGAGCGCCGGCCTGTCACGCCGGAGGTCGCGGGTTCGAGCCCCGTCACTCGCGCCATTTTCCGGTTTCCATCCAGATCAGCAATGGCCGCAACGGGGCGATCCAGATCGTGCCCAAAAACAGGTATGCAATAGCCTGCAGCCATATTGGCCATCCGCCGATTGTATCAGCCTGGCTTGCAACGATTGCGGCCAAAACAGCGATCATCAGCAGGATAAGAAACATTCCGGCCGGCTTGCGCCATGTGGGCGGGGGAGGGGGATTGGGATGGTTCATCGGCTGATCCAGCTCTTTTCTGTAAGTATCGCATCCAGCGGAATATCCCATGGATCGGTCGGGACTAGGTCCACTTCCTGAATCGACCAAGCGATTCCGATGGCTGCACTGTTTTCGAGAAGGCTCAGCGCGCGGTCATAATGGCCTGCACCTTGCCCCAACCGCATCAGCCGCGTGTCGAACGCGACTAGCGGTGCCAAAATGATATCAGGACGAACCTCTGGAGCATCGGCCAGCGGCTGAGACAGGCCGAAGGGGCCCATTTCGAGCGGCTCGCCCGCTGACCAGTGAAGGAATCGCATCGGCGAAACCTTGCTTGTGACATGGGGAAGAGCGATGATGCAGCCTTGCGAAGCTGCGCCAGCGAGCAGGTGCGACGGGTCTGCTTCCGATCCAATGCTGATATAGCCTGCCACAACTGTGCCCTTCAGGCATAGCTTCGCGAGCGGGCTGGGGAGGTGGCTGAATGCCAAAGCCTTTTGACCTGGAGCCATAGCCGCAACAAACCGGTCACGCTCGGCCCGGCATTTGCGCCGCAAAGTGGATTTCACATCACCTTCTGGCACCCAAATAACCCTTTGAATAATGTAGCGGAACCACCATGGGTCGTTTCCCGGAATATCCTCTGACGCCATGACGTCAGGTGGGCGCCGTATAACCTGAACCAGGGCTCAGGCAGGGACAGCTCCCATGGATGATCTTATCGCCTCAGGGATGTTCTCATCAGTTCGTGCCGGGCAGTTCCGCCGACAGCCAATCTAAGCGCGCCGGGTCGCTTGCTCAAGCCCCGAGGCAAAAGATTCGACGCGTTCGGCCAGCTTTTCGATCGATTGGGCCATTCGCGTGGCCGTCGCATCGTCGATCGAGCCGGGTTGCGCTTGTGCAGCAGATGCCGAACCACCGTTATCGTTAACCTGGTCCGCCAACAGCAATGCGGCAAATAAAAGCTGGCGGCTTTCATTCAGCCCGCCCGCGCTTCCGCCTGCCTCGCGCGCTTTTGTATCGACCATGCGGCCGAGCTCGAGAAGGCGTTGTTCCTCCCCGTCGCGGCAGGTTACGATATATTCGCGTCCGACGATATTGAGCCTAACCTCAGCCATGAACACCGCCCTCCTTGGCCAATAGCCGGTCGATTTCGGCAACAGCTTCCTGCGTCGCCGATTTCAGCGCGGCATAACGCTGCTCGAGTTCCGGATTGTCAGATGCCGTCGGCAGACTGGCTTGTTCCAGACGCGAAACCGCGCGTTCCAGCCGCCCTATTGCCTCGATCATTTGTTGTTGTGCCATGGCTTGTACCCCGTTCTTGCCACAAACTAGCAAACTAGCGGCAATTGGCAACGCGCTATAGGTACGAAATAGGCGGAAAACATGGCGACTATGGCTTGACCCTTGCCGCCTCGCTCCCCAAAGGAAGCGCGAGCCGACTCGTGCAGTCATCATGGAAAAATTGTGCAGGGGCCGCTCTGTCTGGCGGCAAAAGGGGTAAATGCATGTCCGCCGATCTTCAGATGATGGCAAACGCAATTCGCGCGCTTTCGATGGACGCTGTCCAGGCAGCCAATAGCGGCCACCCGGGAATGCCGATGGGCATGGCCGATGTGGCTACTGTTCTTTACACCAAATATCTGAAATATGATGCTTCTTCGCCAAAATGGGCAGACCGGGATCGTTTTGTACTCTCGGCTGGTCATGGCTCGATGCTGGCTTATTCGACGCTTTATCTCAGCGGTTATGCCAGCCCGACGATCGACGACATCCGCAACTTCCGCCAGCTGCACAGTCCTTGTGCAGGCCATCCCGAAAATATCGAGCTTGAAGGCGTAGAGAGCACCACCGGTCCGTTGGGGCAGGGGCTTGCTATGGCCGTCGGCATGGCGCTGGCTGAGCGGCACTTGAATGCAGTTTTTGGTGATGATCTGGTCGATCACCGGACATGGGTGATCGCCGGTGACGGTTGCCTGATGGAAGGTATCAACCATGAGGCGATCGGTCTGGCGGGGCATTTGGGCCTCGGTCGCCTGATCGTGCTGTGGGATGATAACCGCATCACCATCGATGGTGGCACCGATCTTTCGACGAGCGAGGATATCAAGGCGCGTTACGCCGCAACCGGTTGGCATGTCGAAAGCTGCGACGGCCATGATTTTGCTGACATTTCGAGGGCAATAGATGCTGCTATCGCCGATAATCGTCCCTCGCTGATCGCGTGCAAGACGCTGATTGGCAAGGGCGCGCCCAACAAGCAGGGCACATCAGCAACGCATGGCTCGCCGCTCGGCGCGGATGAAATTGCGGCAACGCGTGCGGAACTGGGTTGGAACCATCCGCCATTCGAAATTCCTGCCGATATCCTCGACGCCTGGCGTGCCGCGGGCAGCCGCGGCGCAGCGGCGCATCAAGATTGGCAAAAGCGTTTAAACTCAAATGCGAATGGCGCTGAGTTCACACGTCGTATGAATGGTGAGTTGCCGCAAACCAGCGCGATGCAGGACTATCTGGCTTCGCTGGTCGCCAATCCCGCCAAGGTTGCGACCCGCAAAGCCTCCGAAATGGCGCTCGAGGCGTTGACAGCAGCCATTCCCGAATTGGTTGGTGGTTCAGCGGACCTTACGGGTTCGAACAACACCAAGACCAAGTCGACCGGTCCGCTGACGCGCAACGATTATTCGGGCCGCTATGTTTATTATGGCATTCGCGAGTTCGGCATGGCTGCTGCAATGAACGGCATGGCGCTGCATGGCGGGATCATTCCCTATGGTGGCACCTTCCTGGTCTTCTCCGATTATTGCCGCAATGCCATTCGCTTGTCCGCTATCCAGCAGCAGCGTGTTGTCTATGTGATGACGCATGACAGCATCGGGCTGGGCGAGGATGGACCAACCCACCAGCCGGTCGAGCATCTGATCAGCCTGCGCGCAATGCCGAACCTGACGGTTTTCCGCCCATGCGACACCGTCGAAACCGCAGAGTGCTGGGATCTGGCGTTGAAAAACAGCAAAGGCCCGACATTGCTGGCGCTTTCACGCCAGAATTTGCCGCAACTGCGCAATGACGTCAGCGAAAACCAGAGCGCCAAGGGCGGTTATCGCCTCCGTGCAGCTTCGGCAGCGCGAAAGGTGGTGCTGATTGCGACTGGTTCCGAAGTCGAACTGGCAATGAAAGTTGCCGATGCGCTTGAAGCGGTCGGGCAGGGCGCCGATGTCGTATCGATGCCGAGTTGGGAGCGTTTCGATGCGCAGGCTGATGGCTATCGTGCCGAACTGCTGTCTGCCGACGTGCTGAAAGTGTCGATCGAAGCTGGCGTTACCCTTGGTTGGCAGCGCTATACCGGCAATGATGGCCTCAACATCGGAATCGACAGTTTCGGGGCCTCCGCGCCCGCCGAAGCGTTGTTCGACCATTTTGGCTTCTCGGTCGATACGATCGTGAGCAAAATCCAAGCTAAGTTAAAAGCTTAAAGGGAGTATTTAATATGGCTACCAAAGTTGCGATCAACGGATTCGGGCGTATCGGACGCCTTGTGGCGCGTGCGATCCTGGAACGGAATGATCACGATCTCGAACTGGTGGCGATCAACGATCTGGCAGATGCCAAATCCAATGCGTTGCTTTTCAAGCGCGATAGCGTCCACGGCGCATTTCCTGGCACTGTTGAAGCTGACGGCAACGACATCATCGTCAACGGCAAGCGTATCCATGTGACCGCCGAGCGCGATCCGGCAAACTTGCCGCATGGTGCAAATGGCGTGGATATCGCGCTCGAATGCACCGGTTTCTTCACCGATCGTGACAGTGCAGGCAAGCATCTGACCGCTGGCGCCAAGCGCGTTCTGATTTCGGCGCCTGCAAAGAATGTCGATAAGACAATCGTTTATGGCGTCAATCACGGCGTCTTGACGTCAGATGACAAGATCGTTTCGAACGCAAGCTGCACCACCAACTGCCTCGCGCCGCTCGCCAAGGTTGTTCACGAAACCGTGGGTATCGAACGCGGCCTGATGACTACTGTGCATGCCTACACCAACGACCAGAAGATCCTCGACCAGATCCATGGCGATATGCGCCGCGCACGTGCTGCCGGGATGTCGATGATCCCGACCACTACGGGTGCAGCCCGCGCGGTTGCTGAAGTGCTTCCCGAATTGAAGGGCAAGCTTGACGGCTCGGCGATCCGCGTGCCCACACCCAATGTCAGCCTTGTCGACCTTACCTTCACGCCCTCGCGCGACACCACCGTTGAAGAGATCAACGCAGCGTTGAAGGCGGCGTCGGAAGGCGCGCTCAAGGGTGTTCTCGGCTATTCGGACGAACCGCTGGTTTCGATCGATTACAACCATTGCCCTAACAGCTCGACCATCGACAGCCTCGAAACCGCAGTTATCGAAGGCAAGCTGGTGCGCGTTGTCAGCTGGTACGACAATGAATGGGGCTTCTCGAACCGCATGGTCGATACCGCCGGCGTGATGGCTGGCCTGCTCTAAGGAAAAACGACATGGCCTTTCGCACGATCGACGATCTCGGCGACCTCACCGGCAAGCGCGCGCTGGTGCGCGTTGACCTGAATGTCCCGATGGCGGAAGGCCGCGTCACCGACCTGACGCGCATTCACGCCCTTGCACCCACGGTCAATGACCTGTCGGCCAAGGGTGCGAAGGTGCTCTTGCTAGCGCATTTTGGCCGTCCCAAGGGGCAAAAGCATAGTGAGATGTCGGTTTCGATGACGCTGGATGCGCTGCAGGAAGTGCTTGGCCGCGAAATCATGTTCGTGCCCGAAATCTATGGCGATGTGGTTGCCCAATCCGTTTCCATTCTTTCCGATGGCGATGTAGCGCTTTTGGAGAATAGCCGTTTTTGGGCGGGTGAGGAAAAGAACGACCCCGATCTTGCCAAGGCAATTGCTGCCAACGGTGACATTTATGTCAACGATGCTTTTTCGGCTGCGCATCGGGCACATGTAACCACAGAAGGGTTGGCGCATCTGCTGCCTTCCTATGCCGGGCGTTCGATGGAAGCCGAATTGAAGGCGCTCGAGGCGGCGCTGGGTAAGCCCGAACATCCGGTCGCCGCGGTTGTTGGCGGGGCAAAGGTTTCGACCAAGCTTGATGTTCTCAACAACCTTGTCGCGAAAGTCGACCATCTGATCATCGGCGGCGGCATGGCGAACACTTTCCTCGCCGCGCGCGGAATCAATGTTGGGAAGTCGCTCTGCGAGCATGACCTGGCCGATACTGCCAATGCCATCATGGATGCTGCCGATGCGGCGGGTTGCACCGTGCATCTGCCTTATGACGTGGTTGTGGCAAAGGAATTCCGAGCCAATCCGCCGGTACGTACTGCCAATGTGCACGAAGTCGCCGCGGACGAAATGATCCTCGATGTCGGCCCTGCTGCAGTTGAGGCATTGGCCGATGTTCTGAAAACCTGCCGCACACTGGTCTGGAATGGCCCGATGGGCGCGTTCGAGATCGAGCCTTTCGATGCAGCCACGGTTTCACTGGCGCGCACGGCGGCCGCTTTGACCAAGGAAGGTTCGCTGGTTTCGGTTGCTGGTGGTGGTGATACTGTTGCAGCCCTTGCGCATGCCGGGGTTACGCAGGATTTCACCTTCATATCGACGGCAGGTGGCGCGTTCCTAGAGTGGATGGAAGGCAAGGAATTGCCCGGCGTCAAGGCGCTCCAAACCAGCTGAGATTTTTTCACGCATCTCCGGGTTGCCAGCTTTGGAAGCGATGGCTATGGGCCGCGCAACATACGTATGCATAAACAGGGAGTTTCCATGAACACCGCTGACATGACCGCCAAGATTGCCGCCGGACAGGGCTTCATCGCCGCGCTTGACCAGAGCGGTGGTTCAACCCCCAAGGCGCTCAAGGGATATGGTGTTGACGAAGGCGCGTGGAGCAATGACGAGGAAATGTTCGGATTGATCCACGAAATGCGTTCGCGGATCATCCGGTCAAAGGCGTTCACGGGCGACCGCGTGATCGGCGCAATTCTTTTCGAGCGCACCATGGATGGCAGTGTTGATGGCAAGCCGACCCCCGCCGCCTTGATCGACAAAGGCGTGGTGCCGTTCATCAAGATCGACAAGGGCCTCGAAGACGAAGCCAATGGCGTCCAGATGATGAAGCCGATGCCCGAACTGGATGCGCTGCTCGCACGTTCGAAGGCGCTTGGCGTGTTCGGCACTAAAGAGCGTTCGGTTATCAACTCCGCCAATCGCGAGGGGATTGCTGCGGTAGTCGCGCAGCAGTTTGAAGTTGGCCAGCAGGTGCTTTCGCACGGTATGATGCCGATCATCGAACCCGAGGTGAACATCAAGAGCGAAACCCGCGCCGAGTGCGATGCGATCCTTTTGGAAGAAACGCTGAAGCAACTCGATGCGCTGGGCAGTGACCAGCAGGTGATGCTCAAGCTTTCCCTGCCGGTTGAGGCTGGCAAGTTTGATGCGCTGGTTGATCATTCCAAGGTGCTGCGCGTCGTGGCGCTGTCGGGCGGTTACAAGCGCCCCGAGGCCTGCATCGAACTCGCCAAGAATCGTGGCATCATTGCATCGTTTAGCCGCGCGCTGCTCGAAGATCTGCGGCACCAGATGAGCGATGACGAATTCGATGCGTCGCTCGATGAAGCAATCGAAGCGATCTACAAGGCTTCGATCGCTTGACAGCAAATAACGGCGCTTCCACTGGTTTCGCATGAGCGAAGCCAGTTGGACAGTGGTCGATGAATATGTATCCAGCCATTTATTGAAGGCTGATGCCGCGCTGGCGGAAGCATTGCTGAACAACAGCGAAAACAACCTGCCGCCAATCGATGTTTCGCCCGTACAGGGCAAAATGCTGATGCTGCTCGCGCAATTGGCAGGGGCCAGGCATATCCTGGAAATCGGCACTCTGGGGGGATACTCGACGATCTGGCTGGCGCGGGCCCTGCCTGCTGATGGCAAGCTTGTTACCCTTGAAGTCGATCGCAAGCATGCACGCGTAGCAGCAGAAAATTTGGAGCGGGCGGGGCTGGCCGACAAGGTCGATATCAAAGTCGGTCCCGCAAAGGACAGCTTGGCGGCTATGCCTGCAGGCGATCCGTTCGATTTTGTTTTCATCGATGCCGACAAGCAGGGAAACATCCATTATGTCGAACAGGCGATCCGCCTTGGCAGATCGGGTACCACGGTCATTGTCGATAATGTCGTCCGCGAAGGTGCGATTGTCGATGAGGGCAATGACGATCCGAGGGTCATCGGGACGCGCAAACTGTTCGAGTATGTCTCAAGCCATCCGAAGCTGAATGCAACCGCAATCCAGACGGTTGGCAGCAAGGGTTGGGACGGTTTCCTGCTTGCGCGCGTGGCTTAAAGACCGCCGGCGAACGCCAGACTGAAGCGGTAATCGCCAGCGTCGATTTTCCCGTCTTTGGGACGTTCCGGGCGAACCGCTGTCAAAGTCATTACGCCGTCTGCAATCGGGGTTGGACCTTCGGTCGACAGGATGAATTCACGGGGGCCATCACCGCGCATCCACAACATCTTCACCCGCACCCGACCGGCCCAAACACATTGGGCACTCTTGAGACAGCGGCTATCTTCGATAACTGCGATCGGTTTCACAATTGGTCCATCGACGTACACGGCATCACCTATGCGGGAATTTGCCGGATCGCGCGAATGTGTGCCGGGGAAAGTGGCACAGCCGGCGAGCAGGGGAATGGCAATGAGCGACGGCAGGATACGCATTTGCATTTACAGCGATTTGCAGCTGCCGCTATGAACGCCGCATGACCAATATTGCTTGCCAACTCTATCTCATTTCCCCGCTTGAAGTCGGTGGTAACTTCCCCGCTTCGCTCGAAGCGGCTTTGTCTGCTGGGCCCGTTGCTGCATTCCAGTTTCGCGTGAAAGAAATAGACCAGCATGAAGCAGCACGCCTGGCCGCTCCACTTCAGGAAATCTGCGCGCGGCATGACGTCGCCTTCATCGTCAATGACAGTGTTTCGCTGGCAAAACGGATCAAGGCCGATGGTGTGCATCTGGGGCAGGATGACGGCGATCCGCGTGAGGCACGCGAGATATTGGGCCGCGATGCGCAAATTGGCGTCACCTGCCACAATAGCCGTCACCTGGCGATGGAGGCAGCCGAGGCCGGCGCTGACTATGTGGCCTTTGGTGCCTTTTTTCCGACGACAACCAAGGAAGTAAAACACCAGGCCGACTTGGAAACACTCGAAATGTGGTCGCAGTTCACCGAAGTGCCTTGTGTCGCAATTGGCGGTATCACGCCCGATAATGCCAAAATGGTGATCGATGCGGGGGCAGACTTCATCGCTGTCAGTGGCGCTGTCTGGAATCACCCTGAGGGACCGGCAGCAGCGGTGAAAGCTTTCAACGCGCTGCTTGCCTAATTGGCTGCATCCCGCTAAAGGCCGCCGCCAACGGCGCTAGCTGCGCCATGCTCTTTCCACCAGTAAAGCGAGTGAAGCGATGAAAATCAGCGGCGTTGATATCCGTCCGGGTAATATCCTAGAATATGAAAAGGGCATTTGGCGCGTTGCCAAGACCCAGCATACGCAGCCCGGCAAGGGCGGTGCGTTCATGCAGGTCGAAATGAAGAACCTGATCGACGGCCGCAAGACCAACGTCCGCTTCCGCAGCGCTGATACCGTGGAAAAGGTCCGGCTCGACACCAAGGAATATCAGTATCTCTACACCGATGGTGACAAGCTGGTGTTCATGGACAATGAAAATTACGAGCAGATCCTGCTCGACGTCGACATGCTCGGCGATGAAGTCGCTTTCCTGCAGGATGGCATGGAAGTGACCCTCGAACTTTATGACGAGCGCCCGATTTCGGTGCAGCTTCCCGACCAGATCGAAGCCACTATTGTTGAGGCTGACGCCGTGGTCAAAGGCCAGACGGCCTCATCGAGCTATAAGCCCGCGATCCTCGACAATGGCGTTCGCGTGATGGTGCCGCCGCACATTTCTTCGGGTACGCGCATCGTCGTCGATGTTTACGCCAAGGAATATGTCCGGAAGGCTGACTGATGCCTGCACTTAGCGGCCTGATGTCGGTCATGGAAAAGGCTGCCCGCAAGGCGGGTGGCCGGTTGCGCCGTGACTTTGGTGAGATTGAACATTTGCAGGTTTCCAAAAAAGGGCCTGCGGATTTCGTTTCAAAGGCGGACAAGAAGGCAGAAGACACAATCTTCCGCGATTTGGAAACCGCACGCCCCGATTGGGGCTTCCTGATGGAAGAAACCGGGGAGATTGCGGGCCGCGACGGCAAGCCGCGTTTCATCGTCGACCCGCTCGACGGCACCAGCAACTTTCTGCATGGCATCCCGCATTTTGCGATTTCGATCGCAGTGCAAGATCCGCATCCTGAGGGTAAGGGCTGGGGCGACGTTTTTGCAGCCCTTGTCTACAACCCGATTACCGACGAAAGCTTTTGGGCGGAAAAAGGCAAGGGTGCGTGGCTGGGCAATCGTCGCTTGCGCGTTTCCGCACGCCGTAACCTCAATGAAGCCCTGATTTCGACCGGGGTCCCCTATAAGGGCCATGGCGATATCGAAGAGTGGAGCAAGATCTACTCCGCTATTGCCCCCGAAGTTGCAGGTATCCGCCGTTTCGGCGCCGCCAGTCTCGATCTCGCATGGCTTGCTGCAGGGCGATACGATGGCTTTTGGGAAAGCGAGCTTTCGCCCTGGGATACAGCTGCGGGGTGCTTGCTGGTACGCGAAGCGGGCGGCTTTGTAACCGACTATCGCGGCCGTTCTCCGGCGATTGCCGACGTGCAGGTGCTGGCGGGTAACGACCAGTTGCATAGCCGTTTGCACAAGCTGCTGGTTGGCGCGCTTAAATAATCACAAAAACGGTGGAAAAAAGGCGCGTCCGCCCCTTGCGGCGGTGCACAATCGTCCCTAAAAGCGCGCCAAATTCAGGCCTGAAGCGAGTCCGTTTTGACCGATCTGTCGCAATATCTGCCGATCCTCCTTTTCCTGGTGATTGCACTGGGATTGTCGAGCCTTTTCGTGTTTCTGCCGATGGTGGTTTCGCGCCTTACTGGTGCGCACCAACCGACAGAGGCAAAGCTTGCCGAATATGAATGCGGCTTTCCCGCATTTGAGGATTCGCGCAGCCAGTTTGACGTTCGGTTTTACCTTGTCGCCATCCTGTTCATTATCTTCGATCTCGAAGCTGCCTTCCTTTTCCCTTGGGCGGTCAGCCTGGGTGACACCGGATGGGTCGGTTGGGGCACGATGATGCTGTTCCTATTCGAACTGGTGATCGGCTTCATTTACGCATGGAAAGTGGGAGCGCTGGAATGGGAGTGATCGCAACACCGCCGGCACCCGGCACTGCGCCCGACATGGATTTCTTCAAGGATCTGTCGAGCGAAGTTGAGGATAAGGGCTTTCTGGTCACCTCGACCGAAGACCTGTTCAACTGGGCCCGCACAGGTTCGCTCTGGTGGATGACCTTTGGCCTTGCCTGCTGCGCGGTCGAAATGATCCATGTGAACATGCCGCGCTATGACATGGAGCGTTTTGGCGTTGCCCCGCGCGCATCGCCGCGCCAATCGGACGTGATGATCGTGGCCGGTACGCTGTGCAACAAAATGGCCCCGGCGCTGCGCAAGGTTTACGACCAGATGTCGGAACCGAAATATGTCATTTCGATGGGCAGCTGTGCCAATGGCGGTGGCTATTACCATTATAGTTATAGCGTCGTTCGCGGTTGTGACCGGATCGTGCCGGTGGATATCTATGTCCCCGGTTGCCCCCCGACCGCTGAAGCGCTGCTTTATGGCGTGATGCAGTTGCAGCGTAAGATCCGCCGCGTCGGGACGATCGAGCGATGAGCCATTCCGCCCCCAAATATGCGCCCAATAAAGGCGTTGCTGCTGCCGTGAAAAAGGCCCTTGGCAAGAATCTGATCGCTGTTGACGAGGCGCATGGCGAGATTGCGGTAACCGTAAAGCGCGATGCGCTGGTTCCAGCGATGATCGCGCTGCGTGATGTCTGCGAATATCAGCAACTGATGGAAATCGCCGGGGTCGACTGGCCCGACCACGATCCGCGCTTTGAAGTCGTTTATTGCCTGCTGAGCGTCACCAAGAACCACCGCATACGCGTCCATGTCTGGACCAATGAGGATGAGCCGGTTCCTTCGGTAACGGGCATTTGGCCGGTCGCTGGCTGGCTCGAACGTGAAGTGTTCGACATGTACGGCGTGACCTTTGCCGGCAATGATGACCTTCGTCGTATCCTTACGGACTATGGCTTTGTCGGCCATCCGCAGCGCAAGGATTTCCCGCTGACCGGCTATGTCGAGCTGCGTTATTCGGAAGAAGAAAAGCGCGTGAAATATGAGCCGGTGCAGCTGGCACAGGATTTCCGCAATTTCGATTTCATGTCCCCTTGGGAAGGCGCGGACTATGTCTTGCCGGGCGACGAGAAGGGAGCGAGCAAATGAGCCTGCAACCTGAACTTTCGCCGACCACCGGCGACGAAGCGATCCAGAACTACACGATCAATTTCGGTCCGCAGCACCCGGCTGCACACGGCGTTCTCCGCCTTGTCATGGAACTTGATGGCGAAATCGTCGAGCGTATGGACCCGCACGTCGGTCTGCTGCATCGCGGGACCGAAAAGCTGATCGAGTATAAGACGTACCTGCAGGCTTTGCCCTATTTCGACCGGCTCGATTACTGCTCGCCGCTGGGTATGGAATATAGCTATGTGCTGGCGATCGAGAAGCTGCTCGACCTCGAAGTGCCATTGCGCGGGCAATATCTGCGCGTGCTTTTTGCCGAACTGACGCGCATCTGCAACCACATGCTCAACCTCGGTTCGCACGTCATGGACGTTGGTGCGATGACGCCGAACCTGTGGATGTTCGAGCTGCGCGAGGATTGCCTCAACTTCTTCGAACGTGCATCGGGTGCACGTATGCACAGCGCGTGGTTCCGCCCGGGTGGCGTCCACCAGGATGTGCCGCTCAAGCTGCTCACCGATATTGCTGAATGGTGCGATACCCGCTTGCCGAAACTGTTCGGCGATGCTGTCAGCCTTGTTGCCGACAACCGCATCTTCAAGCAACGCAATGTCGATATCGCTGTCGTCAACAAGGAAGACGCGCTGAAATGGGGCTTTTCCGGCCCGATGATCCGCGCGGCAGGCATCCCTTGGGATATCCGCAAATCGCAGCCTTATGATGTCTATGACCGGATGGAGTTCGACATTCCCGTCGGCACCAATAGCGATTGCTATGATCGCTTCATGGTGCGCGTCGAGGAAGTCTACCAATCCGCTCGTATCATCAAGCAGTGCATCCAGCACATGCCCGAAGGCCCCGTCGCCTCAACCGACCGCAAGGTCGTGCCGCCGAAACGCGGCGAGATGAAGGCATCGATGGAAGCGCTGATCCACCACTTCAAGCTCTACACCGAAGGCTTCCATGTGCCTGCGGGTAGCGTCTATGTCGCGACCGAAAGCCCCAAGGGCGAATTCGGCGTTTACCTTGTCAGCGATGGCAGCAACAAACCCTATCGTTGCAAGATCCGTCCGACTGCCTTCAGCCACCTGCAGGCCATGGAAATGATGTCGAAGGGCCATATGCTCGCCGATACTACCGCCATCCTTGGTGCAATGGATATCGTATTCGGGGAGTGCGACCGGTGAGCAAGCTGGCCATCGCCGAACAGATGATCGCGCATTACAATGCGCAGGATGCCGATGCCTATGTCGCGCTGATGACCGATGATGCCTGCGAAGCCGGTTATCGCGGTGCGGTCATCCGCGAAGGCAAGGAAGGCACGCGTGCAGGCCTGAAGGCGATGTTTGCCGAATTTCCGGAGAACCGCGCGGAAATCCTCAAAGGATATGAATTGGGCGATTTCGTCGCCTTGCATGAGCGTGTCTATCGCTCTGCTGCTGCCGAGCCATTCGAAGTTATGTCGATTTACAGTTTTGAAGGCGACAAAGTGTCGCGCGTGGAGTTTGTCCGATAATGGCTGACGTTGTCCACATTCCAGACGAAGCCGAAGTCCGCGCCAAATGGGGCGGCTTCGCGTTTACGGCGGCGAACAAGAAAAAAGCCGACGGTTATATCGCGCGCTACCCTGCTGGTCGCCAGCAGTCGGCGGTGATGGCGCTGCTCGACCTTGCCCAGCGCCAAGTTGGGGAAGATACCAAGACGCAGGGCTGGTTGCCGGTTCCAGTAATCGAATATGTCGCCGCATATTTGGGCATGCCCTTCATGCGCGCTTACGAAGTCGCCACCTTCTACACTATGTACAATCTCGCGCCCGTTGGCCGCTATCATGTGCAGGTGTGCGGAACCACGCCATGCATGCTGCGCGGGTCGGACGATGTGATGGCTGCGTGCAAGAATAAAGGCCTGGTGAAGGGCGGAACAACGCCGGATGGCCTGTTCACATTGAACGAAGTCGAATGTCTGGGGGCTTGCGCCAATGCGCCGATGGTGCAGATCAACGACGATAATTTCGAAGACCTGACCTATGACAGCATGTCGGCGCTGCTCGACGCGCTGGCGAATGACAAGCCGGTCAAGATCGGCCCGCAGATCGACCGCCAGACCAGCTGCCCCGAAGGTGGCCCTACGACGCTGAAGGAAATGGTCACCGCCAACCATGATTACCGGAAGGACTGGAAATGAGCCTTCAGGACAAGGATCGCATCTTTACCAATGTCCATGGTTTCCAGCCTTGGAACCTGAAGGCTGCGCAGCATCGTGGCGATTGGGACAAGACGAAGAAGCTGCTCGAAATCGGTGCGGACGAGATCATCGAACGCATCAAGGCTTCGGGCCTGCGCGGACGCGGCGGGGCGGGCTTCCCGACCGGCATGAAGTGGAGCTTCATGCCCAAAACGCCGTCACCCGAGCGGCCCAATTTTCTCGTTATCAATGCGGACGAGTCCGAGCCCGGCTCGTGCAAGGACCGCGAGATCATCCGCCACGATCCGCACAAGCTGATTGAAGGGGCGCTGGTCGCCGGTTTTGCGATGCGCGCGCGGGCGGCCTATATCTATATTCGCGGCGAGTTCATCTACGAAGCCAAGGTGCTCGAGGCAGCAGTTGCAGAGGCCTATGCCGCTGGTCTGATTGGCAAGAACGCCTGCAAGTCAGGCTACGATTTCGACGTCTTCGTCCATCGCGGCGCGGGCGCCTATATTTGCGGTGAAGAAACCGCGATGATCGAAAGCCTCGAAGGCAAAAAGGGCCAGCCGCGTCTGAAGCCGCCATTCCCGGCAGGGGCCGGTCTCTATGGCTGTCCGACCACGGTCAATAATGTCGAAAGCATCTCGGTCACGCCGACAATCCTGCGTCGTGGGCCGGAATGGTTCTCCAGCTTTGGCAACCCGAACAATGCGGGTACCAAGCTGTTCCAGATTTCGGGCCATGTGAACACGCCTTGCGTGGTTGAGGAAGCGATGAGCATCCCCTTCCGCGAGCTCATCGAAAAACATGCCGGCGGCATCCGTGGCGGGTGGGATAATCTGCTCGCGGTGATCCCCGGTGGTTCGTCGGTGCCGCTCGTTCCCGCCGCGCAAATCATGGACGCACCGATGGATTTTGACGGGCTGAAAGCGCTCGGCTCCGGCCTTGGCACCGCCGCCGTGATTGTGATGGACAAGTCGACCGACATCGTCCGCGCGATTTCTCGCCTGTCCTATTTCTACAAGCATGAAAGCTGCGGCCAGTGCACGCCGTGCCGCGAAGGAACTGGCTGGATGTGGCGCGTGATGGAGCGCCTGCGCGAAGGCCATGCCGACGTATCGGAAATCGACACATTGTTCGAAGTAACCAAGCAGGTCGAAGGTCACACCATCTGCGCGCTTGGCGATGCGGCAGCCTGGCCGATCCAGGGCCTGATCCGCCATTTCCGCCCCGAAATCGAACGCCGTATTGCAAATGCAAATGGCGGTGAAATGCTGGAGGCGGCGGAGTAAGATATGCCTAAAGTCACCGTAGACGGCGTTGAAATCGAAGTTCCGCAGGGAGCCACCGTCCTGCAAGCGTGCGAGCTTGCCGGCAAAGAAATACCGCGTTTCTGTTATCATGAGCGGCTGAGCATCGCCGGCAATTGCCGCATGTGCCTGGTCGAGGTCGCTCCCGGTCCGCCAAAGCCGCAAGCTAGCTGCGCGCTGCCTGCAACCGAAGGGCAGGTTATTCGCACTGACAGCGAGATGGTCAAAAAGGCACGCGAAGGGGTGATGGAGTTCCTGCTCATCAACCACCCGCTCGATTGCCCGATTTGCGACCAGGGTGGCGAATGCGATTTGCAGGACCAGTCGGTTGCCTATGGTCGCGGTGCCTCACGCTATGACGAGAATAAGCGCGCGGTGACCGAGAAATATATGGGTCCCATCGTCAAGACGGTGATGACCCGCTGCATTCAGTGTACTCGCTGCGTACGTTTTGCCGAAGAAGTGGCTGGTATCGAGGAAATCGGCGCGATCTATCGCGGCGAGAATATGCAGATTACCAGCTATCTCGAACGTGCGGTGACAAGCGAACTTTCAGGCAATGTCGTCGACCTGTGCCCAGTCGGCGCGCTAACCAGCAAGCCCTATGCGTTCAACGCACGCCCCTGGGAACTGAAGAAGACCCCGGCGATTGACGTGATGGACGCGGTGGGCACCAATATCCGCCTCGACAGCCGGGGCAGGGCGGTGCTGCGCGCGGTTCCGCGTATCAACGAAGACGTCAATGAAGAGTGGGCACATGACAAGACCCGCCATGCGGTTGATGGCCTCACCCATCGCCGCCTCGACAAGCCCTATGTCCGCAAGGGTGGCAAGCTGGTCGCAACAAGCTGGCAGGAGGCATTTGACGCGATCAAGGCCAACTGGTCGGGCGACGCTGCCGTCGTCGCAGGCGATATGGTCGATTGCGAAACGATGTTCGCCGCTCGCGAATTGGCGGGAAGCAATATGCTTGAAGGCCGCCAGACCGGCCTTGCCTATGACACGTCGTCGCTTTCGGCGGTCAATTTCAACACCACCATTGCGGGCATCGAAAATGCCGATGTGATCCTTTTGGTGGGCAGCGACCTTCGCCGTGAAGCACCGCTGGTGAATACGCGCATCCAGAAAGCGGTCCGGAAGAAGGGTGCAAAGGTTTTCGCCATTGGGCCCCAAACCGACCTGACTTACAAGGTTGAGTGGCTGGGTGATGATCTCGGCGCTTTGGCAAAGGCGCCCAAGGCACTGGCTGACGCGCTGAAAACCGCCGAACGCCCTGCCATTATTGTTGGCGGCGGCGCACTGCGTTACGAAGGTGTCCACGGTGCAGCGCTGGCATTTGCGAAGAAGTACAAGCTGGTCAAAGATGGCTGGAATGGCTTCAACGTCCTGCACTTCGCGGCTGCACGGATGGGCGGATTGATGCTCGGCTATGCCTATGCCGGCGGTATCAAAGCGCTTGCCGCAAAGAAGCCAAAGCTGGCTTTCTTCCTTGGTGCGGATGAGGTTGACTACAGCCTCTTTGCCAAGACCTTCAAAGTCTATGTCGGTCACCATGGTGACAATGGTGCAGCCAATGCAGATGTTGTTTTGCCGGGTGCTGCTTATTCGGAAAAATCCGGTACTTGGGTGAACCTGGAAGGCCGTGTCCAGCGTGGCGAACGTGCTGTCTTCCCGCCGGGGGATGCACGCGAGGATTGGGCGATTTTCCGTGCGCTTTCCGACGTTCTGGGCAAGCGCCTGCCGTTTGACAATCTTGACCAACTGCGCGCTGCGATGGCGAAGGCCGTACCAGCGCTCGGCCAGGAAGGTCTCGCCGACTATGGCTGGTCTGAACCCAAGCTTGAAACCAAGGTTTCGGGCAAGATCGCCGATTATCCGATCAAGGATTTCTACCTCACCAACAGCATCTGCCGCGCATCTCCGACGATGCAGCGCTGCTCGGCTGAACTGGTGCATGGCCAGGAATGGCTGGAGGCTGCGGAATGACCGCCTTTTTCCAAACTCTCGGCATGTCCTATGAATGGGCGTGGTTCGTGGCCACGATCTGCGGTATTCTGCTGATCGCATTGCCTTTGATGCTTGCCGTTGCGATGATCATCTACGCCGACCGCAAGATCTGGGCGGCGATGGCGCTCCGTCGTGGACCAAACGTTGTGGGCCCCTTTGGCCTACTCCAGTCCTTCGCTGATGGCCTCAAGGTATTCCTGCAGGAAACGATCATCCCCTCGGCATCGAACCGCGGCCTGTTCCTGATCGCGCCGATCATCACCTTCACCGTAGCGCTTATGGCCTGGGCAGTGATCCCGTTCAATTCGGGCGCGGTGCTGGCGGATATCAATGTCGGCCTGCTCTATATCCTCGCGATCAGTTCACTCGGGGTCTATGGGGTCGTTATTTCGGGTTGGTCGTCCAACTCCAAATATCCTTTCTTCTCCGCGATGCGCGCCGCCGCGCAGATGATTTCCTACGAAGTTTCAATCGGTTTCATCCTGATCTGCGTCGTCCTGTGGGCCGGCACGTTTAATATGCTCGGCATTATCGAAGCACAGAAAGCGCATGTGCTGGGTTTTGTGAACGCCTTCGGCCTCAACCCGCTGCTCTTCCCGATCGCGGTCATGTTCCTGATCAGCGCGATGGCGGAAACCGCGCGTGCGCCGTTCGACTTGACCGAGGCGGAGTCCGAGCTCGTTGCCGGATACCAGACCGAATATAGCTCAATGAGCTTCGCACTCTTCTGGCTCGGCGAATATGCAAACGTCCTGTTGATGTGCACGCTCAATGCCGTGCTCTTCTGGGGCGGTTACCTGCCGCCGGTCGACTGGGCTCCGCTCTACGCGGTTCCGGGGATTATATGGCTGTTCGCCAAGATCCTTGTCTTCTTCTTTGTCTTCAGCTGGGTAAAGGCCACGGTTCCGCGTTATCGCTATGACCAGCTGATGCGGTTGGGCTGGAAGGTCTTCCTGCCGATCTCGCTGTTCTGGGTATTCCTGGTGAGCGGTTACCTAATGTGGACGGGGCATTTCGGATGAGCCTGACTGCAACCCTAATAGCTCAGTCGATCGTAACGGCCGCCGCGCCAAACGCAGATGCGCTGCCCGGTACGGCGTGGAATTGCTCTTACAACGATGCAGAAGGCAATGCCTTTTATCTGGAAGGCGATTTTCCTGAAGCGCCCAAAGGCTGGGATCCGAACACTGGGCTGCCCACCAAAATTGCGGGCAATGGCAAAGAACTGTTCCTTGGCGACAAGGAAGTGAACGCGTTTGAAAGTCGTGAGGATATACGCACTTATGCGGTGAGTTTCCTGCATGGAGACGGTTCACGCTACAATCTGATCTTCGATTTCGTGAAAGACAGCCACGGCCTATCGACGGTTACGCATTATGTTCCGTCTGCCGATGGGCGTGGGAAGCTCCACGCCTATGCGACCGGCTACTGCAATTCGAATTTCCATGCCCTCGGCAAAGGGAAAATAATCAAATGAGCGTCACCCACCTCATCAAAAGCTTCACGCTGTGGGAATTCGTCAAGGCGCATTGGCTGACCTTGCAATATTTCTTCAAGCCCAAGGCGACGATCAACTATCCGTTCGAAAAGAACCCCATTAGCCCGCGTTTCCGCGGCGAGCATGCGCTGCGCCGTTATCCCAATGGTGAAGAGCGTTGCATCGCGTGCAAGTTGTGCGAAGCGGTTTGCCCGGCGCAGGCGATTACCATCGAGGCCGAACCGCGCGAGGATGGCAGCCGTCGCACCACGCGCTACGACATCGACATGACCAAGTGCATCTATTGCGGTTTTTGCCAGGAAGCTTGCCCGGTCGATGCGATCGTCGAAGGTCCGAACTTTGAGTTTTCAACCGAAACCCGTGAAGAGCTGCTTTATGACAAAGCCAAGCTCCTCGAAAACGGGGACAAATGGGAACGCGCGATTGCGGCAAATATTGCCGCTGACGCGCCCTATCGATAAGGGGCGCGTATCGTGATTCAGGTGATCTCCTTCTATATTTTTGCGGCTATCCTGCTCGCTTCGGCGTCGATGGTGATTTTCGCGAGGAACCCGGTGCATAGCGTGCTGTGGTTGATTGTGGCCTTTTTCAACGCTGCCGCGCTGATGGTGCTTGTCGGAGCCGAATTCATCGCGATGTTGCTCGTCATCGTATACGTCGGCGCTGTCGCAGTATTGTTCCTGTTCGTCGTGATGATGCTCAACATCGATTTCGCGGAGTTGCGCGCAGGTTTTGTCAGCAATCTTCCACTCGGTATCCTCTTGGCCATCGTTTTGGCGGTTGAACTGGTGCTCGGCATTGGCGCCTATCGCGCAGGGGCGATCGAACTGGGCAGTGCGGTTGCTGCAGCTACACCAACTGACAAGCCGAATATCGAGGCGATCGGTGCTCTGCTCTATTCCAAATATGTCTTCCTGTTTGAAACGGCAGGTCTGATCTTGCTGGTTGCAATGGTTGGCGCAATCGTGCTGACCCATCGCCAGCGTAAAGGCGTTCGTCCGCAGAATATCGGCAAGCAGAACCGCCGTCGTCCGCAAGATGCCGTGCGCAATGTGAACCAGCCCGTGGGGCAGGGGGTAGAGCTATGATCGGCATCGAGCATTACCTGGTGGTCAGCTCCATCCTGTTCGTGATGGGTGTGTTGGGCATCTTCCTCAATCGGAAGAATGTCATCATCATCCTGATGGCGATCGAGCTCATCTTGCTGTCGGTGAACATCAACCTGGTCGCGTTCAGCGCGTTTCTCGGCGATCTTGTCGGGCAGGTGTTTGCGATGTTCGTACTGACCGTTGCGGCGGGTGAAGCTGCGATTGGCCTTGCCATTCTTGTCATTTACTTCCGTGGTCGCGGCACGATTGCCGTTGACGATGTCAACCGGATGAAGGGGTAAGCCGGTCTTATGTCGTCCATCGAAATCATCGTATTCGCGCCATTGCTCGCGGCTATCGTCGCGGGTCTGGGGCAGAATTTCATTGGCAAGACGGCTGCAAAGCTGGTCACGACCGGTGGCTTGTTTCTCGCTTGTGCGCTCAGCTGGCCGATCTTCATCGGTTTCCTGACCGGCAATGAGAAAGCTTATGTCGAGCCTGTCATGCAATGGGTGCAGTCGGGTTCGCTGACCTTTGACTGGGAATTGCGCGTCGATGCGCTGACGGCTGTGATGCTGGTGGTTATCACCTCGGTATCGGCGCTCGTTCACCTCTATAGCTGGAGCTATATGGAGGAAGACCCGGACCAGCCGCGCTTCTTCGCCTATCTCTCGCTCTTTACCTTCGCGATGCTGATGCTGGTGACGGCAAACAACCTCGTCCAGATGTTCTTCGGATGGGAAGGCGTGGGCCTTGCCTCCTACCTGCTGATCGGTTTCTGGTACAAGAAACCCAGCGCCAATGCCGCGGCAATCAAGGCGTTTGTCGTCAACCGCGTCGGCGACCTTGGCTTCATGCTCGGCATCTTTGGCGTGTTCTGGCTGTTCGGAACGGTCTCGATCCCCGATATCCTCGCTGCAGCTCCTGAAAAGGCCGGATCGAGCATCGGCTTCCTCGGCATGCGCGTCGACACGATGAGCCTGCTTTGCGTGCTGCTGTTCATCGGTGCGATGGGCAAGTCGGCACAGCTCGGCCTGCACACCTGGTTGCCAGACGCGATGGAAGGCCCGACCCCGGTTTCGGCGCTGATCCACGCGGCAACGATGGTAACGGCAGGCGTTTTCATGGTGTGCCGCCTGTCGCCGCTGTTTGAAACCAGCCAGTTTGCATTGAATGTCGTGACTATCGTTGGGGCGACGACGGCGCTGTTCGCCGCTACGGTCGGCCTCGTCCAGACCGACATCAAGCGCGTGATCGCTTATTCGACCTGTTCGCAGCTCGGCTACATGTTCTTTGCAGCAGGCGTAGGTGCCTACAGTGCAGCGATGTTCCACCTGTTCACGCACGCTTTCTTCAAGGCGTTGCTGTTCCTTGGCGCAGGCAGCGTGATCCACGCGATGCACCATGAACAGGACATGCGCTATTATGGCGGCCTCAGGAAGCATATCCCGATCACCTTCTGGGCGATGACGGCAGGCACGCTCGCGATCACCGGTGTCGGCATTGTTGGCATCGGCGGCTTTGCCGGCTTCCACTCAAAGGACGCGATAATCGAAGCGGCCTACGCTTCGACCGCTCCCTGGGGTGGCTATGCCTTCTTCATCGGTGTGTTCGCGGCGCTATTGACCAGCTTCTACAGCTGGCGCCTCGTGTTCCTGACTTTCTTCGGCAAGCCGCGTTGGGCGGGTAGCGAACATATCCAGCATGCGGTTCATGACGACCATCATGGCCATGATGATCATGCGCACGGTCACCATGATGCGCATGGCGATGGCACAGCCGGCTATCATCCGCACGAAAGCCCGTGGCCAATGCTCGTTCCATTGGGCGTGTTGACGCTTGGCGCGATTGCTGCCGGTTATGTGTTCAAATATGATTTCATCTATGCCGAAGAGGGCGGAACCGCTTTCTGGGCTGCATCGACGCTCTATTTCAACGAGCACCTGATCCACGCGATGCATCATGTACCGCTTTGGGTGAAGCTGGCTTCTACCGTAGCAATGCTTACAGGCCTGTTCATCGCATGGATGATGTACATCCGCTCGGAAACGGCGCCTGCAACGGTCGCCAAGCATTTCGAGCCGCTCTACAAATTCTTCCTCAACAAGTGGTATTTTGACGAGCTGTACAATCTCATCTTCGTCAAGCCGGCCTTCTGGTTCGGTCGCCTGTTCTGGAAAAGCGGTGACATCGGCATCATTGATCGTTTCGGCCCGAATGGCTCCGCATTTGCGGTCAGCCTGACCAGTCGCCTCGCCGTCCGCATGCAGTCGGGCTATCTCTACACTTATGCGTTGGTGATGCTGCTTGGCCTCGTCGCCGCAATCAGCTGGTTTATGGTGCAAGCGCGATGAACGCCGCCGAACTTCCAATCCTTTCGATCATGCTCGCCGTGCCCATGCTCGGCGCAATCGCCTGCCTTTTCGTTCGAGACGAACTGGCGCGAGTTGTGGCCTTGGGCGCGACGCTGCTGAACCTCGTTCTTGGTATCTGGCTTTGGGCCAGTTACGATCCTGCAGGTGCGCAGTGGCAATTTGTCGAGAGCGCCCAGTTATTCGGGCCGATTGGCTGGAAACTGGGCATCGACGGCATTTCGCTGCTGCTGATCATGTTGTCGGTATTCCTGATGCCGATTTGTATCGGTGCCAGCTGGCGTTCGATTACCGAGCGGGTCGGCCTCTACATGGCCAGCTTCCTGCTGATGGAAACGCTGATGATCGGCGTGTTCGCGGCGCAGGATTTGCTGCTTTTCTACATCATGTTCGAAGCAGGCCTTATCCCGATGTACCTGATCATCGGTATTTGGGGCGGTAAGGACCGCATCTACGCCTCGTACAAATTCTTCCTCTACACGCTGCTCGGATCGGTCTTCATGCTGCTGGCGATGCTGTGGATGATCCAACAGGCAGGCACTGCGGATATCCCGACACTGCTCAACCATGATTTCCCGGCTGAGGCACAGACCATCCTCTGGCTCGCATTCTTCGCATCCTTCGCGGTGAAAATGCCGATGTGGCCGGTACACACCTGGCTTCCTGACGCGCACGTTCAGGCGCCGACCGCAGGTTCGGTGATCCTGGCGGGCGTGCTGCTGAAAATGGGAGGCTATGGCTTCCTGCGTTTCTCGCTGCCGATGTTCCCTGAGGCTTCAGCGCAGTTCATCTGGCTGATCTTTGGCCTTTCGATGGTTGCAGTGGTTTACACCAGCCTCGTCGCCTTGGTGCAGGACGACATGAAGAAGCTGATTGCCTATTCATCGGTCGCGCACATGGCGATTGTGACCGTGGGCCTGTTCACTTTCAACCAGCAAGGCATTGAGGGCGCAATCATCGTGATGCTCAGCCACGGTCTTGTGTCAGGCGCGCTCTTCCTTTGCGTCGGTGTAATTTACGACCGCCTGCATACCCGTGAAATCAGCCGTTATGGCGGGCTCAGCATCAATATGCCAAAATATGCGCTGTTCTTCATGCTGTTCACAATGGCGAGCGTTGGTTTGCCGGGGACCAGCGGTTTCGTTGGCGAATTCCTGTCGCTCGCGGGCGCATACAAGGTTTCGACCTGGGCGACGCTGATTGCCACCACCGGCATCATCCTGGGCGCAGGCTATATGCTCTACCTTTATCGCCGGATTGCTTTTGGTGAGCAGGTGAACGCCGATGCGGCTGCAATGCCCGATCTCGACAAGCGCGAATTGTGGTTGCTTGCACCGATTGCGGCTGCGGTATTGTGGATGGGTGTTTATCCGGAAAGCTTCCTTGCCCCGATCCGTCGCGACGTTGCGACGATCGTGGATCGCATAGAGCGTGCAGCGCCTGCCGGTGACAGCAAACTCAAGGAAAATGACAAGACCACCGCCAAATATCGCGTCCATGCGCATGGCGGCGAGCATCAGAAAAAGGCCGAGGGGGCCGCACACTAATGGACCTTTCAACCTCGCTCACACTGGTCCGTCCAGAGCTGATCCTCAGCTTTTCCAGCCTTGCGCTGTTGTTGATCGCTGCATGGCGCCAGGATGCCGGTCGCCTCGTCAGCATCCTGTCGGTCGCTGCGCTGGTGGGCGCCGGCGTAACTTCGGCGCAGTTTTTGGCAGCAGGCACCGACGCGACGGCTTTTGACGGATTATATCGCGCGGATGCATTCAGCAGCTTTGCCAAGATCCTTATCTATATCGCCGCTGCGGTGGCGTTGGTGATCGCCCCGAAGGCTCTTGAGAAAATGGGCGCGATGCGCGCCGAATATCCGGTTCTGGTTGTGCTTGCCGCTGTTGGCATGGGCATCATGGTGTCAGCTTCCGACTTGCTGACCCTTTATATCGGCCTCGAACTCAACAGCCTTGCCGCTTATGTGCTCGCCAGCTTTGCGCGCAATGATGGTCGTTCGGCAGAGGCGGGCCTCAAATATTTCGTACTCGGCGCGCTTGCCAGCGGCATCCTGCTTTTCGGCATGTCCTTGCTCTATGGCTTTACGGGATCGACCAGTTTCGAAACCATCGGTCAGGCAATGGCAGGCGAAATTGGCACCGGCCTGCTGTTTGGCCTTGTGTTCGTCCTCTCAGGTCTCGCGTTCAAGATCAGCGCTGCGCCGTTCCATATGTGGACGCCAGACGTATATGAAGGCGCGCCTACACCGGTTACTGCATTCTTTGCCAGCGCGCCCAAAGTAGCGGCAACCGCGCTCCTCATCCGTGTAACTATAGAGGCATTTGGTTCGCAGGCACAAGCCTGGCAGCAGATCGTCATGGTCGTTGCGCTGATGTCGATTGTGATCGGTGCAGTCGGTGCGATCGGTCAGCAGAATCTGAAACGACTGCTCGCTTACAGCTCGATCAACAATATCGGCTTCCTGTTGATCGGCCTCGCTGCCGGGACCGAGCAAGGCATTTCGGCGATGCTGGTATATCTTGCAATTTATGTCGCAATGACGCTCGGCGGCTTCATCTGCCTGATGCAGTTGAAGGGGCGTGATGGCGAAATGAAGGAAGGTATGGCGGACATCGCCGGCCTGTCAAAGACGAAGCCACTGCTTGCCGCTGCATTTGCAGTGTTCATGTTCAGCCTTGCCGGTATTCCGCCGCTGTTCGGTTTCTGGGGCAAGCTGGTGGTGTTCAACGCCGCAATCGAGGCCGGGATGTTCCCGCTGGCCGTGATCGGTATTGCCGCTTCGGTGATTGGTGCCTTCTATTATCTGAAGGTCGTCAAGACGATGTATTTCGATGAACCTGCGGATGCGGTCGATACATCGGATGACAAGGTGCTGAGCTGGAGCGGCGGCGCATTGGCGCTGGCGGTTTCGCCGCTGGGCTATTTCGCCATACCGGCGCTGACGGCTGTGACTGCACAGGCTGCTGGAGCCTTGTTCTGACCATTCAATTTGAGCAGGTCGGGCTGACAGGCTCGACCAACGCCGATTTGCTTGCACGTGCCGCCGCGGGCGCACCCGAAGGCTTGTGGCTGCAGGCGGATCAGCAGGATGGCGGACGCGGCAGGATGGGGCGTGATTGGATCAGCCCTATCGGCAACCTCTATGCCAGCACGATCATTCGCATCGGTGCCATCGACCCACCGCCGGCAAGCTTGGCTTTTGTGGCTGGCCTCGCCGCGCACCAAACGATCAGGCAGGTGGCACCGGAAGTTGCTATCCAGATCAAATGGCCGAATGATATTCTGACGTCTGATGGTGCCAAATTGTGCGGTATATTGTTGGAACGCGCGGGCGACGCCATCGTTGCAGGCTTTGGAATCAATCTTGCGCACCATCCTGAAAATATCGGTCGTGCAACATCGGATTTGCGGGCCTTAGGGGCCAATCCTCCAGACGCGCAGTCTGTGTGCGAAATCCTTGGGAATTTCCTGGAAGAATGGCTGCGCAAATGGCGGCAGGGACCGCTGGTAGATCTTTTGCGGGCTTGGGAAGCTGCGGCCCATCCGTATGGCACTGCCTTACAGGTCAATTTGCCCGATGGTGAGCAACTTCAGGGCCTGTTTTCGGGGCTTGCCGATGATGGCGCCCTCAGGCTGCGCTTGGCGGATGGTGAAATCCGTGCCATTCACGCCGCCGATATTTTCCTGATCTGATAAGGATAAATGCGATGCTGCTTGCGGTTGATAACGGCAATACCAACGTCAAATTCGCACTGGTCGATGACAGCGGTGAAATCGTGCAGCGTTGGCGTATTGCGACCGATGCCCGGCGCACTGCAGATGAATATGCGGTCTGGCTTGATCAGTTGCTGCAAATGGAAGGGCATAAGCGCAGCGAGATTGATGCGGTCATCATCGCGACAGTTGTCCCGCGGGCGCTCCATAATCTTCAGGTGTTGAGCCAGAAATATTTCGGCACTGATGCCTTGGTTGCAGGTCGCCAGCCGGTCGGTTGGGGGATTGCACTGAAGGTTGATGAGCCGCGCGCATTGGGCGCGGATCGCGCTGTGAATGCCATCGCGGCGCAAGCGCTGGAACCGGGTGTAGACAAGATCGTCATCAGTTTCGGAACGGCGACCACCTTCGATCATATCGGCGTCGATGGAGCCTATTTGGGCGGCAGTATCGCCCCAGGCATCAATCTGTCGCTGGATGCATTGTACAACGCGGCCGCCATGCTGCCGCGTATCGCTATCGAGCCGCCGCCGTCGTCGAGCGTCATCGGGCGTGATACGGTGGGGCAGATGCAGATCGGCATCTACTGGGGCTATGTCGCGCTGATTGAGGGCCTGCTTGGGCGAATGAAGGCTGAAATCAACAGGCCGGTCAAAGTGATCGCAACCGGCGGCCTTGCCGCACTGTTTCAGCAGCACAGCCATCTTTTCGACAGGGTTGAACCCGATTTGACGTTGCGCGGGCTTGCCAAGCTCTATGCAAACCGCGAAAGCGGGGCATGACAACTCCAAAAAATGAATTGCTATTCCTCGCGCTAGGCGGGTCGGACGAGATTGGCATGAATGCCAATTTATATGGCTGCCAGGGCAAATGGATCATGGTCGATCTGGGCGTAACTTTTGGCCACGAAGACTATCCCGGTATTGACCTGATCATGCCCGATATCGAGTTCATCGAAGATCGAAAGAATGACCTGCTCGGTATTATCCTGACGCATGGTCACGAGGATCATATCGGTGCGGTCCCGTACCTTGCGGCTGATCTGGGCGTGCCGCTGTATGCAACACCGTTCACTGCGGCGCTGATCCGCGGAAAGCTTGAAGAACAAGGCATTGCAGACGAGGTTCAGCTTAACATCGTGCCGATGGAGGGGCAGGTCAATCTCGGTCCGTTCGATATCCGTTTTGTTCCGCTGGCGCATTCGATACTCGAAATGAGCGCGCTGGTTATCGAAACACCGCACGGCAAGGTCTTCCATACAGGGGACTGGAAGCTAGATGATAATCCGATCATTGGCACGCCCGCCAGCGCCGAGCAGCTGACAGCAATTGGCGATGAAGGCATCCTCGCCATGATCTGCGATTCAACCAATGTGTTCAACGCTACACCAAGCGGAAGCGAAGCAAGCGTCCATGCCGATTTGCTGAAACATGTGACAGAGGCGAAGGGCAGGGTGGTCGTGACCACCTTTGCATCCAACTCTGCCCGCCTGCAGACCTTGGCCGATGTCGCCAGAGAAGCGGGCCGCAAGCTATGCTTTGCGGGCCGTTCGCTGCACAAGATCGTCGAGGCTTCGCAAGCGACAGGCTATCTTAAAAATCTGCCTGAAACCGTCGATATGGAATCGGTCGATGCCTATCCGCGCAACCAGGTGATGGTGGTGGCTACCGGTGGGCAAGGGGAGGCGCGGGCCGCGCTTGCCCGCATCGCCGAGGGCAATCATCCGGTGAAGCTTGAGGAGGGTGATACGGTTATCTTCTCGTCCAAGCAGATACCGGGCAACGAAATGGCGATCGGCCATGTGATGAACCAGCTTGCGCGCCGGAACATCATCATGATCACCGAAAAACAGGCGCATGTGCATGTGTCTGGCCACCCGGGACGCAGCGAGTTGGCAAAACTCTACGAATGGGTAAGGCCCGAAATCCTTGTGCCTGTGCATGGTGAGCGGCGCCACATGGCCGAACAGGCCCGGTTTGCACAATCACAAGGGGTTCCCAAAACCATCGTCCAATCCAATGGCGATGTAATCCGTCTTGCGCCTGACGGCCCTGAACAGGTCGGCCATGAACGCACCGGTCGCCTTGTCCTCGATGGCGATACCATTATCGCTTCCGATGGCGAAGCAATCACCCAACGCCGCCGCCTGTCATGGTACGGCATCATCAATGTCGCGGTTGCGCTCGACGGCGATAACAACCTTCTCGGCGATCCGGTCATTCGCTTGCATGGCATCCCGATAGAGGCGGAAATCGATGATTTCCTCGACGAGGCCAGCCAAGCCGCCGAAAAGGCAGTCAAGGATTGGCGCGGCGATTTGAGCGACCTACGGGAAAACCTACGTCTTGCGGTGCGCCGGGTTGCCACTAACTGGACAGGCAAGAAGCCTATTGTGGACGTACTGGTTGTGGAGACAGCATGAACTGGACATCGATAATCGCAATCTATGCCTTGTTCTGGGTGTTGAGCGCATTTGTCATCCTGCCCATTGGGGTGCGCAGCTATGAAGAACTCGGCATGGAGAAAGTGCCTGGCCAAGCCGATGGCGTGCCCGGCAACTTCAGGCCGGGATTGATCTTGCTGCGGACAACCTTGCTGTCAGCAGCGGCGTTCGGCGTGTTTTACGCCAACTATGTCTATGGCTGGATCGACCGCCACACGTTCGATTTCCTAATCGCGGGGCCTGAGGCGTCGGCGGATTAATTCCGAAGACGTTCGATTGCCTGAGCGAGGGCAACGTAAAGCTTGCCCACATCCGAAGACAATAAGGTCACGCCAATCGCATTGCCATCACGGGTGCTAAGCAAAACGCGCATCATCGATTCAAAATCGTGAATGTAGCGGTTCACATGTTCGCGGAATTCGGCGTCGTCGTCATAATGTGCGGCGATAATCTTGGCTTCGCCGCTGTCGAGTAGTCGAACGGCACGGCGGGTGAACACGCCGCGGTCGCCCTTCAGATAGGCGGCCCACGCCGTATCGGTAACTTCGTTGGACAGGATCTTCGCGACGTCAATCGCTGCAGAATTGAGCGATTCGGTGAGTAGGGCCATGCGCCGCGCAAAGCCGTCATCATCGATGGCGCCAAAGGAACTATGTGCCTCCTGTACCCGATGCTCAAGATTGGCAGCCATCTCGTCAACGCGTTGCAGCTGCGACGCGATCCGCTCTTCAACGTCAGAGGCCAGCGCAAGATTTCGATCAAATGCCTCGCGCATGGCTGTGTCGAGTGCCTTGACTTGGTCGTCCACCGCAGCGCTGATTGCAAGCCGACCACGTTCGTTGAGCTTGTCGGCGACTGCAGACAGTTCTTCGTCAACGATCTTGCGGCTCGCTTCGGCGGCCTGTTTTGTGGTTTCGCGCACGCGCAACAGTGCAGCGACCAGTTGCTCATTGGCGATGCCCGACAATTCCTCGAGGGTCGAACGGGTATGCACGATGGCGGCAGACAGGATATCGACCTGTTCCTGCTGCGAAGTCAGGTAAGTTTCCGATTGGCTATTGAGCTGTTCGATCGCGGTGCTTTGGGTCGCAACATTTTCCTCAAGCGTCGCAACAGCCTGCACCAGCGTTTCCGTGCCATTTTCCGCGGTGGAAAGTTCGCCGTTCAAAACCGCAAATGCTTCGCGCGTTTCAGCAAAAAGTGAGGTTATCCGGTCAATTTTGGGTGCAAGCGTGCCTTCGGACGCTTCGGCCATAGCTTCGATACCCGAGCGCAAATCGTCGGTTTTTGCGATTAGCGTTTGCGTCTGGTCCTTGGTGGAGGCCAAGCGCTTGTCCAACTCTTCACCGCTTTCGCCAAGGGCTGAAACCGCGAAAGCCAGCTTGGCGATCTGATCGCTGGCATCATCGCCAAAGCGGGCGACTTCAGCTCGGCATTCCGCGAGCGAAGACTTCACGCTTTCAAGCAGAGTGCGAGCCGTCGAATCTTGGGCGTCGCTAACAGCTTCCAAATGAGCGATTGCTTCGCTGAGGCTGGTCAGATTGCCTTCCAGTCGCTGATGGCTCGCTGCCATGCGATCATCAAGGCGCTCGGACGTTTGCATCAGGCGCCGCTCGGCATCGGTCACGCCCGACGAAAGATTGGCAAGCAGCAGGTTTGCGCGCTGCTCCGAATTCTCGACCGATTGCGCGAAATGCTCGCTTGCACCAGTCAGATTGTTTTCGAGTGCCTGGGAACTTGTGTCGATACGGCTGTTGAGCGTCTCAAGTGCGGTGCCGGCGGTCGCAGCGCGCTCGTCCATTTGCTTCAACGCGTCGATGATAGTCTGGATCTGCCCGTGCGCGGTATTGCCGGCAATGCCGATCTGATTGGTCGCATCTTTCGCAGCGCTGGTAACAACAGGCAAATGGTTACGCAGCTGTTCCAGATTGGTCACTGCGGCGTTGCTCGCAACCTGCAGCATCTTTGCGCGCTCGTCGGAATCATGGAGCGCTGTATTCAACTGTTCGGCAGCTTCGGTGAGCTTTTGGGCTGAGACGCGGCCTACCGATTCCAGTTCCTTTGCATTTTCGGCAAGGAAGGAGCGGGCGAGGGCGATTTCCCCATTAACGGTACGCATGCGTTGTTCGAGCGCTTCGCTTTCGGTGCGCAGCAATGCTGCAACATCGCCGAAACGGCGCGCCTCGGTTGAGCTCATGCGCATGACCAGCAGCCATGCAAGGGCAAGAACTGCCGTTGGAGCCGACCACTCCACAATCAGTTGGCTGATCCGGGCAGGAAGCGGGGCTGCGACTATTTCCGATTGGTGCACCCACAGGAAAAAGCCAGTCCATGCGGCCGTTGCCAGCAAAAGCAATGTAGCAATGACAATCTTGCCCCAGGGACGACGGGCTGCGGGCTCTTCCTCCCAATAATCGGGATATTCTTCGGCTTCATTATCATCGCTGGAAGCCTCGAAGCTGGTCACTTCGTTGGTCTCATCGACGTCAGAGGTTGCAGGATCGTTCGAGGAACGATTGATTTCGATGATTTTCGATTGTCCCGTCATGGAACACATTTACCATATTTTCACAGGGTTGAAACGCAAAGTTAACCTGCCTGTGGATAAAATTCGCATTATGTCGATGGATTATGGTGCATTTGATACTTCGTTGAACGCCGCTGCGGGCGATGATCCTGCCTTGGTCGAGGAACTTCGGCGTGCGTTTCTGGAGAGCGCAAAGCGGCAGGTGGACCTTTTGGGGCGCTCCCGCTGCGACGCCAACTGGCAGTATTGCTGCTACCGCCTGAAGGGGCTGGCAGCGAGTTTTGGCGTCACCGAAGTGATCTCGCTTGCAGATGAAGCCAATGCCGGTGCGCCGGGTGATCCGGTGGTCGTGCGCAAACTGTCGAGTTATCTGCAGCAATTGGAGCAGGCGCACTAGCCAACGCTTCTGTGCCAGTCTTGAACCGAATTTGCTTGGCAATTCGGTTGGCTTGGGCATAGCGGATGCATGTCGAGCACAGCGATCAGGACGGGGGGCGTCCACTCCGCATTATTATGTGTAGAAACGCCGCTAGATGCAGCAGGCAGCCCCACTGCCTTGCCAAGGCTTTACGGAAACCCTGTAATTTTTCACCAAATCAAGTTGTTGGAACGATGTGGCATTCGGGAGATCGCGATTGCTGTCGACTCGGTTCCGGCTGAACTTCCTGAATTGGTCGAGCGTGTCGCGGGTGCAAACCTGCAAGTCCGCATCATCAGATCTGGTGAGGTGCCTGCGCAGGAAGGGCTGCTTACCGGCGATTTCCTTTTGGTGGCGCCGGGAATCTGGATGGGTGCCGAGTTGATTGCAGAAGCCCTTTCATGGCCCAAAAACTCAATTGCAATCCTTGCTGAAAGCGCAGGAAGCGAACGCTTCGAACGTATTGACCTTAACAGGCGTTGGTCGGGTTTTGCTGTCCTGGATCCATCAGCCATCGGCCATTGCGCGAAAATGCCCGAAGGTTGGAGCATCGCATCATTCCTTTTGCGGCATGCTTTGCAAAGCGGCGCACGCGAAGAACTGCTCGATCAGGCCCTGCTGACCAATGGCAAATTGCGCAACATCAGCGATGGCGCAAATGTCGCCGATATCGCTTCGCAGCTTGCCAGCGAAAGCCCACAAGACGGTTTCCTTGAGAAAATCATACTCAAGGGCAGTCGCAGCTTTGTTCCGTCGATTGCCGGCTTGCCTTGGTTGTCTGCGACGATTGCATGGTCGCCGCTGGTATTCGCGTTGGCTTCCGCTTTGACGGCCTATCTGCGTTATTCCAGTGCCGCGCTAGCGCTTGTGGTTCTTTCCCTCGTCTTAGGGGTAATACGCACGAAAATGCAGGATGTTGAATATCGCAGCGGCAAACCCGATTATCCGCGTTTCGCCAGCTATTCAGCCATTTTTGTGACCCTGTGGCTGGTCATATTCAACAATGGTGCGGAACCGATCGATGCAACTTTCATAGGCCTTTTGCTTCTCGGCGCGTTGCTTCTGGGCCGAGGATCGTCAAGCGCGCTGGTTCGCGATGCAATGTCGCCCTTGAACCTTGGAGTCGTGCTGGTCGCGATTTGGGTCGCCGTGCCATTCTTGACCACCGTCAAACTCGCCATCCTCGCAATGTTTGGTGGACTGATCTGGGCGAGCTGGCGGGACAAGAGAATTCAGTCAAAGTTAAAACCAAATTAACCCCGTTATTCCTATATCGGGGCCGGGCTAAGGCACATCGGATCGGATATTGGGAGAAAAGGACTCAAATCTGTTGCTGGATGCAGCAACCGCTTCCGCAAATGATGCGCAAATGTTGTGCGAAGATATCGCCCAGCAATTGTTCCCGCGTGCCCAGCGCGCGCCCAGCGAAGCCATATTGGCTTCTACCCGACTGATCCTGCAGAATTTGGTGCAAGCGATCGAAGCTAAGTTGGGCATAAGCTCCGATGTCGCAACGCCTCTCAGTTGGGACATGCTCAGCCGTTCGGGCCTGCTTCGTGAGGCTGCGCTGCTGGAATTTGCGCTTGCTCGCATGGCGGAACATCACATCAGCCAGCGACTGGAAACCGGCGGTGCCGCCTTCCTCTCCCAATTACCGAACCGACTGCTCGATAGCGACGATCCGCTCGTCGCGGAATGTGCCCGTAAACTTCTGATTGCCCAAAATGCCGCGCAAATCCGATCCCCAGAATCCTTTCTGCGCCAGCTGCCCGCCGATGTCCTCCACCTTCTGGTCTGGCGCGTGGTCGCCGTTTTCCAGATGGATGGCAGCCGATCAGCGGGAAATCTGATAGCATCGGGCAACCAACTGCTCGCCACCCATGACGAAGCGGCCGCGGTGCATGCAACGGCTGCAAAGCTGGTGTATTTCCTGCCCGAAGAGGAGCGGGGATCGCTGCTTAATCCCAAAGATTGCGGCTTGGCTCTATATGCCAGCGGTCTCGCGCACGACTATCGCTTGCCGCATGACCGTATCCTGCGTTTCATCGATGAGCAGGATGTTGCGCCGTTGCTCCTGATGCTTCGTGGACGTGGACATCAAGCGCAAGCAGCCTTGGCAATTGTCCAGCATTTGCGTGGGCGCCGGTCAGATGATCACCTTTTGCCCGATTTGCTTGTTCAATATGAAGCGCTCGATCCGGAAGCTGCTCGTAGCGAAGTACTTGGATGGCGCCTTGCTGCCGCACCCGTCTGGAAGGCCGGATGATGCAGGCATCGCCGCGCCTTGCTTTGCCAATTAAATGCGTGGTCGACGCAGAGGGCAAACTGATGGCTGCAGATGCGGCTGTTCGCAGGCTGCACTTTGGTAATGGCGGGGTCGAAGGTGGAACGATCGCGGTACCGGGCCTGTTGGAACTCGCCTCGCTGTGCTGGCGCACCGGTTTGAAGTTTGAACGCACTGTCCATGTTGCTGACAAAGAGCATGACCTTGAATTATGGGTCGAGGCGGAAAAGCGCGAAAACTTGGTCAACCTGTCGATTATCGGATGGCAGGAACGAGCGTCTGCACCGCGCGCTTCATCGCCAATCCGCAGTCCAGAGCTGGGCATTACACAACGTACCAACTTGCCGGTCATGTATCTCAATGGAACGGGATTGATCTTGCGGGCTGACCCGGCGCTGCTGGGCATTTTTTCGACCGATTGCATCGCAACACCCTTTGTTCAGCATTTCCGGCTGATTGATGAAGCGGTCGATATCGCTGCGCTGTTGCGAACAAATGATATTCCGGGTCGAACCAAGATTGAGCATATCGGATCGCAAACGCGCCACGACGTGCTGGTTGATGCAATAAAGTCCGACGATGACCACCTACTGGGTGCGCGTCTGGTTTTCCTCACGGATGAAGCTAAGGCTTCCAAAGCCGAGGTCGACGAAGCACCGTCAGCGCCAGCCCATCCGGGCCTTGGCTTGGGGCGCCACTTCGCGACCGCGGTCCGCCAGCCTTTGGGGCGGATATTGGCAAATGCCGAAACCATTGGATCGGAATTGAATGGTCCGATTCTGGAGCAATATTCGAGCTATGCCAAGGATATCGCCTCAGCAGCGCGCCATTTGGCCGAATTGGTCAGCGATCTTGAAGACTTGGACGCCATCGACAAGCCCGACTTCAAGGTCGCGCAGGAACCAGTGGAATTTGGAGATATCGCAAAACGGGTGGCGGGCTTGTTGGCGCTGAAAGCCGCCGATCACCAGATTGAACTTTCGGTACCCGACCCCGAAATCCGCTGTCATGCGATGGGAGAATTCCGCCGCGTTCTGCAAATTGTGCTCAACCTGGTGGGGAATGCCATTCGCTACTCACCGGGTGGAAGCACGGTAACGATTGTGATCGATCCGAGCGACTGTTCGATTTCGGTAATCGACCAAGGGGCTGGAGTGGCGGAAGAAGATCGCGAACGCATCTTCACCAAATTTGAACGGCTTGGCCGTTCGGGTGATGGTGGCAGTGGCCTCGGTCTTTATATTTCGCGGAAATTGGCGCGCGCCATGCGCGGTGACCTTACGGTAACTGCAGCCGATGGCGGCGGAGCGAAATTCACGCTCCGCCTGCCGTCTGCAAACAATTAACGCTTGTCGACCGAAACGTAGGGACGCGCTGCAGGGCCCGTGTAAAGCTGGCGCGGGCGGCCGATTTTCTGGCCAGGATCCGAAATCATTTCGTTCCACTGGGCGACCCAGCCAACGGTGCGCGCAAGTGCGAACAACACGGTGAACATCGTGGTCGGGAAGCCGATCGCCGACAGGATAATGCCCGAATAGAAGTCCACATTCGGGAAGAGCTTCTTTTCGATGAAGTAGGGGTCATTGAGCGCCATTTCTTCGAGCTGCATGGCAACTTCGAAAATGGGATCGTTGACCTTTAGCGCGGCGAGCACTTCACGGACCGTTTTCTGCATCACGGTGGCGCGCGGATCGTAGTTTTTATAAACGCGGTGGCCAAAGCCCATCAGGCGGAACGGATCGTTCTTGTCCTTCGCGCGGGCGATGTAGTGCGGGATGCGATCGGGCGTGCCGATTTCGCGCAGCATGTTGAGCGCGGCTTCGTTGGCGCCGCCATGCGCAGGGCCCCAAAGGCATGCGATACCGGCAGCAATGCAGGCAAAAGGATTGGCGCCCGACGAACCGGCAAGACGCACGGTCGAGGTTGAGGCATTCTGTTCATGGTCCGCATGCAGGATGAAGATGCGGTCAAGCGCCTGTTCAACCGCCGGAATGACTTCATATTCTTCAGCGGGAACGCCAAAGGTCATGCGCAGGAAATTGCCGGTATAGGACAATTTGTTATCCGGATAGATGAACGGCTGTCCGACCGAATATTTGTAAGCCATTGCGGCAATGGTCGGCATTTTCGCGATCAGGCGATGGCTGGCAATCTTGCGCTGCACCGGATCGGAAATGTCGGTCGAATCATGATAGAAAGCTGAAAGCGCGCCAACAACACCACACATGATTGCCATCGGGTGCGCATCACGGCGGAAACCCCGGTAAAAGGTCGAAAGCTGCTCGTGCAGCATGGTGTGGCGTGAAATGGTGTAGCTGAAATCATCCAGTTCCTGCTTCGACGGCAATTCGCCATTCAGCAGCAGATAGGAGACTTCCATGAAGCTCGACTTTTCAGACAGTTCTTCGATCGAATAGCCACGGTGCAGCAAAACGCCCTGGTCACCATCGATATAAGTCAGTTGGGATTCGCAGCTTGCGGTCGAAGTGAATCCCGGATCAAAAGTAAAGCAATCCGACTGGGCGTAAAGTTTGCGGATATCCAGAACATCCGGGCCAACTGTTCCTGAAACAACGGGCAGATCGATTTGCTGATCGCCCAAGTTGAGAGTCGCAACCTTGTTTGTCATGCGTGTTCCATTCACTCATTTGGCCGGGGAAAGCCGATTATATATTACCCTTGCCAACCGCCAGTTTCTTATCGATTTCTCTATATGGCGGCCCAGCCAAAGGCGGGAGACCGTTATAGCGCGAGAAGCCCGAACAATGCCGTTCTGCGACCCCCGTCGCGGCCTCCTTGCGCAGTTTTGCGTTTACGTCAAGGGCATCGAAAACAGCTTGTTAATCGACAAATCACGCGCATAACAAAGCATGTGGTGGCGCACTGGTTTCAGGGCGGCCCGCAGCATGAAGTTTGCATCCCACATAGCCGATGAAATTGCCCGGTCGAATTCTGCACCGGCACGGGCTTCTTATGCCGAAACATTGGAAAACTGGCTGGATAGCGAAAGGGAACGGCTGCCCCTTCTGATACCTGTGGCATTGGGTTCGGGCGTGTCCTTCTGGCAAGCCTACGGGCCGGCAAACGGTTTGTTCTTTGCCATCTTGTGCATTGGTCTTTGCGGGATTGGACTGTCGTTAAGAGGGTGGACGCGGTTGTCGACCGTAATCATCGCGGGCGCGCTGCTTTTACTCGCGGGAATTTTTGTAATCTCCTTCAAATCCGCCAATGTTGGCGCGACGCCGCTGGAGAGGCCGTGGATCGGGCGGATTGCCGGCAAGATTGAAAGCGTCGAAGATGTCTCGGCACGAGACATTATCCGACTGAGGCTATGGATAGGGCCAAGCGGCCATTTGCCCTCCACGGTGCGCGTGAATGTCGAAGCAGACCAAGCCAATCCGCAGTTGCAACCGGGCGCAATCATCGTGGCGAAGGTACGCCTGATGCCGCCGCCAGGTCCAGCGTTGCCAGGTGGTTATGATTTTGCGCGTGCCGCATGGTTCAGCGGCTTGGGTGCGACCGGAAGCGTGATTGGCCCTGTTGAGATAGTGCAACCGCCCGTGACGAATGAAAATTTCTGGAACCGAAGTCGTATCAGTCTTTCGTCGCATATAGGTTCGGCGATGGGGCCCGAAACCGGTGCCGTTGGCAGCGCGCTCCTGGTCGGGACACGAGGAGGCATTGCCGAGGACGATGCCGAGGCGCTACGCGATTCCGGCTTGGCCCACCTGTTGTCGGTCAGCGGGCTTCATGTGACGGCTGTCGTGGGCGGAAGCTTCATACTGGTATCGGCGCTATTATCCTTATGGCCATGGCTGGCCCTTCGGATCAAAGTTCCGCTCTTCGCCGCCGCCGCCGCCGCTGTCATTGCCATTTGCTACACTTTATTGACGGGTGCCGAAGTGCCGACCGTCAGGGCGTGTATCGCCGCTTTGCTGATATTGGTGGCAATGGCCATGGGAAGGGAGGCGCTGTCGTTACGATTGCTCGCATTTGGCGCGACCTTTGTCTTGCTCTTTTGGCCTGAAGCGCTTGCCGGCCCCAGTTTCCAGCTCAGCTTTGCGGCGGTCGGAACGATAGTCCTGCTCCATCAAAGCAAGTGGATGACCGATTTTCGCGGGCGCCGTGATGAGGGCGTGTTTTTGCGCCTTGGGAGAACCGCTGCCAGCCTTTTGCTGACCGGACTGGCGATAGAGATAGTGCTGGCTCCGATCGCATTGTTCCATTTTCACAAGACGGGCGTGTACGGCGCGCTGGCCAATATGGTCGCGATTCCGGTGACGACTTTTTTCATCATGCCAGTGCAAATGATCGCGCTGTTGATGGACTCCATCCGTGAAGGTTTCGGCGCGCCATTTTGGTTGCTTGCATCGCAAGGAATAAAATTGATCCTGTGGCTGGCGCACAAAGTCAGCAACACTGCAGGCGCGGTTTTGCTGCTTCCCGAAATGCCGCTCTGGGCCTTTGCAACTGCGGTCTTCTCAGCACTGGTCATTGCAATTTTCAACGACCGACGGCGCTGGTTTGCTCTGTTGCCGTTGCTTGCTGCATTGGGTGCAATGGCTGTTGCCCCACGGCCCGACCTGCTCGTCACTAGCGACGGCCAGCACTTGGCCGTTATCATGGAAGATGGCCGATTGGCGCTTCTGCGCCCGGGGGCAGGGGATTATGTGCGTTCAACCCTGGAAGAAACAGCGGCGATCAGAGGCAATGTTCATGATCTCCAAACATTGCCAGCTGCGAGATGCAATGCCGATTCCTGCGCCTTTCAGATCAACAGTGAGAAAAGGCGATGGAACATACTCGCCTTGCGTTCGGGCTATATGATCCCGTCGATGGAACTGGCCGCCGCATGCACGCGAAGCGACATAGTCGTCAGCAGCCGATGGCTGCCTTTCAGTTGCAAACCGCGTTGGCTTAAGATTGACCGCAGGCTGATCGAGAAGGCAGGTGGGATGGCGCTATATCTGAACGAACCGCGCGTTGAATATGTAGCGAAGGAAAATGCGCATTTGCCTTGGTCGGCTTATTCGCCGGAGCGGTTGCAGATTTTGGCCACACAGCGCAGAAAACAAAAAGCGGCGGAAATCACTCCGCCGCTTTTGCAGAAACATTCAGTTCAAACTCAATGATAACGGCGGAGCAGGCCGGCCAAACGGCCCTGCACCTCTACCTCGTGCGCATCATAATATTGCGGGTCATAGCTGCTGTTCGCGGGGTCGAGCCGGATTTTCTGGCCCTCGCGGCGAAGATATTTCAGCGTTGCTTCTTCGCCGCGAACAAGGGCGACAACGATTTCGCCATCGCGCGCGGTTTGCGTCTTGCGGATCAGCGCATAATCGCCGTCCAAAATGCCCGCTTCGATCATCGAGTCCCCGGAAACCTCCAGGGCGTAATGCTCACCTGATCCCAACAATGCCATCGGCACCGAAAGCGAGTTCTGGCCTTCAAGCGCCTCGATTGGGACGCCGGCAGCAATTTTTCCATGCAATGGAATTTCAATCACATCATTGGCAGCAATCGGCAGCGATTTTTGCGGGGCAGGGCGATGGTCAGTAATGCTGACCACCTTATTGTTGACTGCCTCATCCTTGGTGAGGCCGCGTGCAGAGCCGCCATCAGGCATTTTCATCACTTCCAGCGCGCGTGCACGATTGGGCAAACGGCGCAAGAAGCCCCGTTCTTCCAATGCACCGATCAAGCGATGAACGCCGGACTTGCTCTTGAGATCGAGCGCTTCCTTCATTTCTTCAAAAGAAGGCGAGATTCCAGTCGCTTCCAGTCTTTCATGGATAAACATCAGGAGCGCGTGCTGCTTGGCGGTCAACATAGGTTTGTTCCAATGCTGTTGAACAGATGTGGAACGATTAGGAAACAAATAGGGGGGTTGTCAAGCCCTGCTATGGGCCAGCATCTCAACTGCCCAAGGGATAATAGAGCACTTCGCTCCTCGCATTGGCCATTGCCGCATTCGGATCACGTATAATCAATGCGTTAGCTTCGGATAAAGCCGCGAGCATGGCGCTATCGTTGATGCCGACGGGATGCAGGACTCCGTCGATCAACCGCGCCCGTAAATGATCGGTGCGTTCGCCGTTCTGGGCGAGTTCGACGCCGGTTTTTGCCTTGAGTCGCGTCGGCAAGGGCTGCGCAGCGCCGCAAAGATGCGCAATCAAGGGTTTCAGGAAGAGCGTCGCGGTGACGAATGCGGACACCGGATTGCCAGGCAAACCCAAGGCAATCGCATTGCCTATGCTTCCGGCAATCACAGGTTTTCCCGGGCGCATCGCGATTTTCCAGAAATCCAGCTTTCCCCCAGCTGCCTTTAGCGCGGGAACGATAAGGTCATGGTCGCCTACCGAGGCACCGCCCGTGGTGACTATGATATCGTGCTCTGACAAGTCACGGAACAAAGCGGTCAAGGCGTCAAGTTTGTCCTCCACCGCAGGAAATTCGCTGATGTCGGCAGGCAAGTGACGGAGCATCGCTGCGAGCATGAAACCATTGGACGAGGGGATTTGATCGTCAGCGCAAGGCAAGCCCGGTGTCACAAGTTCATCGCCGGTCGAAACCAATGCGATGCGGAGCTTTCGGGCAACGCGCAAGGCTCCATGGCCAGCCATTGCCGCCAATGCGATGTGGCGCGCGTGCAATTCGGCTCCTTTGGAAATGACGATTTTTCCTTCGATGAAATCGCCGCCTGCATGGCGGACATTTGCACCGGCCTTCTTGGGTACATCGCCGCTAAGCGTAATGGCGTCGCCATCGCGTGCGACATTTTCCTGGATGATCACGGTATCGGCACCCTCAGGAACCACCGCTCCTGTAAAGATGCGAACTGCTTCGCCAGCGCCGACTGTCCCGCTAAAACGCTTGCCCGCGGCACTTTCGCCGATCACTTTCCAGGGTCCGCCCTTATCAGCAAAGCGGATGGCGTACCCATCCATTGCGGAGAGATCGCGTGCGGGTTGGGTGCGCAGGGCGATGACATCCTCGGCCGCCCAGCGGCCCGCAGCGTCGGTGAGCGGCATTAGCTCTGTCTCAACTGGACCCTTGAGCGCAAAAATCCGCGACTGCGCTTCCTCGATTGAAATCATGCAGCCCGCCAGTCGCCCGACTTGCCTCCGCTTTTCGAGAGCAAGCGAACGCCGGAAATAACCATCGCTTTATCGAGCGCTTTGGCCATGTCGTAAATGGTCAGCAGCGCCACGGAGGCGGCTGTCATCGCCTCCATCTCCACCCCCGTCTGGCCGGTCAGCCGGGCAAGGGCGGTGACGCGGATTCCATCGCTTTCGAATTCAAAATCGACCGCCACCTTGGACAATGCAAGCGGATGGCACAGCGGTATCAACTCGCTTGTCTTCTTTGCAGCCATTATGCCGGCGATGCGCGCGGTGGCGAGGACATCACCCTTCTTCACGGCACCCTCGCGGATCGCTGCCAGCGCCTCTGCCGACATGGAAATCCGTCCTTCGGCCTGCGCTTCCCGGACGGTGGAATCCTTCGCCGATATATCGACCATTGCGGCATTTCCCGCGTCGTCGAGATGAGTCAGCTTGGTCATGCGCCTGACAATAGCATTTTCGTCGCGGCTTCAACATCCGCCTGTCGCATCAAGCTTTCGCCCACAAGGAATGTGCGAACGCGGCTTTCGGCCATGCGCAGGCAATCCGCATGGGTAGCAATGCCGCTTTCGCAGACCAGCAATACATCATCAGGCACCATGCCCGCCAAACGCTCGGTCGTTGCCAGATCAACCTCGAAGGTTTTGAGGTTGCGGTTGTTGACCCCGATCAGGCGGGATTGAAGCTTGGAAAGGGCTCGCTCCATCTCACTCTCGTCATGCACTTCAACCAGGACATCGAGTCCCTCGGCACGCGCTGCGTCTTCGATTTCCGACATCAGCGAATCTTCAAGAGCGGCGACAATAATCAATATCGCATCGGCCCCCATCGCCCTTGCTTCGGCGCACTGCCATGGATCGACCATGAAATCCTTGCGGATGACGGGCAAGTCGCACGCAGCACGCGCTGCGATCAGGTAATCCTCATGGCCCTGAAAATAAGGCGCGTCGGTGAGGACAGACAAACAGGCAGCGCCACCCGCTTGATAAGCCCGGGCGTGGGCGGGCGGATTGAAATCGGGTCGGATAAGCCCTTTTGACGGACTGGCTTTCTTGATTTCGGCGATCAGTGCGAAACCGGTTTGCGCCTTGGCGCGCAAGGCGTTTTCAAAACCGCGAACCGCGGACGGGGACTGCCAGTGTGACAGGCCCAAGGGCTTGCGTTGGGCAACTTCGACGCGTTTCGTCGCGCAGATCTCGTCCAGTTTGTTTGCCATCAGAAATTGATCCAGCAATCGAGCAGGGCTTTGGCCAGTCCCTTGTCAATGGCCTCGGCGGCCTCTTCGACCCCTGACTTCCAATCATTCGCATGGCCTGCAACCATCAACGCGGCGGCGCTGTTGAAAAGGACGGCATCGCGATAGGCGCGGTCCTGCCCGGTTTCCTGCAATCCTGCGAGCAAGCGGCGGAGTGCAACTGCATTATAGTCAGCATCGCCGCCTTTCAGCGCTTCGGATGCATGGCAGGGCAGACCGGCCTCTTCCGGGCTGACGCGCTCTTGCGACTGGCCCAACCGAACAAAACTGCTCGGACCGGAAATCGACAGTTCGTCGAGCGGTTCATCACCGGCAACGAGCATCGCATCCTCATAGCCCAGCATTTCAAGCGCGCCGGCATAAACTGGCAGAAAGTCTGGTCGCGCGACACCGATCAATTGGCGTTTTACGCCGGCAGGATTGCAAGCCGGCCCGCACAGGTTGAAAATGGTGCGTCGGCCAATTTCTTTGCGGATTGGGGCGAGACGACCGAGTGCGGGATGGTATTTCTGAGCGAAGAGGAAGGCGATGCCGAGGTCGGCCAAGGTTTGCTCCGCAGTTTCCGCAGCGCGGTCAAGATTTAGGCCTAGCGCCTCCAGTGTATCGGCACCACCAGCCTTGCTTGATGCCGCACGATTACCATGTTTGGCGACCGGCACCTCGCAGGCCGCAACTACGATGGCGACTGCGGTCGAGACATTCAGGCTGTGCGCGCCGTCACCGCCCGTCCCGCAGACATCAATGGCGCCTTCGGGAGCGATGACGCGTATCATTCGTGCGCGCATCGCGCGGATGGCGCCTGCAATTTCCTCTGACGTCTCGTCGCGCTCTGCCATTTCGACCAAGGTTTCCTTGATCTCGACATCGGACATCGCGCCATCGAGCATTTGGCCGAACAGCGCTTCGGATTGGGCGAGCGAAAGCGTCATGCCCTATCCTTTGGCGTCATTCCGGCGGCCTTCATGAAATTGGCGAGCATCGCATGGCCGTGCTCGGTAGCGATGCTTTCTGGGTGGAACTGCACACTATGGATGGGCAGTTCGCGGTGGCGGAAGCCCATCACATGGCCATCGTCGCTGGTTGCGTTGACGATCAACTCGTCGGGAATGTCTTCGACAATCAGCGAGTGATAGCGGGTGGCGGTGAACGGTGAGGGCAGGCCAGTAAACAGCCCAGTACCATCATGGCTGACTGGGCTGGTCTTGCCGTGCATCAACCCGCCGCGCACGACCTTGCCGCCAAAATGCTGGCCAATGGTCTGGTGCCCAAGGCAAACGCCGAGAAGTGGCTTCTTTGCCTCTGCACAGGCCGCGACCATATCGAGGCAAATACCTGCTTCATTGGGTGTGCATGGACCGGGGGAGAGCAGGAAAGCTTGCGCACCGCTCGATAGCGCCTGGCCGGCGGAAATCGCGTCATTGCGAACTACCTCCACCTCAGCGCCCAGTTCCTGCAGATAGTGGACGAGGTTGAAGGTAAAGCTGTCATAATTGTCGATGACAAGGATGCGGTTATTGCTCATTGTCCGAACCCTGCTTCTCCAGCCACGCGAACGGCTTCGCGGGCGGCGGCCATAAGGGCGCCTGCCTTGGCTTCGCATTCGCGCTGTTCATATTCGGGGTTGCTGTCGGCGACGATGCCGGCGCCCGCCTGAACGTGCAACATCCCGTCCTTGACGATGCCGGTACGCAGCACGATGCAGCTGTCCATATTCCCGTCCGGGCTGAAATAGCCGACACCGCCGGCATAGGCGCCGCGGGTTTCAGGCTCGAGCTCGGCGATGATTTCGCAGGCGCGGACTTTGGGCGCGCCGCTGACGGTACCTGCGGGAAAACCCGCGAACAGCGCGTCCAATGCGTCCTTGCCCTTTGCCAAGCGGCCGACCACGTTGGATACGATGTGCATTACATGGCTATAGAATTCGACCATATAGCTGTCGGTGACCGTCACACTGCCGCCCTCAGTTACGCGGCCGACATCGTTGCGGCCAAGGTCGAGGAGCATCAGATGCTCGGCACGCTCCTTGGGATCGGCAAGCAGGCTGTCACGGTTTTCGGCATCTTCGAGTGCAGTTTTGCCGCGTGGGCGAGTGCCGGCGATCGGGCGAATGGTGACTTCGCCATCGCGGACACGCACAAGGATTTCCGGGCTCGAGCCGATCAGCGCGAAGCCTGGCATGTCGAGGAAATAGAGGAAAGGCGAGGGGTTGATCCGTCGCAATGCGCGGTAGAGATCGACCGGAGGAAGGGTGAAGGGCAGTGAGAAACGCTGTGCGAGCACCACCTGGAAGATATCGCCTGCCGCAATATAGTCCTTAGCCTTCAAAACCATCTCGCGATATTTCGAAGGCGGAACGGCGGCGACCGGTTCTGGCAGTGCAGCAAGGTCGACATGCGCCGATCCGGTTGGAACTGGTTGCGCAAGTTTTGCAGCGACTGCATCAATCCGCTCAAAAGCGGCGTCGATCAAGCGCTCCGGGTCTCCGCCTTCTGGCCATATTGGGGCTGCGATATAAAGCCGGTCGGCCAAGCGATCGAAAACCAGCACCACCGTTGGGCGAACAAACATCATGTCCGGCAGATCAATCGGATTTGCCGGTGGTCGCGGCAGTTTTTCTACAAGACCGATGGTTTCATATCCGAAATGGCCGACAAGCGAGGCAAAGGCTGCAGGCAGCCCATCGGGCATATCAATCCGGCAAGCTTCAACCAACTTGCGCAGCGAAGCCAACGCGCCTTCGCCGGTCGTTACAAAAGCAGCCCTGTCAGTCTGCCAATTTCGGTTGATCTCGGCTGCATCGTCATTCGCGCGGAACACAAGGTCAGGGGCAAGGCCAATGAGGCTGTGGCGCCCGCGAACCGCCCCGCCTTCAACCGATTCCAGAATGAAGTCGCCGCGTCCGGCTTCGAACAATTTCAGTGCCGCGGAAACAGGGGTTTCGGTATCAGCGATAAGATCGCGCCAGACGATTGCCGATTTTCCTTCGGCAAGCTGGGCACGCGCAATATCGGCCTGACGGGTAGAGCTGTTGTCGTGCATACCCGTCCAAATAGCCTTACTGTGCCGCATCCTGATTGGTCAGGCGGCGGCGGATATCCTTGATTGCGCTTTCGTTCTTGCTCACGCCGACTTCGGTGCGTGCAGCATTGATAAGCTGGGCGGCATATTCCTGTTGCAACAGGCTGAGCATTTCTTGCTGTCGCGCTGCAACCAGTTGCGGGTCCTTGCTGGCGTCGCCCTTGATGACCTCGTTGAGGTGAACCACGAACCAACCCTGATTGCGTCCAGCATCCAAAGTCTTTGCAGTGCCTTTCTTCATGGCAAACATCATGGCCAGCGGAGGCGGCATCTGCTGGCCTTCGCGGTTGAGGTCCATCCGCGTTCCCGAAACCGTTTCGACACCTGGCAGTTTGACCGGGAGCGAAGCCATCGCTTCGGCCAGCGACTTCCCGCCCAATACGGCGCGCTGCACTTGTTCGGCTGCAGTTTTTGCGCGCTTGGAGCCTTCTGCCAGCGCCCATTGCTGGACAACAATATCACGTACCTCCGCGATGGGCGGCGGAGCAGCCTCTTCGAAATCGGCGACCGAAACCATTGCGAACTTCTCGCCCGGAACGATTTCGATCAGCTGCGCCTCGCCATCGGTTTCCATTTCAAATGCGGCGGGCAGTATACGCTGCATTTCGGGGATCGGCCGATAGGCAGGTGATGCCGGGTTCTGGCCATTTGCAAACAGCTTGGGGGTGGTTTCGACCTTCAGTCCATTGGCTTTTGCCATGTCGGCAATGGTGGCACCGCCAGCAAATTCGTCTTCTATCTCGGAAGTCAGGTCCGACAATAGTTCGGCTCTCTTTTCGGCTTCAATAGTCTTGGCGATTTCGGCGCTGACCGAGGCAAGCGGACGCGCGGCGATCTGTTTCACCGCATTTACCTTGACCAAATACCAACCGAGGCCGCCACGCGTCGGTGCGGCGGTTTTACCTGCTGCGGTTGCAAAAACGGCATCGGCAACCGCCTTGGATGCAGAGCTGGTCAGCGCTTCACGGGTTACGCCGCTGCTATTGGTTGCGCTGAGGCCCAGTTCGGAAGCGACAGCCGCCATTGACTGTCCTGCGTTCAATTTCGCGAGCGCAGCCTTTGCAGCCGCTTCGGTCGGGAAGACGAGCTGGCTAATGTCCAAAGTCTGCGAAGCCGCATATTGCTTGGCATTGGCTTTATAATAGTCGGCGATTTCCTGGGGGGTCGCGTCAGCTTTGCCCTCTACAATCGATGCGTCGAAAAAGGCGTAGCTGATGGCCCGCTTTTCAGGGATGGTGAAACGCGCCGAGTTGGCGCGGTAAAATGCCTGCAACTGTGCGTCGGTTGGCGGCGTGGTCGGCAGGAATGCCTGCGAGGGAACCAGCGCTACGTCGCCTGAGCGCCGTTCCAGAAGCAGCGAAGCATAAGGCAGGACAAGGCTGTTCGGTGCGGGCGCACCAACGCCGGCAACCGGCAGGATTTGCTGCGCGTACAGATTCTGCGTGAAATCATCACGGATCATCTGCTCGGTCAGGTCGAGTCCTTGCAGGAAGGCTTGGAACGCCTGTTCACTGAACTTGCCATCAGGACCATTGACGTTGGGCAGCTTGCGAATTTCGGAATCGACGAGGCGCTTGCTGACAGCAATTCCATGTTCTTCACCAAATGCCGACAGGGCATAACGATTGATCAAGCGATCCAGCGTGCCGTCAAGGCCGCCGCTCTCTACGAATTTGGCCATATCAAGCGTTGGGTTGTCGCGGCGCTCGGCACGAAGGCTGTTGTCTAGCAGGTCCTGGAATTCACCAAGGCCGATGCTCTTTTTACCCACCTTGGCTACATGGCCTTGGCCCAACCCGCCAAAGCTGCCCGAACCAGTAACGTCGCCCAAGGCAAAGGCAAAGCCGACGAGCACGACGAAGGCGAGGGCGAACATGGCACCCCAGCGTGAACCCAGAAGCTTGCGGATGAAACTGATCATATCGGTCCTGAAAATGGTATGGCTAAGCGCAATCGGTGCCCGCTTTAGGCGGCAGTCGGCGGGCAATCAAGCGCGAAGGCCATTTGGATTTGCACCTTGGATTTGCTAGCGCGCCGAATCACAATTTCCAGACACAGACCGCCAGGGGGATTAGACATGCGCAAGCTTATTGCGGGCAATTGGAAAATGAACGGATTGCAGGCTGAGCTTGCAGATATTGCCGCCATAGCCGATGCGGTTTCTGCTCATCTGGGTGTCGACACAGCATTGTGCGTTCCAGCAACATTGATCCAGACCGCGGCAACGCGGTTCGCGTCAATGGCTATCGGCGGGCAGGATTGCCATATGGCGGTATCTGGCGCTCACACTGGTTGCGTCTCGGCGGAAATGCTTGCTGATGCTGGAGCAAAGCTGACGATCGTCGGCCATAGCGAGCGACGTGCAGCCCAAGGTGAAAGCGATGCCGACATTCGCGGCAAGGCGCTAGCCGCCAAGCGCGCGGGAATAGGGGCCATAGTTTGCGTGGGGGAAACCGAGGCAGAGCGTGACGCCGGGCAGGCTGAGGCCATTGTGTTGGGGCAATTGGCCGGCTCGCTTCCGGATGAAGCAGCAAGCAATTGGCTCTCGGTCGCCTATGAACCTGTATGGGCTATCGGTACCGGTCGGATACCTTCTGTCGAAGATGTGGCCGCGATGCATGCCGCCATTCGCGGCGCGTTGGTCGCTCGTTTCGGTGAAGATGGTGCTGCCATTCGCATTCTTTATGGTGGTTCGATGAATGGTGAAAATGCCGCAAGCCTGCTGGCAATTGCCAATGTCGACGGCGGATTAATTGGCGGCGCGAGCCTGAAAGCGGAAAAATTCCTGCCGATAGTTCAAGCTGCCGCAGCTGCAGCTTGAGGAATTGGGGCAATCCGTTCGAACCTTTGCGGCTCCCACAAAACCAATAACATTTGAAAAACTTGGCGTGCGTCCTTATGTGGGCGGCATTCCAGCCTTCTGGGCTTCATTTAATCGGACATTCCAATGGGTCTTTTTCACTTTCTTCTCGTCGTATTTGCTGTGGTCGCGGCTGCGCTTGTCGGTGTCATCCTGATGCAGCGTTCTGAAGGCGGCGGCCTTGGCATGGGAGGAAGCCCGTCCGGCCTGATGTCGGCGCGTGGGGCAGGTGACTTTTTGACCCGTACAACGGCGATCCTTGCGACCTTGTTCATCGTTCTTGCCATTGCCATGGCCTTTGTTTCTGCAAAGCGCGGCGCGCCGGCGGGCGTTGATGAGACGCTGGAACGCGCTGCACCGGCGGCCCCTGCGCAGAATGTCGATCCTGCAGCCGCGCCTGCGGCCGATGGTGCAACCGGGCAGGCAGCTCCTGCCGCTCCTGCTAGCGACGTCCCGCTGGATAAATAAGCAGAAAATCCGGAAGCGCGGGCGCCGATGTGCTCGGGCTTCCACAATTATTTTACTTCGGCGGGCATTCGCCCCTTGCCGAATCCCCGAAACTCGTCTTAGGCCTTTCCTCCCATGGCGCGGTACATTTTCATCACCGGCGGCGTGGTCTCCTCGCTTGGCAAAGGTCTTATGGCAGCTTCGCTGGCAGCCCTTTTGCAAGCGCGCGGCTACAAGGTCCGCATTCGTAAATTCGATCCTTATCTTAATGTCGATCCGGGCACGATGTCGCCCTATCAGCATGGCGAAGTCTATGTGACCGATGATGGCGCAGAGACCGACCTTGATCTCGGCCATTATGAGCGCTTCACGGGGGTGTCGGCCCGGCAATCGGATAACGTCACCTCAGGTCGTATCTATCGTGACATCATAACGAAAGAACGACGCGGCGATTATCTGGGCGCAACGGTGCAGGTGATCCCGCACGTCACCAACGAGATCAAGGAATTCGCAAAGGCCGACACCGAAGGCCTCGATTTCGTACTGTGCGAAATCGGCGGGACCGTCGGCGATATCGAGTCGCTGCCGTTCATCGAAGCCATCCGCCAAATGCGCAACGAACTGGGGCGTGAGCAGACTGTTTTCGTCCACGTCACGCTTGTGCCCTACATAGCCGCAGCGGGCGAGCTTAAGACCAAGCCGACACAGCATAGCGTCAAGGAATTGACTGCACTGGGTGTGCAGCCCGATATCCTGCTGTGCCGCTGTGAACATCCGTTGCCCGAAGGCGAGCGCGCGAAAATTGCGGCTTTCTGTAACGTGCGCAAAGAAGCTGTCATTCCGGCGCTCGATGCGAAATCAATCTATGCTGTGCCACTGCAATATCATGCAGAGGGCCTCGATTATGAGGTGTTGCGTGCATTTGGCATCACTCCTGGCGTAGCTCCGGATCTGCGCCGGTGGGAGGATATCCTCGATCGACAGCAGAATCCCGAAGGGGAAGTCACCATTGGCGTGGTCGGCAAATATGTCGGTCTGGCAGATGCCTATAAGTCGCTAAACGAAGCGCTCGCCCATGGCGGTTTTGCCAACCGGGTGAAGGTCAACATCAACTGGATCGATGCAGAATTGTTCGAAAAAGACGACAGCGATATCGCTGCGGCGCTTGAACCGATGCACGCGATCCTTGTTCCCGGCGGATTCGGCGAGCGCGGTTCCGAAGGCAAGATTGCCGCTGTGCGCTTTGCCCGCGAACGCAAGGTACCGTTTTTCGGTATATGCCTCGGCATGCAGATGGCCTGCATCGAAGGTGCCCGGAATACGGCGGGGATCGAAAAGGCATCGAGCACCGAATTCGGCCCGACTGATGAACCGGTTGTCGGCATCATCACCGAATGGATGACCGAAGAAGGCTTGCAAACGCGCGAAGCGGGCGGCGACCTTGGTGGTACGATGCGTCTTGGTGCCTATGAAGCCAAGCTGGCGGGTAACAGCCATGTTTCGGGGATTTACGGCGCAACCACCATATCGGAACGCCATCGGCACCGTTATGAGGTCAATGGTGCCTATAAGGAGTCACTCGAAAAGGGCGGCCTGATATTCTCCGGCATGTCACCCGATGGCTTGCTGCCTGAAATCGTCGAAAGGCCTGATCACCCCTGGTTCATCGGGGTTCAGTTCCACCCCGAACTCAAATCCAAGCCATTTGATCCGCATCCATTGTTCGCCAGCTTCATAGAAGCAGCGGTGGAACAGAGCCGGTTGGTTTAATAGAAGTCCCCTCCCGCAAGCGGGAGGGGCTTTTTCATTCAGGCAGCCTTGCCGCCCTTTTTCTTTGCATCGTCATGTTCGATCACGGTCGGGGTTGAACCACCGATCAGGATCTTGCGCGGTTTCAGCTCTTCAGGAACCTGACGCTCCAGCTGGACGGTCAGAAGACCATCGGCGAGGTCAGCTCCGCGCACGAACACATGGTCCGCAAGCTGGAAGCGGCGTTCGAAATTCCGGTTGGCAATACCGAGGTGCAGGAAATCGCGATTGTCGTTGCTGTCGACCTTCTTCTGGCCGGAAACAACCAGCAGGTTCTGCTGAGCAGTGATGTCGATTTCATCGGGCTTGAAACCGGCGACTGCAATCGTCACCAGATATTCGGTTTCCGAGGTGCGTTCAATGTTGAAAGGCGGATAGTTATCGCCATGAGTTACGCCTCGGGCATTTTCCAGCATGTCGAACAAGCGGTCAAAACCGACGGTGCTACGGCGATAGGGGGTGAAATCAAAACGGTTCATGTCAAATTCTCCTGTTTGAGCAATTTGGTTCTGTTGAAAGCCCGCATGCACGGCGCTTTCGTTCTGGTTGAGGGACCGTCTCCGGCTCCCTCAACGCTTAGATGGATTGTGCGAAACAAAAATCAAGGCCGCCCAATCGAAATTGGACGGCCTGATTGACGAAAACTCGTCGAAGCCCTGCCGCTATGCGTTCTCGCAAGTCGCGCGGGGCTTAATCCCCCTGAACCATGGCCATTCAGCGATGAACCTATTCAGCCCGTGCAAGATGACGCAATCCGATGCGTTCGCAACGATTCTCTGGTTCGGACTGACGCTTTTTCCGAGAGTGTGTCCTGACTGCAACAATTGTGTAATATAGGCTTTGGCTTGCGCGTATCAGATACGCCCCCTAAAGGCTGGGGCAACAATACTATGCCGGAACCTAGACCGACATGATCCTCAACCGTTATGAACGCATGATCGCCAGGCGCTATGTGCTGCCAGGCAAGGGCGAAGGGTTCATCTTCCTCGTCGCGACGATCAGTCTAATCGCGGTTGCGCTTGGCGTCGCGGCGTTGATTATCGTCATGAGTGTGATGAACGGCTTTCGCGCCGAGCTCTTCGACAAGATTGTAGGGCTTAACGGGCACGCTGTTGTCCAGGGATATGGCGGTCGGCTCGCGGATTGGCGCGATGTGCTCAAGGATGTTCGCGAAACACCGGGCGTGGTCGAGGCATCCCCGTTGATCGAACAACCCTTGCTTGCCACCAGCGAAGGACGGGTCGAAGCCATCTTGGCGCGCGGGATGGAAGTGCGCGACATTCTCACTAACCCGACGCTCAAAGGCAAGACGCTGGCGGGAGACATGAAATCGCTACGCCCGGGCAGCGAACGGGTGGCGATCGGTTCGCGACTTGCACAGAATTTGGGCGTCAGGCTCGGGCAGCGGATTACCATCATTAACCCCGCAGGCCGAACCACCCCATTCGGCACCGTGCCGCGCGAAATATCCTATGAGATTGCGGCGATTTTCGAAGTCGGCGTCTATGATTATGACAAAGCGTTCGTAATCATGCCGATCGAGGATGCACAAATACTGATGCTGATGGGCGACCAGATCGGGATGATCGAATTGACAACCACCGATGCGGATCAGGTCAACGATATCCTTGCACCGCTGCAGCCGAAGATCGCGGACAAGGCAGTCATCGTTGATTGGAAAAGCATGAACGCCTCTCTGTTCGAGGCGCTCGCCATCGAGCGGGTGGCAATGTTCATCGTGCTGTCGATCATCGTGCTGGTCGCGGTATTCAACATTCTTTCGTCGCTGATCATGCTGGTGCGCGCCAAAACCCGCGACATAGCCATATTGCGGACAATGGGGGCATCGCGGCAATCGCTGCTCAAGATTTTCGTGACGGTGGGACTGTTGATTGGCGTGGCCGGCATGGTCGCCGGGCTCATCCTCGGTTTCATATTCCTGTTTTTCCGGCAATCGATCGTAACGGCTATCCAGTTCGTCACCGGCCTCGAACTGTGGGATCCTTCGATCCGCTTCCTTACCGAATTGCCGTCGCGTACCGACCCGTTCGAAGTATTGGCGATCTGCACATTGGCGCTGTTTTTCAGTTTCCTTGCAACGCTCTATCCCGCCTTCAAGGCTGCAGGAACCGATCCGGTGCAGGTGCTGCGCTATGAATAAGACAGTGGCCGAAATGCGCGATGTGCGGCGCAGTTTCACGCAGGGTGATGTCACGATAAACGTGCTCCGCGGCGTCGATCTTTCGATCCGCGAAGGGGAGTTGGTCGCATTGCTGGGGCCATCGGGCACGGGCAAATCGACATTGTTGCAGGCTCTTGGCCTGCTCGAGGGCGGCTTTACCGGTTCAATCCTGATCGATGGCGAAGAAATGCGGGATGCCGGGCCGGATCGTGCGACTGTGGTGCGTCGCGAGAAACTTGGGTTCGTTTACCAGTTCCATCATCTGTTGCCCGATTTCGATGCGCTCGAAAATGTTGTCCTGCCGCAACTGATTGCGGGAGTAGAGCCTGATGCAGCCCGCGACCGCGCTACACAGTTGCTGTCAACGCTCGGCCTTGGCGAACGGCTCGAACATCGCCCGTCAAAGCTATCGGGTGGAGAGCAACAGCGTGTTGCAGTGGCGCGTGCGCTCGCGAACAAGCCAAGGCTGGTGCTGGCTGACGAGCCTACCGGCAATCTCGACGAACATACCGCCGATGTCGTTTTGGGCGAATTTATGGCGCTGGTGCGCGAACAAGGCTCTGCCGCGCTGGTCGCCACGCATAATGAACGCCTCGCGGCCAAAATGGACCGCGTCGTGCGCTTGCACGATGGCGTGTTGGAGGAGAGAAGACCATGAATGTCCACGATTTCACAGTCGATATGCCGGGCGGCGCCAAACAGGACATGTCTGAATTTAAGGGCAAGGTGCTGTTGCTGGTGAACACCGCGTCCAAATGCGGCTTCACACCGCAGTATAAAGGACTTGAAGCGCTGCACGAGAAATATGCCGACAAGGGCCTGGTTGTCATGGCATTCCCTTGTAACCAGTTCGGTGCGCAGGAGCCTGGCGACGAAGAGGAAATCAAGAATTTCTGCTCGCTGACCTACGACGTCACTTTCCCGCTCGCGAAGAAGATTGAGGTCAACGGCGACAATGCGGACCCGCTTTGGAAACATCTGAAAGACCAGCAAGCCGGCCTTTTGGGAACGCGCGCCATCAAATGGAATTTCACCAAGTTCCTGGTGGATCGCGATGGCAAGGTGGTTGGACGCTATGGTCCGCAAGTTACGCCGGGTTCGCTCGAAAAGGATATCGAGAAGCTGCTCGGTTAAGTCTGCGGTTTCGCGGTATTAATTGTCCACAAATTAGCCGCTGGTTCTGATTGCAGAATCAGCGCCGCTGCACCACGTTGCTGTCATGGCAATTGCACCCTTCGTCCCTTTGCGGGTTTTTTCCGCCTATACGATGCTCGAAGGGGCGATCGAACCCAAGGCAATCGGCAAATATGCCAAAGGCCTCGGCTTTCCCGCAGTCGCAATCACCGATCGTAACGGCTTGTATGGCGTCATGCCTTTTGAGGATGGCTGCCGCGGCGTGGGCGTCCAGCCGATCATGGGGCTGATGCTCGGCCTGCAAAGGCCGCCCGAATTTAGTGGCGGGCAATCAGTGCGTGACTGGATTGCGCTCTATGCGCAGGATGAGCGGGGTTATGAAAATCTGTGCCGCCTGACGTCGATGGCGCATCTCGAAAATCCGGATGACAGCGAAGCACAGGTGCGCTTTGCGCAGTTGGAAGGTCATACCGATGGCCTAATCGCGTTAACTGCAGGCGGAGAAGGCGGCCTTGCTCGGCTTTTCGCAGATGGCCAACTCGATAGTGCTGCGGAATATTGCACCCGGTTACAGAAACTATTCCCGGATCGTCTCTATATCGAGCTTGCCCGTCGCGGCGATGCTGTCGAAGATGCAGCCGAAGAAGCGCTAATTGCGCTGGCTTTTGAGCGAAACCTGCCATTGGTGGCCACAAATCCGGCCTGTTTTGCCGAACCCGATTTCTATGCGGCGCACGACGCGATGCTCTGCATTTCCGACGGCGAATATGTCGAGAATGAAGATCGGCGGAAAAGTTCACCGCACGCATGGATCAAGACCTGGCAGCAAATGTCGGAACTGTTCGCCGATGTACCGGAGGCTTTGGCGAACAGTTTGGTCGTTGCGCAGCGCTGCGGCGTCGGGGCGCCAAAGCGCAAGCCGATCCTCCCCAGTCTCGCGGGCAACAGGGAGGCGGAGGAGCAGCAACTACGCAATGACGCTCGCGAAGGCCTGATCGCAAGGCTTGAGCATGCGGGGATTACCGATGAAGCAGCGCGGAAGCCCTATTTCGAACGGCTCGAGTTTGAGTGCGACGTTATCTGCTCTATGGGTTTTCCGGGCTACTTCCTGATCGTTGCCGATTTCATCAAATGGGCGAAGGCGCATGACATTGCGGTGGGGCCGGGGCGCGGTTCGGGTGCAGGCTCTGTGGTCGCATGGGCGCTTACCATCACCGATCTTGATCCGTTGCAGTTAGGCCTTCTGTTCGAACGTTTCCTCAATCCTGAACGCGTATCGATGCCCGACTTCGATATCGACTTCTGTGAAACGCGTCGCGGCGAAGTCATTCGCTATGTGCAGGAAAAATATGGGCGCGATCAGGTCGCGCAGATCATCACCTTCGGTAAGTTGAAGGCGCGCGCGGTTCTTCGTGATACCGGGCGCGTGTTGCAGATGAGCTATGGCCAGGTGGACCGGTTGTGCAAGCTGGTACCCAACCATCCAACAGATCCGTGGGATCTAGAAAAGGCGCTGGGCGGCGTTCCCGAGTTGCGCGAGGAATATCGTCGCGACGAACAGGTGAAGCGCCTGTTCGATCTTGCCATGAAGCTGGAAGGTCTTCCGCGCCACAGCTCGACCCATGCTGCCGGTGTGGTGATCGGTGACCGCCCCTTGTCAGAACTGGTGCCGCTCTATCGCGATCCGCGATCGGACGTGCCGGTAACGCAGTTCGACATGAAATTTGTCGAGGCGGCAGGGCTGGTCAAGTTCGACTTCCTCGGTTTGAAAACGCTGTCGGTGTTGCAGAAAGCTGCGCAAATGCTCGCCAAACGCGGGGTGATTGTCGAATTTGACAAGCTGACGCTAGATGACCCAGCGACTTACGAGCTTTTGCAATCGGGCGATACGGTGGGCGTGTTCCAGCTCGAATCTGAAGGCATGCGGCGCACGCTGGCGGCGGTGCGCCCCACAAATTTCGGCGACATTATTGCGCTCGTTTCACTCTATCGCCCGGGTCCGATGGATAACATCCCGATGTTTGGACGCCGCAAGAATGGCGAGGAGAAGATCGAATATCCGCATCCGCTGCTCGAGGGCATCCTTGCGGAAACCTATGGCATCTTTGTCTATCAGGAACAGGTGATGCAGGCCGCGCAGATCCTTGCCGGCTACTCGCTTGGCGGTGCAGATCTTTTGCGCCGTGCGATGGGTAAGAAGATCAAGTCGGAGATGGATGAGCAGCGTGCCATCTTCGTCAAAGGCTGCGCAGAGCATAACCAGATCGAAGCAGCAAAAGCGAACGAACTGTTCGATTTGATCGACAAGTTCGCCGGCTATGGCTTCAACAAATCGCATGCTGCGGCCTATGCTTTGCTTTCCTATCACACGGCATGGCTCAAGCGGCATCACCCGGAAGCCTTTTACGCAGCATCAATGTGTTTCGACATGCACCAGACCGACAAGCTTGCGGTTTTTGTCGACGATATGCGCCGCATGGGGACGCATTGCCTGCCGCCATCGATCAACCACAGTGATGCCGAATATAGCGTGGAAGAATGCGATCAGGGGTTGGCAGTGCGTTATGCCTTGGCGGGCCTCAAAAATGTTGGCGAAAAGGCGATGGATGGAATTGTCGCCGAACGGTTGGCCAATGGTGCTTATCGTGAACTGGACGATTTTGCCAACCGGGCCGATCCGTCGCAAATCAACCGGCGTAGCCTTGAAAACCTTGTTTCGGCAGGGGCTTTCGATGAATTCGAAGCCAATCGTGCATCGGTTTTTGCGGGTATAGAGACCATATTGGCGACCGCACAATCGGCCCGCGACCAGCGGGAAAGCGGGCAGGGCGGTCTCTTCGGCGGCGATGCCGCAGCAGATGCCACGAAGATGCGGCTTCCCAGTGCCGAAAAGTGGACGGTGGCCGAAACGATGGAGCATGAACGCGAAGCCTTTGGCTTCTATTTCTCCTCACACCCGATTTCACAATTTACCCAGATCGCCGCCAGCCATGGCGCCAAAAGCTATCTCGAAACGATCGATTGCGGGCCAATCCCGGAAGGCAGCCGAAAATCCGGTGTCATCGCCGCGATGGTGCAATCGGTCAAATGGCGTGAATCCAAACGTGGCAACCGCTTTGTCCAGGCCGAGTTTTCCGATAGCAGTGGGCAGTTTCAGGCAAGCTGTTTTGACGAGGGTGTTTGCACCAGTCTCGCCGAATGGGCGAAGAGTGCTGAATGCCTGCTGTTGAATGTTGAAATGGATCTACCCTCGGGCGAAGAAATTCCGCGGATTGCTGTGCGCAGTGCGCGGCCGCTGGCAGGCCTGGTTTCCAACACGCAGTTCAAGATGCTACTCGATATTGAGCGAGAAGACGCCTTTACCCGCTTGCAGGACCTGATCCTGCCGCTGGGTGGTGGACGCGGGGAAGTGGTGGTCCGTACCCGCGCTGCTAACGGCAAAACTGCAGACATTGTGCTTGGACGAAAATTCCGTCTTGACGTAGAGCTTGTTGACAAGGTGAAAGAAATCGATGGCGTTGGTCATGTCGAGCTGGCGCCGATAAAACCGCATCTGATGAGTGTCCGCTAAAAACAGACGGGCAGGGGAGAGTATAATGCTGGGTGGAATGCAGGATTGGGACCTAAGGGTCACGCATCTTATCGATTATGCAGAACGAGAGCATGGAACACGCGAAATCGTGACGCGCTGGGCCGACGGTAGCATTGAGCGAACGAATTGGGCCAATGTTGCAAAGGAAGCGCGCAAGATGGCGCAGGCCTTTGTTGCAATGGGACTGAAACCGGCCGATCGTGTTGCCACTTTTGCGATGAACCATCATCGCCACCTCGCTGCCTGGTATGGTGCAATTGGCTGCGGCGGTGTGATTCACACCGTAAACGTCCGCCTGTTCGATGAAGACCTGATCTACATTATGAACCATGCTGAGGATAAGGTGCTGTTGTATGATGCGCAGTTCCAGCCGATCATTGACCGGTTGAAGCCGCATTTGAAAACGGTTGAGCACTATATCGTGTTCGACAGCGAGCAATATGAGCAGTGGATTGGTGCGCAGGACGGCAATTTCGACTGGGTTTGGGGCGACGAACGCGATCCGTGCATGCTCTGCTACACCAGCGGCACGACGGGAAATCCCAAAGGCGTTCTATACCAGCATCGTTCGACAATGCTGCACGCTATGGCTGAAGTGGCGCCGACGATCTTCAACCTTTCGATGACGTCAGCCTTGCTGCCCATCGTGCCGATGTTCCATGCGGCAAGCTGGGGCCTGCCCTTTGCCGGCGCGTTGGCAGGCGTAAAGTTCGTCTTTTCGACCACCAACGAAGCAGCAGTGCTTCACAAATTGATGCTCGACGAAGGCATCACGCACAGCGCGGGCGTGCCCACTGTGTGGCTTGCCATGTTCCAGCACTTGGACGCTGAAAAGGCGGCAGGCCGCCGTTACGATCTTGGCAAGCTGCAACTCGTCACCATTGGCGGCACCGCAGCACCGCGGATGATGATCGAGCGGTTGATGGGGCAGGGCGTGCGTGTTGCCCACGCTTGGGGAATGACCGAAACCTCACCAATCGGAACGATGGGTGCGCCGATCCCGGGTTGGGATGAAATGACTCTCGACCAGCAGATTGACGTCGTTTCCAAACAGGGCAAGATTCCCTTTGGCGTCGAACTGCGGGTTATCGACAAGGACGGCAATGTTGCACCGCGCGACGGCAAGACTGAAGGCGCGCTTCAAATCCGTGGGCCCTGGGTCATCAAGCGCTATTTCAAGGCTGATGCCGATGCGACCGACGCGGAGCAGTGGTTTGATACCGGTGACGTTTCGGTGATCCATCCCGATGGCACGATGCAGATTACCGATCGCGTGAAGGATGTCATCAAATCAGGCGGCGAATGGATTAGCTCGGTTGAGCTCGAAAACGCCGCAGTCGGATGTCCGGGGGTCGCCCAAGCGGCGGCTATTGGCGTCTATCACCCGAAATGGGATGAGCGCCCGATCATCGTTGCGGTGAAAAAGCCAGAGGCTGAGACCCTGACTGAAACCGACGTAATCGAATATCTGCGCGAGCGTATCGCGAAATGGTGGCTGCCCGATGAGGTGCATTTTGTCGACAGCATGCCGATCACCGGCACGGGCAAAATTCAGAAGGCCGAACTGCGCAAGCAGTATAGGGATTACAAGCTGCGGAGCCTCGGCTGATGTCGGGCGAGGCCCATGTCGATCCGACGCGTGAGGCGTTCAATGCCTTTAAGGCGCTGCCTCGCGACGTTCCGATCCACATGCTCAACCTCATTCGCTATCGGGAGGTGGCCGCCTATCCCGAGAGGCATGAAAATGCTGGTAAGGGGTGGAGCGGCGAGCGGGCCTATCAGGAATATGGCAAGACAAGCGGGCCAATCTTCCAGCGTGTCGGCGGAAGCGTCGTTTGGCGCGGTGCATTCCAGACCGTGCTGACCGGCCCGGCCGATGAACATTGGGATGCGGCCTTTATCGCGCAATATCCCAATGCCGGGGCGTTTCTGGAAATGGTGACCGATCCCGAATATCGGGTTGCCGTCATTAATCGGCAGGCTGCCGTTCAAACCAGTCGACTGATCCGCTTTACACCTATGGAAGGCGATCCCGGCAGCTTTGGCTGATCAGAAAAGCGCCAATTGGCCGTCGCTGCGCGGCGGAACGAACAGGTCGCTTCGCAATTGTATTTTTGTCTGATTGAGGCCCAGCTTGCGGGCAGCGATCTTGAAACGCGTTCGGATCAAGTCAGCCCAAGGCCCTGACCCGCGCATCCGCTGGAAGAAATTGGGATCATTGTCCCGTCCTTCGCGGATCGAGCGGACGATTGACATAACTTTGCCTGCCCGTTCCGGAAAATGGACCTGTAGCCAATCCTGAAAAAGCGGCGCAACTTCATGCGGTAACCGCAACGGAATCCAGGTTGCGGTCTTTGCCCCCATCAGGGCGGCTTGTTCGAGAATCGCTTCTATCTCGCCATCATTGATCGCAGGGATGATAGGGGCGACATTGACGTGCGCGGCTATGCCAGCGTCAGCAAGCCCTTTTAATACAGCCAATCTTTTGCGTGGATGCGGTGCTCTGGGCTCAAGAATGCGATGCAAATCAGGATTAAGCATGGTCACCGATACAGCGACTGCGACCAAGCCTTTTGCGGCCATGGGCGCAAGTAGATCAAGGTCACGAAGCACGCGATCTGACTTTGTGGTAATTGTCATTGGATGGTTGGCCTCGGCCAGCACCTCTATGCATTGCCGCATGATCCGCCAGTCGCGCTCAATCGGCTGATAGGCATCGGTGTTGGTGCCAAAGGCAATTGGCGTTGGCACATGCCCTTTCTTGGCAATTTCTGCTCGCAGCAGTCTTGCTGCGTCTGGCTTTGCGAACAGGCGGCTTTCGAAGTCCAGACCGGGGGACAGATCATGAAAGGCGTGGGTAGGGCGTGCGTAGCAATAGATGCAGCCATGTTCACAACCGCGATATGGATTGACCGATTTGTCGAAAGGAATGTCCGGAGATGTGTTGCGCGCAAGAATTGTCTTGGGGCGCTCTGTGGTCACATGGGTACGGATAGGAGCAATGGCTCCGTCCAATACTTCTCTCTCGTCAAGCCAGTCACCATCGGCTTCGCGCGACTTGAGGTTGAAGCGGGTTGGTGTGGCGTTAGCGGGCGCACCCCGGCCAGAAACAAAGTCAGGATAACAGCTTTTGGACACCCCTGTAGGGTATCATGTCATTTGGAACATATAAAGAACATTATTGTTCGCGCAGGCGCGGCATTAACTCGACAAAGTTGCACGGTTTGTGGCGGCTATCTAGCTGGTGGACGAGGATTTTCTCCCATCCATCGCGCACAGCGCCGTTCGAACCCGGCAAAGCAAAAATGTAAGTCCCACGGGCAAGGACAGCGCAGGCTCGGCTCTGGATCGTGGAAGTACCGATGCTGTCATAGCTAAGCATGCGGAATAGCTCGCCAAAGCCGGGAATATCCTTGCTCTTCACCTTGTCGAGAGCTTCGGGCGTGATATCACGACCCGTCAGGCCGGTGCCGCCGGTGAGGATGACCGCATCGACATTGTCGTCATCGATCAATGTGTGCAATCGCGCCACCAACCGAGACGTATCGTCGCGTTCGATCATCCGATCGACCAGATGATGCCCCGCGCCGACGATGAAATCAGCGAGCAGATCACCACTGGTGTCGTTTTCGTATGTGCGGGTGTCCGAAACCGTGATCAACGCGATGTTGACCGGCTTGAATGGCTTGTTTTCATCGAGCGGCAATGCTGCCTCCATTTTTCGGGGGCGACATGCGCACAGTGGCCACGCGACCTTCCTTGGGAACGGTGGGCCACAAATATTGGGCAAGTCCCTTCATGCTGCCACCATTCTTGCCGCGCTGGATTTCGTACATCCAGTAGTTGCGCAGTACGATCGAGACATAGCCGCGCGTTTCCCAGAAAGGGATGGATTCGATGAACAGCAACGGATCTCCATTGTCGCGGATTTCGCTGTTCCAACGCGAAAGCGGGGCAGGCCCGGCATTATAAGCAGCGATAACCTTAGGCAGCAAACCGCCCGTCGCGTTCATGTCGCGCAGCTTTTCGATATAGCTCTGGCCATATTCGAGATTGACCGAAGGCCTGTCGAGATCACTCGCCGAGATGAAATCGCCGCGTGCCCGGGCCATTTCCTGCGCCGTGCTGGGCTTCACCTGCATCAGGCCGCGAGCACCGGCGCCGCTGATAACCGAGGTGCGGAACGCCGATTCCTGCAGCGAATGCGCGTAAACCAGCGAAGGATCTATCCGCCAGCCGCCGGCAGGTGTCCAATTGGGGTAGGGATAGCGCATCATCGGGTCGAGCTTCTGCCCCGACGGCCCATAATGCCCCATCCACAATTGCGTCGCGGGAAGGTTCAGTGCCCCTGCAACTTGCGCCAAGGCCGCGTGGTGTGCCGGATTGCCGATACGCGCCTGGTGCCGGAGTGCTTCTTCGGCGAGGTTTTCCTTGCCGATTGCGGCCAGAGCAACGGCGGTGCGGACATTTTCCGTTTGGCCTAACTGTTTCCAGTCGCCTGCATGGTAGCGCATAGTCTTGCGCGCAACAGGCTCCATGCCGAGCGCTTCGCTCGCCAGCAGCCCGTAAAATGTTTCCTGCAACCTAGCGGCTGCCTGCAAACGCGGCTGAACCTGCTGCGGTTGGCGCGATGCCATGGCAGCACGACTGCTCCAGAACAGAGCTGCGCTTCGCAACTCATCATTGCCGGCCATTCGGGAAACTTTGTCAAAGCTGGAAAACGCTTCGCGGTGATTGCCAAGTCGCCAGTTGGCCAGCCCATGCACCCATTCGGATTGGATGCCCCATTCACCTGCAGCGAGACGCCCTTCGGCTGCCACTCGCTGGGCGTTCGTGTCGTCATTTTCGATATAGTAAGACCAAGCTACCCGATAACGCAGTTCTGCCAAACCAGCCGCGTCAAGCGTCGCGGATTGATCGATGAGCAAGGCTTCGGCTTCGGACGGGTTGTCGGCCTTGATCAGTTCCTGGATTTGCGAACGCAAAGCGGCAGCGGTCGGGACGCTGCCCGGAAGGTCGCGTTTCGGGGCGCTTCCCAAAAAGGAGAAACGCCGTGTACCCGGGCGTTGCGGCAAAACCGCTGCACCACGCTTGATCGCCATGCGCTCAAGCTGTTCAGCCTGCGGAAGCCATGGGGCCTCTTGCAAAAGTTCTTCGAGTTGCGCGACTTCTACCTTCGGGCTGCCTGCTGCGAGATAAAGCTCTGCACGCGCCATGGACTTCATCGGTCCGGCCGGTGACCCGTCGATCAATCGTGCGGCTTCGGCCCAATTCCTGCCATCGATTGCCGCGAAAATGGAAGCAAAATTCTGGCGTTCCTTGCCGCTCGGCATAGCACCCAGCGCGTCCAACGCGCTAGGAGTAACGGCTTGACGCACATTGTCAGCCGTACCCGCCCAAGCCGGGCTGGTGAGCGATGTAGCAACAAATGCCAGTAAAACTGTCTTTTTGGACACGATTACGCCTGATCTCTCTTCACGATCCGCAGAAGATCCTTCCAAGCCTGCGCCTTCAAAGCCGGGCGCACTAACAGGGTTCGCGGATGGAATGTTATCACGCCAGCCAAATTGCCGCCATTTTGGTTAAAATCAGGTAAAATTCCGCGTGTTTCCATCAATTCTTTGCCCGTCAAAGCCTCCGAAACGGAGTTACCGAGCAGCAGCAATTTCTCTGGACGGATGATATTCGCCTGATGGCGGGCAAAACTGCCGAGCAAAGGAAGGTCCTGAGCAGGTAACGCACCGCTGGTAGGGCGGCTATGGGCGAGGGCGCCGATATGCACTTCGCCGCTATCGTAACCACAGGCTTTGAGCATCGCTTTCAGCAGGTTGCCGACTGGCCCATGGCCAAGGCTGCCTGCACGCAGGTCCTCCTCTTCCGGAAAATCGATGAGGACCATGAGCTTAGGCTCAATGATCGCAATCGGAGCGGCGCGGGCCGGGCTGTAGGCATTACCGGGAAGCAATTGGTCGGTTGCAATGGCGGCCATCAATTGCCCGAAGTCGGCGGGCCATTCGGTTCGGGCCGGTTGAACCGCAGCAACGGCGGCGGGTGCAATCGGTGCTGCGCGCTTGGGTTCTTCAAATGCACTTGGCTGGACGGTCTGCTCTTCAAGCCAGTTCACAGGTTGTTCAGCGCACAGATAGTCGACGCCGGCGTCACGCCACCAGCTGATTATCGAGTCTGCGAGGATTTTTCCCCTGTCCTGCGGCGCGACCTGCATGTTTCGTATCAGTCACCGGTTGACGTGAAGGTCAATTGCTTGGCATGGCGAATCCTGTCAGTTGAGGCATATTCGAGACAGCCCGATACGTCGGGCCAAGGGAAGGATGAGTTGAGATGAGCGAACGGGAGTCAATGCCCTATGATGTAGTGATCGTCGGCGGCGGTCCTGCAGGTCTTTCGGCGGCAATTCGCCTGAAACAGATCAATCCCGAAATCTCGGTCTGCATCCTCGAAAAGGGCTCGGAAATTGGGGCGCACATCCTGTCCGGTGCTGTCTTCGATCCCAAGGCGATTGATGAACTGCTGCCTGATTGGAAAGATCAGGGCTGTCCGATGGCGGAAGTTGCCGTCACCGAAAACCACCACTGGGTGCTTTCGCGCGGCGGTCACATGGCAATACCGCACCTTTTCACGCCGGGCTGGATGCATAACAAGGGCACCTATACGGGTTCGCTCGGCAATCTTTGCCGCTGGCTTGGTACGCAGGCCGAAAATCTGGGCGTTGAAATCTTCCCCGGCTTTCCGGCTGCGGAAATCCTTTACAACGACGATGGTTCAGTAAAGGGCGTCGCCACGGGTGACATGGGCGTTGCCCGCGATGGCAGCCATAAACCAGACTATATGCCGGGAATGGAGCTCCATGCAAAATATACCCTTTTTGCAGAGGGTGCGCGCGGACATCTGACAAAGACTCTAAAATCGAAATTCGATCTGGAACGCGACAGCCAGCCGCAGGTCTACGGCCTTGGCATGAAGGAATTGTGGGATATCGATCCTGCCAAGCACAAGCCGGGCCGGGTCATACACACGCAGGGCTGGCCGCTTTCCGAAAGCGAAAGCTGGGGCGGGGGCTTCCTCTACCATCAGGCCAACAACCAGGTTGCCTTGGGCTTTGTGGTCGCACTTGATTACAAAAACCCGCATGTGTTCCCGTTTGAGGAATTCCAGCGCTGGAAGCAGCACCCTGAAATCCGCAAGATTCTCGAAGGCGGCAAGCGCGTTTCCTATGGCGCACGTGCGATTAACGAGGGTGGTTGGCAGTCGATACCGAAACTTGCCTTCCCCGGTGGTGCGCTGATCGGTTGCTCGGCAGGTTTCGTCAACGTGCCGCGCATCAAGGGCAGCCATACAGCTATGAAATCCGGCATGCTGGCGGCGGAGAGCATTTCGGCGGCGCTCGCTGCTGGCCGTGCGCATGATGAACTCAGTGACTACCAGGCTAATCTCAACGAGAGCTGGATCGCGACCGAACTGAAAATGGTCAAAAACGCCCAGCCTGCGGTTGCAAAATATGGCGAAACCTATGGCACCGTGCTGGCCGGTATCGACATGTGGATGCGCACCTTGAAGATCGGCCTTCCAATCGAGATGAAGCATCATGCGGATAATGAATCGATCGGCCGCAAGGATTTGTATCGTCCGATCAACTATCCCAAGCCCGATGGTGTGATCAGTTTTGACCGGCTGTCATCGGTGTTCCTGTCGAACACCAATCATGAAGAAGACCAGCCTTGCCACCTGCAGCTCAAAGATCCTGAGGTGCCGGTAAAGGTCAATCTCGAGCTCTACGACGCACCTGAGCAGCGTTATTGCCCGGCAGGCGTTTATGAAATCGTCGGTAAGGAAGAAGGGCAACCTCGCCTTCAGATAAACGCGCAAAACTGCGTCCATTGCAAAACATGCGACATCAAGGATCCGACCCAAAACATCAATTGGGTCACGCCGGAGGGCGGAGGTGGCCCCAATTACCCGAATATGTAAGCCTCTATCTGCAGTTCTGTTGCTGGCACTGGGTGTGCCGGCAATGGCTGCACAGGACGTCGGTGACCTTTACTGGCTGGCGCAGCGGCACGAAATTGCGGGACGCGGTGATGAAGCCCTGAAAAGCTATGCCAAATTGCTGGCGAAAAGCCCGACGAGCGAAGCTGCCGCCAGCAACCTTTTTTCAGCGGCTGTGCGCGAAGGCAGCTTTGCTGATGCTTTGGCGGCGGTGAAAGCGGCGCAGCGGGCAGGACAGGTCGATAGCGACTTGCCCTTGATGCTGTTCGCAGACGCTTATCGGCGCAAGAAATGGGGCGAGGCTGAAATCGCGCTTCGTGAAGTGGAAGCGCAAGGCGACTTTTCGTTCATGATGCCGATGTTACAGGGTTGGCTCAATGTCGCACAGGGACGCGACTCCCGCGTTTCTGCGCAATCTCTGCAGACGTCGGGGCTTGCCGCTTATTACAGCGATGACCAGTTGATCTATTTCGATCTCGCTGATTGGAATATCGCATCGGCAAAGGTGCGGCTGCGCAATTTCCGCGGATATGACGAACCCTACGGCCGTTTCCTTGCGGGACATGCGATGGGCGAGTTTTCACGCGCGGGAGATTCCGAATTCGCTTCGGCACTTGGACGGCAAATCGGGTTGGATGCGGGCAATTATGGAACCCCGCCGGTGACGGCAGACCTTGGCCTCGCCATGCTTTTTGCGCGACTGGGTTTGGCACTTGATGAACAGCGGCAACCGCAAAAAGGCCTGTATTTCGCTCGGATTTCCACCTGGCTTGCACCATCGAGCGATGCAGCCAAGCTCGCATTGGCAGAGTTGCTCGACCGGCAGGATATGGACGCGAAGGCGTCTGCGATGTTGAAGACGATCGCACCTAATTCACCATTCTGGTTTCCTGCCGTAGTGAACCAGACCCAATTGGCGTCGACAGCAGAGGAGGCTGCAGCGATCGCGAAAGCTGCGACTGAAAGCCAGGCCGCATCGTCGCAGCTCAAACTGCTTTATGCACAAACGCTGGAAAAGGCCGGTAATCGGGATCTTGCGGTTACCGTTTATCGCAGCCTGCTCGACCAGGACAAAAGTGGAGCTGAACCAAAGAAGCGTGCCGTACAACTGCTACTGCTCGCCTCTGCTCTCGATAACAACGGAGATTGGGACAGCGCCCGCAATGCGCTGGAAGACGCCATGCAACTGGATCCCAAAAATCCGCAAATCCTGAACTATCTGGGATATTCGCTGCTCGAGAAGCGTATCGATGTGGTGCGCGGCTTTGAACTAGTATCGAAAGCATACCAACTGGCCCCCTTGTCGGCAGCGATAACGGATTCGCTGGGATGGGCGCATTTCCTGAAAGGCGATGTGGATACTGCCATTCCGTTGCTGGAACGCGCGGTAAAAGGGGCGATTGCCGATGCCGCTATCAACGAACATCTCGGTGATGCCTATTGGGCTGCAGGAAGGCGAAGCGAAGCACGTTTTGCCTGGAAAGCGGCCGCGCTATCGGCAGAAGGACCGGCGACCGAGCGATTGAGCAGAAAGATCGACTTTGGCTGGACCAAAGAGACCGCTGCACCTTGATCCAATGCAATTTCGCGAAACAGCCTATGCCAAGATCAATCTTGCCCTGCATGTGCGCAAACGGCGCGATGACGGCTATCATGAGCTCGAAACTTTATTCGCGTTTGTCGATGGTGGTGACGAGCTGACCGTCGAAACTGCCGATACGGACAGTTTGCACATCTGCGGGGAATTTGGCGAAGGCCTTTCAAATGGCGCAGATAACCTGGTTTTGCAGGCATTGGCAGTGATGCGGCAGTTAGCCGCCGATAAAGGTGTGCTAATACCCCCATTGTCGATTACGCTTGAAAAGCGGTTGCCAGTGGCAGCGGGTATTGGCGGTGGTTCCGCTGATGCAGGCGCGATGATCCGGATGCTCGACGCGCATTTTCTTCACAATGGAAACCAGGGCGAGCTCGTCGCTTCGATGCGTGGCCTGGGGGCAGATGTCGGTGCCTGTATCGTAAGCGAGACACGCATCGGAAGCGGGCTGGGCTGGGAATTGGCTGAGCCTGCGATTGATGATCTTCAAGGGTTCCCCGTGCTGCTGGTCAATCCGCGTATTCCGCTATCAACCGGGCCAGTGTTCAAGGCCTGGGATGGCTTGGATCGCGGGCCGTTACCGGAAGCCAGTGTGCGACAGGCCGCATTGTCTGGCCGCAACGACCTTGAAGCACCAGCGCTAATGCTTTGCCCTGAAATCGGCAGCGTCTTGGCTTCGTTGAGGGCAACCCAACCGATACTCGCCAGAATGTCGGGTTCTGGCGCCACCTGTTTCGCTCTTTATGAAACTATCGAACAGCGCGATGCGGCCCAACGCGAGATGCCGGGAATGTGGTGGATATTATCGGGGAGGCTGCGTTGAACGAGCATGAAGCCTGGCGCGTGGTAGGAACGCCGTCTGCAGGCGGCATATTGATCATCAGCGATCATGCGTCCAACCGCGTGCCCGACGATATCGATCTTGGTATCGATCCCCCGCTTTTGGACCAGCATATTGCGATCGATATTGGTGTTGCCGCTGTCGGACAGCAAATGGCGGAACAAAGGGGTTTTGCGGCATTCCAGGGTAATGTCAGCCGACTTGTCTGCGATTTCAATCGTGAAGAACAGCAGCCGGCTGCAATACCCATCGCCTCCGACGGCCATGCAATTCCGGGCAACGCACTCGATCATGCAGGGCATGAGCAAAGGCTTGACCGGTTTTTTCGCCCTTATCATGCCAAATTGGCCGAACTGCTTGGGAAATATCCGCCCGCGTTGATCCTGTCTTTGCACAGCTTTACGCCGCAATTGGAGAGTCATCCCGAACAAAAGCGCCCATGGCAGGTTGGTGTGCTTTATAATGAGGATGATCGCGCCGCGCGCGTCGCCATTCCCATGCTGGAGGCGGACGGCTTGTGTGTCGGCGATCAACAGCCTTATTCGGGCAAATTGCTCAATGCCACGATGAACCGCCATGCTGAAGCGCATGGGCGCGCCTATCTGGGTATTGAAATACGGCAGGACGAAATTGCTAACGCAGATGGCCAAAAGCTTTGGGCCGAACGACTAATACGAATTTGCAACGATGTGGCGTTGAAACTCCAAGCTTAGCACTGTAAGGCGCTGCAAAAGCCATAATGGCGAAATAAAATTTCAGGAGTCTCCCAAATGCCAGCCCTTCGCTCGCGTACTACCACTCACGGACGCAATATGGCAGGTGCGCGGGGGCTTTGGCGCGCTACGGGCATGAAAGACAGCGATTTCGGAAAGCCCATTGTGGCTGTCGTCAACAGCTTTACCCAATTCGTTCCGGGGCACGTCCACCTCAAGGACCTTGGCCAAATGGTCGCCCGCGAAATTGAGGCCGCAGGCGGGGTTGCCAAGGAGTTCAACACTATCGCGGTCGATGACGGAATTGCGATGGGCCATGATGGCATGCTCTATTCTCTGCCCAGCCGCGACCTGATTGCAGACAGCGTCGAATATATGGTCAATGCCCATTGCGCCGATGCGATGGTTTGCATTTCGAACTGCGACAAAATCACGCCCGGCATGCTGATGGCGGCGCTTCGGATCAACATCCCGGTGGTCTTTGTCTCGGGTGGCCCGATGGAAGCGGGTAAGGTCGTGCTTAAAGGCAAGGAAGTAGCACTCGATCTTGTCGATGCCATGGTTGCTGCGGCCGATGAGAGTTACACCGACGAAGAAGTGGCAACGATCGAGCGCTCTGCTTGCCCGACCTGCGGTTCCTGTTCGGGCATGTTTACCGCCAATTCGATGAACTGCCTTACCGAGGCACTGGGCCTCTCCTTGCCGGGCAACGGTTCGACGCTGGCGACCCATGCTGATCGCAAGTCGCTATTCCTGAAAGCAGGGCGCCTCGCGGTAGAATTGTGCCGCCGTTATTATGAGGAAGAGGATGAAAGCGTCCTTCCCCGCAATGTGGCGAGTTTTGAAGCTTTCGAAAATGCGATGAGCCTCGACATCGCCATGGGAGGTTCCACAAACACCGTTCTCCACTTGCTTGCCGCAGCTTATGAGGGCGGCATAAACTTTACGATGGCGGATATTGACCGGCTTTCGCGCAAGGTGCCTTGCCTGTCCAAGGTCGCGCCGGCGAAGAGTGACGTGCATATGGAAGATGTGCACCGGGCGGGGGGCATCATGTCCATTCTCGGTGAGCTGGACCGCGCCGGCCTCATCCATCGCCATTTGCCCACCGTACACAGTCGCACCATGGGCGATGCACTCGACAAATGGGACATCACGCGCACCAACGATCCGGAAGTGCACGAGTTCTTCAAGGCAGCGCCCGGTGGCGTGCCGACGCAAACCGCATTCAGTCAATCGCGCCGTTGGAGTGAATTGGACACAGACCGCGAAAATGGCGTCATTCGTTCGGCTGAGCACGCCTTTTCCAAGGATGGCGGTTTGGCGGTGCTTACCGGCAATATCGCGCTCGACGGCTGCATCGTGAAAACTGCGGGCGTTGACGAAAGTATTCTGAAATTCACCGGTCCTGCGAAGGTTTATGAAAGCCAGGACGCGGCGGTTACCGCAATCCTGACTGGTCAGGTTGAGGCCGGCGACGTGGTTGTTATCCGTTACGAAGGGCCGAAGGGTGGCCCTGGCATGCAGGAAATGCTGTACCCGACAAGCTACCTCAAATCGAAGGGGCTTGGTGCCGCTTGTGCCTTGCTGACCGATGGGCGCTTTTCGGGCGGCACATCGGGCCTGTCGATCGGCCATGTTTCGCCAGAAGCCGCAGAAGGTGGAACGATTGGCCTGGTCCAGAATGGTGATCGCATCGAAATCGATATCCCCAACCGTACGATCCATCTGGCGGTAAGCGATGAAGAACTGGCGCAACGGCGTGCGGCGCAGGATGCCAAGGGTTGGCAGCCCGCAAAGGAGCGTCCGCGCAAGGTATCGGTCGCGCTACAAGCTTATTCCGCGATGACCACCAGCGCAGCACGCGGAGCAATCCGGGATATTTCGCAATTGGTGGGCAAACCCCGTTCCTGAAGCAAAGCAAGGTTAATGGGCTAGGGCGAAAAGGCCGGTCGCGTTATAGCGTTGGGGTCATGAACCGACGCATCTTCTTCCCTGCCTGCCTTGCCAGCTTGGCACTTGGTGCCTGCGGCGCAGATAGTGGCTCCCAGCCCACGCAAAGTGGGGAAGCGGACCGTGTCGAATGCGCGTTGGCGGGATCCAAGAAGTTTGAACGCGTCTGTCTCACCGAAACCATGCCCGGAGAAAAGGGCCGGATGCTGGTTGTGCGTCATCCTGATGGCGGGTTCCGCCGCTTCAATATCCTGACCGACGGGCGCGGACTGGCACCTGCGGATGGCTTTGATGAAACGACAATCAAGATTTTGGGTGGGGGGATGATCGAAGTCAGTTCTGCCGACGACAGCTATCGCCTTCCCGCGAGCATCAAGCCAAGCGCCGAAAAATAAGCGGCAGCAAAGCTTGCTTCGAACGCATCACACGGGCAAGGCGCTGTAGTGACCGATACCGGGGAAATCATTCGCATAGCATCGCGCGGCGATGGCGTAACTGCCGACGGGCGTCATGTGCCTTTTGCAGCACCCGGAGATCGGTTGAACCCGGGTGGTGGACTGATCCACGGGCCGCACCATGCGGAGCCGCCTTGTCCGCATTTCCAACTATGCGGGGGATGCCAGTTGCAGCATCTCGACGATGCAACGCTTGAAATATTTGTCCGCGATCGGATTATTCACGCGCTCACAGCGCAGGATATTCCGATGCCCGAATTCATGCCGGTGCATGTATCGCCGCCGCAGAGTCGTCGCCGCGTGGCGGTTCGGTCGGCATGGGCAGGCAAGCAGTTCCAATTGGGGTTCAGCTCGGAAAAGAGCCATCGCATCGTCGATCTCACCCAGTGCGATACGATGGTGCTCGAACTGTTTGCCGTGCTTCAGCCGCTTCGCGCTTTTCTTGCGCCCCGCATTGGCCCAAAGCGCAATGTCGAAATCAAGCTGGCCCTGGTTGACCAAGGTGTGGACGTCCTGATCGAAAATTGGTCGCCTGAAGGCCTTGAAACGCATGAGGCCATGACGGGGTTTGCAACCGCGAACAGGCTGGCAAGACTGTCGATTGATGATGGCTTTGGCCCGACAACCTATTGGGAACCAGAACCCGCGACCGTGACTCTTGGCGGGATCGCCGTGGCATACCCGCCTTATGGGTTCCTGCAGGCCACAAAAGATGGCGAGCAGGCTTTGCTGCGTGCCGTTCAAGACATTGTTGGCGAATCTAAATTGGTTGCCGATCTGTTTTCCGGTCTGGGCACATTTGCCTTCGGCATTGCGAGCGGCCGTAAAGTGTTCGCCGCAGAGGCGGAGCGGGCCGCGTTGCTGTCAATGAAAGCTGCTACAGGCAAGGCTGGGCTACAACTATTTGCAGAGCATCGAGACCTGTTCCGGCGGCCTTTGATTCCGGCAGAGCTCAATCGGTTTCAAGCGGTGATTTTGGATCCGCCGCGTGCGGGCGCGCGCGAACAAGTGACTGAACTATCAAAGTCGGAAGTTGCGAAGATTGCCTATGTCAGCTGCAATCCGTCGAGCTTTGCCCGCGATGCGAAGATGTTGATTGCGGCAGGCTATAAGTTGCAGCGTATTTGGCCCGTGGGGCAGTTTCGCTGGTCTACGCATGTCGAACTGGCGGGTGAGTTCACCCGCCAGTAGCGATCAATCAGTGGAATACCGCCAAGATTGCGTGCAGCACGAGCGCCATCAGCGCGAGTGATGACAGGGCGAACAGCAGGAAGCGGACAGCCACCTTGTTCACCAGCGATTGCCACAGGCTGTGTGCAATGCGCAGGCCGACATAGGCCCAAGCCATTGTTGCGTTAAGGCCGTCACCCTGACCAATCATCGCAAGCAAAAGAGCAACGGCGTAAAACACCGTCGGCGCTTCGTGCAGGTGGTTATAATTGTGCGCTTTCCATTGGATGTTGCCGGGCAGCAGGCCTTCAAGCTTCGCCCCGGTCCAGCCCACATCGGCACCCGGTGTTGCATCCTTGGGAAGCTTGTTGATTGCCGGAATACGTGTTGCGTACATCCAGATCCACATCAACATCGTCCAGCCCGCAAGTAGCGCGACCGGTTTCAGAATTTCAGCATGTTCCATATTCAATCTCCCCCCGTGTTAAATGTTTATAGCGTGGCCATCAGAGCATTGACCGCAAGCACGATCAGGCAAACCGTTGACAGCATGAAGATCGAAAAACGCACCATCACTTTGTTGATGGTCGACTGATAGACCGAGTGGATTATACGCAGCGCGACATAGGCCCATGCGAATTTGACCATCAGCGGCGATGCCGCCTGTGTGATGTGCAGGATGAATACAGTCGCGTAAAAGATGGTCGGCTGCTCCATTAGATGCGCATAATTGTGTGATTTCCACGCGGCAGTGCCAAGCATCGGATCGATATCCTGGCCGCGAAGCCCCGGCGCTGGTGGTTCCGATGTCTTGATTTTCGCCAATTTACTGAAGCGTGCGAAGGCCAGCCAACCAAGCATGACCAATGACCATGCGACGAGCACCGCCGCTGGTGCGAGTATAGTTGTATCCATAAAGAAAACCCTCCCCGTTTTCGATGACGGGGAGGGTGCTTCAGTCTTGGTTGATTGTCAAATGCAACTTATTGCGCGGAACGTTTGCCGATCCGGTGGACATTGCCAAGGTCATTGGCGGCGACACGCGCGTAAAGGCTCGCCATCGGTTCATCTTCGACGGTGAAGTCTTCGGTCTCGCCAAAGCCGTTGAATTCGGTGCGCATTGCACATCCATATGCGCCGAGCATCCCGATTTCGATATAGTCACCCGCTTCGATATCGGCAGGCAACACAAAGGGGCCAGCCATATAATCCATGTCGTCGCAGGTGGGGCCATAGAAGGCGAATTCACCATTTTCGGCGCCATCGCTTTCGCGCATCATCTCGACCGGGAAACGCCAGCCGACATGCGCTGCATCGAACAGCGCGCCATAGGCACCATCATTGATATACAATTCGCTGCCGCGGCGCTTTTCGACGCGCACGAGCAACGACGCATATTCGGCGCACAATGCCCGACCCGGCTCGCACCACAATTCTGCGGAGTAGCTGATCGGCAGATCTTCGAAACAGCGATGGATCGTTTCGAAATAGGCTTCGAGCGCCGGCGGCTCCATTCCCGGATAGACTGACGGGAAACCGCCACCGACATCGACGATGTCAACGGTAACCGATGCCTCGACGATCGCGGCGCGGACCTTTTCCATGGCTTCGGCATAGGCAACGGGTGTCATGGCCTGGCTGCCAACATGGAAGGCGATACCGAGGCTGTCTGCAACCTGGCGGGTGGCGACGAGCAAAGCCGCAACTTCGGAAGGCTCTGCGCCGAATTTGGAAGCAAGGCTCAGCTTCGCATGATCCGAAGACACACGGATGCGCACGCACAGTTCAAGATCTGTTGCGGCAATGCCATCTACCGAAGTGGCACGTACGATCTTCTCCAGCTCTTCATGACTGTCGAGGCTGAAAGTACGCACGCCATGATTGTGGTAAGCCTGCGAAATCGCACGCTCCGACTTCACCGGATGCATGAAGCACAGCTTCGCATCGGGCAGGAATTTGTGCACGAGGCGTACTTCGCCAAGCGATGCTACATCATAATGCGTGATGCCAGCTTCCCACAGCGTTTCCAGCAACGCCGGCGAAGGATTGGCTTTCACGGCATAGAGCGAGCGTCCCGGAAACTTCTCTACAAAGAAGCGGGCGGCGCGCGTCGCAGCATGCGGGCGAAGGAGTGTTACGGGCTCGTCCGGGCGCAGGGCGCGGACTAGGGACGCAGCATCAGGATAGTTGTGCAACTCAAGGGACCCCCAATAGTCTGTTAAACCGATAAAAGCGAACAATGCTGCCTTGCGGTTATTGGAAGTCCCCCTGGGGCAGCGGCAGGGCGCTATATGATTCGGGGGGGTAAATGTAAAGAAAAAATGGACCCCATTTGCCCGGTCATGATTGAATGTTTCCGCATGGGGTGGAGTGACTTTCGGTCAGGCCTTCGCCATTTTAACTGAAGGCTTTTTGACGCCGCCTGCACGCCAGCCAAACCAGGCCGCTAGAACGCCGGCCAGAAGACCGGCAACCATCGTTAACACTAACGGGATATGGGCATATGCCCGGAACAGGCCCCCCAATTCTGGGAAGAATGGAGCAAACCACATCACGATTGCTTGCAAAGCCATGAAGAACGCTGCGACCAGCCACGGCGCACCATGCTTTCTGTCCATGAAATACAGAATAAGTGCAAACAGGATGCCGAGACCGTCGCTGATCGCGATAGTATCCTGAACGGCCTGCGGGCCTTCACTGCCAATGAAATTCATCCAAGGCATGAACTGTTCAATCACCCTGGAAAATGGCGATTCAAACAGGATCAGCGGCGTGGCCAGCATATAGCCGGCATGCAGTTTGACGTTCCTTCGCGTTTTCAACGCCTGATAATAGAGGGTCAGGTAGGCGGCGATGGCGATCGCCATGCCCAATCCGAATGACGGGCCATTGTGCAGGATGAATTCATTTTCTGCCGACGCAAACCGATTGGCGGAAACATCAATGATCATCATGAAGCCAAGGATCAGGAATGGAAACAGCGCAAAGCTGGCTAGCCCCATCTGCTTGTGAAAGGCGTTTTCCCGCCTGTGTATCGAAATGCTTTGAACGATTAGCAGCAGCAGCCAAGTCGATGAACTGATCGCGTGCATGTGAAACGCAAACGGGACTTCGCCGATTGCCGACCAATAGCTGGCCCAAAAGCCGCCAAGGATGATCAGCAATACAAAGCCAACAAAATAATGTGCGTGACGGTAAGGCATCGAGAAACTCCCCCGAACTCGATGCGACCCTGTTTTTTCCTAAGTTACATGAAGAGAGATTGCCGGTCAACTTAACCGGTCGCGGAACTCTTCCCAGCCAAATTCGCGCACACAGCGCAGCTCATCACTCTCGCTGTTCCATAGCCAGATAGAGGGCAGGGGGACGCCATTGAAAGTGTTGGTCTTCACCATCGAATAATGTGCCTGATCGAGGAAAGCGAAGCGCTGGCCCGGCTCGGCTGCGACGGGAAGGCGATAGTCGCCGATGATATCGCCCGCGAGGCAGGATGGACCGCCCAAGCGCACAGCCGGGCCATCTGAGAGTTCACCCAGCATGGCAGGGCGATAGGGCGCTTCGATCACGTCGGGCATATGGCAGGTGGCGCTGATATCGGTGATACCAATGGGCATCCCATTTTCGAACACATCGAGCAATTCGCCCACCAATATTCCCGCATCAAGCGCAATCGCTTCGCCGGGCTCCAGATAGACCTCGCATCCGGTTTCGTTGCGGACCGACTTGATGAACTCAACCAGTTCATCACGCTGGTAATCAGCGCGTGTGATATGATGGCCCCCGCCGAAATTGAGCCACTTCAGGCGATCGAAATAGGGCGCGATTTTTGGTTTCAAGCTGTCCCATGTCCGCTGCAGGGGCTCAAAGTCCTGCTCGCACAATGTGTGGAAGTGGAGGCCTGATACACCATCCAGATGGTCCGGCTTCAACTGGCTGACAGGAAAGCCCAGCCGCGAACAAGGCTGGCAGGGATCATATTTTGCAACCTCCCCTTCGGCATGTTCGGGGTTGATGCGCAGGCCAACATCGACACTGCCATTCAGATAGCCAGCAAAGCGGCGATGCTGGGCAGGTGAATTGAAAATGACATGGTCAGAGATCGCAACAATCTCTGCCATGTCCGCTTCCTTGTAGCCGGCGCAATAGGTAGCGATCTCACCCTTATAATGGTCCCTCGCGAGCCGCGCTTCCCACAAGCCGCTAGTGCACACGCCGTCGAGATATTCGCCAACCACATCAGCAAGCGACCACATCGAAAAGGCCTTGAGCGCCGACAGCACCTTTGCCCCCGACCGTGCCCTGACGTCTGCCAGTATTGCAAGGTTTCGCCGCACCGCGACCTCGTCCACCACAAAAGCGGGCGTGGGCACACGGTACAGGTCAAATCGGGCAAAAGCCCCGGGGTCGCCAGCTCTGGTCTCCATCAGAAGTTCAACGGCCCTTCAAGTTCCTTCACCTGCCAAGGCAGGCCATGCTGGTTGAGCATGTCCATGAACGGATCTGGGTTGAACTGTTCCATGTTGAAAACGCCATGCCCGCGCCACAGGCCCTTCACGATCAGGGCAGCGCCAATCATCGCGGGTACGCCGGTAGTATAGCTGACCGCCTGGTTGCCGGTTTCGGCATAGGCATCTTCATGATCGCAGATATTGTAGATGTAGAGAGTCTTTTCCTTGCCATCCTTGCCAATGCCGGTTGCGATGCAGCCAATATTGGTCTTGCCCTTGGTTGTCGGGCCGAGGCTGGCAGGCTCTGGCAGCACGGCCTTGAGGAACTGCAGCGGGATGATTTCCACGCCCTGATATTTCACCGGATCAATGCGGGTCATGCCGACATTCTGCAGCACGGTGAGGTGCTTGATATACTCGTCTCCAAAGGTCATCCAGAAACGGATGCGCTTGATTTCGGGCAGGTGCGTTTTCAGGCTTTCGATTTCCTCATGGTACATGAGGTACATGTTCTTCGGGCCGACGCCCTCGAAATCGAATTGCTGCTTCACCGACATTGGCGGGGTTTCGACCCAATCGCCATTCTCCCAGTGGCGCGCGACTGCGGTCACTTCGCGGATGTTGATTTCCGGGTTGAAGTTGGTGGCAAAGGCCTGGCCATGGTCGCCGCCATTGCAATCGAGGATGTCTAGCGTGTCGATCCGCTCGAAATGATGCTTGTGCAGCCAGGTTGTGAATACGCTGGTCACGCCAGGGTCAAAGCCTGATCCGAGCAATGCCATCAGGCCGGCATCCTTGAAACGATCCTGATAAGCCCATTGCCAGTGATATTCGAACTTGGCCTCATCCTTGGGCTCATAATTCGCGGTGTCCATATAGTGCACGCCGGCGGCAAGGCAGGCGTCCATGATGGCGAGATCCTGGTAGGGCAGGGCAAGGTTGACGACGAGCGCAGGTTCGATCTTCTGGATCAAACGGGTGAGCGCGGGCACCTCTTCTGCATCGATTTCATAGGTGTCGACGGTAACACCGGTGCGTTCCTTCACTGATGCAGCAATCGCGTCGCACTTGCTCTTGGTGCGGCTTGCTAGGCTGATATGGCTGAAGATATCGGTGTTCATTGCCATCTTGTGCACCGCCACCGATCCGACGCCGCCAGCGCCGATTACCAAAACCCTGCTCATCTGTTACGTCCTTCGACAAAGATTCGTTATGGCGACGGCATATAGAGGGCTTTAATGACAGAACAAGAATTGCGCGACCCGAAACGTAAGCCGAGCCATGAAGGTGTGCTGCGCGCGATGACGAAAATCGCCGCAATATTGCCGCCTACACCTCTCTTGCCACTTGAAGTCGACGGCACGACTATCTGGTGCAAGGCGGAAATGCTGCAGCCGATCGGTGCGTTCAAGATCAGGGGCGCCTGGAACCGGCTTACCGATTTGACCGATGAGGAGCGTGCGCGCGGTGTGGTTGCCGTTTCGAGCGGAAATCATGCGCAGGGCATTGCCTGGGCGGCGCAGCGGCTTGGCATAACGGCAACCATCATCATGCCGGAAAATGCACCCAAGGCGAAGATTGAAGCGACGCGCGGCTATGGAGCCGAGGTAGTCCTCTACCAGCGCCCGGGGCAGGATCGTGACGCTATTGCTGCGGAGTTGATCGCTCGAACGGGTGCAACTTTAGTCCATCCCTTTGGCGATCCTTGGGTGATGGAGGGACAGGGAACCTTGGGCTTGGAGGCCGAAGCGCAATTGAAAGCGCGAGGTGTCGAAGGCCCGCTCCACATCATTGCCTGCTGCGGCGGAGGCGGGCTTTCGGGCGGGCTTGCCTTGGCTTGCCCCGATGCAACCCTGTCTATTGCCGAGCCGCAAGGATGGGATGACATGATCCGGTCGATAGCGGCGGGCGAAATATTGTCGGTCGAGGATCAAGCCTTTCCCACGCCATGCGATGCGCTGCAAACGCCGCGCACCTTTCCGATCAATTTCGATGTGTTGCGTGATCGTGTGCACAGTAGCGCTGTTGTCACCCCGGCTGATATTTCCGCTGCAATGCGGGTGACATTCGAAAAACTGCATCTTGTCGTCGAACCGGGTGGAGCTGCAGCACTCGCCGCAGTCCTTTCGGGAAAGATCGATCCAGTCGCTACGCCGGTTGTCACCTTGTCGGGCGGAAATGTGGATTGGGAAAGTTACCGACAGATGGTGGGAGGAACAGCATGACCGAGATTATCGATGCCCAAGGCGCTCACTACCCAATGGTAGCGGAAACACTGGCGCAAGCCTTCCACACTGATCCTGCCCTATCTTACATATTGCAGGATGAAGGATCACGGCCGCGCCGCCTGAAACGCCTGTTCGACCTCATCATCGCGGACGATGCGAATGTTGGCCGGGTGGTCCAATCAGCAGGTAATGAAGCTGCGGCCTTGTGGCGATCACCGGGAAATGCAGATAGCGGAGACGAGCCGCTCATAGCCCAACTCATGCCGATGTTGCGCATCTTTGGTTTTGCCCTTCCGCGAGCCATGCGCGTTGTCGAGGGCATCGATAAGAACCGACCCAAAGGCGATTTCTGGTACCTGCATTTCGTTGGCGTGCGTCCAGCCCATCAGGGCAAGGGCTGGGGCGGTCGCATTATCCGCGAAGGGCTAGCGCGTGCTGACGCAGAAGGGCTGCCCAGCTGGCTGGAAACCGCAACGCCTGAAAATGTGCCGCTCTACCAACGACTCGGATTCGTTATCCAGTGCGAATGGGATGTGCCCAAAGGCGGCCCCCATTTCTGGGGTATGATGCGCGAAGCGGCTTAAGCCGCCTCGGCGAGTTTCAACTCCATCCGGTCCCAGATCTCGACCAGCGCCTGCGTCAGTTCCTGCATCATTTCTTCGGTATGTTGCGGACCGGGGGTGAAGCGTAGGCGCTCTGTGCCGCGCGGCACCGTCGGGAAGTTGATCGGCTGCACATAAGCGCCATATTCGGCGAGCAACGTGTCGCTGATCTTCTTTGCCTTCACCGGATCGCCAACCATCAGTGGAACGATGTGCGTCACGCTCTGCATCACCGGCAGGCCTGCTTCAGCGAAAAGCTGTTTCAGGCGCGCGGCATTGGCTTGCTGGGCGATGCGTTCTTCGCTCGATTGCTTGAGGTGACGGACTGACGCCAATACGCCCGCAACGAGCACTGGCGAAAGGCTCGTGGTGAAAATGAAGCCCGGAGCATAGCTGCGGATCACGTCGACTATCTTCTGATCGGCTGCGATATATCCGCCCATCACGCCAAACGCCTTGCCAAGCGTGCCTTCGATAATGGTGACGCGGTCAGCAACTTCATCGCGCTCGGTAATACCGCCGCCATGATCGCCATACATACCGACGGCATGAACTTCGTCGCAATAGGTGATGGCGTTATACTTGTCCGCAAGATCGCAAATCGCTGCAATCGGCGCGATGTCGCCATCCATCGAATAGACGCTTTCAAATGCGATCAGCTTGGGCAGCGCTGGATCGTCATTGGCGAGAAGTTCTTCGAGATGCGCCAGATCATTGTGCCGCCATACGCGCTTTTCACAGCCCGAATTGCGGATACCCGCAATCATCGATGCGTGGTTGAGCTCGTCGGAATAGATGATGCATCCAGGCAGTATCTTGGCGAGTGTCGCCAGCGTCGCTTCGTTCGAGACATAGCCCGAGGTGAACAGCAAAGCCGCACCCTTGCCATGCAGGCTGGCCAGTTCGGCTTCGAGCTCGACATGGTAATGGGTGTTGCCGCCGATATTGCGGGTGCCGCCAGAACCAGCGCCCACATCGTGCAGCGCCTCTTCCATCGCCGAGATTACCTTGGGATGCTGCCCCATGCAGAGATAGTCGTTCGAGCACCAGACGGTGATCGGCTTCGGGCCGTTATGGCCCGCAAAGCAGCGCGCATTGGGGAACTTGCCCTTGTTGCGCAGGATATCGATAAAGACGCGGTAGCGACCCTCGGCATGCAACCGGTCGATAGCCTTGTCGAAAATTTCGTCATAGTTCATGGCAAGCAAAGCCCTGTTGGTTGCCCGCCCAATAATGCGGGTGAAACCGGAAATCCAGCGAGAACGATTCGCAATATTTCGATTAGAGTGACATGATCTGGGTCAAATTATAGCGCAGCAAAGCAGGACGGTAGGGCTCGATCTGCTCAACTGGCCCCGTGGAGATGAATTTTCCGACTGACGGTTTTGCAGGCCAAGGCTGACCTTCGGTGAGATTTGCAACTCTGCGTGCGATTCCGTCAGAGCCGTCTACAAATGCCAGGTCCTCGCGCAATCCAGCCTCTGCTGCGGCAGCAGCCAATTCTTGCTCAACCAACGGAAAGTGCGTGCAGCCCAGAATGATCTGATCGATCTGGTCGCCGCCTGTCTGATCGGTAAGGCCGCCTATAGCATTGGCGAAAATTACGGGATCGGGCGCTTCGCCGCGCAATTTCGCTTCTGCCGCTGCGACCAGTTCAGGCGCGGCATGGCGAAGCAAGGTTTTACCCTTTGCATGTTCTGACTCGAGCCGATCGACATAAGCCTGCCGGATTGTTGCCTTGGTTCCCAACAGGCCGATAACACCGCTTTGCGTTTGCTCTGCCGCAGGTTTGATTGCTGGCACGGTTCCGACGATAGGCACGCCCAGCACGGCCCGAGCATGTGCCAGGGCGATGGTGGATGCGGTATTGCAAGCGATTACAACAAGCCGCGGGGCGTATCTTTCCGACAAGCGGCCAAGGAAAGCGCATACACGGGTTGCGACCTCGATTTCGCTTTTCTCCCCATAGGGTAGCCCTGCATAGTCGGCCGAATAAATGACCGGCGCTGTAGGCAGTACCTTCTGGACCTTTGCCAAAACCGACAGGCCGCCAACGCCGGAATCGAAAACGAGTATCGGGGCGTCAGGCGCGATCATGCTGGCGGAGATAGACGCGGTGCGGTGTTGAGGCAACCGGCCTTGAGTGTCGCGCGGGATAACGATAACCATCTGACAACAGAGGGAGTCGATTATGCCTACAGGCTGGATGGAAATGGGAAGCGCGGCCTTGTTGGGCTATTTGCTGGGTTCAATCCCGTTCGGGCTGTTGCTCACCAAGTTGGGTGGAGCGGGTGATATCCGTGATATTGGATCGGGCAATATCGGCGCCACAAATGTGTTGCGTACCGGGCGTAAGGGGCTCGCAGCGCTGACATTGCTGCTCGATCTTTTGAAAGGGTTGGCCGCAGTTTTGATCGCTCGGCAATTGTTTCCTGGTTTTGAAGTATTTGCTGCCGTTTCTGCCTTTTTCGGACATCTTTATCCGGTTTGGCTTGGGTTCAAGGGCGGTAAGGGTGTGGCAACCTATGCTGGTATCCTGTTCGGATTGAATTGGCCGCTGGGCCTGATTTACGGTGCGGTCTGGATCAGCATGTTGCTGCTGACGCGTATTTCATCGCTGAGTGGTTTGATTGCCGCCGCTGCCGCTCCACTGGCAGCTGTTTTCTTCGGCTCCGTCACCATTGTTATCCCGCTGGTCGCATGCAGCCTGATCGTTTTCTGGAAGCATCGCGAAAACATCCAGCGTCTTATGGCCGGCACTGAACCGCGTATCGGGCAGAAATAAGAAAGCATGGTGCTCGAGGCGCAGGATGCTTTCGACAGACTGCGGTTGATCCGTTCGCCTAATGTCGGGCCAGTAAGCTACCGCCAGCTCATCGCGCGTTTCGGAAGCGCATCGAAAGCACTTGAGGCGCTTCCCGAACTTTCAGGTCGGGCGGGTGGCCGCAAATTTGTGGCGGCATCTGTCACGGACATCGAGAATGAAATGAAAAGGCTTGCCAAAGCCGGTGCGAGCTATCTCTTCATCGACGATGCCGATTATCCATCACTTTTGAGCGAAATCGAAAATGCACCGCCAGTGCTGACCTATCAGGGGAACATTGGGCTGGCCGGCAAAGTGAATGTTGCCATGGTGGGTGCGCGTAACGCATCGGCTGCTGGCTGCCGGATGGCCCGGCAAATTGCGCAAGAGTTAGGTGACCGCGGTATCGTTGTGACTTCGGGCTTGGCGCGAGGTATCGATGCAGCCGCGCACCAAGGCGGGCTGGCAATGGGAACCATTGCCGTCATCGCGGGCGGCATCGACAATATCTATCCGCCCGAGCATGCCCAATTGCAGGCGCAAATCGCCGAACAAGGGCTTTTGATAGCTGAGATGCCTCCGGGCACCGAACCCCGGGCGCGACATTTCCCCTATCGCAATCGTATCATTGCCGGGATTTCAGCTGGGACAGTGGTCGTAGAGGCAATTCCCAAGTCAGGCTCTTTGATAACAGCAAGGCAGGCGGGCGAAGCGGGTAGGGAAGTGATGGCGATCCCCGGCTCTCCGCTCGATCCGCGCTCGCGTGGGTGCAATCAGTTGATCCGCGACGGCGCAACGCTGGTGCAGGATGCTGGAGAGATTGCCGAACTGATTGCGCCGCTCGATCATCGTGTGCGGTCACATGCTTCGACACAGCCGCAATTCGAATTTGTTGCCGAGGCGGGAGATGGTGAACGCAAGGCGATTTTCGAACTGCTCAGCACGAACTTCGCGGCTATCGATGAACTGGTGCGCCTTTCAGGCATGCCTTCGGCGCAGGTGCAGATGGTTTTGCTCGAACTCGAACTGGCCGGACGGCTTGAGCGTGGCGCGGGAGCCAAGGTGCGCCTGACTGCATGATATTTGCCGCTTGACGACCCCGAAACCACCCCGCCAATTTATGCGCGTACGTGAGAGTGTGAGAAAAGAAACATAAATCCATGAAGTTAGTCGTTGTCGAATCACCCGCCAAAGCGAAGACAATCGAGAAGTATCTGGGAAGCGGATATAAGGTGCTGGCCTCCTATGGCCATGTCCGCGATCTGCCGCCCAAGGACGGATCGGTAGATCCCGAAAACGGCTTTGCCATGTTGTGGGACAATTACCCAGACAAGGCCAAGCAACTGAAAGCCATCGCAGACGAGGCAAAGAAGGCCGATGGCCTGATCCTCGCAACCGACCCTGATCGCGAGGGGGAAGCAATCAGCTGGCATGTGCAGGAAGTGCTGGAGAAGAAAAAGGCACTGCCCAAGAATGTCGCACGCGTCACCTTCAATGCAATCACCAAACAGGCGGTTACCGAGGCAATGGCCCATCCGCGCGAACTCGATCATGACCTGATCGATGCCTATCGCGCCCGCCGTGCGCTCGATTACCTTGTCGGCTTCACCCTGTCGCCTGTGCTGTGGCGCAAACTCCCGGGGGCGAAATCTGCCGGGCGCGTGCAATCGGTGGCGTTGCGCCTGATCGTCGAACGTGATCGTGAGATTGAAGCCTTCCGGCCGCAGGAATATTGGTCAGTTACCGCCAAGATGGAGCATAAGGGACAGGGCTTTGATGCCCGCCTGGTTCGCTTCAAGGGCGAGAAACTCGACAAAATGGCATTGGGAGTAGAAGGCAGCGCCGAAGAAGCGCGCGCCGCCGTCGAAGCCGGACATTTCAGCGTCGATAGCGTTGAAACCAAGCCGGTGACGCGCAATCCACAGCCGCCTTTCACGACCTCAACGCTGCAACAGGAAGCAGCCCGCAAGCTTGGTTTTTCTGCCAGCCACACGATGCGGATCGCCCAGAATCTCTACGAAGATGGTGCGATCACTTATATGCGTACCGATGGCGTCCAGATGGACCCGAGCGCTATCTCGGCAGCGCGCGGTGCCATCGCTAGCCGCTATGATGCCGGCTATCTGCCCGACAAACCTCGGGTTTACCAAACTAAGGCAAAAAACGCGCAGGAAGCGCACGAAGCCATTCGTCCCACCGATTTCGGTAAAGACAAGGCGGGGTCGGGCGATCATGCCAAGTTGTATGACCTGATCTACAAGCGCGCTCTGGCCAGCCAAATGGCGTCGGCGCGGATGGAGCGGACGACGGTCGACATGCTTGACGGTACAGGCCGGATCGGGCTGCGCGCGACTGGTCAGGTTGTGAAGTTTCCTGGCTTCCTTGCGCTTTATGAGGAGGGTATCGACGACAAGGACGACGAAAATGGCGCCTTGCTTCCCGTGCTCGAAAAGGGCGACGTGCCGGCAAAGAAATCGGTCGAGAAGGTGCAGCACTTTACCCAACCGCCGCCGCGCTATTCAGAGGCGAGCCTTGTCAAAAGGCTGGAGGAATTGGGTATTGGTCGTCCGTCAACCTACGCCTCGATCATCCAGGTCCTCAAGGATCGTGCTTATGTGCGAGTGGAAAAAAATCGTTTCTTTGCAGAGGAATCTGGCCGCCTTTTAACAGCATTTCTCGAAAGGTTCTTCGATCGCTATGTCGCCTATGATTTCACCGCTGGCCTTGAGGACCAGTTGGATGAAATCAGTGCGGGCGATGCCGACTGGCAGCGCGTGCTCGAGGCGTTCTGGCGCGATTTCAAACCGAAAACCGCCGAGGTGCTGGAGCAAAAGCCCTCGGATATCACGGCAGAACTCGACAAGTTCCTCGCGCCTTACCTTTTTCCTGAACGGGAGGATGGCACCGATCCACGGATTTGTCCTAAATGTGGCTCTGGCAAACTCGCGCTGCGCGGTGGTCGTTTTGGCGCATTTGTCGCTTGTTCCAACTATCCGGAATGCAAATTCACCCGCAAATTCGCCCAGCCCGGCGGCGCTGACGGCATGACGTCAGATGGCCCAGAAGTGCTTGGAAATCATCCGGAAACTGGTCAGGAAATCAGCCGCAAGTCAGGTCGTTTCGGCCCCTATGTAGAAATGGGCGAGGGCAAGGAAGCTGCGCGTGCCTCTATCCCAAAGGATATTCCGGCGGAAGATTTCGGGCTCGATTGGGCAATCAAACTGCTGTCCTTGCCACGCACGATCGGCAACCACCCCGAAAGCGGAGAGCCTGTTACCGCCAGCATCGGCCGTTATGGACCCTATCTGGCGCATCAGGGCAAATATGCGCGGCTGCAATCGACCATGGACGTCTTTGAAACCGGCATGAATGCTGCGGTTGTCAAACTTGCCGAAGCCGCCAATGGCGGTGGCCGCGCGCGCAATGGCGGCTCGCGAGAGCCTTTGAAGGTGCTGGGCAAACATCCGCGCACCGATGCCGAGATCAAATTGATGGATGGCCGCTATGGCGCCTATGTCACCGACGGCACGACCAACGCAACATTGCCCAAAACCGTGGCTCCCGATGAACTGACGCTTGAAGAAGCCGCGCAGTTGATCGACGAACGCGCAGCAAAGGGGCCAGCGAACGGCAAGGGCAAGAAAAAGGCTGCGGCTAAAAAAGCGCCTGCCAAAAAAGCGGCCGCTAAAAAGAAATAGCTACTCGACCCAATCGAGCCCCATGTCTCGATAGACCCCGCGGTCTTCGTCCCATCCTGCCTTCACCTTGACGTGAAGGTAGAGATGGACGGGAACGCCCATCAAATCGCCAATTTCTTTGCGCGCTGCGGCACCAATCGCTTTGATCCGGCTGCCGCCCTTGCCAAGCACGATGGCCCGTTGTGTTTCGCGCTCGACCAGAATCTGCTGGTAGATTTCGATGCTGCCGTCGGGCCGTTCCGAATATTTTTCGGTTTCGACCGTGCTCGCATAGGGCAGTTCCTCATGCAATTGCAGGTAAAGCTGCTCGCGGGTGATTTCGGCCGCGGCGAGGCGTTCGGACGCATCGGAAACCTGATCTTCGGGGAAATGCCATTCGCCTTCCGGCATCGCTGCTCCAATGGCTGATTTCAGCTCTGCCAGGCCGTCTGCCGTCGATGCGCTGACATAATATATTTGCTCAAACGGACACAGGCCGAGGATTTTTTCGGTGAGCGCGAGCAGCTTTTCCTTCGCTGCGATATCAACCTTGTTGAGCACCAGCCATTTCTTCTCGGGCCGGTTTACCAATCCTTCGAGGATTTTCTCGACCTTAGGCCCAGCTCCGGCGCGGCCATCGACCACCATCAGGATCAGGTCCGCGTCAGACGCACCTTCCCACGCAGCGGCCACCATGGCCCGATCGAGCCGGCGGTTGGGTGCAAAAATGCCCGGCGTGTCGACGAGGATGATCTGCGCGTCCCCCTCCAAGGCAATGCCCATCAGGCGGGTGCGGGTCGTCTGCGCCTTGGGGCTGACGATCGCCACCTTTTGCCCGACCAACGCATTGACGAGGGTCGACTTGCCTGCATTGGGCGCGCCGATAATGGCGACATGGCCGCAACGCTGTGTCATGCATTTTTCTCCAGAAAGGCCTTGGCGGCGGCAGTTTCAGCCGCCTGTTTGCTATTGGCTGTTGCCGATACCGGGTCAAAGCCTTTTACCGTAACTGTCACTTCAAAGCGCATCGCATGCGGCGGGCCTTCTTTGTGCGTCACCTCATATTCGGGCACTTTGCGATTGTTCGCGGCACACCATTCCTGCAACGCCGATTTCGGGTGCTTTGGTGCGGCTTTGGCGGATTCGAGCAAGGGGCGCCAATAACGCTCAATAAAGCTGCGCGCGCGATCAAGGCCTAGGTCGAGGTAGATCGCCCCGATCAACGCTTCGACCATGTCACCCAGCACATAGTCGCTTTCCTTGGCACCATCATCGCGTGCCTGCTTGCCGAGCCGCATATGGGCCTGTAGGCCTATTTCCCGGGCAACCTCAGCACAGGTGCTTCCAGCGACCAATGCATTGAGGCGATGCGACAGGCGGCCTTCTGGTTCTTCTGGAAAGCGCTGGAAGAGCATCGAAGCTGCGACCAATCCCAAGACGCGGTCCCCCAAAAATTCGAGCCGCTGGTAGTGCGCCGCACCCGTGCTGCCATGGGTCAGCGCCTGTTCGAACAGTCGCAAGTCGGTGGGCGATGCGCCTACGATATCCTCAAGCCAGGTTGAAAGGTCAGGCAAGGTCAAAAGCCTTTGCCGATGCGATCCCAGCGCGCTGCGGAGAACCAAGTCCATGGGAGCAACCAACGGGCAGAGCCATCGGTCGAAAAAACGACGAATTGCGCGCGGCCTATAAGGTTTTCTGTGGGGACAAGCCCAAGCCAAATGCCATCTGCGGGATAGCGGCTATCGGCGCTGCGATCGCGATTATCGCCCATCAACAGCAACTGGTTTTCCGGCACTATGATCGGATCGGTGTCATCGCCTTTTTGATAAGGTTCGATATCGAGCGAGAGATAGCTTTTCCCCTCGGGTAGCGTTTCGCGATATTGCGGATAGCGACACTCGGTTCCGCCACCGCTGGCTGGCTGCTCATATTCAGGTTTCCAGCACGGATAGGCTGTCCCTTCCAGCGCCGCCGCATCGCGCATCCCCTGAGTGACCGGGGTGACAAAATCGCCAACCCGTTCTTTCTTCACAGGCTTGCCGTTGATCTCCAAAATGCCGGCACGCATCTGCACGACATCGCCGGGAAGGCCGATTACACGTTTGATATAATCGACATTGGCATCGCCTGGCGCACGCACCACAACCACATCACCGCGCGCGGGCAATTGGCCGAACACCCTTCCCTCGAAAACTTCCGGTGACAGCGGGAAGCTATAGCGAGAAATGCCGTAGGGCCATTTGGAAACGAGCAGGTAATCGCCAATCAAGAGGCGCGGATGCATCGATTCCGACGGAATGTTGAAAGGTGCAAAGATAAAGCTGCGGAAAATCAGGACCAAAGCCGCCAGCTTCAGCAGGAAAAGCCCATATTCGCGCCATTCGGAGGCGTTGCTTTTGCCGGCATCGGCATTTTGGGTCTCTGTGGTTTCAGTCAATTGCGATGCCCCGACATTCGATTTCATGCATTTGCCGATGTTACGGCACTGGCCTTCTAATAAGCGTCCGCGCTATTGGCCAGTGCCGAGATTCTCCGTTCCAAGGAAAATACAATGACCGCAAATATATGGGCTGCCATCGAAAACATGCCTGCCAAGACTTTGGAAGCATTGTTCGATGAGGATGCGACGCGCGTCGACATGATGACTATTTCGCAATCGGGACTGCGTTTCGATTTTTCAAAGACCCATCTGGATGCTGATTTGCAGGCGGTCTTTGCAGAACTGGCAACTGCGATGGACATCGATGGAGCCCGTGAGAAGCTGTTTTCGGGCGCGGTGATCAACACAACCGAAGGTCGGGCCGCCACCCATGCTGCCGAACGCGGCAATGGTTCGGCAGATGATGTGGTACAGGCAAAGGCGCTGCAAAACCGGATGCGCGGGCTGATCGAAGTGATCGAAGCGGGCGCATTTGGCGAGATCAATCATATCCTGCATATCGGTATTGGCGGTTCAGCGCTTGGCCCGAAGCTGCTCATCGATGCCCTCGGACGCGATGGTTTGCGTTTCGACACAAAGGTCGTTTCCAATGTCGACGCGACCGCACTCGCCGAAGCAATCAAGGATATGGACCCCAAGGCGACACTGGTTGCGGTTGCTTCCAAGACCTTCACAACCACAGAAACGCTGATGAACGCGGAAAGCGCACTCGAATGGTTACGCGATGGCGGCGTTGAAGACCCCTATGGACAGGTCATCGCGCTGACTGCAGCGCCCGAAAAGGCGATGGAATGGGGCGTCGATCAAAGCCGCATCCTGCCTTTTGCAGAGAGCGTCGGTGGGCGCTACTCGCTTTGGTGCTCAATCGGCTTTCCGGTTGCGGCGGCTTTGGGCTGGGCTGCGTTTGAGGAGCTGCTTGAAGGGGCTGCGGAAATGGATCGCCATTTCCGCTCCGCGCCGCTGGCGCAGAATGCTCCAGTACAAGCTGCATTTGCGGATCTGTATTATGCGCAAGCGCGAAAGTGCCAGACCCGCGCGGTTTTCGCTTATGATGAACGCTTGAGGTTGTTGCCCGACTATCTCCAGCAGCTTGAGATGGAATCTAATGGCAAATCGGTAACCGCCGATGGCAAGCAGTTGGATCGCCCTACCGCTCCGGTGACGTGGGGCGGCGTTGGCACCGATGCCCAGCACGCGGTTTTCCAGTTGCTGCACCAGGGCACACATACCATCCCGGTGGAATTCATCGCCAGCAAGACCCCGGGGCATGATTTCGATCCGGCGCATCATGAAACCTTGCTCATCAATTGTTTCGCGCAGGGCGCAGCATTGATGCGGGGACGGGATAGTGCAGACAAGGCGCGGAGCTATGCCGGCAACCGGCCTTCGACCACGATCCTGCTAGACGACGTCACGCCGTCAGCCGTTGGTGCCCTTATTGCCTTTTATGAGCATCGCACCTTTGCAAATGCGGTATTGCTGGGGATCAACCCATTCGACCAGTTCGGCGTGGAACTGGGCAAGGAAATCGCGCGCGGCATAGCGGAAAATGGGCCTGATGGTTTTGATCCATCAACCTCTGCCTTGATCGCCGCAGCCGGATTGTAACAATCAAGCCTATCAGGCCAAACAGCATTTTCGATTGGCATTTCTGCCTCGCGTTGCCATATGGCACGCAAAGGAATGAAATATGGCATTTGATTACGACTTGTTTGTCATTGGTGCGGGTTCAGGCGGCGTGCGTGCCGCGCGCATTGCTTCGTCGCACGGCGCAAGGGTAGCAGTCGCAGAGGAGTATCGCGTTGGTGGCACCTGCGTCATTCGTGGCTGTGTTCCCAAGAAGCTGCTCGTTTATGGTTCGCACTTTGCCGAAGACTTGGCCGATGCGCAGCGTTTTGGTTGGAATACCACCGGTGCGACCTTTGACTGGCCAACGCTGCGCGACAATGTTGCGTCCGAAGTCGATCGGCTCGAAGGGCTGTACGGCCAGACACTGGGCAATGCGAAGGTGGAGATTTTCCGCCAACGTGCGGTAATTGCCGGGCCGAACTTGGTCCGCCTGGCGGACGGCACGGAGGTCAGCGCGGCCAATATCCTGATTGCAACCGGTGCTTGGCCCTCGATACCGGATATTCCAGGCGCGGAATTTGGCATCACCTCCAATGAGGTGTTCCATCTCCAACAACTCCCCAAACGCGCGGTGATTGCGGGGGCAGGCTATATCGCCAATGAATTTGCAGGCATCTTCAATGAACTGGGTGTTGAAGTGACGCTGGTGACACGTGGCGACAAGATGCTGCGCAGCTATGATCAGGAAATTGTCGAAAAACTAGTAGGAATCAGCCGAGAAAAGGGCATCGACATCAGGTTCAACTTCAAATGTCCCGCCATACGCCAACAGGCTGACGGTTCGTTTATGGTCGAAAGTGGCGATGGTGCCGATGTCGAAACCGACTTGGTGCTGTTCGCCATTGGACGTGTTCCCAAGACTAAGGATCTGGGTCTGGAGGCACTTGGCGTTGCGCTCGATAAAGACGGCGCCGTAATTGTCGACGAATATAATCGGACCAATGTGGCCGGAGTTTTTGCCGTCGGCGATGTCACAAACCGGGTGCAACTGACGCCGGTTGCCATTCGCGAAGGTCACGCCTTTGCCGACACCGTGTTCGGCAAAAATCCGCGGACAATCGACTATGGGGCCATTCCAACAGCGGTATTCTCAAATCCTCCAATCGCTGGCGTCGGCTTGACTGAGGAAGAGGCCCGGGCGACGCTTGGCGATGTCAAAGTCTATAAAAGCGATTTCCGAGCCATGAAAAATGTCCTCGCGGGGCGCAACGAACGCGCACTGTACAAGATGATCGTTGATGGAAAGACCGACAAGGTTGTGGGGCTGCACCTGATCGGCCCGGACAGCGCCGAAATCCTGCAAGCTGCCGCTATCGCCGTAAAGGCGGGGCTCACCAAACAGGCATTTGATGATACTGTGGCACTTCATCCCAGTATGGCGGAAGAGCTTGTTCTGATGAAATAAATCTGGTTGCAGGTTGCAACCTATCTGCTAAATCTCCGTATAGAGGAGATGGCAGATGGCGGGACAGGTTTTTGTATCGGGCGGTAGCGGCTACATCGCGGGCTTCCTCATCAAGCAACTGATTGCCGAGGGCTGGACGGTTCATACGAGCATCCGAAATCTCGCGCGTGAGGAAGAGGTGCGCGGATGGCTTGGCGTCGATAACAGCAAACTCAAATTCTTTGCCGCCGATTTAATGAGCGATGATGGCTGGGCAGAAGCTATGGCAGGATGCACCCATGTCGCGCATGTCGCATCTCCGCTTCCGTCGAATGCGCCGAAAAGTAACGATGAGCTGATCGTTCCTGCGCGTGAAGGCGCACTCCGGGCACTTCGTTTTGCCCATGCTGCGGGGATAAAGCGCTTTGTGATGACCTCGTCGGTTGCCGCAATTGCTTATGGGCATGGCAAGGGAAAACAGCATTTCACCGAGGCTGATTGGACCGATGTTAACAGCCCCGATGCCTATGCCTATGTGAAGTCCAAAACCATTGCCGAAAGAGCGGCGCGCGATTGGGTGGCGGCCAATGCGCCGGAGATGGAATTTGTGACGATCAATCCATCGCTCGTACTCGGCCCATTGCTCGCCGCGGATTTTTCCACGTCGCTTGAGGCGATCAAGAAACTGCTCGATGGTTCACTGCCTGGCTTGCCCAATCTCGGCTTTTCGGTTGTCGATGTGCGCGATGTTGCTGACCTCCACGTTCGCTGCCTCACCGCGCCGAACATGGCCGGCGAGCGCTTCGTTGCCGCAGGTCCGTTCTTATGGATGCGCGATGTGGCAGCCATCATGAAAAAGGGCCTTGGGCCAGATGGCCGGAAAGTGCCGTCGCGCAAGCTGCCCAATTTCCTTGTCCGGCTATCGGCCCTTTTCGACCCGGTAATCCGTCAGGTCGTCGGTGAACTCGACAATGTCCGCGATACGTCTGCGCAGCATGCGAAAGATGTATTGGGCTGGCAAACCCGCGATCCCAAGGAAAGCATCCTTGATACCGCGCGCGACATGATCCGCTTGGGTTTGGTGAAAAGCTAACCGATCCGGTAAGGCACCACACTGCGACGATCGGGATCGACGATGATTTCGCGGTCGCTGGGTGGGAAAGCGCGCTGGTCGCAGTCGGGGCGTGGACAAAGGCGGCAACTGATACCGATTTTTGTAGCGTTGCGCCCGGTTAAGTCGAGCCCGTCGGCGTAGATGAATTCGCGTGCATGGTCGATTTCACAGCCCAGCGCGACGGCGTAACGGCGTGGGGCGCGGTCATAGCTGCCCGACGGCTTCACCAATCCCTTGGCCATTGAGACATAGCGCACGCCATCGGGTGTTTCGGCGAGCTGGACGAGGATGCGGTCAGGTATCGCCACTGCTTCGTGCACAATCCATAAAGGGCAGGCGCCACCAAAGCGGGCAAACTGCAGCCGCGTGGCGCTGTGCCGCTTGGTGATATTGCCCGCCATATCGACCCGGCAAAAGAAGAAGGGCACGCCGCGCGCATTGGGGCGTTGCAGCGTCGACAGTCGGTGGCAAGCTTGCTCAAAGCTGACATTAAAGGCTTGGCATAGCCGGTCGATATCGTGTCGCACCGCGCGCGCTTCTTCGCGAAAACGCCGGTAGGGCATCAGGATCGCGCCTGCCGCGTAATTGGCGAGGCCGACTGAGAGCAATTGGCGCGACGCCGCGGCACGTAACTTTGCGCCCTCAACAACCTGGCTGATTTCGCTGCGTAAGGCAGTCGCGGCCAATTGGTGCGCCAACTGGAAACGGCGGCTCTCGGCGGGCTGGCTTTGGTCGATCACCAGATGGCCCATTTGTGGGTCAAAATCACGCAGGCCGGCATGTTGTGAGTAGATCAGTGAAATCGAAAGTGCGCTACGGATGTGCTGTTCGAGTGCCGTTACGTCCGGGGTTAGTTGTGCTCCGCGGAGCTTATCGCCCAGTGCCTCTGCGGCACGGTCGAGAATATCGACATAATTTCCTGAATTGTGGAACCAGTCTCGCACTTCCTCCCACGGCAATCGGGATCCGCCTGCCGTGTCGTTCGATAAAGCCTCATCGACGATTTGCAGGCGTTGCCCAGCATGTAGATAGGCCTGGTGCAATGCAATGAACTGGTCTGCGAGCGCTGGCTGTTGTTCCGAAATTCGTGCCAGTTGCTCGGGCGAGAGCGGGTTGGGAAATAGAGGATCGGCTGCTGCTTCGCGCAGGGCTGCAAAGCGGCGCGTGGCGGCATCGCCTTCATCGACATTCCAGTCTAGCGGGAAGTTGCGCGAAAGCATTTCCAACAAAGCAGGGGTCAAAGGCCGATCGTCATGTTCGATCTGCGAAAGATAGGATACCGAAATACCCAGTTTCTCAGCCAGTTCCGCCTGACGCAGGCCATGTTCGGCGCGGAGCGATTTGAGTTTATCGCCAGCAAAAACCCTGCGCTTCGACATGTGCAGTCTCCTGTTTCCTGCAAATTCACTACTTTGCAAACTGCAACTTTGCAACTTTGCAATTTCACATTGGACATGACCTCAAAAATCGGGTTGAGCACATGCTTTGTTGAATTTTCGGGGGAGTATATGTCCGCAAATATCGCCGAAATGGAGAAGCGCCGCGCGCAAGCGATGCTGGGTGGCGGGCAAAAGCGCATAGATGCGCAGCATGCCAAAGGCCGCCTGACTGCACGCGAACGCCTGTCGATCCTGTTGGATGAGGGCAGCTTTGAAGAGATCGACATGTATGTCGAACATAACTGCACCGACTTCGGCATGGAGGAGCAGAAGATCCCCGGCGATGGTGTGGTCACCGGCAGCGGCACGATCAATGGCCGTCTGGTCTATGTCTTCAGCCAGGATTTCACCGTCTTCGGTGGTTCGCTTTCCGAACGCTTTGCACAGAAAATGTGCAAGGTGATGGATATGGCGATGAAGGTCGGCGCTCCGGTTATCGGCCTTAACGACAGCGGCGGTGCGCGCATCCAGGAAGGTGTGGCGTCGCTCGGCGGCTATGCCGAGGTGTTCCAGCGCAATGTGCTGGCCAGTGGTGTGGTGCCGCAGATCAGCGTGATCATGGGGCCTTGCGCAGGTGGTGCCGTCTATTCGCCAGCGATGACAGACTTCATCTTCATGGTGAAGGATTCGAGCTACATGTTCGTCACTGGCCCCGATGTTGTGAAGACCGTGACCAACGAAGTCGTCACGCAGGAAGAATTGGGAGGTGCGGTGACGCACACCACAAAATCGGGCGTGGCCGATAATGCATTCGAGAATGATATCGAAGCGCTGCTCGCAGTGCGCGATTTCTTTGACTTGCTGCCGGAAAACAACCGCAGCGGCGTTCCCGAACGGCCCACCGACGATCCATGGGATCGTATCGAGCCCAGCCTCGATACGCTGATACCGGCTAGCGCGACCGTTCCCTATGACATCAAGGAACTGATCACCAAGGTGGTCGACGAAGGCGATTTCTTTGAACTGCAACCGGGCTATGCGGGCAATATCGTTATCGGCTTTGGCCGGATCGAGGGACGCACCGTGGGTATCGTTGCCAACCAGCCTTTGGTGCTGGCGGGCGTGCTCGATATCAACAGTTCGAAAAAGGCAGGGCGCTTCGTCCGCTTCTGCGATGCCTTTGACATTCCGATCATCACCTTTGTTGACGTGCCCGGCTTCCTTCCCGGCACCGCGCAGGAATATAATGGCATCATCAAACATGGTGCGAAGCTGCTTTTCGCCTATGCCGAGGCGACAGTTCCCAAGATCACCGTCATCACCCGTAAGGCCTATGGCGGCGCGTATGACGTGATGGCGTCAAAGCATCTGCGCGGCGATTTGAACTATGCCTGGCCCACCGCCGAAATCGCGGTGATGGGCGCGAAGGGCGCGGTGGAAATCATCTTCCGCAGCGACATTGGCGACCCCGAAAAAATCGCCGAGCGCACCAAGGAATATGAAGACCGCTTCGCAAACCCCTTCGTCGCTGCAAGCAAGGGCTTCATCGACGAGGTGATCCACCCGCATTCGACGCGGCGGCGAATTGCGCTGGGGCTTCGCAAACTGCGCAACAAGCAGTTGGAGAACCCTTGGAAGAAGCACGATAACATTCCGTTGTGATGATTGACCGTTACGCAGTGTTGGTGCTCCTCGGCATTGCATTCGTGTTCGGCTACACTGCAACGAAAGGTCTGCGTGACGGATTTACCCGAATTCCAATCGCATTTATCGAATTTGAAGAGTTTGATCGAATTGAAAATCCAGCCAATTTTTGGGGAATTACAGTTTTGAACTCGGGCATTGCAATCAGCATGGTTTGCACAATTAGCTACTGGTTTATGAATGGAATGATCGAATGAAACTAGGCCGTCTCAATCATATCGGCGTCGCAACGCCCTGCATTGCGGATAGCATCGTTTTTTACCGTGATGTGATGGGCGCGGCGAAAATCCATGAACCGTTTGACCTGCCCGAGCAGGGGGTGAAGGTGTGCTTTGTCGATACGCCGGGTGCAAACGGGGCGCTCAACGGCACGCAGATCGAGTTGATCGAGCCGCTTCCCGGCAACACCAGCATCGCCGGTTACCTTGAGAAGAACCCGCAGGGCGGGCAGCACCATGTCTGTTACGAGGTGCCTGATATCCATGTCGCTAAGGCCGAGTTCGAGGCGATGGGCAAACGTGTGCTGGGTGAACCGCGCATCGGCGCGCATGGCACGCTGATCTTCTTTGTGCATCCCAAGGATATGGGCGGGGTGCTGACCGAAATCATGGAGACGCCAAAAGAGGCGCATTGAGATTTGAGAGAGGAAATGGAGAGACAATGACTTACGAAACCATCCTGACCGAACGCAAAGGCGACGTTCTGGTAATCACGCTGAACCGCCCCGACCGTTTGAATGCGGCATCGATCCCGTTGGCTGAGGAACTGGGCGCTGCCTTTTACGACCTCGACGGTGCGCGTGCGGTGCTTATCACCGGCGCAGGCAAAGGCTTTTGCTCGGGCGCGGACCTTGCGGCACGCGGCGAAGTCAGCCCGATCCAGCAAAAGGGCGGCAGCCACCGTGCGCTCCAAAATTACTATAACCCCTTGATCACGCAGATCCTGCGCTGCCCGGTGCCAGTCATCACAGCGGTCAATGGTGCTGCTGCGGGTGTCGGCTGCTCGATCGCTCTTGCAGGCGATTTCGTGCTGGCGGCAAAGAGCGCCTATTTCCTGCAGGCCTTCGTCAATATTGGCCTCGTGCCCGATGGCGGTTCGACCTGGCTTCTCGCCCGCGCGATTGGCCGTGCCCGCGCGACCCGCATGATGATGCTCGGTGAAAAAATCGGCGCGGAGCAGGCGGAGGATTGGGGCCTGATTTACAAGGCGGTCGACGATGCTGCCCTGATGGATGAAGCCATGGCGCTGGCCACCAAGCTGTCCGAAGGGCCGACCGTTTCCTATTCGACGATGAAGGCGAACATCCAGACCGCGCTCGACGGCAATCTGTCGCAAGTGCTGCTCGCCGAAGCTGAAGGCCAGCGCGTTGCCGGAGCAAGCGAGGATGCCCGCGAAGGCGGCCTTGCTTTCCTGCAAAAGCGCAAGGCTGAATTCAAGGGACGTTGATGCTGTTCTATAACAGCCCTAATCCGGCGCCTAACCCGCGGCGGGTCCGCATTTTTGCGGCGGAGAAGGGGATCGCGCTACCCACGCGCGACCTCTCAATCCCCGATCGCGAGCATAAGTCCGACGAATTTCTGGCATTGAACCCGCGCGGCCAAACCCCCGCATTGCAACTCGATGACGGGACGGTGATTGCCGAAAGCGTTGCCATTTGCCGCTATCTCGAAGGCATGCATCCCGAACCGCCTTTGTTCGGTCGCGATCCGCGCGAGCAGGCCTTGGTCGAAATGTGGAGCCGCCGTGTTGAAATGATCCTGATGCCACCGGTGGGCGCGGTCTGGGTGCATACCCATCCGTTCACCGCCCGCTTGCCAGGCCGCAATACCGAATGGGGCGAAGCCAACCGGCCACGCGCGGATGAAGCCATGCGTTTTTTCGATACGGCTTTGCAGGGTCGCGAGTTTATCGCCACCGACGAATATACAATTGCCGACATATTGCTTTTGACCACGGTCGATTTCGCCAGTTTCATTGGCATCGCCATGTCGGGCGATCTCACTTCCTTGCGCGCTTGGCATGCGCGCGTATCCGCCCGGCCCAGTGCCGCAGCTTGAATGGTGCATTGATGAGTAAGAACAGCCTGTCCGATTGGCAGACCGCCGCCGCAAAAGAGGTCAAAGGCAAAGACCTGACTTGGCACACGCCCGAAGGGATTGCCGTGAAGCCGCTTTATACGGCAGAGGATGTGACGGCCGATCCGGGTCTGCCTGGTTTCGCGCCATTCACCCGCGGTGTGCGTGCGTCGATGTATGCAGGTCGGCCTTGGACAATCCGCCAATATGCAGGCTTTTCGACCGCTGAGGAATCGAACGCCTTTTATCGCCGCAACCTTGCTGCCGGGCAAAAGGGCCTTTCGGTGGCTTTCGACCTTGCCACCCACCGTGGCTATGACTCGGATCACCCGCGCGTTGTCGGCGATGTCGGCAAGGCGGGTGTGGCGATCGACAGCGTTGAGGATATGAAAATCCTGTTCGACGGCATCCCGCTCGACCAGATGTCGGTTTCGATGACGATGAATGGTGCGGTGATACCGATCCTCGCCTTCTTCATCGTGGCGGGTCAGGAACAGGGCGTTCCGACCGAGCAGCTCGACGGAACCATCCAGAACGACATCCTCAAAGAGTTCATGGTTCGCAACACCTACATCTACCCGCCCGAACCAAGCATGCGGATCATCTCGGACATTTTTGCCTACACTTCGGCGAACATGCCCAAATTCAACAGCATCTCGATCTCCGGCTATCACATGCAGGAGGCTGGGGCGACGCAGGTGCAGGAACTCGCCTTCACCATCGCCGACGGCATGGAATATGTGAAATATGGCGTCGCGTCGGGCCTCGATATCGACAAGTTCGCAGGCCGCCTGAGCTTCTTTTTCGCCATCGGCATGAACTTCTTCATGGAAGTTGCCAAATTGCGCGCAGCACGCGTGCTTTGGCACCGGGTGATGACCAAGCTGGGCGCGCAGGACGAACGTTCGAAGATGCTGCGCACTCATTGCCAGACGTCAGGTGTGTCGCTGCAGGAGCAGGACCCCTATAACAACGTCATCCGCACCACGATCGAAGCGATGGCTGCGATGCTGGGTGGTACCCAGTCGCTCCACACAAACGCGCTTGATGAGGCGATTGCGCTACCCACCGATTTCTCCGCACGCATCGCGCGCAACACGCAGATCGTGATCCAGGAAGAAACCGGCATGTGCAATGTCGTCGATCCGCTGGGTGGGTCCTACTATATCGAGGCGCTGACGCAGGAACTGGTCGACAAGGCGTGGGAGATTATCGAGCGCGTCGAAGCCGAAGGCGGCATGGCCAAGGCGGTCGCCGCAGGTTGGCCCAAGGCGATGATCGAGGAGGCTGCTGCCGCGCGCCAGGCCCGTGTTGACCGGGGCGAGGATGTGATCGTCGGCGTCAACAAATACCGCCTCGCCAGCGAAGACCAGCTCGAAACGCTGGAAGTGGATAACCACGCAGTTCGCGAAGGCCAGATTGCGCGCCTGAAGCGCGTTCGCGAGACGCGCGATGAAGCCAAATGCCGTGCTGCGCTGGCTGCGCTGACCGAAGCTGCGAAGGGGAAGGGCAACCTCCTTGAACTTGCCGTCGAAGCGGCCCGTGAACGCGCGACGCTGGGCGAAATTTCGGATGCCATGGAGGCGGTCTTTGGCCGTCATGGCACTACGCCAACCCCGGTGAAGGGCATTTACGGCGCGGCCTATGAAGGCGACGCGCGCTACAATCAGGTGTTGGAAGGCGTCGCCGCTGTTGAACGCCGCCTTGGTCGCAAGCCCAAGCTTCTCGTCGCTAAGATGGGGCAGGACGGGCATGATCGCGGGGCGAATGTCATCGCCTCGGCCTTTGCCGATATGGGCTTCGACGTGGTGTCCGGCCCGCTGTTCCAGACACCCGAAGAGACGGTGGTGCTGGCATTGAGCGAGAATGTCGACATTGTCGGCGCTTCGAGCCTTGCCGCCGGGCACAAGACGCTTATCCCCGAACTGATCAACCGCCTGCGCGAAAATGGCCGCAGCGACATCAAGGTAATCGCCGGCGGTGTCATCCCGCCGCAGGATTATGATTTCCTCCGCGATGCAGGGGTTCAGGGCATTTACGGCCCGGGCAGCAATGTCGTCGAATGCGCTGCAGATGTGCTCACTCTGCTCGGTCACAACATGCCGCCATTGGGAGAAGCCGCGTGACCATTCGTACCGATTGGACGCGCGAAGAAATCGCCGCACTGTTCGACCTGCCTTTTGATGAGCTGGTCTTTCAGGCTGCAACCGTGCACCGCGCGCACCATGCGGTTGGGCAGATCCAGTTATGTACCCTGCTCAGCATCAAGACCGGCGGCTGCCCTGAAGATTGCGGTTATTGCAGCCAGTCGGTGAAGGCCGACAGCGGCGTCGAGGCCACCAAGCTGATGGAAGTGCAGCAGGTCCTCCAAAAGGCAGCGCAAGCCGCCGATGCAGGCTCGAAGCGATTTTGCATGGGGGCTGCCTGGCGCAACCCCAAGGATCGCGACATGCCCGCAATTGTCGAGATCGTGAAATCGGTGCGCGCCATGGGCATGGAAACCTGCATGACGCTGGGGATGTTGACGCCCAAACAGGCCGATATGCTCGCCGAAGCGGGGCTCGATTATTACAACCACAATATCGATACGTCGCCCGAGCGCTATAACGACATCATCACCACGCGCACGATGCAGGACCGTCTCGACACGCTCGATCATGTCCGCAAGGCGGGCATCAATGTGTGTAGCGGCGGCATTGTCGGCATGGGCGAAACTCGCGCTGACCGGGTAGGCTTCATCCACACGCTGGCAACATTGCCACAGCATCCAGAGAGCGTGCCGGTAAACGCGTTGGTGCCCGTGAAGGGAACCGTGCTGGGCGATATGCTCGCGGATACGCCGCTCGCCAAGATCGATGATATAGAATTCGTCCGAACCATTGCCGTTGCCCGCATCACAATGCCGCTAAGCATGGTGCGCCTGAGCGCTGGCCGTGAGAGCATGAGCGAGGCAACACAGGCGCTGTGCTTCATGGCGGGCGCGAACAGCATCTTCACCGGCGACAAGCTGCTGACTGCGGCCAATGCAGGTGACGACAAGGATGCGGCGTTGATGACGAAGCTTGGGCTGGTGCCGATGGAGGCCGAGGAACCTTTGCGGGCTTGCAAGGCGTTGGAGGCAGCGGAGTGAGATTTGAGCTTCCCCCTTCCGTTCGCAAGTTAGTGGCGGCAAGAAATGAGCTGAAAGCGCATTTTAGTGAGATAGACCTCCATTTCACTTTTGACGGAAATCTCGTTGGCGATCTAGGTGAGGCTGTCGCTTCTGAGTTATTCGCATTAAAACTGACTGGACGCAGCAATGAAGGAATAGACGGTTACGCGCCGGATGGCCGCTCGGTTCAGGTAAAGGCAAGTGGAACTGCGCGCGGCGCAGCTTTCCGGTTGGTCGAAACCAAAGCAGATCACTTGCTCTTTTTCCATTTCAACTACGACGAATGTTTCGGTGAAGTCATATACAACGGCCCAGAAGAGCCAATAAGAAAATCTCTTCCCGTTTTTCGGACCGGGCAACGAAGCGTTAGTGCGACAACTTTTCGTAGACTCAATGAAAATGTGAACGCAGCAGATCGGCTGCCAATGCAGTCACAGGAAGAAATATAATGTTCAAAAAAATCCTCATCGCTAACCGCGGGGAAATTGCTCGCCGTGTTATCAAGACCGCCCGTCGCATGGGTATCCAGACGGTAGCTGTCTATTCGGATGCTGATGCACGCGCGCCGTTCGTGCTCGACGCCGATGAAGCAGTGCATATCGGGCCTTCGCCTGCCGCACAGTCCTATCTGATCGCCGACAAGATTATCGAGGCGTGCAAGGCAACTGGCGCCGAAGCGGTGCATCCGGGCTATGGCTTCCTGTCGGAACGCACGAGCTTTGCCGAGGCGCTGGCGGCAGAAGGCATCGCCTTTATCGGCCCGCCGGTGAACGCGATTGCGGCGATGGGCGACAAGATTGAATCCAAGAAGCTCGCGATGGAAGCGGGCGTCAATGTCGTCCCCGGTTTCGTCGGCGAAATCGAGGATACCGAGCATGCGGTGCGCATCTCGAACGAGATTGGCTATCCGGTGATGATGAAGGCGTCTGCCGGCGGCGGTGGCAAGGGGATGCGGCTTGCCTATAGCGAGCAGGAAGTGCGCGAGAATTTTGAGAGTGTGAAGCGCGAAGGCCTCAACAGCTTTGGCGATGACCGCGTTTTCATCGAGAAATTCATCCTCAACCCGCGTCATATCGAAATCCAGATCCTCGGCGACAAGCATGGGAACATTCTCTACCTCAACGAACGCGAATGCAGCATCCAGCGCCGCCACCAGAAGGTGGTCGAGGAAGCGCCGTCGCCCTTCGTAACCCCCAAGATGCGCAAAGCGATGGGTGTACAATGCGTCGCACTCGCCAAGGCGGTTGGTTATTATAGCGCGGGTACGGTCGAACTGATTGTATCGGGTGCAGACCCGACGGGGGAGAGCTTCTACTTCCTCGAAATGAACACCCGCCTTCAGGTGGAGCATCCGGTTACCGAATGCATCACCGGCATCGACCTGGTCGAACAGATGATCCGCGTTGCCTATGGCGAGAAGCTCGCCATGTCGCAGGATGACATCAAGATCGATGGTTGGGCGATCGAGAACCGCGTTTATGCCGAAGATCCCTATCGCGGCTTCCTACCGTCGACGGGCCGTATCGTGCGCTACAACCCGCCGGTGCCAGGCTGGGCAGGGGATATTCGCGGCGTTGATGGGGTGCGCGTCGACGATGGCGTTGCCGATGGCGGCGAAGTCAGCATGTTCTACGACCCGATGATCGCCAAGCTGATCACCTGGGGCAAGACCCGTGACGAAGCGGCGGACAAGCAGGTCGCGGCGCTTGACCGCTTTGAACTTGAAGGCCTCGGCCACAATATCGATTTCGTCTCCGCAATCATGCAGCATCCTCGTTTCCGCTCGGGCGAGCTGACCACAGGCTTCATTGCCGAGGAATATCCCGATGGTTTTGCGGGCGCGCCTGCTTCGGAAGACCTGATCCGCAAATTGTGCGCGATTGGGGGCGTTGTAGCGACCAGCAATTCGGAACGTGCGCGCTACATCGATGGCCAATTGGGCGATAATCTCGCCGCTATCCGCCATTGGCAGGTTTCGGTCGACAAGCAGAAGCATGACGTGATCGTCCACAATGGCCAAGTCACGGTCGATGGCCAAAAGATGGAACTGCAGACCGATTACACCCCCGGCGCGCGGATGGTGCATGCCATTGCCAATGGTGAAAGCCTGGCAGTCAAGGTGAGCAAATCCGGGTCCGGTTTCAAGATGACGACGCGTGGAGCGAGCCACAGCGTGGTCTGCTTGCCTGCGCACATTGCACCGCTATCGGCGCACATGATCGAAAAGATCCCGCCAGATCTCTCCAAGTTCCTGATCTGCCCGATGCCGGGCCTGATTACTGCCGTGCATGTCGATGTCGGCGACAAGGTGGAGGCAGGGCAACCGCTGGCGATTGTCGAGGCGATGAAGATGGAGAATATCCTGCGCGCCGAAAAATCCGGTGTGGTCAAATCGGTCAATGCCAAGGCGGGAGACAGTCTGGCGGTTGATGCGATCATCCTGGAAATGGAATGATACTCCAACTCGCAAGGGGTGACAGCGCGTGCAGCCTGTTGCCTCTTGCAGGTGGAAGCATTGGAAGCTGGCGTGTTGCCGGCCAGTACATGTTGCGGGCAGCGACGTCTCAAGGCGATCCCTTGCAGGCCGCATCCTATCCGCTGGTACCCTATTCAAACCGCATTATGAATGGTCGGTTCGAATGGAATGGCCGGCAAATACGACTGCAACCACATCCGATCGCAATGCCGCATTCCATCCATGGCGTGGGTTGGTTGCATGGTTGGGATGTCGTCGAGAGCGAAGCGGATTTTGCCGTGCTACGATATTCGCATATTGACGATGCCGATTGGCCTTGGCCATTTTTGGCTGAGCAGCGGTTCAAGCTAGGGCCTGATAGTCTTACGTTGGATTTGTTAGCCCGAAATCTGGCAGACGAAGCCGTGCCGCTTTCATTCGGACACCATCCCTATTTCGACAGCGCAGGGGCCAGCTTGCAGTTTACGGCTTCCGGCTTTTGCGAAAATGGTAATGACGATTTGCCGGTGTCCGAAACTGCAGTTGAAGGCCCCCGCAATTTTGCGCTCGCCCGGCCTGTTGGTGAGCAGCCTTTCGACAATCTCTACACCGACTGGCATGGCGAGGCTGAGATTTCATGGGCGGGTAGAGCCCTTGGCCTGGATATAGAGTCGGACTTGCCGCACGCGCAGCTTTATGTACCGCAAGGTCAGACATTTTTCTGCTTTGAACCCGTGGCGCATCGCACGGATTCTGTGAACAGAGACCAAGGCGATATGCCTGTTGTTGCTCCCGGTGAAACCTTTTCAGCGAGCATCCGCTTCAGTGCTTTAAAGGCAAGCTGAAGCGGAAAGCGATTAATCAGGCCGTTTGGGTGTCGCCCATCAGACGCTTCGCCAGCACGAATTTGAAGAAGGCGAAAGCCACAAGGCCGACAGCTGCGCTCGCCACATGGACCAGCCAGAAAGTGGGTGTATCCATCGTCGAATACCATCCGCCAATAGTGCCTACGATCTTGTTGGCTGCGAAAAAGGCGAGATAGTAAATCCCGATAATCGTTGCGTTGATTGCCTTGGGCGCCAATTTGGTGAACAGCGCCAGGCTGACAGGCAGGATGTGCGAAAAACCGATGCTGTTAAGCAGGTGGAACATTAGCGGCCAGAACAATCCGATCTTGCCATCGCCCTGCGTAACAGCGGCGATATACAGGCACAGCCCGCCACCAATGGTGAAAAAGCTACCAATTACCATCTTGCCCAGTTCATCGGGCTCTTTCCACTTCGTGCCATACCATTTGTAGAAAGCGGCAACGGCAACCAGCATTGAAAAGCTGAGCGTTGCATCGACGGTGATCATCCAACTCGTCGGCAGTGTTTCTCCCATGAAGGTCAGCGCAAAATGCTCGTCGGCCCAGACGAGATAGGCGTTGAAGATTTCCTGGTTGGTGAGAAGTGAAACCGCGAGAACCGGCACGAGCAGGACGAGTGCCAACACACGCAACCAATCCTTTTGGCTCATCGGAACCGAGGCGGCCTTTTCCCCTTTGGCTGGTTTGTTATCAGCAGGTAGCCATGGCCCGGCAGCCAGGTAGATGAAAAGGCCCGCAACCATCACAATGCCCGCAGTGCCAAAGCCCCAGTGCCAGCCTACCTTTTCACCCAGCGTGCCCGATACCAACGGCGCCGCGATGACGCTGACATTGATGGCGATGTAGAAAATCTGGAACGCCATCGCCCGGCGGAGATCTTTGTCATCATACAGTTCGCCAACCTGGCTCGCGATATTGCCTTTGAAGAGACCTACGCCGACCACCAGTGCGAGCAGTGCAAACAGGAAGGTGCCTTCGAACGCCATCAGGAAATGGCCGAGGGCCATGATTAGCGCCCCCCAGATCAGGGTAGCGCGCCGCCCCAGCCATCGGTCTGCGATTATTCCGCCCAAAATCGGGGTCAGGTAAACCAGCGCGGTGTAATCTCCGAAAATCGCCGAGGCCAAAGGCTGTCCTTCGAGCCCACCATAATAGCTGTTTTGCAGAAAGGAGAGGCCAATCACATTGCCCATATTTTCTGGGAGCAACAGATATTTGACCATGTAGAGCACGAGCAGTGTCTGCATGGAGTAATAGGAGAAGCGTTCACAGCCCTCGACGAATGACAGGTATCCGAGTCCTTTAGGATGTCCCAGAAACGCGCGGTCATCCGGTCCGCGATCGACCGGCGCCGCGTCCATCCCTGGTGTCGCTTCGGATATGCTCATGCGCTAATTCTCCCGAGTATCATTCTTTCCCTTGCAATATCGCTTTGCACCGAACTTGCCAGTCATTTCCGCGATTGGCGATCCGACGATAAGCGGCTAAACTATAACTCTTTTCTGGGGGAGAAGTTCACATGCCCGTTCCGGTTACAGCATTTGTCGCCGCTGTCTGCGCTCTATTGCTGCTCTTCACCGCGATTGACACCGTTCGTCAGAGGATGCGCGCGCAAGCTGCATTCGGAGACGCTGGTGACGCCAAACTGATTAGCGCCAGCCGCAGCCATGGCAACCTTGCCGAACATGCGCCTATCGTGATCCTGCTACTCGCCTTTCTGGAACTCAGCCATGCGTGGCATATGGGCTTGATGGCGATTGGCGCGTTGTTCCTTTTTGGCCGTGTGCTGCATATCTGGGGGCTTTATTTGCCTGTAAGCACCAAACCGCCATTGCCTCGTTCTCTGGGGGTCATCATCACCTGGCTGACGCTGGCGGTGTTGAACGGTTGGACGCTTTATTTGCTCGCAAGCCGGAACCTCTAGTCGATCAAGGCCACAGCGCGGATCCACCCTGCGCTGGCTCGTTCGATCTTCACCGGGAAACAACTCAGCTTCCATCCGAATGGGGGCAGGGCATCAAGATTGGTCAGTTTCTCGATCTGGTAATAAGGCTGGATGCGTCCGGCCTTATGGCCTTCCCAGATGATCGATGGATCGCGCTTTTCGGCCCAGCGTTTGGCCGTATGGCTGAAAGGTGCATCCCAACTCCACGCATCGGTGCCGACCACCTTCACGCCGCGTTCGGTCAAATAGAGCGTCGCCTCCGCGCCCATGCCGCAGCCCTGGTCGGTGAAATTCTCGGTGCCATAGATTGCACCCGACTGCATAAGCACGATGTCGAGCGGTTTCAGTTCATAGCCAATGCGCGACAGTTCTGCCTCTACCTCCGCGGCGCTAACCACATGGCCATGCGGTTTGTCCGAAAAATCGAGCTTCACCCCGGGCCGGAAAAACAGATCTAGCGGCGCTTCGTCTATCGACGGGGCGGGGGAGGCACCGCTGTCAGTTGTTGAATGGAAGTGCCAGGGCGCATCCATATGCGTGCCATTGTGCGTGCTCAGCGTCAGGCTTTCGACCGCCCAGCCTTCGCCATCGGGAAGGTCTTCGCGGGTAAGCCCCGGGAAGAACATTGCGATCTGCTCCCACGTATTTTCATGGGTCATATAGGTGATTTGCGGACGCATCACCGGTGGATCGGAAACCACATCGTTGGTGATGGGGATCGACAGGTCAACAAATTGCGTCATTGCGGTAATGCCTTCTCGCCATGATCGAGAACCATCGCAGCCGAACGGCGTGCCATGGCGAGAAACATGTCATCGCCGCGGTCGGTGCGTTCAACAACCATGGCAGCAGTCACGCCCATCAGGAAACCCGCAACTGCTGATCGGCAATAATCGTCATCGATATGCTTCAAATCGCCATCAGGAACACCACGCTCCAGCAACTGTGCTTTGTACCGAGCAAGCAATTGAGGCTCAATCTCACGGCGGTGTGCTGCATCGAATGCGGTGCCAGTGTAATAAGCAATATCGCCAACCCCGATACCGACACCAGTGGTCTGCCAATCGACGATCACAATCGGCTTTACCGGATCAGCCACGTTGAACAGCATGTTATCGGGGCGGAAATCATTGTGTGTCAGGCAACGGGGGCTCTGCCGCGTATCATAATTGCTGTTGAGCTTGCCGAGAAATGCTTCGCCGACAGTAAGCATATTGGCGTCGACGCGATCGCCGTAACGATCACAAAAGGCCGGCCAGAACATCCCGAACAAAACATCGCTATCAAGCTGCGGTGGCACCGCCTTGGTTCCATTCGGCCAATCCAGCGTGTCGAGCGTCGGATCACCCCACCAGGCAGCGTGGATACTTGCGGCGGCGTCAACGGCAAGTAACGCTTCCTCTTTGCTCGGCTCGCCAAGCTGGTTGCCTTGCACATGCCCCGGCAGGTCGTGCATGATGAGGGTGAATGCATGGCTATCCTCATCAAAGGAGATGTAGAGATGATCGGGCACCGCCATCGGCTTTTTGCCGGCAAAGGTCTGGTAGAACCTGCTTTCGCGCAGATAGGTCAGATGCGATTTGCCGGTAGTGCGGCTAAGCTCGTCATTTGATGGCAGTTTTGCCACGATGGTTGGCGGAAAATTGCCCGGGTTGCTCTCAAAATCAAGCGCAATGCGGTAGGTTGCACCAACTTGCCCGGTGCCTATTGCTTTGGCCTGGATTGCAGCGATTTGGACGTCATGCCCCTTTTGACGGAGCATATCGGACAACCATTCAGCGGTGATCTCGTCACGCGAAAGTACAGGTAGGCTCATACGCCATACCCGTCGTTAAGCCCCTTGAAGCCGCTCGGGCCATGTGGACCGAATACAAGCTGCTCAACAATGCCGATGCCTTCGGAACTTGCCCCGCCACCTTCGTGCCGTGCCCTTGCAACATGCTGGATATGCAGATGGGGCATCAAGAGCGGATCCAGATCGGCAGGACGGAAATCTTCACGTTCCACGGCCAATTCACCCTTGAAGCCGCCATGCACCCACTCGCTATGGCCATAACCGATCCCTTTCATCATGAAGAGATCGATGGGTTCCCATGTGACCACATGGTCGCGCCGGGCATCATCGCGTACATCCAGCCGCGCCGCGGTTGCATGGCGTTTGCCCTTTTCCCATGTCATGGTGAAGCGGTCTTCGTGGAAATGCATGCCGCCTTCCTGATTGGCGCCATCCATCATCAGCGTTGCGCGTCGGTTCCAGGCCTCACCCTTTTCGTCCTCGTTGACATGGGCGTAGAGTGAAAGATTGGGGAAGTTGGTAGGCGCCCAGAGCCAGTAGAATTGGGGCATGGCCGCTGGGATTACCGGTTGCGGGTCGGCCGCACCGATAGGCCGTACGCCCCAGCTTCGATCGCGCGTACCATAAGCGCCTTCATAACTTTCACGCTTGCCGTCTACTTCGACCCATCCGGTAACATGGCAATTCACGGTGAAGCGGGTGAGGTCCATCATCATCCGGCTGCCGTTGCGCCGTGTGAAGCGCGGCTCCTGCACCGGTGCGGAGCGCACCTCGAATGTAATGTCGGCGGATATGCCTTCGTGATTGTCCACGACAAGGCGAACGGTTTTTAGCGGCTCGACCACTTCAATGCGGATTGGACCGCAATGCATGTCCATTCGTTCGAAACCAAGGATGCGGGAAGCATGAACGCAATGTTGCGTGCCATCGCGGATGACAGAGAAATGTGCATCGGCAATGTTCAGGTGCGGATACACGCCAAAGGCTGCCCCAAAATAGCCCGAACCATCAGGGCGATAGCCGCAAAAGAAGAAACGATCGTAGAAATTTCGGTCAGTACCCGAAAAGGCAATTGGCTCTGCGGTCTGGTGGATTGGGTACTCGTCGCCCTTGGTCAGCATTTCTCTCTCCTTCTCGTCTCTCGAAACTTTGTTAACCGCTCGATTAAACAAGCGCAACAAGGCTTGAACGATGCGCGGTTGCAACTAAGAGAATGTCAGCAACCAAAAACGGGAAGGGGATGCCCATGGCGAACGGCGCAAATGCTGCTGAAGAGGTGATTGATCCGAAGCGCGACAGGCTGGTGATCACGGCTTCATCGCTGGGCACGGTGTTCGAATGGTACGACTTTTTCGTCTACGGCATATTGGGTGCCTTGATCGGAAAGCTGTTCTTTCCATCGGATAACCCCACCGCCGCAATGCTGGCGAGCCTTGCAGTTTTTGGTGCCGGCTTTGGCGTCCGCCCGCTGGGTGCGATCGTGTTCGGTTATCTGGGGGACAAGATTGGCCGTAAATATACCTTCCTTGTCACGATATCACTGATGGGTGGGGCGACCGCGGCAATCGGATTCCTGCCCACATTCGCATCGATCGGCGTAACCGCGGCCGTACTGCTCCTGATTTTGCGCTGTTTGCAAGGCCTTGCACTGGGCGGGGAATATGGCGGCGCAGCAATTTATGTCGCCGAGCATGCGCCGAAGGGCAAGCGCGGGCAGTATACCAGCTGGATTCAAGCTTCGGTTGCTGGCGGCTTCCTCCTCGCTGTAACCGTCGTTTTGGTAACGCGCACCTCGATGAGCACCGAGGCATTTGAAGCATGGGGATGGCGCGTGCCGTTCCTGATTTCTATCTTGCTATTGGCGATTTCTCTTTGGATCCGCCTCAAGCTTTCCGAAAGTCCTGTGTTCAAGGCGATGAAGGAAGCGGGAACGGTTTCCAAAAACCCGTTTGTCGAAAGCTTCCAATATCCGGGTAACGTCAAGCGCATCCTTGTTGCCCTGTTTGGCGTAGCTGCCGGTTTGACGGTGATTTATTACACCTCGCAGTTCGGCACCTTGTATTTCTTGACGGGAACGGCGCGCGTGCCGGAAACTGATGCACTGGGCTATATGGCGGTAGGTGCGCTGCTGGCTGCCCCCCTTTATGTCGCTGCAGGCTGGCTGTCTGACCATTATGGTCGCAAGAAGATCCTGCTGATCGGCTATGCCTTGTCGATTGTTGGCACTTTCCCGCTGTTCCATATGATGGCGGATGCGGCCAACCCGGCGCTCGCACGAGCAACTGTAAGCGCGCCAGTGACTCTCGTGTCACCAGCATGCGACTTCAACGTGTTTTCGAGCAAGCATGAAAGTGATTGTGCGAAGGCGCTCAACTTCCTTTCCAAGCGCGGCATCAGCTATTCCAAAGCTGAAGGTGACGACTTGATGTTAAAGGTTGGTGCCGCGGAGATTAAGGGTTTTGATGACAAGGCCTATATCGTTGCGCTCGAGAAAGCGGGATATCCGGACAAGTCGGATCCGGACCAGCGTAAGCCATTGATCATCATTCTGGCCGTCGCCATTCTCGTAGCATTGTCGGCGATGACCTATGGCCAGGTAGCCGCGATATTGGTCGAGATGTTCCCGGCGAAAATCCGCTACACCTCGATGTCGATACCTTACCATATCGGTACCGGCTATTTCGGCGGCTTCCTGCCATTCATATCGCAATATATTGTCGTGAAAACTGGCGGCGCCTTCATGGGGCTTTGGTATACGATTGGCGTTGTTGCGATGGCATTCATCGTCAGCCTGATCTGGTTGCCCGAAAACAGGGATAAGGATCTCGATTGAGCTTTCCTGCCCCTTCGCGATTGCGCCTTGATGGTGCGGCGCTGGTCGCCAACTGGAAATATATGGCCGAGCTGAGTGGATCCGCTGCCGCAGGTGCAGCGGTGAAGGCCAATGCTTATGGTCTCGGCGCCCGTGAGGTTGCGCCCAGGCTTTGGGCTGCCGGTTGTCGCGATTTTTTCGTCGCCCATTGGGGAGAAGCCGCGGAGATTGCCGATCTGGTTCCGGCACAGAATATTTACGTGTTGAACGGCATCTGTGAGGAAGATGTTGTGCAAGCGCGTGAACTGGGTGCTATTCCGGTTCTGAATACTCCTGCGCAGATTGCGCTGTGGCGAGCATCCGGCGGCGGACGATGCCATGTCATGCTCGACAGCGGGATGAACAGGCTGGGGCTTGGGCCAGAGCAGTATGATCCCATGCTGTTTGATGGAATGGATATCGATATCGCGATGTCTCACCTTGCATCGGCCGATGAAATCACGAGCCAAAACGCTGCGCAATTGGTCAACTTTATAGCCATGTCGCAGCACATCGGATTTCGACGGCGGAGCTTGGCCAATAGTTGCGGAATAACATTGGGCGCGGATTATCATTTCGATCTCACCCGACCAGGGATATCGCTTTATGGTGGATTGGCGTTGGATGGTCTCCAACAGGTCGCCTATCCTGAAGCCCGCATCCTGCAGGTGCGAGATCTTCCGGCCGGCAGTCCGGTTGGATATAATTACACTTATGTCGCAAAATCCGATATCCGCGTTGCGACCGTGGCGATCGGTTATGCCGACGGATATGTTCGTGCCTTGAGCAATGTCGGCACGGCGTTAGTGGGCGGCGTGGAGTTGCCCGTTATTGGACGTGTGTCGATGGACCTGGTGACACTCGACATCAGCAATGCGCCATCACTGTCGGAAAATGATTGGGTCACAATGCGGTTCAATCTGGATGCTCAAGCCAAGCTGTCTGGTGTTTCGCCTTATGAGTTGTTGACTGGAATGGGTAGCCGAAGCGACCGTCACTGGAATTAGCATTTACTGCTGACCGACGCTCAATTTATTTCTAACCCAAACTAAAAAAAAGGGGGCCGCAATTTGCAGCCCCCTTTGCTTGTTGGGTTGGCTTTATCAGAACTTGAACGTCGTGTTAACGAAGAACTGACGGCCAGTGTAATCGTACCCCGAGTAAAGCGGAGCATTGCCGACGGTGTTTACCGCAGCAGAAACCCGGGGAGGTTTCTTATCAAACAGGTTACGTGCACCGATCGTTACAACGAAATCTTCTGCAGCCATGACTTGCATCGATGCCGAATGCAGGAAATAGGCAGGAGTTTCGAGCAGGTAAAGGTCACGGTAAGATTGCTCAAGTGCAGTATCGACCAAACCTGTTTGGCGACTTGTTGAAAACAACTTGTATGTACCGGAGCTACCATCAAACCATTCAAGCCCATAGCGGAACAGGAATGCACCCTTGCGATAAGTCGCATCAAATGATCCAACCCAATCAGGTGTGTTGAGGGTGCCATTAGAATCGAGAAGTATCTCCTCAGGGAACAAACGATCCGACTGCTCGGTGTATTTCGTCAAACTAGCGTTGAACGTGAAACGCCCTCCGAACAGATCAGCGCCAAGGCGACCGGTGAACTCGAAACCTTTTACCACATCGGTCGACAGGTTCACGAATCCGCTAGTAACGGTCAGCGCATTGTTAGCATTACGCTGAACAAAACGGCAAAAACCCTCGGTCGGGCTAAAATCAGTTGCCGAGTAGCAGCGACTCAAAATTGTACCGCCACCCAGTGAAGACACACCATTTTCGACTTTGATGTTAAAATAATCAAGAGCAAGGCTGATCGAAACAGGACCAGACATACGCGGTGCTACAACTGCACCTACCGACCAGTTTGTCGAAGTTTCTGCCTCCAAACCGGTTTCTGCACCACCCCGGTTAAATACAGTAATTCCGTTGTTTTGCTGAAATGTGGCAACGTTAATTCCAATCGCTGCGCAGTTTGCAGCGCGGGTTCTCTGGGTTGTATTATATGCGTTCGGATCAAGCGGGAAATTGTCAGCATCGCAGGGGTCACTTCCAGCACCAATAAAGCCACTGGTTGCTCCCAAGAATTGCTCCGCGAGTGCGGGCGCTCGATATGATGTGCCGTAACTGCCACGGATGCCGATGCCTTCAAAGAACTGCCATTCGCCAGCGACTTTGTAGGTTACGTCACTTCCATACGATTCGTAGTCTGTATAACGCGCAGACGCGTTAATATTGACATTTTCCATAAACGGACGGTCAGCTATCAGCGGCAAATAAAGTTCGCCGTAGAACTCCTTGACGCTATCACTGCCGCGTGTCGGAACGGATGCCGTTAGCCCATAAAGGTTCCCATTGATGGCCTGTTGGTCCGGCGTATCGTCGATACGTTGCTTGCGATATTCCAATCCCAGTGCCATTTGGGCATCACCACCGGGAAGGGCGAATAAAGGCCCATCGACGCCGAATGAAAAAGTGGTTTCTCGGAATAATGTTGTGCCGATCGTATTATCCAAGATGTAATCGCGATAAGCGGGTGACAAATTCCCACCAATTGATGCCGCGTTTAGTTCCGGTGCTGCCACACAATTTGGAATTGAAGCTTGCGCAACGCAGCTAAAAGTACCGTTGGCATTCTGAACCACGTTCAGTGAAGTAGCGAGTCGATCAATGAGGAACGATTCTATTTCATAGGTACCGTCAGTCCACGATTTGCCAGCATATGCATCATAACGCCAACCCGGCGCAAAAAAATCCCCGCGAAGGCCTACACCCGGGTCGCGTCCGTCAAGGTGGTGTAATTTCGGCTGTGGCCGTGGGCCATCGTCAGGCGGCTTTGGCGG